>NZ_DAIDJE010000192.1 GCF_027451485.1 Bradyrhizobium sp.
CCTGCGGAACTTCCGCGGCCCCTGCACGTTCGCTCATTCAATTTCGAACATTGGAGGAGACGACATGCGTAGACATTTGATGCTATCCACCGCTGCCGTTGGGCTGATGCTGGCCTCGGGCCTGGCGTACGCGCAGGCCCCGTCAGAGCGGAAAGACGAACCGAAGCGAACCGAGCAGCCGGCCAAGGGTGCTGCGGAACATGGCCGGAAGGCCGCCGAGGAGCGGGCGCACGGAGCTCAAGAGCGAACCCACGAAGAACGCGCGCAAGGCGCAGCTCGCGAGGAGAAGGGCAGCGATCGCCACCAGGCAGCCGAAGAAAAGGGGCACCCCTCTGCGGCAGAGGAGCACAATCGCTCGAAGAGCGCAGAAGAGCACAATGGTTCGAAGGCGAATGCGAAGACACAAGAGTCCCGCGAATCCGCGCACGAGCGCAACCGCGAGGCCGAAGGCGCGAAGCAGGGCCATGAAAGCACGAAGAGCAGCGCGGAGACCAAGTCGGAGAAATCCGGAGCGCAGAAGTCGGCCGCTGAGACCGAGAAATCCGGGAACGGCACGGCCGCCCAGCAAAAGGAACACACCGGCGCGGCGGCTAACGAGAGCGACCACAATCAGAAGCAGCCCTCCCGCAGCACAGCGGAGAAGCAGCCGTCCACGCAAGGCAACCAGCCATCGACGGCGAACGAGACGAACCGGGCGCCTTCAACAAACAATGCCCAGAACGCGCCTGCGACCGGCGTGCAGAACAATCAGGCCAGCCGGACCAACAACATGCAGGCCGGGCAGCAATCCCGTGTGAACCCCGAGAAACAGGTGCGCATGTCGGAAACCTTCAGCCGCGCGCATCTGGCTGCGCCGGTCCGGGACCTGAACGTTCCGGTTCGGGTGGGCGAAGCGATTCCGCCGCGCGTTCACCTCTATCCGTTGCCGCCCGAGATCGTCTCGATCGAGCCTGAATATCGCGACTACGACTATTTCACCACTGATGATGACGTCGTCATCGTCGAGCCGGGCACGCATCGGATCGTCAGCGAGGTGCCTCGCGATCCCTCGCGGGCTCGCGCTGAACTGAGCGACGGCGCGATGGCGGCGGGCGGCGGAGCCATGGCAGCGGGCGGCAGCATGGCGGCAGCCGGCGGCGGCAATGTGAACTGCCGGATCATGCGGCGCGATGCCTCCGGCAATGTCGCGGAAGTCCAGCCTTCGACCGTGGGCTCGAGCGCCCGGCCGGAATCGCTGAGCGTAACCGTTCAGCTGCCCGGCGGCGGCTCGTCAGCGCCGATCGCGCTCGGCGCCCCCGCCGGCGACATCGTGGTGGCGACGCAGGGCCAGGGCGACTGCACTGTGACGCTCGAACCGCAGCAGCGATAAGCGCCGGATTACGGCGGGTCGCCAGATGCGCCGGGTCCATGTCCGTTGCCGTCCTCGGCAGCGGCGTGGCTCGGCGCATTCTTTGTTGTCGGCCACAAGCGAGAGCGGCGAACCATCGACGCGCATCGATGCGAAGCTGCTGGCCGTCGCGGCAAAAGGAAATGCCGCGGAGCATGGATCATTGCCCTCACGAAGACGGCGGGGGAGACGGTTGCCCGCCCTTCACCGCCTCGGTGGCCGGCCCTATAATGCCGGCCGGAACGAAGGGAAAAACATGATCCACGTCTGCTCGCTCGCCGCCCTCCCCGCAACCGTCGAGACATCTGGCGCGAGCCATATCCTCACCATCATGGCCAATGTCGACCAGGTGCAGCGGCCCGCCTCGGTCCTTGCCGCCAATCACCTGAAGGTGCAGGTGGACGACATCACCGAAGCGATCGAGGGCTTCGTCGCCCCGTCGGAAGTCCATGTCGAGCAGGTCTTGAATTTCGTGCGCGGCTGGGATCGCAGCGCGCCGCTGGTCGTGCATTGCTATGCCGGCATCAGCCGCTCGACGGCGAGCGCCTTTGCAGCGGCCTGCGCGCTCAATCCGCATCGCGACGAATTCGCGATCGCACGCCAGATCCGTGCCGCCTCGGCCATCGCCCAGCCCAACCGTCTGATTGTCAGCCTTGCCGACAAGGCCCTGGGGCGCGAGGGACGGATGCTGCGGGCGCTGGACGAAATGGGACCGGGAAGCCTGACCAGCGTCGGCCAGCCGTTCCGCATCGATCTGGAATGATATTTGGCCGCCTATTTCCGTCGGCTTGGGCTCTGATATTTCTTGCGATCAGGCCGCCCGCACCGAGTTCAGGAACTTGCCGACCTCGAGCTTGAGGCGGGTGGAATCGCCGGACAGCGACTTCGCCGCGGAGAGCACCTGCGATGACGCCGATCCGGTCTCGCTTGCGCCGCGCTGCACGTCGGCGATGTTGGAAGAGACTTCCATGGTCCCTTCGGCCGCGCGCTGCACGTTCCGCGAGATCTCCTGCGTGGCGGCGCCCTGCTCTTCCACCGCGGCGGCAATGGCGGAGGCGATCTCCGAAAGCTTTTCGATGGTGCCGCTGATTTCCCGGATCGCGCCAACCGACTCCTGCGTCGCCGTCTGGATACCGTTGATCTGCTGCCCGATCTCGCCGGTCGCTTTCGCGGTTTGCTCGGCGAGCGCTTTCACTTCGGACGCCACGACCGCAAATCCGCGGCCCGCTTCGCCGGCGCGCGCCGCTTCGATGGTGGCGTTCAGCGCCAGCAGGTTGGTCTGCCCGGCGATGGTGTTGATCAGTTCGACGACATCGCCGATGCGGCTTGCAGCCTTGGACAACTCGCTGACGCGACCGTTGGTCTGGCGCGCCTGCTCGACGGCCGCATTGGCCATGCGCGCGGATTCCTGCACCTGGCGACTGATCTCGTGAACCGATGACGACAGTTCTTCCGTTGCCGACGCCACCGACTGAACGTTGCTGGAAGCTTCTTCCGAAGCGCCCGCGACTTTTGTGGCAAGGGTCTCCGACCGCGTCGCGGTCGAGGTCAGGACACCGGCGGACTTCTCCAGTTCGGCGGAAGCGGAGGACACGGCCCCGATGATCTGCCCGACCGCGCCCTCGAAACTGTCGGCCATCCGGTGCATGTCGGCCTTCCGCCGTGCCATTTGCCGCTGCTCGGTCTCGGCCTGTTCGGCGCGCAGGCGGTTGGTTTCCACCATCGCCTCCTTGAACACTTCGACGGTTCGCGCCATCTCGCCGATCTCGTCGGATCTCTCGATATCGGCGACAGGCAGATTCAGTTCGCCCTTGCTCAGCCCGTCCATGCGCAGCTTCAGGCGGGAAAGCGGCTTGACCACGCTGCGCGCCACCAGCCACGCGATGGCGATCGAAGACAGCACGAGAACGGCAATGAGAATGCCGGCGGTCTGCACCATGTTCCAGAACGTGGCGTCAAGATCGGTCATGTATTCGGCCGACGAGATCATCAGGTGCCAAGGGCCGAAGCCGCGGACATACGCCACCTTGTCGAGCGGCGTTTTGCCGCCGCCGCGCGGGAACGCGTACCTGATCGTGCCCTCCGCGCCTCGCTATATCGAGCATCATCGAAGCGAACCGCATTCCGCCCGCGTCCTTCAGCTCGCGCACATCCTTGCCGATCAAGCCGGGGTTGCCGGTGTTCATGACGCAGAGCCCGGTCTCCGTGTCGTAGATGAAGACGTAGTTGGTGTGGCCTTCGAACCAGACAGCCCCGGCAGCAGTGAAGAAGCGGGTTTTCGCCTCCTCCTCGCTCATCGCACCGGTATCAGCCGCGCGTTTGAAGCTGTCCGCCATGCTCCAGACCGCATCAACGATGGCGTGGGCCCTCTCCGCTCGCTCGCTGGCAAGCTCGCTGCGGGCGATCAAGAGAACCGTCAGCGCGACGAACAGCATGAAGAGCGCGCCGGCAACGGCCATGGCGGTGAGCTTGGCCGCGATCGAATGTTGAGCAATGAACTTGAAGAGTCTTTTCACGACGATCCGCCCCCCGGGGTGTACCGCCGATCGTTGGTCACGGCACACGCGACGTGTTCTCAGCCGCTTTTCGGCACGGCGAACATAGCTATCGATTCGTAAATGAAGGGTTCAGCGCACGCTGCTCTGCGCGGCAAATTCAGGCACCACATCGAGACTCCTCGTCGCACGCAACGCATCGCGAACCGCGGCGGGCGGCGCATGCTTGTCAGAAGAGAAAACGCGCGACGTGCGTTCGGCGACGATCAATCGGTCGAGTGGCGCAGTTCCAGCGCGGGTTCCGATTTTGCCGGCGCGGGCTTTGGCGTCGCGCCGATCGGCTCGAGCTTGCTGCTCTCCACCGCCGGCGTTTCAACGCGCGCAGACACTTCCACTGAACCAGTGGTTTGCTCAGGCGCCCGTTCCCGGCGCGAACGCGGATGCGCCACCGCGCGCGCCATCAGCATCTGGGCTCCGCCCTGGTGGTGGAAATCGCAATAGGCGAAGCTCATGCCGGACACCGACCCGCGGAAGCTGCGGTCGTCCTGCTTGTCGAGATTGAAGCAGGGCTCGAATGGAATACCGCGGAGAGAAGCGCAGACGGCTTGTCCCTTGATTTGCAGCGTATTGCCGGGCAGCCGCACATGGCGGATCGGGCCCGAGCCGCTGAACTGCACCGAGCCGGCTGCGCCCATGTCGTCGAGGATCCGCCCTGCGCCACGAGTACCGTCAAAACAGGTGAAGGTGAACACCTTGCCGGAAACGAAGCGCTTGGCTTCCTCGGCATTCATCTGCCCGGCCATAGCCGGCAAGGTCGCCGTGACCGCCACCGCTGCTCCCAACACAAAACGCGCAAGCATGCTCCAACTCCGACTTAACCCGGCGGCAGGTATGCCCCTTTACCCGCTGCTTACCATACTAACTGTGGCGAACATTGGCGCAGTTTCGTTGGCAAAGTCTGAATGCTGTCAGGAAATTTTTACCACGATTCGACCCCGAACCTGACCGGCCAGGATCCTGCCGGCCGCCCCGATCACCTCATCGAGGCCGATTTCATGAGTAATTTCAGTAAGTTTTTCCGTTTCCAGGTCGCTGCCGAGACGCTTCCAGGCGACCTCCCTCAACTCCAGGGGGCACATCACGGAATCGATGCCCAACAGACACACTCCCCGCAAAATAAAGGGAGCGACCGAGGTCGGCAGGTCCATGCCGCCGGCGAGGCCACAAGCAGCAATGGCGCCCCGGTATTTTGTCATCGACAGGAGGTTCGCCAGTGTCGTCGAACCGACGCTATCCACCCCGCCCGCCCAGCGCTCCCTTGCGAGCGGCTTCGCGGGCCCCGAAAGCTCATTGCGCTCGATCACCTCGGCGGCGCCGAGGCCTTTGAGATAGCCGGCCTCCGCTGGCCGTCCCGTGGATGCAATGACGTGATAGCCGAGCTTTGCCAGGATCGCAGTCGCGACCGAGCCGACGCCGCCGGCAGCGCCGGTAACCACGACGGGACCACTCGCAGGTGTCAGGCCGTGCTGCTCCAGCGCGAGCACAGCCAGCATCGCGGTATAGCCGGCCGTGCCGATCGCCATTGCACTGCGCGCGGAGATATTATCGGGAAGGCGCACGAGCCAGTCGCCCTTAACCCGCGCCTTCTCGGCGTAGGCGCCGAGATGGGTTTCACCGAGTCCCCAGCCATTGCAGATCACGCGGTCGCCGGCCTTCCAGCGCGGATGGGAGGATTGTTCGACCGTGCCGGCAAAATCGATCCCGGCAATCATCGGAAAACGCCGCACTACCGGTGCACTGCCGGTGACGGCAAGACCGTCCTTGTAGTTCAGGGTCGACCATTCGACACGAACGGTGACGTCGCCTTCCATCAAATCGGCTTCGTCGAACTCGACAAGAGCCGCGGTCGTGCCCTTCTCTGCTTTGTCGATCCTGATCGCTCTAAACGTGGCCAACGCAACATCTCCCGGCGTCTGTTTTCTGAAGCGAGGCCAAGTCTAGCACTCGCGACATCGCAGGGCGAGGGACATATGACAACCGGCCGGCCAGGCGGGCAGCGATCAAGCACCGATCGGTGTACATGAAGGACGGCACTGCGGCCCGGCACACGTTTTCGCGGACAGCACGGACGCTCGTCGGAGTTCGACGTCGCAGTCTCTACCGCCGCGAGGAACTCTCCGACATTTCGGCCGAGCTCTTGGCGGCTTCGACGAGTTCCGCCGAAAGCTCCGCGGTTTGCGCGGGCGTGCCCCAGCTTGGCGCGTCGCTGCCATCGCCCCAGGCGCGGGGCCGATAGAAAGTATGGACGCCGTATCTGTACATCTTCTTCATTTCGCTGACCCAGGACGGGTGCACCCAATAGGCGTGGTAATGCGTCGACTTGCCGACCTCGGGCAGCCATATCTGGCCGTCGAGCATGGCCTTGGCGATCCGCTTGGCGCGATCCCACATGTCGGGTTCGCGCACGACATCGGCGACGTTGTCGCAGGCAAAAGTGAACTGGCAGGCAAAATGCCGATGCTTGTTCTGGTAGACCACGCCGCACACGCTTGTGGGATAGAAGCCGGAGAAGGCGCGATTCAAGACGACCTGCGCCACCGCGATCTGGCCACGAACCGCCTCGCCGCGCGACTCGAAGTAAACCGCTTCCGCCAGACATTTTTCCGACTTTGCGCGCGACTTCTCGTCCAGCAAACCAAGCCGTTCCGCCGGCGTCTTCTCCCGACGATCGTTCGAATTGACCTCGCCCTTCGGCGCAACGCTCTCACCGCTATCGGTCGCCGCCGAGACCTGGCCCGGGGTTGCAGGCAGAGAGGCCATCACTTTCATATCGGAATCGCCAGGCGCATCCGGCGTCACGACGACCGGTTCTTCGCCGGGCTGCCAGCGTTCGATCGTTTCGCTCGACGCGCCGAGCGACTGGCTGCCGAAATAAAGGCTGACGGTCTTCACCGAGAAGCCGTCCCCGGGCGGACTGATTTCGAACGCAGATCCCTCGGGGTCGGAAGAATTCTTCAAGTCCTGAAGCGGCTGCGCCTCCAGCGACAACGAGATATCGTATTGCGAAAGCGGCGGCGCGCTCATTGCTTCCGCCAGTTCCGGATCAAGCGGCGCGCGAGCGACCGGCGGCGATGCCGCTTCCGCGCTCTTGGCGCCGCGCACATTGGGACTAGAAGCGGCGGGATCATTCTTGGCCGGCACAGCATCGGCAGGCTCCGCCGCTTGCGGAGCGGGCGGCGTCACGACGAGGCGATCGCCTTTCAACGTTCGATCCACTCTCGGGAAATCGGAAGGTTGATAACGCGGCGGCGTCTGAAGCAGCTGATTACGTGGAATCGAACCGGTGATATCGGCGGCGGAATTGAAACCGATGCGCTGATAGGTCGGGGGGAGCGGCGCCGCAGTCCCGATCGGCCGGCTAAAGCTATAGGCCGCGACGTGGATGTGATCGAGTGCCGAGAAGATGTGGCTGTGCCATCGCTCGGCGACGCCCGGTTGTTGCGCCAGGCGCGATGCAATGTCCTGAAATCCGACTTGTGTCGGGGTCAATGCGAAACCGCAAAGACCGAGACCGAAGAACGCAAACTGTGCGCTCCTCGGCCGGCTACGCAACTGTGACATCTCTACACTCACGCAACGCAACGCTTACGCGATCGAACTCCAGTACCTCCGTGCAATTCGATCGTTTCGGGTAATAACTAATTTAGGTTGCGAGGGAGTTAATCGGCGTGTCGCAGACGACACAGGCAATCATTCGCCGGGTGAATGCCGATCACATCGAAGCCCTTGGTAAACAGTCGCTCCAGCGAAGTGGTAAACATCGCGTCAACGAAGAGAGTAAAGAAATTTCTCGGTTCGCGTGACGATGCGGCAACCACGTTCTGGTCTGCTCGGCCTGGTCAAAACGAAAATGCCCGGAACGGGTCCGGGCATTCTCAACCTAACGGGGCGGGATTGTTTACGCCTGGCTGGCGACTTCCTTCCCAAGCGCGGCTTGCGCAGCCGCGAGGCGTGCGATGGGAACGCGGTAGGGCGAGCACGAAACGTAGTCGAGCCCGACCTGATGGCAGAACGCAACAGAAGCGGGATCGCCGCCGTGCTCGCCGCAAATTCCGACCTTGAGCGAGGGACGCGTCTTGCGTCCGCGCGCGACGCCGATCTTCACCAGTTCGCCGACGCCTTCGCGGTCTACCGATATAAAGGGATCAATCTCCAGAATGCCCTTGGCGACATAAGCGCCGAGGAAACTCGCCGCATCATCACGGCTGATACCGTACGTCGTCTGCGTCAGGTCGTTGGTACCGAACGAGAAGAACTCGGCGGTCTTGGCGATATCGCCCGCCATCAAACAGGCGCGCGGCAATTCGATCATGGTACCAACCTGATACTCCAGCTTGGCGCCGGTCTCCTTCATCACCGCCTGCGCCGTCGCATCGATCCTTGCCTTGACCAGATCGAATTCGGCCTTGGTCGCAATCAGCGGCACCATGACCTCGACGCCCACGGTCTTGCCGGTGCGTTTGCCGGCTTCGACGGCGGCTTCGAAAATCGCCCGCGCCTGCATCTCGGCGATCTCGGGATAGACGATCGCAAGCCGGCAACCGCGGAATCCGAGCATCGGGTTGAATTCCGCAAGCTCCCGCGCGCGATCGGCAAGCCGGCGCGGATCGGTGTTCATCGCCCGCGCGACTTCCTCGATCTCGGCCTGCGTATGTGGCAGGAATTCGTGCAGCGGCGGATCGAGCAGCCGGATCGTCACCGGCAGCCCCTTCATGATCTCGAACAGCTCGACGAAATCCGCCCGCTGCATCGGCAGCAGTTTTGAAAGCGCGGCGCGGCGGGCCTGCTCGTCTTCGGAGAGGATCATTTCGCGCACGGTGCGGATGCGCGTCTCCTCGAAGAACATGTGCTCGGTGCGGCAGAGACCAATTCCTTCCGCGCCGAATTTGACCGCGGTGCGCGCATCGTCCGGGGTGTCACCATTGACGCGAACACCCAGCTTGCGCACGGCGTCGGCCCACCCCATCAAGGTGCCGAACTCGCCCGACAATTGCGGCTCGATCATCGGCATCCGTCCGGCCAGAACCTGCCCGAGCGATCCGTCGATCGTGATGACGTCGCCCGTCTTGAAGGTGCGTGAACCGATGCTCATGAGACCACGGCCGTAATCGACGCGGATGGCGCCGCAGCCCGAGACGCAGGGCTTGCCCATGCCGCGCGCCACCACAGCAGCATGCGAAGTCATGCCGCCGCGGGTGGTCAAGATGCCTTCGGCGGCGTGCATGCCGTGGATGTCTTCCGGCGAGGTCTCGATCCGGACCAGAATGACCTTGTGCCCGTCGGCCTGCAGTTTGGCGGCCTCATCCGAAGAAAACACGATCTCGCCGGATGCGGCGCCCGGCGAGGCCGGCAGTCCGGTCGCGATCACGTCGCGCTTCGCGTTCGGATCGATAGTCGGGTGCAGCAGTTGATCGAGCGAAGCAGGATCGATCCGCAACACAGCGTCCTTCTTCGAGATCAGGCCTTCGTTGGCGAGTTCAACCGCGATCTTGAGCGCGGCCCTCGCCGTGCGCTTGCCGCTGCGGGTCTGCAACATCCACAGCTTGCCCTGCTCGACGGTGAACTCCATGTCCTGCATGTCGCGGTAGTGCTTTTCGAGCAGTGTATAAATCCGCGTCAGTTCCTTGAAGGCCTCCGGCATCGCCTGTTCCATGGAGGTCTTGTCGGATCCGGACTCTTTCCTGGCGGCTTCGGTGATGTCCTGCGGCGTGCGAATGCCGGCCACCACGTCTTCACCCTGGGCATTGATCAGGAATTCGCCGTAGAGCTTGCTCTCGCCGGTCGAGGGATTGCGCGTGAACGCAACGCCAGTGGCAGACGTCTCACCCATATTACCGAACACCATCGCCTGTACGTTGACGGCGGTGCCCCAGGATTCCGGAATGTCGTGCAGCTTGCGATAGGTCACCGCGCGCGCATTCATCCAGGACGAAAACACCGCGCCGATGGCGCCCCAGAGCTGATCGTAGGGATCCTGCGGGAATTCCGAGCCGGTTTCGCGCGCGAGGGCTTCCTTGTACTGGCCGACGAGTTCGACCCAATCGTCACCGGTGAGATCGGTGTCAAGCGAATAACCCTGGCTATCCTTGTAGGTATCGAGAATGTCCTCGAAGTGGGCGTGCTCGAAGCCGAGCACCACATCCGAATACATGGTGATGAAGCGGCGGTAGCTGTCATAGGCAAAGCGGCGGTCGCCGGACAATTCCGCGAGCGCTTCCACCGTGACGTCGTTGAGGCCGAGGTTGAGCACCGTGTCCATCATGCCTGGCATCGAGGCGCGCGCACCGGAGCGCACAGACACCAGCAGCGGATTCTTGGAATCGCCGAAGGCCTTTCCGGTAAGCTTACCGACATAATCGAGCGCCTTCTCGACCTGCGCTTTCAGCTCTTTGGGATAGGTCTTCTCGTGTGCATAGAAATAGGTGCAGACGGAGGTCGGAATCGTGAAGCCGGGAGGCACCGGCAATCCGAGGTTGGCCATTTCAGCAAGGTTGGCACCCTTGCCGCCGAGCAGATCGCGCAGGCCCGCTTTGCCTTCGGCCTTGCCGTCTCCGAAAGTGTAGACCCATTTTCCCGACTTGGCCGGCGCTGCGGCCGCCTTGGCGGCGACCGGCTTTTTCACCGGCTTGGCCGGGCTCTTCTTTAGCGCCTTGCGGGCCGAGGCAGACGGCGCAGGCTTGGCCCGGGCCGACGCGGAAGACTTTGATTTCGCAGCAATTTTCTTCGTTTTCGCGACGGCTTTGGCCATGACAGCAATGATCCGCTGGAGTGAAAAGGATTGAGCGCCTTACACCACTTTGAGCGGCCCGGCGCAAGCCGCGGAACCGGGTCGGAGCCTAGTGGAATCCCCGAAACAGGCCGAGCCCAATCAGGCCGTTGAGAATCAGAAAGATCGCAACGATGAAATTGAGGAGGCGTGGCATGAGCAGAATGAGAACGCCCGCAATCACGGACATGATCGGCGAGATATGAGCGACGGTGAGCGTCATCGAAAGCAGTTCCTCTGATGGGTGAACGTCGAATCGAGGAGCGGCACCTTATCTCACCCCCCTCCCCATGTTCCACGACAGGAGACGCTTTGGCGCGCAAGGGGTTCCCCATTGTTCCAAAAATTCATGGGAAACAACGCTCTGCCTGAAAATTTTTTCTGGGGAACGATGCTGGCAACGATGAATTGGATCGCTTGCATGCCGGCCGCGTGCCGGAATGCGGTCTTCAAATGGCGAGGGAGCAGACCATGCGAAACCATCTTTTGGCCATTGCAGCAATTGCGGCCGCCATCGGCGCGCCTGCCGCAGCACAAGCCCAGAGCACCGTCGGCATCGCCGGGCCGGGTGCCGTCGTCGGCGGCGGCGCTGTTGGGATTGCGGTCAATCAACGGCCGGCGTTTCGCGAATATATCGTTCGTGAGCGGGTGCCCAACTACACCATTCCGGATCGCGTCGTGGTCGGCGCCGTCCTCCCGGAGAGCGGCGTCACCTTCTACGACGTGCCGCAATCATTCGGCGAAACGCCCTATCGTTACACCGTTGTGAACGGCGAGACGGTACTGGTCGAACCGCGCACGCGCCGCATCGTCCAGGTGATCGATTAAAACACTCGACGCATGTCCGGCCCGGCATCGTCGCCACCGGACATCAAGGCCCCGCCCGGCTCCCCCCGCCCGGGCGGGGCTCTTTTATGACCAGCGCTAAAGCGCCTTCTGAGCGACGATGCGATGGATGCGTTTGCCTGACGACGCGCTGACCATGTCCTCGTCGAGCAAGATCGTGGCCGCCCTCAATTCTGA
>NZ_DAIDJE010000193.1 GCF_027451485.1 Bradyrhizobium sp.
AGGCGCGACTGGTGCATGATCTCGCGATGCGCCCGGCTCATCGCTCCAAGCCCGTGCCGGTCCGCCAGGTATTTTGCGACGTGCGGATAGACCGCGCTCTCGTCGTCCTGCTCGTGCGGTACGATCCCGGCTGCGACGATCCGATCCGCTTCCGAGATCATGGCGGCTGCGCCGGCGGCTTTCGCCTGGTCCAGCGCATCCGCAATCTCCCGCAGGCGGTCGAGCGTCGGCTCCATTTGGGCGTGATCGGCCTGAAGAGAGCCGGCCATGGCAACCGGCATCCTGCCGCGACCTTTTGCGCGGCCGGGGCCGAGTGCGCGCAAGGCGTTGAGGATCACGGCGACATCGATGGCCTCCTGCGTCAGGGCACCGCCGACCGGCGGCAACCATCCGATCGCGGCCAGGGCCATCGCAAAGGCGGAGAGTACCATCCCCGACACGATGCTTTGCAGGGCGATCGATCGCGTCCGTTTCGCAATGCTGATCGCATCCGCGATGCGATCGACACGGTCGACGAGAATGACGACGTCGGCCGCTTCGGATGACGCGCTCGCACCTCGCGCGCCAAGCGCGATGCCGACGTTTGCAGCGGCCAGAGCGGGGGCATCGTTGATGCCGTCGCCGACCATGACGGTCAGATTCCGGCGCTTTTCCGTCGCGACCGCATCGACCTTGTCGGCCGGCTCCCGGTCCGAAAGAACCGCATCCAGGTCGAGGGCGGCACCGATCGTTTCGGCTGCTTCTGCCCGGTCACCGGTCACCATCACGATCCGCGAGACGCCGGCCGATCGCAGCGCCTGAACGGCGCGCGGGGTTTCGCGGCGAAGTTCGTCACCCAGCAGCAGGGCGCCGATGGTGCGACCGTCCACAGCGACGAATACGCTGAGCGCCGAGCGCCAGGCCGCGCGTCGCAGAGCCCGAACCACCCAGGCCTCCGGCTTTTGAGAGCCAACCACGAGCTGGTGCGATCCGACCCGGATCAGCCTGCCGTCGATCACGCCTTCGAGGCCGGCGCCCGCGGTTTCGCGGACCTGAGATGCGGTGCTCAGTTCGAGCTGCCGCGCTGTTGCAGCCTGGACGATGGCCGCGGCAACGACGTGATGCGATGCCTGCTCCAGCGAGGCCGCCAGGCGGAGCACATCGTCCGCCTGATGGTTGGGAGCAACTTCGACGGCCACGAGACGGGCGCCGCCGACCGTCAGCGTGCCGGTCTTGTCGAACATCACGGTATGAGCCTGGGCGAGCGCTTCAAGCGGGTTGCTGCCCTTGACGAGAATTCCGCGCTTTGCAGCCCGGGCAACCCCCGAGATAAAGGCGACGGGAGCGGCGAGAATGAGCGGACACGGCGTCGCCGCAACCAGCACCGCCAGAGCGCGAATCGGATCGTTCGAGAAAAACCAGGCGCCTCCCGCGATCAGCAGGGCTATCGGCAACAGCAGCAATGCATAGCGATCCGCCATGCGGATGAACGGAGACTTTGCGCTCTCGGCTGCGCTCACCATTCTCACGATGCCGGCATAGGTGCTTTCGCCTGAAGTCGCAGACGTCCGGATTTCGAATGGTCCGCCCGCATTCAGCGAACCGCTGCGCGCCAATTCTCCGCCACTCCTCGAGACGGGAATGGGCTCGCCGCTCAACGCCGATTCGTCGATCGTCGCTTCCGCGCTGGTGATGACACCGTCAACGGGAACCACCTCGCCACTGCGGACGAGAACAACGTCTCCGACTTCAACCTGCTCGATGGGCGTATCCGTGATGATCGATCCGGTGCGGCGATGTGCAACTCTCGGGGCACGATCGATCAGTGACCTGAGGTCGCGCTCGGCCCGGGCGACCGCGATGTCCTCGAGCACGTTGCCCCCGGCATACATGATGGCGATGACGATGCCGGCCAGTGCCTGACCGAGAACGATTGCGCCCGACATCGAAACGAGCGCGATCGAGTCAACGCCCATGCGGCCGGCCGCGAAGTCCAGCACGATCGAGATGAGGAGACCGACGACGACCGGGATGGTTCCGCCGATCCAGCACCAGCCGGCCACATCGCTGCGACCCATCGCCAGGGCGACAAACCCGAGAACCAGACCGGCTATCGCGACGGCGATCAGCGCACGCCGCAGGAATCGTTCAGACCATAGCCAAGCCATTCTCGGTTCGCCAACGTATGAGACGCCGCAAAATTATCGCTCCGGTCAGTCTGATAAGTTGATCAAAATCAAAGCTATAAGAGGTCCGCGAGTCGTTGCCGATCATGCTTGGCTAAATCTTGATCATCAATCCCAACACGCTCATGATGGCTGCGGCGAACTTGGCGAGCAATTCTCCCGCCAGGCCGCGGTGCTCGCTCCAGTATGACAGTTTCATGAATGATCTAGCGCAAGGAATCGGCTTCAAAGGCGAGCGATAAGGGCGACGCTCACTTTGGATGTCGTCATGAAGACTCAGATCATCAACGAGCTTGGGCAGACGGATATTCTTTTGCCGACTCTTCTTTCCGAAGGGCTGGCCGCCAATAACCGCATCAAGGTGCGCATGAGCGCACTGCAGGCAGCCGTGCATCGCGCCCAAGAGCCCGGCCGCGCGCCGGTCGAATTGAACGCCGAGAGCCGTGCAGCCGGAATTTCACCCGCTGCGCTCTCGACGCTGATTG
>NZ_DAIDJE010000194.1 GCF_027451485.1 Bradyrhizobium sp.
ATATCGGGACATCGCACATCTCCGCGACGGGCGCCGCGAGCCTCTCTCGCGACATCGAACCCGTCACGGAAAAACCGATCTGCACTCTCACTCTTGGGCGTTGCGTGATCTCCCCGCAGAAGGGGTAGGCCGAGACGAGAGGCTCGGTCGGAGGGGAAGGCTTTCCCGCTTATCCGGACTTGTCTTTATGGCTCCCTGAAAACTGTCAGAAATTTGTCTATATTTCCAACAGGAGAAAGACGATGACGCGACTGACCGAACAGATTTTGGCGCATACGACGGGATTGCCCGAAGGCGCCCCTATGTCCGCCAAGGGCTTGCTCCACCTCGGGAACCGGGCGGCCGTGGATCAGGCATTGTCGCGTCTGACCGAACGCGGGCAGCTCATCCGTGCCAGCCGCGGCGTTTATATGCGTCCCGTCGCCAGCCGATTCGGCACGCGCGCGCCGTCTGTCGAACAGGCTATCGAGGCTGTCGCGACCCAAAGGGGCGAGATCATCGTGTCGAACGGCGCCGCTGCGGCGAACGCTCTTGGCTTGACGACGCAGGTGCCCGTCCGTTCAGTCTATCTGACCTCCGGCCGCAGCCGAAAGATGCACCTTGGCAAGCAGGTCGTGGAATTGCGGCACGCGCCGCGCTGGCAACTGGCCCTAGCCAACCGTCCGGCGGGGGAGGTCGTGCGGGCGCTGGCCTGGCTCGGCCCCGAAAGGGCAGAAGCTGCACTCACGACATTGAAGCGGAAAATGCCGCCAGGCGTGTTCGGCGAACTGGTCGCCGCCGCGCCGCAGCTTCCGACGTGGCTCGCGCAAAGCGTCGGAAGGGCGGCGTATGGCTGACTTCTTTCTCCAGCTTTCGGCTCAGGATCGGCGCGACGCGCTGGGCATCGCGGGCGACCGATCCGGCCGTCCCGCCCATCTTCTTGAAAAGGATGTGTGGGTGGTGTGGTCGCTGGCGACCCTTTATGCCGCACCACTCGGCGAGCATCTGGTTTTCAAAGGCGGCACGTCGTTGTCGAAAGCCTATCAGATCATTCGCCGGTTTTCGGAGGACGTGGATCTGACCTATGACATTCGGGCGATTGCGCCCGATCTGGTCGGGGACAATGGCGAAGGGCTGCCGAAGACGCGAAGCGAGGAGAAGCGCTGGTCCAGCGAGGTCCGTCGGCGGTTACCGGCATGGGTCGCGGAAACCGTGCAGCCCTTGATCGCGAATGCTCTCACCGCCGAAGGACTTGCAGCGAGGATCCGCGTCGAGGAGCGTAAGCTCTTTATCGACTATGAGGCGACCGCCGTTGGGTCCGGCTATGTGGCGCCCAGCGTCATGCTGGAGTTCGGCGCCCGTTCGACGGGAGAACCGGCGAGCCTGCGCGATGTCATTTGCGATGCGGCCGGCCTGATGGATGGGTTAGTATTCCCAACGGCGCGACCGCGCGTTATGCACGCCGAGCGGACCTTCTGGGAGAAGGCGACCGCCATCCATGTCTTCTGCCTCCAGGAACGGCTGCGCGGCGACCGCTTCGCACGACACTGGCACGATGTTGTCCGGCTGGATGAAGCCGGCTTCGCGGAGGCTGCTATCGCCGATCGCACCTTGGCCAACGCCGTCGCCCGCCACAAGTCGATGTTTTTCGCAGAGAAGGCAGCCGACCGCGCGCCGATCGACTACGCATCGGGGGTCAACGGCGGCTTGATGCTCGTACCGGTCGGCGATGGAGCGAAGGTGTTGCCGGCTGGGTCGCTACCATGATCCGCAACCCAGGTCGCGTCGGCAGGCCGAGGATCATAACGCTCGATCAAGCATGGTCAGCACGTGACGCAACGCTTGCAAGTCCACGCAACCCCGCACCCGCACCCGCCCCGCCTCAATCTCAATCGATCCCGCAGGATCACCTGCGCTCGCGCCCGGTGCCGGATCAACCGCAACCACATCGGGCATCATCGTTGGCCGTGATCCAGCAGGGGTCGTGGAAAGGCAGAGTGGCACAAAATGCG
>NZ_DAIDJE010000195.1 GCF_027451485.1 Bradyrhizobium sp.
CTCGATCTTGAAGCGAAGCGAAGCGGCGAGCGGATATGGGACCTGCTTGGCTGTCCAGCCCCTCTCCCGCGCGTGACAACCTATACCATTTCGCTGGGCTCGCCGGAGACGATGGCGGCCGCGGCCGGCAAGGCCGCGTATCGGCCGCTTCTCAAGATCAAGCTCGGCGGTCAAGGCGATGAGGCGCGGATTGCCGCCGTGCGCAGGGCCGCGCCTGATTGCGAACTGATCGTCGACGCCAACGAGGCCTGGACCGAAGCCAATCTCGAAGCGAATCTCTCGGCCTGCGCGCACGCCGGCGTGACACTGGTCGAGCAGCCGCTGCCGGCCGGCCACGATGCGGCCTTGGCCCGCATCAAGCGGCCAATTGCCGTCTGCGCCGACGAGAGCGTGCATGACCGTGCCTCGCTCAATGGCCTTCGCGACCGCTATGATGCCGTCAATATCAAGCTCGACAAGACGGGCGGATTGACCGAAGCCCTCGCCTTGGCGGATGCGGTAATCGCGCAAGGTTTCGATATCATGGTCGGCTGCATGGTGGCGACGTCGCTTGCGATGGCGCCGGCGATGCTGATCGCGCAACAGGCCCGGTTTGTCGATCTCGACGGCCCGCTGCTCCTGGCGCGGGACCGCGACTGCGGCCTGCGCTACGACGACACGCTGGTCTACCCGCCGGATGCTGCGCTCTGGGGGTGAGCCGCAAAAGATTTCCGCGCAGCCCATATGATGGCGGCGCCCGCGAGCGCCATCACGGCCATCGGGTAGTAAGCACCTTGGCCATAACGGATATAGACCAACCCTGCGACGATCGAGGCGCTGGAAGAGATGATCCCCGTGCTGGCAGCGAGATAGCCCTGCGCGCGTGTGACCACGGGTATCGGCACATGTTTCACCATCAGACCCATCGTGCCGAGCTGGGACAGCGCGAAACTCAGGCCGTGCGTCAACTGCACGACGGCCAGAACTGCGACCGGCGGCTCCTGCGCCGTGATCAGCCAGCGTGCCACCGCACCTAATCCGCCTATGATCATCAGGGTTGAAGGCTGCACCGGAAAACGGGGCGACAAGGCAAAGACCGCGATCTCGGCCACAACCCCGATCGTCCACAGCATCGCGATCGTCAGGCCGCCGAGACCGGCGAGTTGCCAGGTGATCGAGCCGAAGACGTAATAGGTGGAATGGCTGCTTTGTATCAGCCCGGACGCCGCCAGGATTGCGAGAAAGCCGCGGTCGTGCAGCAAGGCGGCCGAGCCATGTTGCGTCGTAATGCGTGTTTTGCGGCCGTCCAGCGGTTGCAAGCCGAGACTGACGACCGCGCCCAGCGCGGCACTCGCCGTGATGATCCAGATCAGGTGCTTCGCCGAGATCAGGTCGGCGAGCCATCCGCATCCCAGCGCGCCAATGATGAACGTCGCCGAGCCCCATAGCCTCAGCCGCCCATAGTCGAGGCCGTAGCGCACGACACCGCGCAGGGCATAGGCGTCTGTCAGCGGGACCGTCGGTGTCCACACCGCCGCCGTCAGGGCATAAGCGAACAATATGGCAAGCGGCCAATGCTGCGTACCGATCACGGCAAAGCCGATGGTGGTGGCGATCGCGGTCGCTATCATGGCGCCACGCACCGCAGCATGCCGTTCGGCGAGGCCGGTCACGACAGGCAGGACGGTAAACCGCGTCACGGCCGGGACCGCGGCGATGATGCCGATCCACCCGGCGTCGATCCCGACGGCCTTCAGCCACACCGGAAAGAACGGCAGGTGGCAGCCGATAACCGTGAAGATCGCGCCGTAGAACGCGCCGAGGCTGACGGCAAATCGCCGCGAGGCAGCCGGCGATGCGATGGGGATTTGTGGCGGAAGTGGCATCAATTCAATTGCGATTCGCGCGATATCGTGGTGATCGTTAGAGTTAAAGCGATGGTTTAAGTCGAATCACGATCGCGCCGGAATTGTTGCCTGAACATGATCTTTTTGGAAAACCGGTTTCCACCCCGCAATCCAGTTCCGGGGCAGGCTTTTTCCGTAACTCACTCGACGCGCGAGCGTTTGCGCGGATGAGTTAGCCATGGCTGATGAAATCTTCGCCTTGTCCCCGATCGCCGCGCGCCCGGTCCAGCCGAGCGAGCAGGATTATGACGCCATCAAAGAGGCGTTCATGGAGACCTCGCGAGGGCGCTGGTTTCTCGGCGAATATGCCAAGCGCAACCGCAACGCCGACACCAAGATGGTGCTCGACGCCGTGGCCCGGATCGAGGAAACGATTGCCGCGCAAAAAAAGCCGGCGCGCGATCCCCTGCTCGATGAGGCCCTCGCAGCGTTCCGAACGGCGCTCGCCGAAGCGCGAGACGCTGCCAATGCGGCCGTCGACGGGCTCGCAATCGAGCAAAACCTGGCCCCGGTGCGCAAAGGCGC
>NZ_DAIDJE010000196.1 GCF_027451485.1 Bradyrhizobium sp.
CGGAGCTGTCATCGCATGGCGAATAACCGGCCAGCCGGCGACCCTGATTGCCATGCTGATTGTGCTCGCCGGGATTTACGTCGTTTTCCATTCGCTGACGGTCGAGATCGAAGGCGGTGAAGTCAGCTGGTATTTCGGCGCGGGATTATGGACGTACAGGCTCGGGCTCGACGAAATTCGTTCGGTAAGCGTCGTGCGTAACCAATGGAGGAACGGATTTGGTATCCGGAAAGCACCGGGCTTCGTCCTCTATAATGTCTCAGGGCTGGATGCCGTTGAACTCAAGCTGAAATCCGGCGAGATCCGGCGTATCGGCACTGACGATCCGAACGGACTCGCGGCCGCAATCAATTCCGGCTTGCGGGCGCTTCAACCGTCATCTGAAAAATGCGTTCGCGAGCCGAGGTCGCGATGACGACTTCATCACGCGGCGATTTCCGCCTACTCGTCGCGATAGACCCTCTCGCGCTTTTCGTGGCGTTCCTGCGCCTCTACCGATAGCGTCGCGATCGGGCGGGCCTCGAGCCGCTTCAGCGAAATCGGCTCGCCGGTCTCTTCGCAATAGCCATAGGTATTGTCCTCGATCCGCTGCAAGGCGGCGTCGATCTTGGAGATCAGCTTGCGCTGACGATCGCGGGCACGCAATTCGATGGCGCGGTCCGTTTCAGACGAGGCCCGATCGGCGAGATCGGGATGATTGACGTTTTCCTCCTGCAGCGTCTGCAACGTAATCTTTGCTTCCCGCAGGATCTCGTCCTTCCAGGCCAGGAGCTTGGCGCGAAAATATTCGCGCTGCCGCTCGTTCATGAAAGGCTCTTTTTCGGTCGGTCGATAGTTCTTCAACTTTTCCAAGGCCAGCCCGTCTTTCACCTGAAGGCGCCACTCCTTGCGGCACCACGCAAAAGGAAAAGTTCCCCCTCGCGCGGGGCCTTATATAGCGGCGTTTTGCGACAGACAATATTGGCGTGACCCGCCCGGCCCCTGCGGCAAGCCCTTGCACAGGCAAATCTATCCGCCCGCCTAATAAGCGGCCGTAAACCCTTGTCCAAACAGGTGCGGTCGGCCATCGCACCTGCGAAGTGCTCAAATGAGATCCATCGCGGGAACCAGGCGCCGCCACCGGCCTCACCCCGGGAGCAACAGCGCCGGGCGAACGCGAGCCCCGCAGACGAGGAATTCCGAAAATGAATATTAATGCTGCCCGGCTTTGGCGAGTTCGACCTCGACGCGGAGTTCGATTTCGGAGAGCACGGCGTCGAGGCCCGGATCGCCCGAGGACGATTTGAGATTGGCGGCGGCATCGCGCAGCCGGTTGACCGTCCCGCCATCCAGATTGCCTGACAAAAGACCGATCTTGAGATCGTCAAGCACGTCGAGCGCCCGTTTACCGCGTTGCACCGAGCGCTTGCGGCGCTCGACCGGATCATCCCCGATGCCCTGGAGCGCCAGCAGCGCATCGATCCCCGCGCTTGCCTTGGGAGCTGCCGCGGCTCGCGACTCGGTGGCCGAAGCCGAATCCGGCAACGAGAAGCCGCCGGAACTGGCGCGCCGAACGCTTCCGGTCGGTGACCCCAGGGTAGTGCCGTTCGGTCCTGTGATGCGCATGAATGGTCCCCGCGATCGCGATATGGCACCAGCATTGCTCCACGTTGGTTAACGGGACGTAAATCACCCGGCAAAATCTGCCGCCGGACGGCAGTTTCGGCTTTGCTGCGGCCGGCCCCGCCGAACCCATCAGCCAGAATTAGCTCGTTAAATCAGTATGTTGATATGAGCCAAGGCTCTGGCACGGCGCTCGCATGGTTAATGCCGGATCGCCCGTCATGGGAGTGGGGGGCAATCCGAGAGTTTTGAGACCTCAGCGGGGAGCAGAGGATGCCGGGCGTGTTTTGGGAAAGAGTGTTTCGGCTGGGCTGCGCAGCGCTTGTGGCGCTCCAGTTCAGTGTGACACCGGCTGGCGCGACATCGCGGATCAAGGATCTCGCGAACATCGAGGGCGTCCGGCAGAACCAGCTGATCGGTTACGGCCTCGTCGTCGGTCTTAACGGCACCGGAGATACGCTCAACAACATCCCCTTCACCAAGCAGTCGCTGCAAGCGATGCTGGAGCGCATGGGTGTCAACATCCGCGGCCAGACCATTCGCACCGGCAATGTCGCCGCCGTCATGGTGACCGGCAACTTGCCGGCGTTCGCCACCCAGGGAACCCGCATGGACGTGACGGTTTCGGCGCTTGGCGATGCCAAGAACCTGATGGGCGGCACCCTCCTTGTCACCCCCCTGCTCGGCGCCGACGGCAATGTCTACGCCGTGGCGCAGGGCTCGCTCACCATCAACGGCTTCCAGGCCGAAGGTGCGGCCGCCAGCATCACGCGCGGCGTGCCCACTGTCGGGCGCATCGCCAACGGGGCCATCATCGAGCGCGAAATCGAATTCGCCCTCAATCGCCTGCCCAATGTGCGGCTCGCTTTGCGAAATGCTGACTTCACCACCGCCAAGCGCATCGCGGCCGCCATCAACGACTATCTAGGCACCAAGACTGCCGAACCGCTCGATCCCTCGACCGTTCAGCTTTCCGTTCCGTCGGAATTCAAGGGCAACGTCGTCGCCTTCCTGACCGAAATCGAGCAGTTGCAGGTCGAGCCGGATGAGGCCGCCAAGATCGTCATCGACGAACGAAGCGGCATCATCGTGATGGGCCGCGATGTCCGCGTCGCCACAGTCGCGGTCGCCCAGGGCAACCTCACCGTCTCGATCTCCGAGAGCCCGCAAGTCAGCCAGCCGGGCCCCCTCTCGCGCGGACGAACCGTGGTTACGCCGCGTTCGGCGGTCGGCGTCGCTGAAGACGGCAAGAAGCTTGCCGTCATGAAGGACGGCGTCTCCCTTCAGCAACTGGTCGACGGTCTCAATGGACTGGGCATCGGCCCGCGCGATCTCATCGGCATCCTGCAAGCGATCAAGGCCGCCGGCGCGATCGAAGCCGACATCGAGGTGATGTGATGCAAACACCGCTCATCGGAAGCACTCTGGGCGCCGCCGCCGGCAAGATCCCGACCTACAACGGCCGCCCCGACTACGACTTCGCCGCGGCGCTTGCGAAAGTTTCGCCGCAGGTAAAGGCCAAGGCTCAGACCCAGGCGCAGAATTTCGAGGGCATGTTTCTCAACTCCATGTTCTCTGAGATGACCAATGGAGTGAAGGGCGACGGTCCGTTCGGCAGCACCGTCGGCACCGGTATCTGGCGCTCGATGGAGATCGAACAATATTCGAAATCTTTCGCGAAGGCCGGCGGCGTCGGCATCGCCAAGCATGTGTATCGCACGCTGGTCATGCAGCAGGCGAAGATCGCCGGACAGATCCAGGAAAAACAGGCATGAACCAGCCTCCTTCACGACCGCAGGCAGCGGCAATCCCGACAGTCTCGACCCCGGCCGAGGTCCGCAAGCTCGCCGAAGAGCTGATGGACGCCATGAGCGCGCTGCTCGGCATCATCGAGCGCGAAACCGAGCTCGTGCGCGCCGGCAAGATTCGTGAAGCGATGGCATTCGAACCCAACAAGTCGGAGGCTTCGCGCCGCTAC
>NZ_DAIDJE010000197.1 GCF_027451485.1 Bradyrhizobium sp.
CCCGCAGGCGGGGAGAAGAAGCGCACGCTCGTCGCGGTTGGAGTTAAAGCTCCCTCCCTGCTCCAGCTAGCCTTTCAGGTACCGCTCGTATCGTCCGGCGAGAACTTCATCGGTCGCGATCGCCGGCTCGAGTGTGTAGAGATCCTGCGCGCGCCCGATGCCGCGCAATGCGAAACGGCCCGTCGACACCAGATAGTGCCGCCCGGCTGTGTCGAGGCCGTCGCGGAACGCCGCCGATACAAGCAGGTCGCGGTCAACCGAGCGGCACATCGAGGCGATGCGGCTGACTTCGTTGACCGCCGGCCCCACGACGGTGAAGTCCAGCCGGTCCTCATGGCCGATATTGCCGTAGAACACCTCGCCGACATGCAGGCCGACATAGGCCGAGGTGACTGCCCTTCCCTCGGCGCCCCGGCTGGCATTGAGCGCGATCATGTTGAGGCGAAAGCGGTGCTCGGCGCTCAGGGCTGCGCGCTTGGCGTGGCTCAGATGGTCGCCGGTGAACATCGCCAGCACGCCATCGCCGATCAGCTTCAGCACGTCGCCGCCGGCATCATGGATCGCGCCGATGGCGGCCTGGGCATAGTCGTTGAGGAACGGGATGATCTCGTCGGGAGAAATGCTTTCGGCGATCGCGGTCGATCCGCGGAGGTCCGAGTACCACAGGACGGCTTTGATCTGCTCGGTGACGCCGCGCGATATTTTTCCGTGCAGGACCCGCTCGGATGCATCGCGCCCCAAATAGACGCGGCCCAAGGTTCGGACGATATCGACCTGCTGCGCCGATTTGATGACGAGACCGAGCGCCGGCACCAGGTCGCGCAGGGCGGCCAACTCGCTTTCGGAAAATCTTTCAGCGCGCCGGGTCAGCCAGTAGGAATAGAAACAGTCCATCTGTCCGAGCGCCCCGGTCTCGCCAAAACGGTGGACGAAGCTCAGCATATGCCGATGGCCGTTCTGCACGAGCTCGGGAACCCTCGAGAATCCGTGCACGGCCGGATCGGCAAGGTCGAGCGGAAGCTCATCATGCCCCTGTTCGAGCATGTGGTAGAATACCGAGCGGCGCCATCCTTCATCGTTATCGCCGGTCGGACCATATTCGAACCGGTCGCTCTCGTTGCTCTCGGAATCGTTCCAGCGAAATCCGCGCCCCTCAAAGATCGGGTGCAGCGTGTCGATAAAGACCATGCTGCGCGACAGATCGAGGCCTGCCGCGCAGCAGCGCTCGCAAAAGCCGCGTATCAGGTCGTTTTCGGAGAGGCCGGTGAGGCCTTGGCCGACCACCCAGTTCATCAACCCGACACGGGTGGCAATTTCCATGGTGCGAGTATGCCCCGACATCGTGACGCAAGAAAGAGCGGACGCCCACCCTATGCGCGCCTGACCTTCTCGCCGTCCTCCTTGACAAACGACGTCACGGGATTGTCGAGCAGATCCAGCACCGCTTCCGAGGGCCGGCAGAGTCGCGTACCCTTGGGTGTGACGACAATCGGGCGGTTGATCAGGATCGGCTCGGCCAGCATGAAGTCGATCAACTCGTCATCGCTCCACTTGGGATCGGCGAGGTTGAGTTCGGCATAGGGTGTGCCCTTCTCGCGCAGCAGCGCGCGAACCGGAATTCCCATCGCCCTGATCAATCCCTTTAGCGTCGCGCGATCCGGCGGCGTTTTCAGATATTCGATGATTTCCGGCTCCTCACCGCTCTGGCGGATCATGGCCAGCGTATTGCGCGAAGTGCCGCAGGAGGGATTATGATAGATCGTGACGCTCATGCGTGTTTTTCCTATGCCGCCGCGAGGGAGACGCGTGCAGCGTCAAGTGTTGACGCGCCCGCCACCGACACTGCAAATGTTCGGATGAAAAACAAGGCGCGACAAGTGAGAATGACGCGTTTCGGGAATATCGATGGCCTCTGAGCAAACGACCCGGCAACTTCCGATCATTCTGGCGCTGGGCACGACGCAGACGCTGGCGTGGGCATCGAGCTACTACCTGCCCGCCATCCTCGCCGATCCGATCGGGCGCGATCTCGGCATGTCCGCCAACTGGATATTTGCCGCTTTCTCGGCCGCGCTCGTGATCTCCGCACTGCTGGGACCGCGGATCGGCCGGCAAATCGACCTGTTTGGCGGCCGGCCGGTGCTGTGCACCTCCAACCTCAGCATCGCGGCCGGTTTGGTCCTGCTCGGCTTCTGCCATTCGATTCCCGTGCTGATTGCGGCGTGGATCCTGCTCGGCGTCGGCATGGGCTATGGCCTGTACGATGCAGCCTTCGCGGCCCTGGGGCGCATCTATGGCAATGCGGCGCGCGGCCCGATCACCGGGATCACATTGATGGCGGGCTTCGCTTCCACGGTTGGTTGGCCGCTGACCGCGTTCGGGCTCGACCATATCGGCTGGCGCGACACATGTTTTGCATGGGCGGCTGCTCATATGCTGATCGGGCTGCCGCTCAATTACTTCATGCTTCCAAAGATTGCAGGCGCAAGGGCCGCTGCCGCCAAAGCGGTCAAACCGCATGTTCCAATCGATCGCACCATGATCCTGCTGGCGTTTACATTTGCAGCGGGGTGGACCGTGACGGGCGCGATGGCGGCTCATATGCCGCGCATTCTCGAGGCCGGCGGCGCGACCGCCGTGCAGGCGGTTGCGGCGGGCGCCCTGTTCGGTCCGGCGCAAGTGTTCGCGCGCATTCTCGAAGCAACGCTTCTCAAGCGCTACCACCCCTTGCTCTCGACGCGGCTCGCCTGCCTCACCCACCCGATCGGCGCCGTGATCCTCAGCATCGCCGGCGGCACGGCCGCCGGCCCGTTTGCGATTTTTTTCGGTATGGGCAACGGCATCCTGACGATCGCCCGCGGAACGCTTCCGCTCGCGATCTTCGGTCCCAGGGATTACGGCTATCGGCTCGGCCTGATCGGCGCGCCGGCGCGGATGGCGCAGGCGGCGGCACCGCTCGCATTCGGACTGCTGATCGACCAGATCGGCATCAAGGTCCTGATCGTCTCGTCGGCGCTCAGCCTCTCGGCTCTCGCGGCCCTTCTTCTGCTGCGGCCGAATTCGGCCCAATCGGCGACTGGAGCTGCGAGCGACTGATATCTATCGCGGCAGCTTGCCGATCCGGCGGGGAACTGACCGTGCCGCCCGCCCACCTTTATTCCACCGCCTTGCCAAACTTGTTCGATTTCGGCAGGCCATGCGCCAGGCGCCCGGCATCGGCACGGTTGCCGTACCAGTCCGACAAGTCCTTGGTCGTCAGGCTCTGTTCGCGGCCGGCGGAATCCCGCCAGGTCAAGCCCGCCTTGGAGTCGAAGACGGTAACGTCCGACAGCGAGGCACTGGTGTATTTCTGCAGCCGCACCCCGCGGCCGCGCGCCATCTCCGGCACCTGATCGATCGGGAAGACCACCATCTTGTGGTTGGTACCGATCACCGCCACCCGGTCTCCGACGACGGTAGCGATCGCGCGCGCCTCGTTCGGCATCTCGACGTTGAGGATCTGCTTGCCCTTGCGGGTGGTGGAAACGCAATCGTCCTCATTGACGATGAAGCCCTGCCCTTCCTGGCTTGCGATCAGGAACTTGCGTCCGCCCTTGTTGACGAAGGTGGAAACAACCGCCGCATCCTGATCGAGATCGATGAACATGCGGATCGGTTCGCCATGGCCGCGGCCGCCCGGCAGTTTGGCGACATCGAGCGAATAGAATTTGCCGTTGGTGGCAAACAGCAGCAGCTTCGAGGTCGTTTCGGCGAAGAACGCCTGACCCAGCTTGTCATCGGTCTTGAAGGCGAGGCCAGAGAGATCGGCGACGTGGCCCTTGAGTGTGCGCACCCATCCCTTGTCGGAGATCACGACCGTCACCGGCTCGCGCTCGACAAAAGCTTCTTCGATCGCAGCAAGGTCATGCTCGGGAGCGTCGGCGAATTGCGTGCGGCGTTTGCCGAGCGCCGTTTTGGGCCCGAACATGTCGCGGACTTTCCCGACCTGTTCGCTAACCTTCTTCCACTGCTCGGCTTCCGAGCCCAGAAGCCCCTTGATGCCCTTCAGCTCGTTCCGAAGATCCTTATCCTCGCCGCGGATCTCCATCTCTTCCAGCTTGCGCAGGTTACGCAGGCGCATGTTGAGGATGGCCTCGGCCTGGATCTCCGTCAGCTTGAATGTCTTGATCAGCTCCGGCTTCGGCTCGTCCTCGGTGCGGATGATCTTGATCACCTTGTCGAGGTTGAGATATGCGATCAGGTAGCCGCCGAGCACTTCGAGCCGATGTTCAATCTGCTCCTTGCGATAGTTGGAGCGTCGGATCAGCACTTCACGCAGATGATCCAGCCATTCCTTCAGGCACTCGGCCAGGCCAACGACCTTCGGGATACGTCCCTTCACCAGCACATTGAGGTTCAGCGGAATCCGGCTTTCCAGCTCGGTCAGGCGGAACAGCGATTCCATCAGCAGTTCCGGATCGACCGCGCGCGACTTCGGCTCGATCACCAGACGAATGTCTTCTGCCGATTCATCGCGGACATCGCCGACCAGCGGCAACTTTTTCTCGTTCAGAAGCTCGGCGATCTTCTCGACCAGCCGCGACTTCTGCACCAGCCAGGGAATCTCGGTGATCACGATCACCCAGGTGCCTCGTGCGCCCTCTTCCTGTTTCCATCTGGCTCGGACGCGGAAGGAACCGCGGCCGGTGACGTAGGCTTCTGTGATGGCTTCCTTGGAATCGACGACGATGCCGCCGGTCGGAAAGTCCGGGCCCTTGACCCACTTCAGAAGCGCCTTCGATTTCGCTTCGGGCTTTTCGATCAGATGCAGCGCTGCGTCGCAGAGCTCGGCGGCATTGTGCGGCGGGATTGAGGTCGCCATGCCGACAGCGATGCCCTGCGCGCCGTTCGCCAGCAAATTCGGAAAGCCGCCGGGAAGAACCGATGGTTCCTTGCCGCTGTTGTCGTACGTAGGCTTGAGCTCGACGGCGTCTTCGTCGATGCCTTCGAGCAACAGCCGGGCGACATCGGTCAGCCGCGCCTCGGTGTAGCGCATCGCGGCCGGGTTATCGCCGTCGATATTTCCGAAATTGCCCTGGCCGTCGACCAGCGGGTAGCGCGAGTTGAAATTCTGCGCCAGACGCACCATTGCGTCATAGATCGCCTGATCGCCGTGGGGATGGTACGAACCCATCACCTCGCCGACGATCTTGGCCGACTTCTTCGGAACACCACCCGGATTGAGGTTGAGCAGCCGCATGCCATAAAGGATGCGCCGGTGCACCGGCTTAAGGCCGTCGCGGGCGTCCGGCAGTGCGCGGTGCATGATGGTCGAGAGCGCATAGGCGAGATAGCGCTCCTCGAGCGCATCGCGCAGCATGACCTCATGAACTTCGGCCGGTTCGGGCGGAGGTGTTCGTTTTCCCATGGGAAGCAGGTATCCGGTACAGGTAGGCTAGAAAAAGCGGGTCTTTCCGCGAATCAGTGGTCCAATTTAGGCCGCCGGGTGGCGTTACGAAACTGCGAGCTTGGTGCGGGGACGGGTCACGGCGTTGATAAAACCGTCTCTCGCATCGGAATGCCCTTGGCCCCGCGGCTCCAGCACATGGCGTAGCAAGAATAGCCCCGTCAAGGCAAAGCCGTCGCGCAGATCCTGCTCAGTCCAACCGTTCGCACCGTCGTCGTTTTGGCGCAAAAATGCCGGCAGCCGCAACAGCCGGTCATGGAACGGCGCGCCGGCGCTACGCGAGACCGCGCCGCCGGATTTCGGCGAGACATAAATGAGATCGGTCTTGGCGCCGGTCGCCACGCAAATCTCAAGATCGAGGCCGAAGCCGAGTTCGGCGAGCATCGCGAGCTCAAACCGGATCAGATGCGCCGCCGCCCCGCTCGCATCCTCGAAATCGTCGAGCGTGTGATCGAGCATTTCATAGATATCTTCGTGCGGGTCGCGCTCGGGCAGGAGCCGCGCCAGCGATGCGAGATGGGTCACACCATAGACCGCATGCGACGAGGCCAACAGCTTGGCCGCGCGCAGCCGCGTGCCTTCGATCAGATAATATCCCAAGTGCTCATCGAGCCGCGCCCGCCACACCGCGGTAACGCTGTTGCCGGGTTGCAGCAACGGCCGCATGCGCTTGCCGGCGCCGCCGCGAACAAGCCCAAGGTGACGACCGTGACCGCGCGTCAGCAGTTCGACGATGGCGGAAGATTCGCCATGCCGCCTGACCCCCAGCACAATGCCTTCGTCGGTCCATTCCATGCGACAGAGACTACAGGATTTGGGTGTACGGTGCAGCAAGCAGCACCCGCAACGTTCCCCGGACGGGGCCCAGCGCGCGCATGGATATCGCCCCCGGCGTCCGCGGCAGCACTAGATCGTTTGGGTACCACCCCTGAGGAGCAGCGCCAAGGAAGCGCTGCATCTCGTCCGGGACAAGGGCCCGCTAGGCATTGAACCAGCCCCGGGCATCGCCGGTATAGGAGCAATAAAGGCCAAAGGCCGTCAGGATGCAGGACACGATTTCGATGCCGCTATCGATCTGAAGGCCGTTATCGGACAGCACCGGCAGCAAGGACAGCACGGAAAGTACCAGCAGCGCCGTCAGCACCCAGCGCGGCCAGTTCTTGCGCTTTTGTGCCGCCAAATGGACGAAATAGACCAGCAGCAGGATCAATCCGGCTTCCAGGATCATCGGCGCGAGAAGATCGCCGTCTATCGTCGAACGGTCCTGAAATGCCACCGACAGCGCATCGAGCGTCAGCGACAGGTACATCAGCACTTCGAACCAGACCACGTTGTTCGGAACTTTCATCGACGGCGCCAACAGTCTCTCGATTCTTGTCAGTTTATTCCGAAGGTCATTCGGTCGGGAACTCAAGCCCCATCTCGCGATAGCGGTCGGGATCTTCGCCCCAGTTCTCGCGCACTTTCACGAACAGAAACAGGTGCACCGGCTGCTCGATGATCCCGGCGATCTCTTTGCGCGCCTCCGCCCCGATCGACCTGATGGTAGCGCCGGCCTTGCCGAGCACGATCTTTCGCTGGCTTTCGCGTTCGACGAAAATTGTCTGCTCGATGCGAACGGATCCATCCTTGCGTTCGGTCCAGCTGTCGGTCTCGACCGTGGAACGATACGGCAGTTCCTGGTGCAGCTTCTGGAAGATTTTCTCGCGCGTAATTTCCGCGGCCAATTGCCGGATCGGTGCGTCCGACATCTGGTCCTCAGGGTAATGAAATGGCCCCGGCGGCACCATCGCCGCTAAAGTACGGCGCAAATCGCCGACGCCATCGCCGGAGAGCGCGGAAATCATGAAGGTCTGCGTGAAAGCAAGACGCTCGTTGGCGCTCTTCGCGAGCGCGAGCAGCTTTTCGCGCGGAACCAGGTCGATCTTGTTGATCACGAGCAGTTTCGGATGAGCCACGTCTGCCAACCGAGTGAGGATCGCTTCTGCCTCGGCGTCCAGCCCCTGGCGGGCATCAAGCAGCACGCAGACGAGATCCGCATCATGCGCCCCGCTCCAGGCGGTCGATACCATGGCCCGGTCGAGCCGCCGTTTCGGCGCAAAGATACCGGGCGTATCGACCAGGATGATCTGCGCATTGTTCTCGACCACGATACCACGGATCAGGGCGCGGGTGGTCTGCACCTTGCGGGAGACGATCGTGACCTTGGAGCCGACCAGCGCATTGACCAGCGTCGACTTGCCGACGTTCGGCGCGCCGATCAGTGCGACAAAGCCGCAACGCGTGGCGGAGGGCACGGAGTCGCCCGGCGACGTTTCAGTCATTGCCGCTGCCGCCAACACCCTCGCGCGCGATCATCGCGGAAGCCGCGGCCTTCTCGGCGACGCGTTTGCTGCCGCCGACGCCTTCGGCAGCGGCCAGTCCGGGCAGTTCGACCGCGATCCGGAACTGCGGATCGTGATGCGGTCCGGTGCGTTCAATCTCGCGATAGACCGGCGTCGGCAGTCCCTTGCCCTGCGCCCATTCCTGCAACGTGGTCTTGGGGTCGCGCAGGGGCCGCCGCAGCTTGTGCATCCGCTCGGTCCAGTTGCGCTCGACGAATTCCGCCGCGGCCTGATAGCCGCCGTCGAGAAATACCGCGCCGATCACCGCCTCGCAGATGTCGCCGAGCACGGATTTGCGCAGCCGTGCGCCCGCGCCCGCGCCGACCGCGCCCAGCTTGATGTCATCGACGAGGCCCAACGATTTCGCAACATCGGCGCAGCTCTCCTTGCGCACGAGATCGGCGAGCCGCTTGGACAACTCCCCCTCGTCCGCATTCGGAAACGCTCGATAGAGCATGTCCGAGACAATGAGCCCGAGCACGTGATCGCCAAGGAATTCCAGCCGCTGGTAGCTGTCGCCGCGCTTTCGCGAAGGCTTTAGCGCGGAGACATGGGTAAGCGCCGTCGCCAGCAACCCTGCGTCCGCAAACTTGTGCCCGATCCGCATCTCGACGGCAGCGGTAGCGGCCTTCGCCGCCGAAGACCTGGAGCCGGACTTTGCCCGCGGCCGTTTCTTTTTTTCCGCAGCCTCTCGTCCGGCGGCTTCAATCTGCGAACCCGCATCCCCGGATGCCAGTGGGGTGATATCGGAGGCGTCGTCGCTCATCGCACCAGTTTGAATATGCGATTCCAGCGAACCGCCCACGGCCAGCGCCAGAACATCCAGGCACTGTCGCCCTCGCGAATCGAGAAAAAGATCATCTGGGCCCGGCCGACCAGATTCTCGAACGGCACGTAACCAAAGACCCGGCTGTCGCTGGAATTGTCGCGGTTGTCGCCCATCATGAAGAAATCTCCCGGCGGCACCTCGTAGACATTGGTGTTGTCGGGAAATCCGGGACTATCGACACAATCAAGCGATTCGTAACTGACGCCGTTGGGCAGCGTCTCCTTCCAACGCTTCACCGGCTCTGACCGGCCGCATGGATCATCGCCGGTGTAATCGCTGAGGCGCTCGCGCTTGATCGGATTGCCGTTGATGTAGAGCAGCCCCTCTTTCATCTGGATACGGTCGCCTGGCAGGCCGATCACGCGCTTGATGAAATCGGTCGAGGTGTCGTTGGGCGGCCGGAAAACGACCACGTCGCCCCGCGCCGGATAGGAGCCGAAGATGCGGCCGGAAAACAGCGGCGGCGAAAACGGAAACGAATAATGGCTGTAGCCATAGGAGTATTTCGAAACGAACAGATAATCGCCGACCAGGAGCGTCGCCTTCATCGATCCCGACGGGATGTTGAAGGGCTGGAACAGGAAGGTGCGGATAACAAGCGCGATCAGGAGGGCATGAATGACGACGCGGATGGTCTCGCCGAGACCGCCTTCGGATTTTGTAGAGGATGTCACGCTCATCAATTCCCTAAACTTCCTGCTTCCTGGCGCAGCCCACACTCAACACACTGCAGAAAAACGACCTCCACACGCGACCAGCCATTCGCTTCGCGTCAGGGAATGCCCTCTTCTGATGTGGCGAGCGAGCTTTCGGCACCCCGGTCCGAATCCGCTCGGGCGGCGAATATCTTAGCGCCGTTTGTAGACGGTTGTTATGGGGGGCGCAATCAACAGCGCAATCAAAATTTGATAAGACATTGAAAATTATGGCATTTTAGTTTTTCGACTGACCACACGCGCGGCAACCTAGGCGCAGCGCACATCATGGGCCGAAATGATGACAAAGGCCTGCGCCAAAGGCCAGTCGTCGGTAATGCTAAGATCTATTCGGGCTTCAAAGCCAACCGGCGTCAGCACCTGTAGCCGCGCAAGCGCCCCGCCCGTCAGAACCATGGTGGGCCGCCCGCCGGGCAGATTGACGACTCCCATGTCGCGCCACCAGACCCCCTGCCGGATACCGGTCCCGAGCGCCTTGGCGCAGGCCTCCTTGGCAGCGAATCGCTTGGCATAGGTCGCCACGACCATGTTCGTGTTTTTGGCGCGTCGTTCGGCCTTGGCGCGCTCAGCATCGGTAAAAATCCGATCCAGGAAGCGATTGCCGTGACGCTCGACGACCTTGGCGACACGGCGGATATCGATCAGGTCGGACCCGATGCCGATGATCATGCCCTACCGTTCCCCGCGATTTTGCCGCGTCCGCGATCCATGGCAGCCCGCATCGCGCGAACCGTTTCCGCAAGGCCAACGAACAAGGCCTCTCCGATCATGTAGTAACCGATATTGAGCTCGGCGATCTCCCCCAGGGCGGCGATCTTTTCCGCGGTCGCGTAGTCGAGGCCGTGACCGGCATGCACCTCAAGACCGGCCGCCCGCGCCAATGCGGCACCTGCCGTGATGCGTTGCCATTCCGATTCGGCCTTGGCGCGGTCGCCGTCGGCTACAGCATCGCACCAGGCGCCGGTGTGAATCTCGATCACCGGCGCGCGCAACCTGGCGACCATTTCGATCTGCGCCGGGTCGGCGGCGATGAACAGCGACACCCGAATGCCCCCGTCGCTCAATCGCGCAATGGCCGGCGCCAGCGCCTTATGCTGCCCGACCACATCAAGGCCGCCCTCGGTCGTCAGTTCCTCACGCCGCTCGGGTACAAGACACACCGCGTGAGGCCTGGTCGCCAGCGCGATTGCCAACATTTCGTCGGTCGCCGCCATTTCGAAATTCAGAGGTTTCGAGATTTCCGCTTTCAGCCGCGCCATGTCCGCATCGCGGATGTGGCGGCGGTCCTCGCGCAAATGCGCGGTGATGCCGTCGGCACCGGCCTCGATCGCGAGCAGCGCCGCGCGCACCGGATCGGGCAGCGCCCCTCCCCGCGCATTGCGAAGGGTCGCAACGTGGTCGACGTTTACTCCGAGACGCAGCGGCGAAGCAGTGGACATTGCAAACTCTCGATGAAGCTGATGGCCCTCATGGTGAGGCAGCGCGTGCGCCGTCTCGATCCATGAGGCCTCGCTCAGGCTTCATCCTTCGAAACGCGGCGCAACATCGCTCCCCAGGATGAGGGTTGAAAGCCTCACCCATTGACACGCTCGACCCGTGCGACCACGGCCTTGGCGCGCAACTGGGCGATAATAGCGCTCAGATGCTTGAGGTCATAGACCTCGAGATCGATAGTAAGTTCGGTGAAATCCGGCGAGCGGCGCGCCATGTGGATATTGTCGATATTGCCGTCGTGCTCGGCGATGACGGTGGCGATCTGGGCGAGGCTTCCGGGCTCGTTGACGTTGTCCACCTGGATTCGCGCCGGAAAGCGCTGCGGCGTCGATTCGTCGACATCCCAGCGCACGTCGAGCCAGCGTTCGGGCTGTTCCTCAAAATCCTTCAAGGCGGGCGACTGGATCGGATAGATCGTGATCCCTTCGCCAGGCGAGATGATCCCGACGATGCGGTCGCCCGGCACCGCGCCGCCATTGGGCGCAAACTTCACCGGCAGGTCCGAATTGATGCCGCGGATCGGGATGGCCGAGAGGTTCCGCGCTGTCCCGCCCGGCGATTTCAGCTTCTCGGCAACGCCCTTCTTGCCGGCATAGCGCGCGACCCGCTCCTCCTTGTAGTCCGGATACATCGCCCGCGCGACATTGGAGGCCTTCATTTCGCCGCGGCCGACAGCGGCCATTACATCCTCGATCGAGGCACGGGCCAGCCGCGGCAGCGCGCCCTTCAGCTTGTCGTCGGCATATTCGATCTTGGCGCGGGCAAACAGCCGCTCGACCAGACGGCGGCCAAGGCCGGCATATTGGTCGCGCACGGCAGTGCGCGTCGCCCGCCGGATAGCCGCCCGCGCCTTGCCCGTCACCGCCAGCGACTCCCACGCCGACGGCGGCGAGGACTGCGCATCGGAGGTCAAGACCTCGACCTCGTCGCCGTTCTGCAACTCCGACGACAGGGGTGCGAACTTGCCGTTGATCTTGCACCCCACGGCGCTGTTGCCGACGTCGGTGTGCACGGCGTAAGCGAAATCGATCACATTGGCCTGCCGTGGAAGCGCGATCAGCTTGCCCTTGGGTGTGAAGCAGAACACCTGGTCATGAAAAAGCTCGAGCTTGGTATGTTCGAGAAACTCTTCCGGATTGGCGCTCTCGGACAGGATCGCAATGGTGTGGCGCAGCCAGGCGAAGGCCGAGGATTCGCGTTTCAACCGTTCGGTCGGCGATCCCAGGCCGTCCTTGTAGAAGGCATGTGCCGCAATGCCGAGCTCGGCGATTTCGTCCATCTCCTCGGTGCGGATTTGCAGTTCAACGCGCTGCTTGCCGGGACCGATGACGGTGGTGTGGAGCGAGCGGTAGTCATTCTGTTTGGGCGTCGAGATGTAGTCCTTGAAGCGGCCCGGCACCACCGGCCAGGTGGTGTGCACGATGCCAAGTGCGCGATAGCAGCACTCGACGTCCTTCAGCACGATGCGGAAGCCGAAAATGTCGGACAGCTGCTCGAAGCCGACCGACTTGCGCTGCATCTTGGTCCAGATCGAGAACGGCTGCTTGCGGCGGCCGTAGACGCGCGCCTGCAGGCCGTTCTTCTGAAGATCGTTCGACAACTGGCTTTCGATCTCGCCTATCAGATTGCGGTTGCGCTCGGCGAGCGAATCCAGCCGCTGTCGCACTACCGTATAGGCCTCCGGATCGAGCGTCTTGAATGAGAGGTCCTCGAGTTCCTCACGCATTTCCTGCATGCCCATGCGGCCGGCAAGCGGCGCATAGATGTCGAGCGTCTCTTCGGCGATACGCTGGCGCGAGGCTGTGGGCACGAACTCGAGCGTGCGCATGTTGTGCAGGCGGTCGGCAAGCTTGATCAGCAGCACGCGCACGTCGTCGGAAATCGCGAGCAGGAGCTTGCGCAGGTTTTCCGCCTGCTTGGCTTCGCGGGATACGAGCTCGAGCCGTTTCAGTTTGGTGAGGCCCTCCACCAGCGCCCCAATCTCCTGCCCGAACACGGCATCGATTTCGGCGCGGGTGGCCTCGGTGTCCTCGATGGTGTCGTGCAGCAGTGCTGCCACGATCGTGGCGTCGTCGAGCTTGAGGTCTGTCAGGATCGCTGCGACCTCAAGGGGATGAGAGAAATAGGGATCTCCGGAGGCGCGGGTCTGGGAACCATGCGCCTTCATTGCATAGACGTAGGCGCGGTTGAGGAGATCCTCGTCGGTGTCCGGATTATAGGAACGGACGCGTTCGACCAGATCGTATTGCCGCATCATTCGCGCGCGGGACTTGGCCGGCCTCGCAGGGGCGACCGGCGCAGCGGAGGTCGGCGCCATCGAGATCGAACTCGCGGCCTGCATCTGCTCCGGACTCCGGCGCCGATACGCCATTCGTCAACACCTCTTACCCGCGACCCTCGATCGATGACCGCGTCCCAAGTCATTGAATAATAATGTAGTGGGTCCCCAAGTCCTGCGTCACCCTCTTGCCGGCAGGTGCGCCCGAAGGAACACATCGACAGTCTACCGCGAAACCACCCGCCGTCAGCTCAAATACAGGACAGCGTCCCGCGGTTTTGATGACCTGGGTTTAGGAACGGTAACCATAAGAGGGACGCCCCGACGCAAAAGGCCCGGGCGAGCGCCGGGCCTTGGGTCAACTAGTCGAGGGACGAAATCCCTAAAAACTAATTTAGATGGATTACTCGTCTTCTTCGGGCTGCTCTTCCGGCGGCGCAAGCCCCTCGAGACCCTTCAGGAGTTCTTCTTCGGTCATGCGCTCGATGGCCACTTCGGTATCGTCCGCATCGACGCTGGCACCGGCCGATCCAATCAATGGGACCGTATCGGGCTCGGGCTCGTCGACTTCAACGAATTTCTGAAGGGAATGAACGAGTTCTTCGCGCAAATCCTCCGGCGAAATCGTCGAATCGGCGATTTCGCGCAGCGACACGACCGGGTTCTTGTCGTTGTCGCGGTCCACGGTGAGTTGCGACCCCGACGAAATCATACGGGCGCGGTGCGCGGCCAAAAGGACCAGATCGAACCGGTTGTCGACCTTATCAATGCAATCTTCGACGGTGACGCGAGCCATTGACTGTCGCTCCGCTAAAAGGGGACGGAAAATGTGGATTAAGGCCGGCTAATTATAGGGGCAAAGGCCGTTTCGCAAGACTAATTTGTGATTTGGCCTACCTAATTTGCTCTGATAACCCACTTTAAGAGACGGACTGCTCGGCATTTCGAGCTGCGATGTCGGTGCGGACAAGAAAACGCTTCATTGCGTTGATAAAATCCCACTTCCGGTTGTTTTCGACCTATCTTTTCCGGCGGCGTCTGGACATCCGCAGGGCTTCGGCAGCATCGTTAGACATCCGGAGAAGCGCTGCAGCCCTGCCAGGAAGATACCCGGAAAACCCTTATGAGAACTCTGTGAGACCTCTGAATGTCACCCGCTTCCAATAAGATCGCGCTTTTCATCGATGGCGCCAACCTCTATGCCACCGCCAAGACCCTCGGCTTCGACATCGACTACAAGCGCCTTCTGAAGGAGTTCCAGAGTCGGGGAACGTTGGTCCGGGCCTTCTATTACACGGCCATCATCGAGGATCAGGAATACTCCTCGATCCGCCCGCTGATCGATTGGCTCGACTACAACGGCTACACGGTCGTGACCAAGGCGACCAAGGAATTCATCGATGCGAGCGGCCGGCGCAAGGTGAAGGGCAATATGGACATCGAGCTGGCGGTTGATGCGATGGAACTCGCCGAGCACGTCGATCAGATGGTGCTGTTCTCGGGCGATGGCGATTTCCGCTCGCTGGTGGAAGCAGTGCAGCGCCGGGGTGTGCGGGTCACCGTAATCTCGACGATTGCCAGCCAGCCGCCGATGATCGCCGACGAGTTGCGCCGGCAGGCTGATGTCTTCACCGACCTCGTCGAACTGCAATCCAAGCTCGGGCGCGACCCGTCCGAACGCCCGGCGCCCCGCGAGCCGCGCCATCATGCGCCGCAATTTCTGCAACGGGCCACTACGCTAGCGTCGAGGGGCGATGGCGACGACTTCGACGATTAAGAGCCCCGCTCCGGCAAAGACCACCCCGCGTCCAGCTAACCCCGAGCCAAACCGCAACTGCGCGCTCTGCCCCAGGCTTGCTGCTTTCCGCGCGACCAACCGCGCCCAAAAGCCAGACTGGTTCAACGCCCCGGTTCCGTCGTTCGGGGACCGCAACGGACGGGTGGTCATCATCGGCCTGGCGCCAGGCTTGCAGGGCGCCAACCGCACGGGACGTCCGTTTACGGGCGACTATGCCGGCGACCTGCTCTACGCCACCTTGATCGAGTACGGCTTCGCCAAGGGCGTCTATCAGGCGCGCCCCGACGACGGGATGACGCTGGTCGACTGCCAGATTGCGAACGCCGTGCGCTGCGTGCCTCCCCAGAACAAGCCGCTTCCCGCAGAGATCGCCAATTGCCGGCCGTTTCTCATCTCGACCATCGACAATATGCCAAGGCTGGAGGCTATCGTCGTGCTTGGCCGCATAGCCCACGAAACTACCGCGAAGGCGCTCGGACTTCGAGCCTCAACCGTGCCGTTTGCGCACGGTGCCGTTTATGCGGCCGGCCGGTTCAGGCTCTATGACAGCTATCATTGCTCGCGCTACAACACGAACACCGGCGTGCTGACGGCGGAGATGTTTCGCAGCGTCTTTGCGAAGGTGCGCGGCGATCTGGCCTAGCGGGGATTATCCTTCAGCCATTGCAGCACGTCGGGCGCATTCCGGTCAGGCGGGAACACCGGATAAAAGACGTGGGTGATGCGGCCATCGTCGATGATCAGCGCCAGCCGCTTGATCAGCACGAGGCCGGCGACTTCCATGGTCGGCAGGTTCAGAGCGCGCGTCAGTTCGAGCTTCGCATCGGAGAGAACCGGGAACGGCAAATGCAACCGCGAGGCCATCTCAAGCTGATAGGCGTTGCTCTGCGTCGAGAGCCCGAACACATGCTGCGCGCCGGCGCCCTTGAGATCCGCAAACAGGTCACGAAACGAACAGGTCTGCGGCGTGCAGCCCCGCGCGCCCGGGATCATGTCCCAATCGTCGACCAGCGAGATCTTGCCGGGTTCCCCCGTGCGCGGATAGGCAAACAAGACGCTGCGTCCCTCCAGCGTAGCGAGCATGACCGAGGTATCATCGGTGGCGATAAGATGGATTGGCGGGATCTTCAGGCCTTTGAGATGATCGGCGCCGCCGTCATCCTGCGGCGCAGGGATCTGGCTCCAGTCGACTTCCAGCAGGCTTTTCTGGTTCATCTTCGTACCCAAACCATAAACAGCGCTTTATCCGCGCGCCCGCATCAAGCGGCCCTTTTCCCTGCCCCAATCGCGCTTCTTCGCGCTTTCACGCTTGTCGTGCAGCTTCTTGCCCTTCGCAACCGCCAGCAGCAACTTGGCGCGGCCGCGCTCGTTGAAATAGAGCTTCAGCGGGATCAGCGTCATGCCTTCGCGATCGACCGCGCCCATCAGGCGGTTGATCTGCTTGCGGTGCAGAAGCAGTTTGCGCGGCCGCTTCGGCTCATGATTGAAGCGGTTGGCCTGCAAATATTCAGGGATATTGGCGTTGATCAGCCAGATCTCGCCGTTCTTGGAATCGGCGTAGGATTCCGCGATGGTCGACTTGCCACTGCGGAGCGACTTCACCTCGGTGCCCGTCAGCGCGATCCCGGCCTCGACCGTATCGTCGACGGCATAGTTGAAACGGGCCTTGCGATTCTCGGCAATAACCTTGATCGGACGTTCTTTCTTCTCGGCCACTTTAACTTCCGATCTGCCCCTTCTTCAGGAGGTCGCGAATTTCGGTCAAAAGCTCGACCTCAGGAGTCGGCTTCGGCGGCGCCGGCGGAGCGGCCGCTTCCTTGCGCATGAGTGTGTTCATGATGCGGATGACGATGAACAGCACGAAGGCGATGATCAGGAAGTTTAGCGTCAGGGTGAGGAAGTTACCCCAGGCCAATACGGCGCCCTGCTTCTTGGCGTCAGCCAGGTTGGAAGCCGTGACTTTCGCGGACAGCGGCAGAAAATAATTGGAGAAATCGAGTCCGCCGGTCACCGCGCCTATGATCGGCATGATGATATCGGTGACCAGCGAATTGACGATAGCGCCGAAAGCCGCGCCGATGATTACGGCGACCGCGAGGTCGACGACGTTGCCCTTCATTGCGAAATCGCGGAATTCCTTCAGCATCGGCCCCTCTTCAGATCTCTATCAATGTCAAAACATCAATTGATCAATCCCGCATGGACCATCGCCTTGCGCACAGCAACCCGTGTCGGCTCGGAGACCGGCACCATCGGCAGCCGCAGCGTCTCCTCCATCTTGCCGAGCAGCGACAGCGCATACTTGATCGGCGCCGGGTTGGATTCAATGAAGAGATTGGTGTGCAGCGGCATCAGCTTGTCGTGCAGCTTGAGCGCGGTGGCATGATCGCCCTTCTGCCAGGCCTGGTGAAACTCCGAACACAGGCGCGGCGCGACATTCGATGTCACCGAGATGCAGCCGTGGCCGCCATGGGCCATGTAACCGATCACGGTGGCGTCCTCGCCGGAGAGCTGGTTGAAATCTTCGCCGAGCTGCGCGCGCTGCTGCGATACCCGCACCATGCTGGCGGTTGCGTCCTTGACGCCGGCGATGTTCTTGAGCTCGAACAATCGCGCCATGGTGTCCACGTTCATGTCGATCACCGAACGCGGCGGGATGTTGTAGATGATGATCGGAATGCCGATGGCATCGTTGATCGCCTTGAAGTGCTGATAGAGGCCCTCCTGGGTCGGCTTGTTGTAGTAGGGCGTCACCACCAAAACCGCGTCAGCGCCCGCCTTCTCGGCGTGCTCGGCGAGTTCGATCGCCTCCTTGGTGGAATTCGACCCGGCACCCGCGATTACGGGAACGCGGCCGCCCGCCTCGCCAACGCACCATTCCACGACTCGCTTATGCTCGTCATGGCTCAGCGTCGGGCTTTCGCCCGTGGTTCCTACCGGCACGAGACCGTGGGTTCCTTCCGAAATCTGCCAGTTCACGAGGCTCCGAAAGGCCGCCTCATCCAGGGACCCATTCTTGAACGGCGTGACCAGGGCGGTGAAGGATCCGCGGAATTTCGTCTTCGCTGCCATGGACTTCTCCTAACTCCGAAAGCGGCCCGGAACTGGAAGAATTGGCCCGCCGCTCGTTTGATTACCGAATTTTACCCATTCATACCGGGTATGCCGGTCTGGCGAAAGGCCGCAGCTCTGGCGGGGCATGGCCGCGATTTTGCCGCGGTGATGAAACAAACAAAGCCTCTTCCCGCGTATCGGGTGCTTTTTTCCAAATAGTCAATCAGTAGGCCTTAAGTTTGAGGTCTTTCGTGATTCGCCGCAGAGGTATGCCGTGACCCGCGCCGCTCGCGCCGCCGCTTTGCGTTCGACAGCCATCGCAACCACGCTTGCAACCGTGCTGGCATTCGTCCTCGGCTCGCATGCGCTTGCGACCGAAACGACGGAAACGGTGCCGCCATCCAAGTCGCACCCAGCGGCCCATGACAGCGGGTCCAAAAAGACCGAAAAGGCGGCTGAGAAGAAGCCAGACAAGCACAGCGAAAAGGCCGAAAAGAAGGAAAAGGAGACCAAAAAAGAGGCCGAAAAGAAGGAGACCGAAAGGAAGACTGAGAAAAAGACCGAGAAGAAAGCCGAGAAGGCCGAAAAGAAAACCGAAAGGAAGCCGGACAAGACAGCCGACAAAGCCAAGGGTAAAGCGGCTTCCAAGGCGGCGATGAGGGTAACACCGGTCGCACCCAGCCCCGCGCTCGTTCCCGCGACGCGGCAGCATGCCGCGCTACCACCGCCCTCCGCCCGCAAGCCGGCGGTGCCTGCTGCGGTCGCGGCCACATCCTCGACCTCTGCCGCCGACAAGGAAACGCTCGAGAATGTCATTGACCTCGTGCGCAGGCACAAGCCGGCCGACGCGAGCCAGGCTGAAGCCTCGATCTCCGATCCGCTTGCCAGGAAGCTCGCCGAGTGGATCATCCTGCGCAGCGACGATAATGGCGCGTCCGTCGAACGCTACCGCGCCTTCATTGCCGCTAATCCGAGTTGGCCGTCGCAGACCTTCCTGCGGCGACGGCTTGAGGCCGCTTTATGGGATGATCGCCGCGACGACGCGACTGTCTGGTCGTGGTTCGAGAACGAATCGCCGATTTCGGCCAAGGGCAAATTCTCGCTGGCGCGGGTCATGATCGCGCGTGGCGACCGGGCTAATGCCGAGCGCTTGGTGCGCGATGCCTGGCGCAACGACACCATGTCGGAGGAAACCGAAAATGCGGCGCTCGATCTGTTCGGGGCGCTGATCACGCCCGGCGATCAGAAGGCCCGGATGGACCGTTTCCTGTACGGCAGCGAGCACGAAATCGCCCTGCGTGCGGCCAGGCGGCTCGGCAGCGGCGAAGTGGCGCTGGCCAAGGCCCGGATTGCGACTTATCGCAAGGCCCCCAACAGCCGCGCGCTGCTGGAGGCGGTGCCGTATGAATTGCACAACGATCCTGGCTATATCTTCAGTAAGATTCAGGTTTTGCGGCGGGAAGAGAAATTTGCCGAGGCCGCCCAGTTGATGATGAGCGCGCCCCGGGATCCGGGCCGGCTCTATAACCTCGACGAGTGGTGGGTCGAGCGGCGGCTCATGGCCCGCAAGATGATCGACGTCGGCGAATACCGCACCGCCTATCTGATCGCGCGCGATGCGGCACTGCCATCGCGCGACATCTATAAGACCGAGCAGGAATTCACCGCAGGTTGGATCGCCCTGCGCTTCCTCAACGATCCGGCGACCGCGGCGCAACATTTTGCCCGGATCGGGGTCGGGAGCGCCAATCCGACGACGCTGGCGCGCGCCGGCTATTGGCAGGGACGGGCGGCGGAAGCTGCCGGCCACATGCAGGAGGCGCGCGCCGCCTACGCGGCCGCAGCCGAACAATCGACCAGCTATTATGGACAGCTCGCCCGCGCCAAGCTCGGATTGCCTCAGCTCGCGCTGAACGGGCCGCCCAGCGCGCGTGGCCGCGGCGTCGAGCGACTCGAGATCGTGCGCGCTGTGCAGCTCTTGTTCGAACTCGGCGAAGGCGAGATCGCCGTACCGATTTTTGCCGACATGGGCGAGAACGGCGATGCCGACGCGCTGGTTGGGCTCGGCGAAGTGGCCGCGCGCTATGGCGATGCCCGCGGCATGCTGTTGATGGGAAAGGCCGCGCTCAATCGCGGGCTACCGTTCGACTTCTACGCCTATCCGGTGACGGGAATTCCCCCGTTCAGGTCAATCGGCCCCGAAGTCGAACCGAGCATCATCTATGCTATCGCCCGGCAGGAGAGCGCCTTCAATCCGGCGGTCGTCTCGCCTGCCCAAGCCTACGGCTTATTGCAGGTGACGCCGGAAGCCGGCCGGTATGTCTGCAAGAAGTACGGCACCAGCTTCGACCTCACCCGGATGAAAACCGATCCCGTCTACAACGCCGCACTGGGGGCCGCCGAGCTTGGCGGCCTGCTCAGCGATTACCGCGGCTCCTACATCATGACCTTTGCGGCCTACAACGCCGGCCGCGGCAGCGTCAGAAAATGGATCGAGCGCTACGGCGATCCGCGCGATCCCAGGGTCGATGCCGTCGACTGGGTCGAACTCATCCCGTTCTCGGAGACGCGGAATTACGTGCAGCGGATCATCGAGAACCTGCAGGTCTATCGTGCCCGCTTTGGCGGCGGAACGCGACTGCAAATCCAGGCCGACCTGCATCGCGGCAGTCTGGATTAGCTCGGGCACAACTTCCATTCGCATCTGGAAAGCTTCGGATAAGCGGCCGATGCTCTCCATGCGTGCGGCGCTTCCGCCACAGGCCAAAAAAGGAAAGGCCCCCTCCCGATCTCTCGGAAGGGGGCCTTGTTACGTCAGAACGTTAGTCGATCGTCCTTACTTGTGGAACATCGGGGCCTTTGCCGGCTCCTCAGGCGCCCAGAGCCGATAGCTGAGGGTCGCGAAGACCGTCATGCCCTGTGCCATCAGAGAAGGATCGTTGCCGGTCGCCGCCAAGGCTGCGTCGTTCCGTCCGTGGGCGTAGACTTCCTGCGTTGCCCAAACCGAGACGCTCGCCGGCCCGAAATCATATCCGATCAGGCCACCGACCGCCCATTCATCGTATCTCTGCACGTGACCCAAGGTGCTGCCGCCAAGTGCGGCACAACTGACGGGGCAGGAGTCATCGGTGATCTGACCGACGTAGTAGGCGACAGGACCGAAGGTCCACTTGCCGATGGTCTTGGTGGCGGTGAAGTCGGCGTGGAAGATATTACCCGTGGTGTAATGGGTAACCCGATTCTCCGTGTTGATTTCGTCATACATCGCGGCGGTCAGGTTCCAGC
>NZ_DAIDJE010000198.1 GCF_027451485.1 Bradyrhizobium sp.
GCATGCCATCGACGAGATTGTGTCGTTCCTCGGCAACGATTTTCGCCGCAGGCTGAAGCCGCTGAAGGAATCGCGCTGGGCGCATGACCCGTTCGCGCGCGGCTCCTACTCGCACGCGCTGCCCGGTCATGTCGGCAAGCGCGCCGTCCTCGCCGCGCCCGTCGATGGGCGCCTGTTCTTTGCCGGCGAAGCCACCTCGCCGAACTTCTTCACAACCGCCCACGGCGCGCATGATTCCGGGGAGAGGGCGGCGAGGGAGGCGATGGAGGCACACGGGAGAGGTTAAGCTCGCAACTTGCCTAAGTCACCTTGACGGTCCATCCTGTGTAAGTCTCGAAGTCGGGAGCTGGTCGATGGTGGCAGACGAGGGATACCTCAGTTGGCGTGTCGCAGTTGATCGACATCTTCATGCGACATACTGCATCACGATCGAGGATGCTGGCCTCGATGAGGACCGTCTATTGCGTCATTACAGAACTAACGAAAGTCCCCGTAATTTTGTGGAGTGGTTCGGCGATAAGTACGACCTGAGCCCCAACGACAGCCACAGTTCCGATTTTAGACCGCCAACGATCTGTGCGAACGGCGATGTCTGAAGAGGACCCTAAAGAGCGACGAGACTGGACCGACGGAGAACTCGATCTGATCGTAGCCGACTACTTCTCGATGCTTCGTGCCGAGATACGTCGTGAGGCCTACGACAAGACGCGGCATCGAAAGACTCTTATGGGTCAAATTGACCGCAGCAACAGCTCAATCGAATTTAAACACCACAATATCTCTGCGGTCCTACAAGAGCTCGACTTGCCTTGGATAAATGGATACAAACCGAGGGCGCATTTCCAAAGATCTATCATTAATGCAATCGACCGCTACATATGCATGCATCCCGCGGTCCTTCGCCCAGAAGCTCTCGCCAGCGGTCTAGCCGAGCAGTATCAGCTCTTTATTGAACCTCCGCCGAGGCTCGGGCCAAAAATTGAGCGGCCAGAAGAAATTCGACGCCTCGTTCGCAAATTCGATCCTGCGGAAAGAGATTTCCTGAATCGGCAACTAGGAAATAGCGGAGAAGAGCTAATCTTCAAATTCGAACAGCAACGACTCCGACAGATGGACAGGCCCGACCTTGCGCGAAAGGTACGATGGGTATCTCAAGAGGAAGGTGATGGGGCCGGGTACGATATCCTGTCGTTCGATCTCGGGGGTGGCCAGCGATTTCTCGAAGTAAAGACGACGGTAGGCTCACAAACTGCGCCATTTTATCTGACAAGGAATGAGCTTTCCTTTTCCAAGGAGCGTCCGGAAGAATTTAGGATTTGCCGACTATATGATTTTTCTAAGGCCCCGCGGCTTTTTGAGATTGCCCCTCCTATAGACAAGTTTGTCCGACTTGAGCCTTTGTCATTTCAAGCTTCTTTCACTTGAGCGCTAAGACTACTCCATCACCCTTTCCCGCATCGCCGCATCCGGCACAAAGCACGCGTCGTACTTGCCGAAAATCCGGTAGCGGTTTTTTGCAACGAGATTGTAGACCGCATCACGAAGCGGCTTCGGCAGCGTCAACAACGCGCGTGTCCAGCGATACCGCGGCAGACTTGAAAGCACGGTCAGCGCCGCGTCGGATTTGAAATACGCGATGCCGCCTTGAATCACCGCATTCGTGTCGGGATCGACAGGATCGATGCCGAAGGTGCGCGCCAGCCGCGCGCCATAATTCGACTGGATCGCGGTAAAGCGAAATCGCCTGTCGCAATCGCTCGCGGCGACAAAACGAATCCAGCGCGAGCAGAACACGCAGACGCCGTCATACAGGATCACGTCGTCGTCGGGCCACCGCGGCGCGGTCACGGCTTCTTCGCCCGCGCGAGCGGCTGCTGCGTTGATCCTTTCAGCGCGCGGTCGAGTTCGGCTGGCAATAGCTTCACGCCGTTTTCGGTCTCCGCGATCCAGTGACCCTCGCCGTCGTAAGGAGGCAGCACGCGGAAATCGGCCTTGCCGCCGGCCGCTCGGAACGCGTCCACCATTTTCCGCGAGAAATCCGGCGGGAAATAGCCGTCGTTGGCCGCGACCAGCCAGGTGACGGGAATGCGCGCGCCGCGGCCGAACTCGCCCGCCGCCGCGATCAAGCTATGCGGCGCGCAAATCTGGTTGGGCAGGCCGTTAGGCTGGCCGCCGCGGCCGGGCGCAAAGGCGATGATCGCGGCGATCTCAGCCGGATCGGCACCGGCGAGCGCCAGCGCACCCCAGCCGCCGGCGGAATGTCCGATGATCACCGTGCCGTCGCGGCGAATGAACGGCTGCTGGCGCAAATAGGCCGTGGCAGCCATGATTTCTTCGGCGGTGGCACGGCCTGCATGGACGTAGTCCGCGCCGTCGCAACCATTCTGATCCTCGAGATATTTGCCGCCGGTCTTGCCGTGGCCCGGACGCTCCGGCACCAGCACCGCAAAGCCACGCGCGACCAACAGCGCGGCCAGCGGCTTATATTGCGGCTGCGGCGTCAGCACGCGGAGCACCGTGTTCTGGGTCGACGCATGCGCGATAACTGCAAGGCGAAACGGGCCTTCACCAGCGGGGCGAAACAGCACGGCGTGCGAGGCAAGATTCGGCTCTGGTGAAGGGACCAGCCAGGCCTGCTCGCGATCGGGGCCGCCCTCCTCGCCTTGCGCGCCGAAGGCGACTTGCGCGGCGACGCTTTGCGACCACAGCACCACAACCAGAAGCGGTGCAAAAAAGCCCCTTAACAAAGCCATTCATCACCTCATCGCCCTTCGACAAGACTCCGCAATCCAAGTTCGCTCACGGCGAATCAATTCCGGCGCCTCGTCACGTGATGTCGGAAGTTAAAACCTTTAATGCCTTCGCCCATTCCGCCATATTCAGCGGCAAAATGCCTCCCGACTGTCCGCTTTCGGGACATAAAGCCCGCCGACTGATGCAGAAAGTCCACAGGTTAACCGATAATTAACGATAGACCTTGAAGCCGGGCCGCTGACTTGCTTTGATTGGGTCATGAGCACAACCCTGATCGAGGTCCGGCCTGCCAAAGCTGCTGATGCGGCGGCGGTGGCGTCCACCCATGACGAGGCGTGGCGTGCGGCCTATCAGGGCATCATTCCAGGCGCCGAGCTTGAGAAATTGATCAACCGCCGCGGCCCGCAATGGTGGGATTCGGCAATTCGCAAGGGAAGCCGCGTCAGCGTGCTGGTGTTCGGCGACAAGGTCGCCGGATACGCCAATTACGGCCGCAACCGGGCTCGCAGCCTGCACTTCGAAGGCGAGATCTACGAGCTTTACCTGCGACCTGAATTCCAGGGCCTCGGCTTTGGCCGCCGCCTGTTTTCGGCCGCACGGCGCGACCTGATGCAGAGCGGCCTGAAGAGCATGGTGATTTGGGCGCTTTCCGACAACGAGCCGGCGACCGAGTTCTATCGCGCGCTGGGCGGCCGCATGGTGGCGCGCTCGTCGGAGAAGTTCGGGCCGAAATCGCTCGACAAGGTCGCCTTCGCCTGGACGAACTGAAGTTCCCTTCTGCGGGGTCTGCTTTTTTCCATCATTGTCGGGCATAGCCGTTCGCAGAACAGCTTCGTCTTCGCTTGTCGATGATCCGGCAATCCATCGTGATCTCGAAAAAGATTGATCTTGCGAAGGCGGATGGATACGCGGGTCAAGCCCGCCTATGACAAGGGCGACGGACGAAAACATTCCAGGTCACGGAGCCATTCATGCGCGTTGAAGCGATTTCGATCGGCGTCGACCCTCCCCGCGAGGTCAACGTCATCATTGAAGTTCCGGTCGGCGGCGAGCCGATCAAATACGAACTCGACAAGGAAGCCGGCACGCTGGTGGTCGACCGCTTCCTGTATACGGCGATGCGCTATCCCGGCAATTACGGGTTCATTCCGCACACGCTGTCCAACGACGGCGACCCCTGCGACGTACTGATCGCCAATACGCGCGCCATCGTGCCGGGCGCCGTCATGAGCGTGCGTCCGGTCGGCGTGCTCTTGATGGAGGATGAAGCCGGCGGCGACGAGAAAATCATCGCGGTGCCGTCCTCGAAGCTGACGCAGCGCTACGACAAGGTGAAGACCTACAGCGATCTGCCGGAGATCACGTTGCAGCAGATCCAGCACTTCTTCGAGCACTACAAGGATCTCGAGCCCGGCAAATGGGTAAAGGTGCTGCGCTGGGGCGGCGCCGAGGAAGCCCATCAGTTGATCGCAGACGGCATCGCGCGGGCGAAGAAGAAGTGACGACCTAGCCTGCCTCTTCCGCGGATTCTGCGCCATGGGTCCCGGCTCGCGCGGAGCCCTCATCGGGCGCGCGTTTGCGCGACCGCTTGGCCTGGCCGGGACGACGAAGAGCTAGACCGCCGGCTTCGGCAGTCCCGCAATCGCGCAGGCCGCGCGCAGGGTATTGACCAACAAACACGCCACCGTCATCTGGCCGACGCCGCCCGGCACCGGCGTGACGGCGCCCGCGACTGCCGAGACTTCCGCGAAGGCGACGTCGCCGACAAGGCGGGTCTTGCCTCCGGCCTCCGCGAGGCGGTTGATGCCGACATCGATCACGGTCGCGCCTTGCTTGATCCAGTCGGCGCGCACCATTTCGGGCCGACCCACGGCGGCATAAACCAGGTCGGCGCGGGCGCAGATCTGCTTCAGGTCGCGCGAACGTGAATGCGCGATCGTTACCGTAGCGTTTTCGTTCAGCAACAGTTGCACCAGCGGCCGGCCGACCAGGTTGGAGCGGCCGATCACGATGGCATTCATGCCTTCCAGCGAGGGATGCACGCTCTTGCTCAAGATGATGCAGCCGAGCGGCGTGCAAGGCGCGAGCGCGGCAAATCCGCCGGCGAGGCGGCCGGCATTGTTCGGATGCAGGCCATCGACGTCCTTGGCCGGGTCGATCGCATTGATGACCGCTTCGGTGTTCAGCGTCTTCGGCAGCGGCAATTGCACAAGGATGCCGTGCACCAGCGGATCGCGGTTGAGCCGCGCGATCAACGCAAGCAGATCGGCCTGAGGAACATCCTCCGGCAGCACATGTTCGAAGGAAGCCATGCCGGCCTCCTGCGTCTGCTTGTGCTTGGAGCGGACATAGACCTGGCTGGCGGGATCGTGGCCGACCAGAACCACCGCAAGCCCCGGCGTCAATTCGTTCTCACGCCTGACCCGTGCGACTTCGTTTGCCACCCGCGCGCGAAGTTCTGAGGCGATGCGTTTTCCATCGATGATTTGCGCCGTCATTGCTTCACCCTTGCTTGGCCGCCGTCAACCGTCTCAAGGTCTCGCCGAGTTCGCCGGGATCGCCGTCGACGGCGACCTGCTTGAGGCGCGATGTCGCCCCCGACAGTATCCTTAACCTTGCCTTTGGCACGCCGACCGCCTTCGCCAGCAGTCCCAATACGGCGCGGTTGGCCTCGCCGCCGTCGGCAATCGCGCGGACCCGCACCTTGAGCACACTGCGTCCATCGGCCAGCGTCTCGATCCCGTCAATATCGTCGCGCCCACCGCGCGGCGTGACTCGGAGCGCGACGTTGATCCCTTGGGCGGAGTAGCGCCAGGGGTCGGCCATTCCAAATCGGGGTCAGAAGACGTTCGGATAGATGTAATACTCGATCACCCGCTCGATGAAGTAGATGATCAGGATCAGAATGATCGGAGAGATGTCGAGCCCGCCCAGGTTGGGCATGACGGAACGGATCGGCGCCAAAAGCGGCTCGGTGATCCGATAGAGAAACTCCCCCACCATCGATACGAACTGATTGCGCGTATTGACGACATTGAAGGCGACCAGCCAGGACAGAATGGCAGACGCGATCAGGAGCCAGACATAGAGTTCCAGAACGATGAGGATAATGTCGAGAACGGCACGCATGGCGGGATTGGCTCGCGGGAAACTAGATGAGACCCTGCTAGATATCGGTTCCTGGCGGGGCAAACAAGGTAAGTTCCCCTCAAAGGGTCGTAAAAACAACGATTTCGCCGTTCTTGACTTGGCCTTGGTGCAGATTGTAAATGGCGCCGATTGCTGGCGGTTTCTCAAGCTTTTGCCGCAGCGACATCCAA
>NZ_DAIDJE010000199.1 GCF_027451485.1 Bradyrhizobium sp.
TAGCAGCTTTGGTCTTGGATTTGCCGTCCGAACGGTTGGGAACCCTCCGCTTCCAGCCGGTGAATATCGCTGGGACGGCGTCGGCGGCACCTTCTTCTTCATCGATCCCAGCCACGACCTGTTTGCGATCTGCATGATGCAGTCACCGTCGCAGCGCCAACGCATTCAGAGAGAGCTAAAGACGCTGATTTACCGGGCGCTGGAGAAATAGCAGATTATCAGCCCTAAACCTTTCGCGCGATCTCGCGCACAAGTCCCACCGTTTCCTCGATCATGGCGGCGGTAACGTCGAGATGGGTGCAGGCGCGGATCCGTCCCTCCATTACGGCGATCTGTATCCCCTGCCGGTTCAAGGCGGCGACCATGTCGCCAGCGCCGATGCCGGCGCCATCCGGCTTGAAGAACACAAGGTTGGTTTCGGGCTCCTGCACCTCGATGCCCCGGATTTGCGACAGCCCTCGTGCCAACGCCCGTGCATTGGCGTGGTCTTCGGCCAGCCGGTCGACATGATGGTCGAGCGCGTAGGTGCAGGCGGCGGCACAGATGCCGGCCTGGCGCATCGAGCCGCCGAGGCGCTGCTTCCAGCGCCATACCTCGTCGATGAAATCGCGCGTGCCGGCAAGGACCGCGCCGATGGGCGCGCCAAGACCTTTTGAAAAATCGATCCAGGCCGAATCCCAACCCGCGGTCATGTCGCGTGCGGAGATGCCGGTGGCGACGGTCGCATTCAACAGGCGCGCGCCGTCCATATGGGTGGCAAGCCCGTTGGTCTTGGCAATTGCCACGACCTCATCGAGATCGGCCTTCTTCCAGACCGTACCGCCGCCGATATTGGCGGTTTGCTCGGCGCTCACCAGCGTCTGCGGCGGCTGATAGCGCGTGCGAGGATGAAGCGCGGCGCGGAAGGTATCAGGCGTGAACTTGCCGTCTGCGCCTTGCAGCGGCGTGATCTGGAATCCGCCGAGTGCGGCATGGGCGCCTCCTTCGCGCGCGATGATATGGGCGGAGACATGCGCCAGGATTTCGTCGCCCGGCCGGCAATGCACCAGCGTCGCCGTCACGTTGCACATGGTGCCGGAGGGCAGGAACACCGCGGCCTCCTTGCCCATCAGATCGGCGACGCGGTCGCAGAGCAGGTTGACGGAAGGATCGTCGCCGACCTGTTCGTCACCGACCTCAGCCCGTGCCATCGCCTCGCGCATTCCCGCCGTCGGGCGGGTCTGGGTATCCGACAACAGGTTGATGCGGACCGGGGGCGCCTTGGGGTCACGGCGGGCAGGGGTGTAGGCCATCGGATGAGGCTCCATTTTCATTTTCGCGTCGTGGCCGGACATAGCCGTTCGAAGAACGGCGTTGCTCCCGCTGGCCTATGCCCGGCCATCCACGCTTGCTTTGTGGCGACCATAAAGACGTGGATACCCGGGACAAGCCCGGGCAGGACAAACAAAAGGCCCCGGTAAACCGGGGCCTTTAAATGCAATTGACGCTGAAGTCACATCAGCGCGAATAGAATTCGACGATCAGATGCGGCTCCATCTGCACCGCGAACGGCACGTCCGTCAGCGCGGGGATGCGGACGAACTTGGCGGTCATCTTGCCGTGATCGACTTCCAGATAATCCGGCACGTCGCGCTCGGGAAGCTGGCTCGCCTCAAGGACATGTGTCAGTTGCTTGGAAGATTCCTTGACCTCTACGAGGTCGCCAACCTTCAGCTTGTAGCTTGAGACATTGACCTTGCGGCCGTTCACCTTGACGTGGCCGTGGTTGATGAACTGACGCGCGGCAAACATGGTGGAGACGAACTTGGCGCGGAACACGACGCTGTCGAGACGGCGTTCGAGCAGGCCGATCAGGTTTTCGCCGGTGTCGCCCTTCAGGCGGCTTGCCTCGACGTAGATGCCATGGAACTGACGCTCACTGATGTTGGCGTAATAGCCCTTCAGCTTCTGCTTGGCGCGCAGCTGGACGCCGAAGTCGGACAGCTTGCCCTTGCGGCGCTGGCCGTGCTGGCCGGGACCGTATTCCCGGCGGTTCACGGGGCTCTTTGGGCGGCCCCAGATATTCTGGCCCATACGGCGGTCGATCTTGTATTTGGCCTCACTACGCTTTGTCATCGCGTCCTCTTAAGCGGTTGGGTTTGAGGAGACGCGCCCTCCTGTGCAGCCGAGAATTTCCTCGACTTGCCGACAGATCCGAGCCCTAAAGCTTGAAGGGGCAGACCACGGGTCGCGAAACGCATCGCGGGCCGAAACCGGCCCGCGAGCAGGGCGGTTTCTAGGCAGAAACGGCTCCCCTGTCAACGCAAATGGTCCACCCGTTCAGGAGGACGAGGCCAGTATTTCGGCCGAAATCTCGGTGTTCAGGACCTGTTCCAGCCGGCTCAGCACCCGGGCGATGACCGCGGCGTCGGTAACCCGATGATCCCAGCGCAGGATGACGTCAATCCTGTTGTCCACTCCAGCTACGCCATAGCTGAGCAGAAACGGACCGGTACTGAGCGCCCTGAGCTCGCCCGGGCCGTAGGCGGAAACCGAAGTCACCCCGAAGGTTCCGAAATTGTTGGCGCGCATGCGTCCGAAATTCAGCCCGAGGGCCCAGCTCAGGCGGCGCAGCGGGAGCGGCAGGCGGCTCGCCATCAGAATCTTGCGGAAGGCCGGGATCTGTTCGACCGGCGCAGTCTTGGCGCGCCGGATTGCGGCGTCGATGGCTGCGAGCGGCTGTTCCTCAGGCGCGGGGACCTTCTCCGGCAGAATGCATTCCTCGCCGCCTTCAACGCGTGCCACTGCGACCATGGCGATGCTGCGCGGCAGCTCGAAGAAATGCGGTCGGGGCAATTTGACGTAGAGCGTGCGCAGCACCGGCTCGTCTTTTGCAACGATCGCAAAGGCCTTGACGAACATCGCCGCCCAGCCCGGCGCAGAAGCAGCCTTGGCGCGCGCGGCAGCAAGCGGGCCGATGTCGAGTGGGCGCGACAAAGAGATGAACGGCACGCGCATCGAGGCGTGCATGAGGTCGATAACAAAGATGCGCAGCCGTGAGATTTTTCGCTTCGTCCCGCGCATCGCTCCGCTCAGTTCCCTTGTCCGATGAGATTTTTCCGATTGTCAGCCATGGCAGCGCAGGGCCTGACGAGAAGGCCGTTTCGTGACTTTATCGGGCGTGAGATGAACCGTCGATAAACATCTGAAGATATGTAGAAATATAGCGTGCCGGATCGGTTCCGCCGTCTGAAGTCCCTGCACCACAAGCTACGAATTTGATCAGGAGCTCAGATCGATGAAGCGGGATTGGCTTCGATAAGCTTGCTAGCGCCCATGATTTTCGGAAGTTCGTGAAGGTGGATGCTGCAATGGAGCACGGAGTTCAGAAAGCGGGCGTCCGCCGAAGAAGGGCGCGAGCGCAGCCTCTAGCCTGTGTGGCCGTCCCGAGGTGAAAATCATTTTGGAATCGGCGTCGTCTGGCCTGCCGCGCGCTTCGGGAAGCAGGCTCGTTACGCGCCTTGCAATTGCCGGCGCCGGATCGATCCAGTCGACCGGCCAGGGCGCCAGTTTATTCAGCCGGTCCAGCAACAACGGGTAATGCGTGCAGGCGAGCACGATGGTGTCGGTGCGATTTGAGGCATCCTTTCCGTTGCCGACAAAGCAGGCCATCAGTTCGGCCAGGATGTCTTCATCGCTGACCGCGCCGCCACTGAGCGCCGTTTCTGCCAGCCCCGCCAGCTTTGCCGAACCGACCAGCGTCACCTCGCAGCCTTGCGCGAAATCGCGGATCAGGCCACGGGTATATTCGCGCTGGACCGTACCCTTGGTGCCGAGCACGGAGACGCGCTTCGTCTTGGAGGCCGCGCAGGCAGGCTTGATGGCCGGCACGGTGCCGACGAACGGCACGCAATAGCTCTCGCGCAAATACGACATGACGAGGGTCGATGCCGTGTTGCAGGCGATCACGACCAGGTCGGGACGATGTTCGGATATCAGTTCGCCGACGAGTGGCACCACGCGACCGATGATTTCTTCCTCGCTGTGGTGGCCATAGGGAAAGAACGCGTCGTCAGCGACGTACAGATAATGTGCCTCGGGACGCACGCGGACGACCTCGCGCAACACCGTAAGGCCACCAAGGCCGGAATCGAACAGGAGAATGGTAGGATTGCTGCCCACGATTCTATCGTAACCGATCCGGGGTTATCTTTCAGTTGCCGTTGCGCAATATCGCGACTCTGACGTTACTTTCGTGTCCCGCGAGTTCTTCGAAGGAACGTATAGAGTCAAAGCTACACAGAAGCGGCACGCTGCTTCAGGCTTCGCCGAACACGCGCCTGAAGATGGTGTCGACGTGCTTCAGGTGATAACCGAGGTCGAATTGCTCCTCGATTTCGGCATCGGTCAGGTATTTCCTGACGTCGGCGTCCTTTTTCAGAAGTGTCTGAAAATCGCCTTCGCCGCGCCAGACCGGCATCGCATTGCGCTGCACGAGCTTGTAGGCGTCCTCTCTGCTCGCACCCTTTTGCGTGAGCGCGATCAATAGCCGCTGCGAATGGACGAGGCCGCCGAGGCGATCGAGATTCTTCTGCATGTTTTCCGGGTAGATCAGCAGCTTCTCGACGAGGCCGGCAAGGCGGTTCAGCGCAAAGTCGAGCGTCACCGTCGCATCGGGCCCAATCATGCGTTCGGCGGAAGAGTGTGAGATATCGCGCTCATGCCAGAGCACGACGTTCTCCAGCGCCGGCGTCACATAGGCGCGCACCATGCGCGACAGGCCTGTGAGATTCTCCGACAGCACCGGGTTGCGCTTATGCGGCATCGCCGAGGAGCCCTTTTGGCCTTCCGAGAAGAATTCTTCCGCCTCCAGCACTTCCGTACGCTGAAGGTGGCGGATCTCGGTGGCGAGACGTTCGACGGAAGAGGCGATCACGCCCAACGTTGCAAAATACATTGCGTGGCGGTCGCGCGGAATCACCTGGGTCGAGATCGGCTCGGGCCGCAAGCCCATCGCTTTGGCGACGTGTTCCTCCACGCGCGGATCAATCTGCGCAAAGGTGCCGACCGCGCCCGAAATGGCGCAGGTCGCGACCTCATGACGGGCGGCCAGCAGCCGCTCGCGAGCGCGGGAAAATTCGGCATAGGCATAGGCGAGTTTCAGTCCGAAGGTCACGGGCTCGGCGTGTATGCCGTGCGAGCGGCCGATGGTTGGCGTCATCTTGTGCTCGAAAGCGCGCTTCTTCAGTGCAGCGAGCACCTTGTCGATGCCGGTCACCAGCAGATCGGCGGCGCGCGTCAGCTGTACGTTGAGGCAGGTGTCGAGCACGTCCGATGACGTCATCCCCTGATGGACGAACCGCGCCTCCGGGCCAACGATCTCGGCCAGATGGGTGAGAAAGGCGATGACGTCGTGCTTGGTTTCGCGCTCGATCTCGTCGATCCGCGCCACGTCGAAGGCCGCATTCTGGGCCTTCGCCCAAATCGTCTTCGCCGCCTCTTTGGGAATCACCCCCAATTCCGCCAGCGCGTCAGCGGCATGCGCCTCGATGTCGAACCAGATCTTGAAGCGGGTCTGGGGCTCCCAGATCGCTGCCATTTCCGGGCGGGTATAGCGGGGGATCATTCGTGACTCGGTGCTTTTTCAATGGGATTACGAGGCTCTAGCAGAGCAGGTGAGGGGTGACAAACCAGCGCCCCGTGCCGCGCCGCATTTCCCCACCTGAGCCGCCGGACAGCTTTCAGTCACGTAATATTGACTAACAGATATTGATATCTGTCAGCGAGACGTTCTATATTGCCTGCTGACGCCTGATTCAGGGTCCCCCGGCAAGGCCGCCAAGGGCGGTAAGCCGGGGCGAGTTACGAGGACTTCGCCATGACATTCGAAATCTTGCACTTAACCGCCCAAATCCAGCGCTGGCTCAACCGGCGGATAGCCCGGCATCTCGCCGAACAGGCGCAACGGCTCGCCCGCTAATCGCCTGGATATCGGTCTCTATATCGATCAGGCTGATTGCCAGGAGGAGAAGCGCCGATGAACGAGAACGTGGTCTTGACACCAGAGCGCATTCTGGAAGTCACCGAAGACGTTCTGCGCCGTTTTGGTCTCGCCAAAGCCACCGTTGTCGACGTTGCGCGTGCGCTCGATGTGAGCCACGGCAGCGTTTACCGCCATTTCCCGAGCAAGGCTTCACTGCGCGAGGCGGTAGCCCAGCGCTGGCTCGAGCGCGTCTCAACGCCGCTCGCCAGGATCGCGGAGAGCTCGGAGCCAGCACCGGCCAAGTTCGATAAATGGCTTCGTGCCTTGTTCTCGGCCAAACAGACACGCTATCTCGAAGACCCCGAGATGTTTGCAACCTACCTGACGCTGGCGCGGGAAGCCTGCAAGACGGTGAAGGGACACCGTGCCTGCCTCACCGATCAGCTCGAGCTGATCCTGTCCGATGGCGTCAAGCAGGGTGCTTTCCAGATTGCCGACGTAAAAGTGACCGCGCAGGCAATTTTCGATGCGGTGACGCGCTTTCATCATCCCGGCCACGCCGATGAATGGAAAGATCCACAGCTGCCCGCGCGGATTGACGCGGTGATTGCGCTGCTCTTGAAAGGCATCGAAGCTCCTCGGTAGAGCGTTCTCGCGCGAATGTCGCTTACGGTCGGGTCAGACCGCAGTCGCGGCGAGGCGCGCGAGCGGGGCGCCGGTCTTGAGCCCGGCCTTGATCATGTACCGATAGTTCTGGACCAGTCTTCACGTTGAGATTGAGGGTCTGGGCCACCTCTTCGCTGGTGGCGCCGGCCGCGATTTGTTTGAGCTTTCTCAAACCGCTAGCGATATTCCGTCCTAGAATAAAACTGGAGGAACGTGTGCGGCTGGCATTCTTTGCCGATATCCATGCTAACCGGCAGGCGTTTGCGACCTGCCTTGAAGCGGCGCGTGGGCGCGGCGCCGACCGCTTCATTTTTCTGGGTGACTATGTCGGCTATGGCGCCGACCCCGAATGGACCCTCGCGACAGTGATGGAGCTCGTCGGGCAGGGGGCGCCCGCCGTGCGTGGAAACCACGACAATGCCATCGGCACGCGCTCGGAAACGATGAATGCGGAGGCTCAGGCCGCGATCGAATGGACGCGCGGCCGCTTGAGCGCATCCGAGCGCAAGTTCCTCACAGGGTTGCCATTGAGCTGCGAAGAGGGCGACCGCCTCTACGTACATTCGGAGGCCAGCCAGCCTGCCAGATGGCACTACGTGCGCTCGGCCGCAGATGCCGGGCGAAGCCTGATTGCAACCGACGCGCACATCACATTTTCCGGCCATATTCATCGGCCGGCGCTTTATTCGATGTCGGTGACCGGAAAAATGACGCAGTTCATTCCGCTTTCCGGAATTGCAGTGCAGTTGCTGCCGGGCCGGCGCTGGCTCGCCGTGCTCGGCTCGGTAGGCCAGCCGCGCGATGGCGATCCTGCTGCCTGTTTTGCCATGTTCGACACAGATCGCTGCGAAATCACCTATTACCGTGTTCCCTATGATGTCGATACGGCTGCGCAACGTATTCGCGACAATGGTCTGCCGTCGCTGCTTGCCGACCGCCTTTTCGTGGGAAGATAACGAATGGCGAAATTCACGGTCCGGCCCGGCGTCGTCATCGACGGTTTTGTGCTCGGCGAATGCGTGCATCGCGGCGGCATGGCAACGCTGTGGAGCGCTTGCCGTGAGGATATCGCCGATCCGGTGTTGATGAAGATCCCCCGGGTTTCGGAAGGCGAGGATCCGGCTGCCATCGTCTCTTTCGAAATGGAGCAGATGATTCTGCCGAAGCTGACGGGAATCCACGTGCCGCGTTGCTATGCGGCCGGCGATTTCGTCCGGCAAGCCTATGTCGCGATCGAACGCATTCCGGGGAAAACGCTTTACCCTCGCCTTGAGGAACTGCCGCTGCCCTACGAAGAGGCTCGCGTGATCGCGCTGAAAATTGCCGATGCACTATCTGACTTGCACCGGCAGAACGTCATTCATCACGACATCAAGCCCTCCAGCATTCTGTTTCGTCCTTCGGGCGAGGCGGTGCTGGTCGATTTCGGCCTGTCACATCACAATCAGTTGCCTGATCTGCTGCAGGAGGAGTTCCGCGTACCCTATGGCACGGCGCCCTATATGGCGCCCGAGCGGCTACTTGGCGTTCGTGACGATCCGCGCAGCGATCTGTTTTCGCTTGGCGTGCTGCTTTACTTCTTCACCACCGGCGTAAGGCCCTTCGGCGAGAGCGAAACCCTGGCGGGGATGCGAAGACGGCTATGGCGCGATCCCTATCCGCCACGTCAGCTGAAAAAAGACTATCCGCCGTGGCTCCAGGAAGTCGTGCTGCGCTGCCTCGAGATCGACCCGGCATGGCGATACCCGACGGCCTCGCAACTGGCGTTCGAACTGGCCCATCCCGAGCAGATCAAGTTGACAGCGCGTTCGGAACGGCTGAAGCGGGATCCGCTCTCCACGGTCTGGCGGCGCCGCTTCAATGGCAATCCGATCCAGCCCCGCAAGCCATCGGCGGTCGCCGCGCAAATCGCGGCAAGCCCGATTCTTGCGGTCGCAGTCGACCTGACGGAAGGGCCAGCCGAAATGAACGAAGCCCTGCGCGTGACCGTTGCGCGTATTCTCAAGACATCGCCGCTGGCGCGGCTCGCCTGCCTCAATGTTTTGAAACTTGGCCGCGTGACCATCGACCGCACGCTCGATGAGGAGGGCAACAACAAGCACGT
>NZ_DAIDJE010000200.1 GCF_027451485.1 Bradyrhizobium sp.
CGCAGCAAGAAACCCGCCGAGCGCAGCCCCGATCGAAAAACCGACGAACATCACCATCACCATGGTGGCGCGGCGGCGATGCGGGGCGAATTCGGCAGTGAGCGCAACCGTATTCGGCATCGCGCCGCCGAGGCCGAGGCCCGTCAGAACCCGAATCGCCAGCAGCGTGTTGACGTCATTGACGAGAGAAGTGATCAGCGTGCCGATGCCAAAAGCAAGCGTCGACAGGATGATGATCTTCCTGCGTCCGAAGCGATCCGCCAACGGGCCGAGCAGCAGTGCGCCGATCATCAATCCGAACAGGCCCGCGCTCAGCACCGGGCCAAGCGCCGCCTTGCCGATATGCCACTCTTTCGCCAGCGCGGGCGCGACATAGCCGATCGCCGTGGTGTCGAAGCCGTCGAGAAGCAGGACGGTCGCACAGGTCAAAAGAAGCCTGACCTGAAACGCACCAACCGGCTGCGCATCGATGAAGGCTGCGACATCGACGGCGGACGAATTGTCTGGCGGCGCTCCCGTCACGCGCGCAACGCCTCCCTGGAAAAGCCCGCGATCTGCTTGTAGCTGTCGGACAGCGCGACCAGCTCGTCGTGGCTGATGACGTCGCCGATCGCCTTGAAAGGCTTGTCGTTGGTGCGCTGATAGACCTCGCGCAGGATCGCATCGGGCGGGTTGGTGCGGTTGGTGAGAACGATGCGGGCGGTCTTCTCCAGCCGCTCCTTTTCATAGACCGCAAAGGCTGCGGCGGGATCTTCATTGGCGAGCAGCGCCGAGGTCATGGCCCGCGTGTCGAGGATCGCCTGCCCTGCCCCGTTGGAGCCGCGCGGCACCATCGGATGGGCCGCATCACCCAGCAGCGTGACGCGGCCAAAGCTCCAGCGCGGCAGCGGGTCCTGATCGACCATCGGAAATTCCAGCACGCTGTCGGCGGCGCGGATGAAAGCGGGCACGTCGAGCCAGTCGAAATGCCAATCGGCAAAGGCGCCGATGAAATCGTCGAGCGAGCCGGCGCGGTTCCAGTCACGCCGCCGATATTTCGGAGTTTCGATCTCGGCGACCCAGTTGATGAGTTGCAGGCCGTCGGAGCCGGCTTCGCGGATCGGGTAGATCACCATCTTTCCGTGCGACAGCCAGCCGGCACGGGTCAGGCTCGCGCCGGACAGAATCGGCTTCCAGCGGGTCACGCCGCGCCACATATTGACGCCGGAGTAGCGCGGCTCACCTTCATCAGGAAAAAACTGCTTGCGGATCGCCGAATTGATGCCGTCGCAGGCGATCGCGGCGCGGCCGCGCACGCTCTCACCGGACGCGAAATGCAGGGTGACGCCGGCCGCATCCTGCTCGACGCCGACGCAATGACGATTAGTGAGAACGCGGTTCATTCCCGCACGACGCGTGAAAGCGTTCAGCAGAACCATTTGCAGGTCGCCGCGATGGATGGAGAATTGCGGATGGTCATAGCCGGCCTCGCGGCCGAGCGGCTCCTGGTAGATCAACTGACCGAAGCGGTTGAAGAAGGAAGCGTCCCTGGTTTTGATGGCCACCCGCGCCAGGTCGACCTCAAGGTCGAGGGCGGCAAGTTCTTTCGTGGCGTGGGGCAGAAGATTGATGCCGACGCCGACAGCGCGGATCTCGGCCGCGGATTCGAAGATGCGACAGGGAATGTTGGCTGCATGCAACGAAAGGCCCAGTGTCAAGCCGCCGATGCCGCCACCGACGATCAGGATCTCGTCCATGTTTCCTCCCCGCATCGCTGGTGCGGCTACGGCGATGAAACACGATTAGTAAGCCTACTGTCAATCTACGTGTGTCGGCTGAGTGCGAGGGCAGGAAGGTTCCGGTAAGCGAGGCTGAGTTATCGCGGTCGACCATTGAGCAGCCGATGATTCACAGGCGAACAGACTGAGGCGTTTGGCCGAACACCCTAAAGAGCTGATAGCTCAATGTTCGCAACATGCAACGTCAACTCCGCGATCCAAGTATTCTGGCGATCCTGACCACCCGGAGACAAACTCTCTGAAATGGGTCGACGTGGAAAACCTCTTTCACGGCCTGCAACCAGGCAGCTGGAGTCGGCCAATTCACTTCAAAATCGGACATTACACCGGAAAGCATCCATCATCAGGGCTTCGCCACAAAGCACATGCCGATGCGAGAGGTCTTGCTCATCACCTGACAGACCAGTCCCTGGGCACAGCTCCAGGACACAAAACTGCGATCGTTGTCGGCGGCCTGAAGGCCATAGCAATGCGCGCCCCAGCCGTCGTCATATTCGGTTCCGGCCAGTTCGCGGCTGCCGCGCAATTGCGGTCGTTCGGAAAAGCCGCGGGAATAATCGGCCGGCTTGCCCTCCTGGATCGCGGCCAGAATATCGCGCCGGCGAACCTGGTCTCCGAAGAAATGCGGCGAGGCCGGTACGATGGTCGTGTTGGAGGGGTGTTCAGCCATCCAGTCGACGCCGGGAAAATGAAAGCCGCCGATACCGCGGGTCTGGTGGCATCCGGCGCAGGTAATGTCGTTGAGACGGCGCTCGAAGCCCGCGACCGAACGAATGTTTTGCAGGACAATTCCGCGCGCCGCGGCCCTTTGCAGCGCCGTCACCACGTCGTGTGCCGAGAAGACGGCATGGTCGCCCTCGCCCTGCGCCATCCCAAATGCCGGTTGCAACGCAGAGGCGGAAAAGCCGATGGGCGTCGGCGCAATGGCTCGCTTGGCAAGAAACTCTTTCGGGATCAGCACCGTGCCGCGGTCGAAATCGCTCAAATGCACCGGCTCGAGAAGCCAGGCCCTGAACTCGCGCTTGAGATTTTCATCCGACAACAGGCGTTCGCGGTCGATCTGGTCTTCCAGCGTCGCTTCCTCAAAGCTCCCGGTCTGCGGATTGTAGTCGAACACTTTCAAGAGGTAGTCGGTGCGGAACTCATGGGCCGGCGATCGTGAAACATGAGCGATCTGAATGTTGGTTTCGATGCGCTCGACATTGTTCGGCCCGATCAGCGCCAGCGGCCCGTCTTGCGATGTCAATTCTTTCGCGAGGGCCGATCCCGCGAGCGTCCAGTCGCTCGTGGCCAGCCAGCGGCGGGCGATTGTCGCGCAGGAGAGCGAGGCGGCGTTTCCGCGCCCTCGCGCCTTCAGGACCAGATTGAGCGTCATGGGCAGCCGCGCCGAGGCGCCGTGATCGCCGACCGGCGGCGCATTGATTTGCGCGAGGCGATAGATCAGGCGGATCTCGCCGCAGCTTTCCGGATCGACGTAAGCGCGGTCCATCCGGTTGATGACGCCGGAGAGCACAAATCGCGTCGAATTGGAATAGAGCTGGTCGCGGTCGAACAGCTGGACATCGAACTGCGACCCGACGCCGATGGTCTGGCGCGGCAGCTCAGCCTTGTGCCGCTCAACATAGCGATCGAATTCGGCGTCGAACGATTTCCGGATCGGCGTAATGGCAGGAAGCGCAAACAGCGCGTCGTCCGTGAGCGAACCGCCCGTCTGCACCCCCAGCATGCGCGCCAAGCCAAAGGGGCCACGGTCGAGTTCGCGCAACGCGGCGGGATCGGTGACAGCCGTGCCGCGTTCCAGCAACGGCCCGCCATGCGCCGGGCTTTGCGGCGACAGGCACAAGAATACGAAGGCGATCAGGGGCGAACGCAACGAAGGCATGTCCTGCAAACACCGCGCGGAGCCTCCCATTCCAGGGAAGAATGCGCAAGCCTGGGTCAGGAACTAGCCTAATCGGCGGCGGATCGCCTCTCTTTCGAGCATGATCTTTTCGAAAAGCCGCTACACATTTTTCCGGATCATGCTTTAGCGCGCGACGATCAGGCCGCGGCTGGTCACGACCACCCAGCGTCCGTCCTGGCGGCGGACGGCATCGATCCGACCAAGGCCCGGCACCATGTCGCCGGCATAAACTTCGTAGAGGCCGCGGCGGCGGCCGTCGATCAGGGCGCCGCCATAAGCGACGTCGCGCAGCACCCAATCATCGAGTGTCGGCAAGCGGCCGATTTCGCCCTTCAGGTCATTCTTTGGCGAAGCCGCGGAAGCAGTGGGAATCGAACCGGTTATGTCCTTTCCAGCGGCGGGTCCGGCAGGGATCGCGGTCGCAACCGCGGGTGCTGGAATCGGCAACGCGTGCAGCTTGTCGATGGCCTCACTGAGCTTGGCGAGCTTGGCCGCCGGCTCCACCTGGGCGCGCTCGAGCCTGTCGAGACGCTCGCTGGTCTTGTTGAACTGATTGAGGCCAAGCTTGGACGTGTGATCGAGGCCAAGCTTCAGCGCCTGGATGTCGCTGTCGATTCGCGACAGCGACGCCGTCAGCGCAGGCGTCTGGCTGCTGGCGGCGGCGACATTGCTCGTGCCATGCATCAGGGAGGCGGTCGCGAGCGCGCCGCCGATTGCGCCGGCCATCGCCGCAAGCACCAGCACCGCCGCGATGGCCGCGATCCGCCGCTTGCCGAAGACGTTCTGCTGCGTTTCCAGTTCAGGCTCAGGATGGAGGCCATGGTTGGTCCAGGAGCGGTCGCTCCGCGACATCACAATCACCTTGCCCGGGAGGTGCGAAACTTTGTCCTTCGCGGCCTCTACCTGCGGTGGCTGGGCAATAGCCTCGGCCTTCACGGCCTCCACTTCGGGCGCCTTGGGCTCCAGCGGAACCGACGACGAAGGTTCGGAGATCGAAGGCTCGGACGTGAGGGGCTCCGACACCGGCACATCCCCGCTGGCGCCGGTCTCAGCCGCGGAAGGCGTCAAGCCCGATGTTTCAGCGGAATGGGAGATTCCCCCGTTGAGGGAACCCTGTTCATCGCTTGTTGGCCCGCCTGCCTGTTCGCTCATGGTCAAATCTCCCTAAACGATTGACCATTTGGTAACTTTCATTGCTTTCCAAATCCTTACCTGGCGCGGCGCTTACCGAAAATTTAGGAATTGCCGCAGGCGGGTAAGCCGCGGCGTCCTGCCCCAGACGCTCGACCCCACCAGCGGCCCAGTTTCCACCGCCCGTATTCGCGATTAACATGGCCTTAACCAGGCGGGGGAAGCCGATGGCCATCGAAAACTGCATCAACGAGTTCGATATCGGCGACGTCATTTTCGAGGAAGGCTCGAGCGGACGCGAACTGTTTGTCGTCCTCGACGGCAAGGTCGAGATCGCCAAGCTGAACACCGCCGCCAGGACCGTCATCGTCACCCTCGGCAAAGGCGAGTTCTTCGGCGAGATGGCCGTTATTGACGGCTCGTCGCGTTCAGCCACGGCCATCGCTGCCGAACCAAAAACCCGCGTGATGCGGATCAATCACGCTCGCTTCGTCTATCTGGTCAGCCAGCAGCCGGCATTCGCGCTGATGGTGATGGACGCGTTGAGCAAACGCCTGCGCGCCTCCAATGCCGCCGCCTTCCGGGCCAGCAGCCCATGAGCGAACGAAAGCCGAGCCCATTTCCGGTCCTGCTGGATAACGAGGTCTGCTCGCTGATCCAGGCCGACGAAAACGTCTATCAGGTGCGCTTCAAGAATCGCGCCGCCAACGCCTACGTCGTGCGCGGCAAGTCCCGCACGATCATGATCGACGTCGGACTGACCTCGAACTATTCCGCGCTCGTGGAATGCCTGAACCATGTCGGCTGTCCGCCGGAGAAGATCGACATGGTGGTCTTGAGCCATGAGCACCTCGATCATATCGGCGCGGCATGGCGCTTCAACGAAAGCCGCACCATCATCGCGGCGCATCGGCTTGCCGCCAACAAGATCATGCTGCGCGATGACTTCTCGATGCTGCGCAAGATGTTCAACGAACCGAACATGCCGATCAACATCGACATCTGGCTCGAGGAAGGCAATCTGCTCGACCTCGGCGATTTCCGCCTCAACGTGATGTACACGCCCGGCCATACCTCTGCCTGCATCAGCCTGTTCGACCAGGACAAGGGTCTGTTGTTTGCCGCCGACACGTTGATGCCGGGCGGCGTGATGGGCGGGGTGTTTGGCTCAGGCAGCATCAGCGACTACATCCAGTCGCTGGAACGCCTCAAAGGGCTCAATTCGAGGATTCTGCTGTCCGGCCATGGCAGGCTATCCGACACGCCGCAAAACGACGTGCGGATTGCGCTCGCCCGTTCGCATGCGCTGCTGGCCGACACCGCGCAATTATTCGATGCGCTCGATGCGCGATCTAATTTTGAGCCGATCATGCAGTCGGTGCGCGATCTCAACAAGCTTGACGACGGGTAGGTTTCGGGCTTTTGGGACCGATTGCGCTGCGTTTGACAGACCGCTCACGGGCCTGCTCAATGCATCCCGCAACAAGACACAGGGAGAGAACGCCGGTGAAACTCTATGATTCAATCGGGCCCAACCCGCGCATCGTCCGCATCTTCATGGCGGAAAAAGGCATCGAGATGCCGAAGCAGACCGTCGATCTGCGCGGCGGCGAGAACCGGGGGCCCGAGCATCTCAAGCGCAACCCGCACGGTCAGATGCCGACGCTCGAACTTGACGACGGCAGCTATCTCTCCGAAATTACCGCCATCTGCGAATATCTCGAAGAGATAAAGCCCGCGCCCGCCTTGATCGGCTCGACGCCGAAGGAGCGCGCCGAATGCCGGATGTGGACACGCCGCGTCGATCTCAACATCTGCGAGCCGCTTGCGAATGGCTACCGATTCGGCGAGGCGCTGAAGTTTTTCGAAAAGCGCATTCCGGTTGTTCCCGAAGCTTCGCCGGGCCTGAAGATGGTCGCCGCCAATCGCCTCGCCTGGCTCAACGGCCAGATGGCGGACGGGCGCGAATACCTCTGCGGCAAGCGCTTTACCCTCGCCGACATCCTGCTCCATTGCTGGCTGGATTTTGGCGCTCTCGTTGGCCAGCCGCTTGATCCCGCCAATACCCACATCAAGGCGTGGTTCGACCGCATCGCGCAGCGGCCTTCAATCAAGGCTGACCCCGTCAACCCGCCTGCCGGCGCGGCGCGCAAATAGCGACGAGGCTGGCGCAATCGCGTCCCGTGCGCGGCATACCACATTTCGTGATGCGCCGTATCCTGGGGAACGGCCGCCAACCGGCACTTGCTTTTACATCACGACCGGCCTGTCCGGCAGCTCGTTCGGACCGGCATTTTGCCTCGGAAAATATTTCGCGAGCTGCTGCGAGACGGCCTGAACGCCCGCGATCACGCCGCCGGCAAAATTGCCGCCGCGAAAATCGCTCTCCATGGCCGCACAAATCCGCTGCCAGCCGGCAGCTCCGACTTTTGCGTCGATGCCGCGATCGGCGATGATCTCGACATCGCGGTCCGCAAGCAAGAGATAGATCAGCACGCCATTATTGTGCGCGGTGTCCCAGATCCGCAAATGCGAGAAGATATCGAGCGCGCGCTCGCGCGCGGACTGGCCTGAGAACAACGGCCTGCCGTCGAGCGCGCCTTCGACGACGAAGCGGACCTGGCCCGAATGAGTTGCCTCGCCGGCCTTGATAGCCTGCTCGATCGCCGCAAGCGCCTGCGGCGGGAAGACCCGCCGTGCCCGCCAGCGGTGTTCGATCAGGTGTTTGCCAATGCGCCTGATGCCCATCTCTACCAGCTCCCCGAGGCGCCGCCGCCGCCAAAGCTGCCGCCCCCGCCGGAAAATCCGCCGCCGCTATCGCTCGAACCGCCCGACCACGAGCCGCCGGATGAGCCCGTCGACCAACCGCCACCATAACGGCCGCGTCCACTGCGAGAGGCCTGCTGGCCTGCAGCCAAAATGCCGTCGCCAAACATGGTGAGGAAGAAGGCGATGACGCCGAAGATCACGGAAACGGCGATCGAGCCCAGGATGAACCAGATGACGGCACCGACCACGCCAGCCGTAACCCCCGAGCCAAGCAACCGGCCGAGAAGGCCGCGCATGATCCCGGCGACCACGATATAGCCAATGAAGCCAAAAGGACTGAAAATGACATTGAACAGGAAGTCCGGCGCATCGCGGTGCGATACTTCGGGCCGCGGGGCCGGCAATGGTTCACCGTCTATCACGCGAGTGATACGGTCTACGCCAGCCGAAATCCCTCCAGCGAAATCGCCTGTTCGAAAGTGAGGCACGATAATCTCGTCGATGATCCGCCGCGCCGTCACATCGGTGAGTGCGCCTTCAAGGCCGTAACCGACTTCAATTCGCAGCTTGTGGTCATCCTTCGCGACCACCAGCAGCGCGCCATCGTCGACCTTCCTGCGTCCGATTTTCCAGGCGTCCGCGGCACGGATCGAGAACTGCTCGATCGTCTCCGGCTGCGTGGTCGTGACGATCAATACCGCAACCTGGCTGCCCTTGCGCTTCTCAAGATCCTTGAGCTTTTGCGTCAGCGCATCGATATCACCCGCCGACAGGGTGCCGGTTTGATCGACCACGCGCCCCGACAGCGGCGGCACGGCAACTTCGGCACCGGCCGCGAGCGGCCAGCACAGCAACCACGCAAAGAGGAGAGCCCTCGCGATCATTGGGGATCAATCCGGCCGGCTCACGGCTACTTCGCCGGCGCCGGATTGAAATCGACCCTCGGTGCGGTCGAAATCTCTTTCTCGTTGTCGACCGTGAAATTGGCTTTTTCCTTGTAGCCGAACACCATCGCCGTCAGGTTGTTCGGGAAGGTGCGGATGCCGACGTTATAGTCCTGCACCGCCTTGATGTAGCGGTTTCGTGCCACCGTGATCCGGTTCTCGGTACCCTCGAGTTGTGCCATCAGGTCGCGAAACAGCGCGTCCGATTTGAGTTGCGGGTAATTCTCGCTGACGGCGACCAGCCGCGACAGTGCGCTGGAGAGTTCGCCTTGCGCAGCCTGGAATTTCGCGAATGCGCCCGGATCGTTGACGAGTTCCGGCGTCGCCTGAATGGTGCCAACCTTGGCGCGCGCATTGGTGACGCCGAGCAGCACGTCTTTTTCCTGCTGTGCAAAGCCCTTCACCGAATTGACAAGGTTGGGCACGAGGTCGGCACGGCGCTGATACTGGTTGAGCACCTCCGACCAGGCCGATTTGACCTGCTCGTCATTGCTCTGAATCGCGTTGTAACCGCAATTGGTGAGGCTCAGCGCCGCCAGCGCTGCGAGCACGGTCAAAAATTTGCGCATAAAATTCTCCCCTGTCGTAAGGCAGGCCAAATTAACAGAATGGTATGACAGAGACCAACGTCATTCCGGGGCGATGCCAACGGGTTCGCGCAAGCGCGACCCGTTGACACATCCAAGCACCGTCGCGGTTCGATGGTTTCAGGGCTCGCCCTTTGCGCGCCCCCCAATGGCGATGGACGTTATCGCAGGCAGATCAAGCGACCGCCCGGGCCCTGGCTTCCCGGATCGCTTCCCAGATCTTCATCGGCGAGATCGGGGTCTGGATCGAGGTGATGCCGAGATCGGCGAGCGCATCCATCACGCCGTTGGCGATGCAGGGCGGCCCGCCGATCGCGCCGGACTCGCCGCAGCCCTTGGCGCCGAGCGGATTGGTGCGGCAGGGCGCGGAACCATCCAGCGTGACTTCGATCGGCGGCACGTCGTCGGCGCGCGGGATGCAGTAGTCCTGATAGCTCGCGGTGATCAGCTGACCTTCGTTGCTGTAGCTCACGCCCTCATAGAGCGCCTGACCGATTCCTTGCGCGACGCCGCCATGTACCTGCCCGGTTACCAGCATCGGGTTGATGGCGACGCCGACGTCGTCCACGGTCGTGTAGCGCACCACTCGCGTGACACCGGTCTCCGGATCGATCTCGACTTCGCAGATATGCGTCCCGTTCGGCCAGCTAGGACCATCGGTCTGGCCTTCGCTGTTGACGGAGAGCCGCGCGCCCTGTTCCTTCCTGGCGATGTCGAACAGGCTGACATGCTTGTCGGTGCCGACCACCGTGAGCGTGCCGTCGCGGTATTCGATGTCGTCCACGGACGCCTCCAGCATCTGCGAGGCCTTCTCGCGGGCTTTGGCAATCAGATCGGCCGCCGATACCACGGCGGCGGTGCCTCCGACGAACAGGGAGCGCGAGCCGACGCTGCCGAAGCCGGTGGCAAGATCGGTGTTGCCCTGAATGACATCGATCTTGTCGATGGAGACGCCGAGCGCGTCTGCAATCATCTGTGAGAACGAGGTCTGCAAGCCCTGCCCCATCGCCTGCGTGCCGGCGTGGAGTACGATGCGTCCCTCTGCGGTCGCGTGCAGGCTGACGGCTTCATTGTGCACGGTGCCGCCGGTCCATTCGATATAGCTGGTCAGCCCGCGGCCATAGAGCAGGCCCTTTTTCTTTGCCGCGCGCTTGCGCGCATTGAAGCCGTCCCAGTCGGCGAGCTTGACGGCACGATCCAGCATTTGGGCGAAGGCGCCGGAGTCGTACACCTGGCCGACTGCGTTGGTGTAGGGCAGCTGCGACGGCTTGATGTAATTTGCTTTGCGAATGGCACGCGGGTCCATCTTGAGCTGCCGCGCGGCCGCATCCATCAGCCGTTCGACGACAAAGACCGCCTCGGGACGGCCCGCCCCGCGATAGGCGGCAACCGGTGCCGTGTGAGTCAGCACCGCCTTGACGTCGTAATGCACCAGCGGGAGATCATAGACGCCGCTCTGCACGAAGGGGCCCAGGACAAGCGGGATCAGCGCACCAGGACCCGCAATGTAGGCGCCGGTGCCTCCGATGGAGCGCACGCGAAAGGCTTGCACGCGGCCCTTGGCGTCCAGGGCGAATTCTGCCGTCGAGGTCAGGTCACGGCCATGCGTACCGCCCAGAAAGTCGTCGGACCGCTCGCCGCGCCAGCGTACCTTCTTGTTGAGCTTGGTCGCGGCATAAGCGACCATGCCGTCCTCCGGATAGAGATTGGTTTTGTGGCCGAAACCGCCGCCGATATCACCGACCAGCACCTGGACGCTTTCCTTCGGGCGCTTCAGCACCGCCTCGGCGAGAATGTCGCGCGTCGAGCCCGGCGTCTGCGACTGCACGTGCAGAATGAGCCGCCCTGTTTTCTTGTCGACTTCGGCAATCGTCGAGCGCGGCTCCATCGCGCAAGGCACAAGGCGCTGGCTGACGACATCGAGCGACACGACATGCTCGGCCTTGGCGAAGGCCGCTTCGACGGCAGCCGCATCGCCGTAGCTCATGCGAGCGACGATGTTGTCGGGCACTTCGGACCACACGACCGGCGCGCCCGGCTTGACGGCTGCGAGCGGATCGACCACCGACGGCAATTCCTGATATTCCACCACGATCGCTTCTGCGGCGCTTTGCGCAGCAAGGCGGGAGGTTGCAACGACGGCAGCGACCGTTTCGCCGACATAACGCACGAGACCATGGGCGAGCAGCCGGCGCGGCGGCACCGTCATCGGCGAGCCGTCGGGGCGCGGAAAAATCAAGAGGGTCGGCAGCGTGCCGATATCGTCGGCGACGAGGTCCGCGCCGGTATAGATCGCCTCCACGCCCGGCATCGCGCGGGCCGCCTTGGTATCGATCGAGACAATCTTCGCATGGGCATGCGGCGAGCGCAGCACATAAAGCCACAGCGCGCCTTCCTCCGGATTGTCGTCGATGAACTGGCCCTTGCCGGTCAATAGCCGCTGGTCCTCCAGACGCTTGACCGGTTTGCCCGCGCCGAAACGCATATTGCCGGGAAGAATGTTCATCGGACTTTCCTCAAGGATTTTGTCAGGCGCGCAATGTAGCCGACGGACAAGGAACCGGCCAAGCCCCTCGACGGGACTATTCCGTGCAGCGATGGTCTAAGAGGCCGTCATTCCCAGAAGCAAAGCGACGAGGCAATCCAGCCATTTTCAAAACGACGCCGGATTGCTCCGCTGACGGCGCAAGTGGTTGCGGTAACCTATTGGATTTCCCGCAGCACTGCCTCGACTGCCTTGCGCTCCTCTGTCGAAAGCGGCTTCTGGGGTGCAACGGGATCGCCAACGTCATAGCCCTGGAGGCCCAGGGCGGCCTTGATGCAGGCGGCGAGGTTGTAGCGGGCAAAGGCCTCATTGACCCGCCATAGCTTGCGCTGGAGCGCCAGCGCCTCGTCCCAGCGTCCGGTCTTGCAGAGATCGTAAAGCGTCACGCTCTGCCGCGGAATGATGCAGGCCGGCCCTGCCATCCAGCCTACACCGCCGATCAGCATCACCGCGGCGGGGATATGGGCGGAGGCCGAAAAGACCCGGATCGCATCGCCGCAGCGATTCATGATCGACAACAGCCGCCCGGTATTGGTCGAGGCGTCCTTGATGTAACGGATACGCGGATGGCCTGCGAGCCGCTCGATGCAATCGAGCGAGAGGTCCGAGCGCTGGAACTGCGGATTGGTGTAGATCACGACGGGGATGTCGACCGCCTCTGCAATCGCGCGGAAATAGGATTCGACCTGCGCATCGGCAAGCGGGAAATACGCCTCCAGAATCGCCAGAATGCCGTCGGCCCCGCACGTCTGATACGCTTTCGCCTGCGCCACGGCGTCCAGTGTCGAGGCCGAGGCGACGCCGGCCACCACCGGCACGCGGCCGCGGGCCGCTTCGATGGTGGTCTCGACGATCGCCATCCGCTGCGCGCTGCTCAGATACGCGAACTCGCCGGTCGAGCCGAGCGGCGTCAAGCCGTGCACCCCGGAAACAATGAGATCCTCGCACAGCCGCGCCAGCACGTCGCGGCGGACGGTGCCGTCGGGGTCGATCGGCGAAACGAGATAGGGGAAGACGCCATGGAAATCCGACATGGCGTCATGTTGCAAAAATCGCAGCTCCGGTAAAGGTGCGCGAGCCCGCTGACCGGCCGCTCGGCGCAAGGATCAATTGCGGTGATCGCGTTGCCGGGTGCGGAGGCATCGTGTCCCCCCGCGCTAACGACTAAAGAGTTCTTAACTGGCGAATTGCTGTCTGACTGCCTCGAAGAGCCGCGTTACGCCGCGTTAAGCATCGGCCGGCCGGCTGTCGGGACCATCCAGGCCGGCAAGGAGTTCGCCTTGGATTCGCTCGCCCCGAAATGGGCTTCGAGTTCGGCCAGCGCGCGCTCTTCCCAGTCACGGGCCTGTTCCAGGAGAGACATCCGCTGATGCGGGCGAAACGCGGCCGTTTGGCGATATAGCGATGCAATTGCGCGATAGCGGCGGACGTTTTCCAGAATTGCTTTGCCGTTCATGGCCCCTCTCCCGTTCGGACTGATCGGGAGCGACTTTGGACGAGCGCGGGTTTTCAATTGCTTATCGGCTTAAGTAAACGAGATGCATGGTTTTTGAAATATTGATGGGCCGACAAGCGGACGGGTGCGCCGTGTCAGCTCGATCCACTCGTCCGAGCCGGCAAATCGCGAGCGACTTGTTTAGCCTCGCCCACGCAAAATCTGCACAACTCCCGCATGCGCGGCCGCCTCTTTTCGGCAAGCGTAGGAGCGGCTAGTGTCCGCTCAACAAAGCGTCAAGCTTTTCACGGGAGGAAAATCATGAAAATCGCGTTCTGGCTCACGTTGCTGATGCCGCTGGCGTTCACCGGCACGTCGAGCGTGAGTTCGGCCGCCGAGCCCAATCCCGCCGCGCTGATTTACAAATTGCCCGACCAGATTCCGTGGAGCAAGGTCGATGCGCGCGGCGGGCAACAGGCCGTCGTCGTCGGCGATCCCTCCAAGCCGGGCTTCTACATGGTCTACACCAAATGGACCAAGGGCAACCATTTCAGCCACCCGCACTTTCATCCGAACGACCGTTACATCGTCGTGCTGCAAGGCACCTGGTGGGTCGGGACAGGCGCGAAGTTCGATCCCGCCAACGCGAAGCCTCTGCCCGCCGGCAGCTTCGTCACCCATTTCGGCAAACAAGTCCATTGGGACGGCGCCAAGGACGAAGACGCCGTTCTCCTGATCATGGGCGAAGGCCCGGCGACCTCGACGCTGGTGAAGGAAGAAGACTGAAAACTCCGGATCGGCACAACCATGCGCTGGCTTCAATTCACCGCAGACAAGACGTCATCCTGGGGAATCGTCGAAGGCGACCGCGTGATCGCAATCGAGGGCGATCCCTTCGGGCAATGGCGGCGCACGACGCGAAGCCACGCGCTCTCCGACGTCAAGGTCGAGCTGCCGGTGATGCCACGTACCTTCTATTGCGTGGGGCTGAACTATCTCAAGCATCTCAAGGAAGCCGCCAACAAGCGCGGCGAAGTGCCGAACGTGCCCGACCGGCCCGAGGTGGGCTATCGCGCCCAGAACGCGCTGATCGCGCATGACGAGAACGTCGTCATTCCGGCCAATGCCACCGAGCAGATTCACTACGAGGGCGAACTCGTCATCGTAATCGGCAAGAAGGCCAGGCACCTGAGCGAAAACGACGCGATGGACTGCGTGTTCGGCTATACGATCGGAAACGACGTCAGCGAACGAAGCTGGCAGAAAGCCGATCGCGGCCTGTGGCGCTCCAAGAACGCCGACACCTTCAAGCCGATGGGACCATGGATCGAAACATCAGCCGATCTCGACAAGATGGAAACCATCGTGCGCGTGAACGGCAAGGAGACCAACCGCTTCCGTACCAACGACATGATTTTCGGCGTCAAGGACTTCATCGTCGAGATGACGAAATACTTCACGCTGTGGCCCGGCGACGTGATCTGGATGGGCACCGACGGCGCCTCGCCGAACATCAGGGCCGGTGACGTGGTGGAGATCGAGATCACCGGCATCGGCACGCTGCGCAACATGTTCGTTGCCGAGACACCACCGGAAGCCACGGTGACGTGAACCGGCGCTTGCCATGAAGCGCCGGCGATATCAGGATCGCGCAGCCATTCTCCGCGGCGAAACCAGGCCGGCGAGAATGGTGCCGATGGAGGCAACGATCGTATTGAGGATCAGCGCGCCGAGGCCGACGTAAAATACGTATTTCGCGCCACCGATATCGAGCGTCGCCAACGGTTTCAGGCCGTTGTTCGCGGCCGTCCACGTTCCCCATACAATGCCCGCGGCCCAGCCGAGAAGCAGCCCTTCGGCGCGGAACCAGCGCGTAAACAATCCGAACACCAGTGCCGGGAACGTCTGCAGGATCCACAAGCCGCCGAGCAACTGCAGGTCGAGCGCATATTGCGTCGGCAGGAAGATCGTAAAGGCCAGCGCGCCCACCTTGACGAGAAGCGAAACGATCTTGGCGACCGAGGCCTCGCCGGCCGGGCTGATGGTCGGATGAATGTAGGACTTCCAGACATTCCGGGTAAACAGGTTGGCCGCGCCGATGCTCATCACCGCCGCCGGCACCAGCGCGCCGATCGCGATCGCGGCAAACGCAAAGCCGGAGAACCAGGACGGGAACAGCACCTTGAACAGCATCGGCACGACATCGTTGGGCGATGACACCTTGATGTGAGCGGCATACGCCATGTAGCCGAGCAGAGCAATCAACCCGAGCAGCAGCGTATAGGCCGGCAGCAGGATGGCGTTCTTGCGGATCGTGTCGGCGGATTTCGACGCGAAAACACCGGTCAAGGTGTGCGGATACATGAACGCGGCGAGCGCCGATCCCAGTGCCAGCGTGGCATAGGCCAGCATCTGCGACGATTTCAGCGTGAGACCTGTCGCGCCGCCCTTGACTGCAAAGGCATCATTGGCGGCAGTAAAGACGGTGGCGTAGCCGCCGAGCTTGTGCGGCACCACGACGACCGCGACCAGCACCACGATATAGATCATGATGTCCTTGACAAAAGCGATCAGGGCTGGCGCGCGCAGGCCGGAGTTATAGGTGTAAAGTGCGAGAATGACGAAAGCGATGACGATCGGCACTTCGCCGCTGAGACCGATCGCCTTGATCACCACGCCCATGCCGATCAATTGCAGCGCGATGTAAGGCATGGTCGCCACCATGCCGGTGATCGCCACCGCAAGCTCCAGACCTCGGGACTCGTAGGTGTCGTGGACGACGTCGGCTGCGGTAACATGCCCTTGGGCATGCGCGACCTTCCAGAGCAGCGGCATCACCGCGAATACGAAGGGATAGACGATGATCGTATAAGGCAGCGCAAAGAAGCCATAGGCACCCACGGCATAGACCAGCGCCGGCACCGCGATCACGGTATAGGCGGTGTAGAAATCGCCGCCGACCAGGAACCAGGTGATCCAGGTACCGAACTGGCGTCCACCGAGTCCCCATTCGTCGAGATGCGCGTTCACCGGGCCCGATTTCCAGCGCGCGGCGAAGAACCCCATCACCGTAACCAGAGCAAAGAAGAAAACGAAAACGACGAGTGCGGTCCAGTCGATCTCTGCGGACATGAGAAGCCTTACCTAGGAAGCAGGGCGATATTTCACGGCGTTTCGTCGGGTCTGCGCGAGCGGTACACGAGCCATATCAGAATCGAGCAGATCGGCACCCAGGCAAACTGGTACCAATAGAAAAACGGAAAGCCGAACAGCTCCGGCACCTCGAAATTATAGAACGGCACCCACAACAGGCCGACAAACGGCACCAATAAAAGCAGCCGCATCATGGGTCTCCTGATTTGAGCAGCGGCGTCACGCCTGCCGATTCGGCCGCTATCTAACGAACGCCCGTCACCCCGTCCAGCAATTTGCTTTGCCGCACTGCGAATTCGGATGAAGCATGCCAAAAATGCAGCGACGCCGCGGAGGTTTGCCACCCCGCGGCGTCGAAGATGCATTCAAGCAGGCAGCGCCAGGACAGGCGCCGAAATAATCACTTCACCAGATCGGCGCCGGCCTTGCAGGTGGCGGCGTCCTGATCGCCGGTTCCGCCGCTACAGCCGATCGCACCGATCAGCTTGCCGCCTTCGACCAGCGGGAATCCACCGGGGCTGGCGATCAGAGTCGGGTCGAGGCTCGTGACGTAATGGTGGCCCGTCTCCATTGCGTTGTAGAACAGGCGGGTTTCGCGACGGAAGCGCGCGGCGGTGCGGGCCTTACCGATCGAGATCGCGCCGGAGGCGATCTGCGCGCCTTCCATCCGCTCGAACAGCACCGGCTCGCCATTGGTATCGACGACGGCGATGTTCATCTTCCAATTGTGCTTCTTGGCTTCGGCCTCCGCCGCTGCCAACAGTTGCTTGGCGTGATCGAGTCCGATCGACGTGCCATAGGGAATATCGAACGGTATCTTATCGGGTGTACCGCCCGCCGGTGGGGTCGCCGGGGATTGCGCCAGCGCCGGCGAAGAGATCGCCGCAGCGGCGCACGCCACCAACACCAATGAAGTCATCGAACGCATGTCATTCTCCCTGTTATAGTTGGCCGCTTGGTTGGTTCTTGGTCGTCTTGCGGACGCAGCTTCACATCGGCGGCGTCAATCCATCCTTGCCATAGGTCACGCGCGGCGTCGTCCAGATTCCGTCGGCTCCCTTCTTTGCCGCGCCGACGAAGATCTTGATGCCCGGCTTGAGATCGGCCTTGTTGCCGATCACATAGGTAACGACCTGGGTCTCCGGCGTCACCACGATCTTCTTCTCGCCGTCCTTGTATTTCACCGTCAGCACCGGTCCATCGACGCCGGCTACAGTCTGCTCGACATTGGCGTTGGTCATCTTGGTGTTGGGCTTGAGGTCCCAGTCGTAATGTCCCTCACCGGTCCCGCGCATCGATTCCGGGAAGATATGGACCTCGATCGCCTTCTGGCTGCCGTCGGGCTGGGTCACGCCGGTTGCGCCGACGAACTGGCCTGGCTTGATGTCGGCCATGGTCGATTTCACGATCGCCACGTAGAGTTGGGGATCGACGACGGTGAGCTTGACCTCGGCGCCGTCGCGATTTTTCACAATGTAAAACTGGCCGTCGACGCTCTCGATCGTGCCGCGGATGCGCAGCTTTTCCTGCGCAGATGCCGGCAATGCGAAGCAGGTCATGACAAACATCGCAGCCGCGAGCGTGCGCTGGAGCGTACGGGACATGGGATCCTCCGTGGGTCTGAGTGAGGGCAGAACGTGAGAAGGCTGCTCTCGCCAAGTGCCCGATACGGGCGTCCTCTGCAACCCCTCCGCGGTTGGAATATTCCTTGACCGGCTAACAACGATCACCGCACTGCAACAGGATTTCACCTTATTCAATTGTGATTCCGGCCCTGCGAAGGGCGATGCCCGGCACTCCCTCTCACCGCCGTTCGGTCCGATCGTCAAATCCGGCATGCGGTCATTGGAATTGCGAGCTACTCCACCTTGATCCCGGCTTCGCGGATCACGCGCCGCCAGCGCTCCTCCTCCGCCTGGACATACCGGTCGAGTGCCTGAGGCGGGAGCGCAACCGTCACCAGCCCTTCATTGATGCCGAGTTTCCTGAACGCCTCGGACTGAACGGCTGCTGCCGCCGACTTGTTGAGCCGCGCGATCACCTCGTCGGGCGCGCCGGCGGGTGCGAACAGCCCATACCAGCTCTCGGCCGCATAGCCCGTCACTCCGGCCTCGGCAACCGTGGGGAGTTGCGGGAAGGCGGGCGAACGCTCCGCCGATGTCACCGCGATCGCGCGCAACTGGCCACTTTCGACCAGCGAAGCGGCGCTCGCCACCGTCGTGAACATCACGTCGATCTGCCCGCTCATCAGATCAGTGATGGCCGGCGCAGCGCCCTTATAGGGTACGGCGATCAGCTTGACCTTGGCGAGGTCGTTGAACAACTCGCCGGCAAGGTGCGCTGATGTACCAACGCCGTAGGTCCCGAAGGTCATCTTGCCGGGACTGGCCTTCGCCGCTGCGATCAGATCTGCGACCGACCGAAGCGACGATTTCGGATTGACGACAACGAGATTGAAGGAGCGCGCGATCAGCGCGACGGCTGCGAAATCCTTGTGAGGATCGTAAGGGAGTTTCGCGTTCAGCGTCGCGTTGACCGCGTGCGAGAACGTTCCCATCAACAGCGTATAGCCGTCCGGCTGGCTGACCGCGACGGCCTGCGTTCCGATGATGGTCCCTGCGCCCGGCCGATTCTCGACGAAGACGGAGGCGCCGAGGTCTTTTGCCATCTCCTGCGCCAGGATGCGCGCGACCGCATCGGTGCCGCCGCCGGGCGCAAACGGCACGACGATCCGGATCGGCTTATCGGGGTATGTTGCGGCAGCCGCAAGTCCGGTTGCGAGGGCAGTGAAACAAAGCGCGGCAAGTGGAAGTGCAAACGGCGTCGTCTTGCGGCGTGCAACGAACATGGCGCCCTCCCGGCCCCCGGTTTTTGCGCCTTATAACAGATTTCAACTCACGCACGATGCCTGGCGCGGATCGACATGCCGCTGCCAGACGTTCGCCATGACGATGGCTGTCTATGTTCCCGTGGCGCGGGCGAACTCGATGTAGATTTCGCGCAGACGCTGGGCCAACGGTCCGGGCTTGCCGTCGGCAACCGGCTTGCCGTCGATCTTCACCACCGGCTGCACGAAGGATGACGCGCTGGTGATGAAGGCTTCCTTCGCCTTTAGTGCCTCTTCGATCGTGAACGCCCGCTCCTCGATACGGAGCTGACGCTCTTCGGCAAGCTTCACCACCGCCTTGCGGGTGCAGCCCGGCAAAATCGCCGATGAATTCTCTCGCGTTACCAGCACGTCGTCCCTGGTGAGAATAAAGGCCGAGGACGATCCGCCTTCCGTGACCTTGCCGTCCTCGATCATCCAGGCTTCGCCTGCGCCGGCTTCGGCCGCCGCCTGCTTGGCCAACACCTGCGCGAGCAGAGCCACGCTCTTGATGTCGCGCCGTGTCCAGCGGATATCGGGCACGGTGATGACGCCGATCCCGGACTTGGCGGACGCCGCATTCACGATGTCCTTCACCGAGGTGAACATCATCAGTGTCGGCTTGACGCCCTTCGGAAACGCGAAATCGCGTCCCACGTCGGCGCCGCGGGTGACCTGGATATAAACCAGGCCGTCCTTGAGCTGGTTGCGCGAGATCAGCTCATGCTGAATCTCCTTGATTCGCGCGATGGTCTCCGGCAGCGGCAGCCTGATCTCACCGACCGAACGCTCGAGCCGCGCGAGGTGCGATTCATTGTCGACCAGCTTGCCGTCGAGCACCGCGGAGACTTCGTAAATGCCGTCGGCGAACAGAAAGCCGCGGTCCAAAATCGAGATTTTGGCTTCGCGGAGCGGCACGAAAGCGCCGTTGACGTAAGCGATCGGGTCCAAACCAGTTCTCCTGAGGTGCGGAAATCAAATTGATGAAAGCATATACGCAAAATGAAGGAGCGGATAAACCCCATGTCCGACATTCCGAAATGGTTCGATAGAACCAAATCGGGAATCCCGAGATTCTCCGACGTGCAACTGAGCATGGGAGTTCACGCCAGGCACGCCCGGAATGACGCGCTCAATGCGACAGGATCTTCGACAGGAATTTTTGCGCGCGTTCGCTGCGCGGCTTGTTGAAGAACTCTTCCTTCTGGGCATCTTCGACGATCTCGCCCTGGTCCATGAAGATGACGCGGTTGGCGACCTTGCGGGCAAATCCCATTTCATGGGTTACGACCATCATCGTCATGCCGTCGCGCGCGAGATCGATCATGACATCGAGCACCTCGCTGATCATTTCGGGATCGAGCGCCGAGGTCGGCTCGTCGAACAGCATGGCGATCGGATCCATCGCCAAAGCCCGGGCGATCGCGACCCGCTGCTGCTGGCCGCCGGACAATTGCGCCGGATATTTCTGTGCGTGATCCTTCAGGCCCACGCGATCGAGCAGCTTCGACCCCTTCGCCATCGCTTCCGCATGCGACCGCCCGAGCACCTTTTCCTGCGCAAGGCAAAGGTTGTCGATGATACGCAAATGCGGAAACAGTTCGAAATGCTGGAACACCATGCCGACACGGGAGCGCAGCTTTGGCAGATTTGTACGAGGGTCGCCGACCGAAATGCCGTCGACCGTGATCGTCCCCTTCTGGAACGGCTCGAGGGCGTTGACGCATTTGATCAGGGTCGATTTGCCGGACCCCGACGGGCCGCAGACCACGACCACCTCACCCTTGGCGACGCTGGTGGTGCAATCCTTCAGTGCCTGAAACGCCGTGCCATACCATTTGTCGACGTGGCTGATCTCGATCATGATAACCTCAACTGCCTGGGCATGATCTTTCGGAAGGCCGCTTTCCAATTTTTCGGATCATGCGCTAACGAACGATGGCGATGCGCGCCTGAAGGCGCCGCACGCCGAAAGACGCGATGCTGGAAATGACGAAGTAGACCAGCGCCGCGAACAGGTACATCTCCACGAGCCGGCCGTCGCGTTGGGCCACCTTGCTGGCGGCGCCGAGAAAATCGGTGATCGACAGCACGTAAACCAGCGAGGTGTCCTGGAACAGCACGATGGTCTGCGTCAACAGCACCGGCAGCATGTTGCGGAAGGCCTGCGGCAGCACGACGTAACGCATCGTTTGCCAATAGGTGAGGCCGAGAGCGGAAGCGGCCGCCGGCTGGCCCCTGGATATGGATTGGATGCCGGCGCGCATGATCTCGGCGTAATACGCCGCCTCAAACAGCGTGAAAGTGAGGAGCGAGGACTCAAAGGCGCCCACGCGTACCGGCCGCGACGCACCGGTCAGCCACTGCCCAATATAGGGGACGAGGAAGTAGAACCAGAAGATCACGAGCACCAGCGGCAGCGAGCGCATCAGGTCGACATAGAGCTGGGCAATGCGCGGCAGACCCCAGACGCCGGAAAGGCGCATCATCGCGATCAGCGTGCCCCAGATAATGCCGCCGACAGTCGCCAGGCCGGTCAGCATCAGCGTGAACGTCATGCCGTCGAAAAAAAGATAGCCGAGCGAGCGGCGGATAACGTCGAAATCGAAATTGGCGAGCATCGGGCTATTTCCCGCTGATGTAGCCGGGGATCGCCACGCTGCGCTCGACGAAATGCATGACGATGACGACGACGATGTTGATCAGAAGGTAGAGCACGGTCGCGGCTGTAAAGGCCTCGAACACCTGAAACGAGAATTCCTGCATTGCGCGCGCTGCGGCGGTCAGTTCGATCAGGCCGATGGTGAGCGCGACGGAGGTGTTCTTGATGGTGGACAGAAATTCCGAGGTCAGCGGCGGCAGGACGATACGGACGGCGATCGGCAGCAGTACGTAGCGATAGACCTGTGCCGTCCGCAAACCCAGTGCGGTCGCTGCCATTCGCTGGCCGCGCGGCAGCGAATTTATTCCGGCCCGCGTCTGCTCGGCCACGCGTGCCGACATGAACAAGCCGGTGCCGATCGCGGCCGTGTAGAATGGCGCATTCGGCAACTGTTTCAGCCAAAGTCCCCAGGCGTGCGGGAGTAGTTCCGGCAGGACAAAGAACCACAGGAAGAGCTGCACCAGCAGCGGCATATTGCGGAAGAACTCGACATAGCAGAACCCGAATAAATTGGCGGGCTTTGACGGAAGCGTCCGCATCACGCCGACGATGGCGCCGGTTGCGAGCGCAATCACCCAGGCGGCGAGCGAAGTGACGATCGTCACCATCAGCCCGGACAACAGCATGTCGAGATAAGTGCCGGTCCCGTTCGGAGACGGCTCAAAGAAGATGTGCCAGTTCCAGTGATAGTTCACGGCCGCCTCGTTCCTAAGCCAAGTGTGGCCACCAGGGCCGATCCAACAGAAGGCAGTGGTTTTCCTGTCATCTTCCCCGCCTCGGCCATGTCTGACACGACCATCCCTTTTTCTTCGAATTCGCTGCAAGGATCGGGCCGCCGACCGGCCCGATCCGACATCACGCGATCGGAGTCCGGATGGAAGGAGTCCGATCGGCTCGCGTCACACCAAGCGCCGCCTGCGCGACGAACCAAGGCACAACAACAGCAAGGCCCATCGCGCGTACGCGTGGCATCGGCATTCCCTGCTCCCGCGCACGGATCCGGAAAGGCGGGAACCGGTTCTCTGCAAAAAGCGTGGTCTCCAGGGCTCGACCCGAGGGATCATGCGCAAACAATCGTCGCCTCACATCGCCTTGTAGGAAGCCGGGTCGGGCGAATCGGAAGGATGGGCGAACTCATACTTCAGCTCGGGTCCGAGCGGCACCTTGAGATTGAGGCCCTTCGGCGGAATCTTTGCCATGAACCATTTGTTGTAGATCTTTTCGCCCTCGCCGCTCTTGTAGAGCGCTGCGGTCGCCGCATCGACCACCTTCTTGAACGGCACATCGTCCTTGCGCAACATGATGCCGTAGGGCTCCGGCTTGGAGAACGCATCGGTGGAGATGACGTAGGCGTCCGGATCCTTGGAACTCGCGACAAAGCTGGCGAGAAGAATGTCGTCCATCACGAAGGCGACGGCGCGGTCGCTTTCCACCATCAGGAAGGCTTCGGCGTGGTCTTTCGCCGGGATGATGTTGATGCCGAGATTGCGCGCGGCATTGGCCTCGTTAAGCTGCTTGATGTTGGTGGTGCCGGAGGTCGAGACTACCGACTTGCCCTTCAGGTCATTGATCGAGTTGATGTGGCTCGCCTTCTTCGAGACGAAGCGGCTCGCCGTAAGGAAGTGGGTGTTGGTGAACCAGACCTGCTTCTCGCGCTCGGCGTTATTGGTGGTCGAGCCGCATTCGAGGTCGATGGTGCCGTTGGCCATCAGCGGAATACGGGTGGCCGACGTCACAGGGTTGAGCTTGACCTCCAGCTTGTCGAGCTTGAGCTCCTTCTTCACGGCATCGACGATCTTGTAGCAGATGTCCATGGCGTAGCCGACTGGCTTCTGATTGTCGTCGAGATAGGAGAAGGGAATGGAGGAATCGCGATAGCCGAGCGTGATCGTGCCGGTCTCCTTGATGTTCTTCAGCGTTCCCGTCAGTTCCTGCCCCATCGCCGGCCATGAGAGCGCAACGGCGAAGGCTGCGCCTGCAACAAGCGTTCGTTTCATGAATGGACTCCCTGTTTGTCCGACTTGGAATGATTTCGAATCTGGTCGAGGACGGGCGCGATGTAGCGGCGAAACTGTGCCGGGTTTTCGCTCATCGGAAAATGGCCGAGTTGCTCCATGATAGTGACGTGAGCGCCCTGGATAGCTGCTGCCGTACGGACCGTGTCTTCCGGCGTGCAGGAAAAATCGTATTCCCCGGTAAGCAGATAAAGCGGACAGGCGGCGGTGTCGATCCCCTCGAGACGCCCTCGCAGGTCGCCGTCGACCCGATAGAAGTAAAGGTCGCCCTTGAACACGCCGGGACCGCCCTGCTTGTAGCACCAGAGCGTCTCGGCTCGGGCGGCTTTCGGGCTTTGCGGCGCGATGAGGCCGGACACCAGGGCGGCGCAGACTTCGCCGCCGTGGACATCCGGCCGGTTGAGCCAGCTCGTATCATACCAAGGCGCCTGAAAATCGGCCGCTTCGAGCCCGATCAAGGCGCGAAATTCGCTTGCGTGTTCGATCGCAAGGTTGAGCACGATGCGGCCACCGATGGAGCAGCCCATCACCACGGGCTTGTCGAGTCTCAGTGCCCGGCAGAACGCCAGAATCGTTTCGGTGTAACGCGCGGTAGTGAGACGGTATTCCGAACCATCCCAGCTTTCCGGCGGGTTCGATTTGCCATGCCATGGCATGTCGAATGCAATGATGCGGAAATGCCTTGCCAATTCCTCGTCGGCGAGCAGATGGCGCCATTGCCGCCCGTCCGAGCCGGCGGTGTGCAGGCAGACCAGAGGAATGCCTGCACCATTCTCCTCGAAATAAATCCGACAGTTTTCCCCGCCGACGTCGACATGGACGTAGCGGCCGGCGATCGGCTCGATCGCGCCACTCATGCCGCCCTCCCCGGCGCGAAACGCGGCAGCGCCAGCAGATCCTTGAAATACTGCAAATGCGTCATGAAGGGATGCAGGTCGCCTTCGAGACTGGCCTCTTTCCGCTTGGTCAGCGCCAGAAGATCGTGCCAACCGGGCCGCGGCATCGGCTGCCAATATTCCGCCCAGGCGGCAGATGACGCCCGGAAGGCAAAGCGCCAGGAACGCATCAACACGGGTGCCGCCGTCATATCGACGATGGCACCTTCGCGGATCGACACGTGAAAGGGATGATCGGCCGGCCCCAAAAGGCAGTCGCAGGTGAGCATGCGGCCGCGAACGACAAGGTCAGGCGTTCGGCCGAGCATTGCGGGAATTCCGGCAAAAAGCTCGGCTATCGCAGCATCGCTGGCGCTTGACGACGTCATAGGCATTTATGGTCCGAACCTCTGGCCGTCGCAAGCCGACCTTGGGGCCGGAAGGCGCGGCTGCGCCACAACCGGTGTCCCGGTTCTGGCATTCGTACCATATCGCGGCAGGCAGCTTTACGAATGTCAGAACCACAGCGACACTTGCAAGCATCTGATTCTGGTGTGGCTTTGATACTGACGTTCCTACGAAGAACTCGCAATGACACTGGGACACGTCAGTGTCGCCACACAAGTCACGGTTAATACTTGCGCGCCGTCACCCGCGCCGTATGGATGGTCAAGAGCGTCGCCAGGCTCAGGGTCGCAACCGCTGTCAGGTAATAGCCGGGCGCGAGGGCGCCGATCAGGGCGAAACCGCCGAGCCATGTCATGGTCGCCGGCCCCATGCCGCCGAACAATGTGACACCAATATTATAGCCAAGGCCGAGCCCCGTCGCTCGCGTCGCCGCCGGCAGCAGTTCCGCCATCAAGGCCGCGAGCGGCCCGTAATAAAGCGCCTTCAGCGTCGACAGCCAGAACACCGCAAAGATGATCACCGCCGGCACCGGATCTTTCGTGATCAGCAAGAACATCGGAAAGATCGAGAACAGAAGCAGGATATTGGCGGCGATCATATGCCGGGTCCGGCCGACCCGGTCGGAAATCATCCCGGCAAAGGGCGTAAGGCCCGTCACCATGATGCCGCCGACGAAGGTCGCAGTGAAACCTGCGACGGGCGGCAAGTGGAAATTTTTGACCACATAGGTCGGCATGTAGATGATCAGATAGTTGACTGCGGTCGAGAGCGCGAGTGCGCCGATGCCGAGCAGGACGCGCGACTTCTGATTCAGGAATATCTCCTTCACCGGCGAGCCCTGCGCGGCGGGCGGCGCGGTGGCATCTTCCAGGTGATTGCGGATATAGATGCCGATCGGGCCGATCAGGACGCCGAACAGAAACGGAATGCGCCAGCCCCAGGACGAGAGGTCTTCCGGTGCCATCCAGGCGGTGAGCACGACGCCGAAGCTCGAAGCCAGCAAATTGCTGAAGCCCTGGCTGGCAAATTGCCAGCTCGCGATGAAGCCGCGCCGGTCGGGCCGGTGCTCGACCAGAAAGGCCGTGGAACTGCCGAACTCGCCGCCTGCCGAAAATCCCTGCACCAACCGCGCCGCGATCACCGCAATCGGTGCCGAAATGCCGATGGTGCCAAAGGTCGGCATCACGGCGACCGCAAACGTGCCGAGCGTCATCAGCGCGACGGAGAACAACAGCGAGGCTTTTCGCCCCCTGCGGTCGGCATAGGCGCCGAGCACAACCGATGGGACGTGCGAGGTAAGCGAGGCCGAACGTTCCGAAGGTCAGCAGCAGCGAGGTCCTCGGGTTGTCGTTCGGGAAGAACGCCCGCGAGATATAGACCGCGAAATAGCCGTAGACCGTGACGTCGTACCACTCGAGCGCATTGCCGATCGAGGTCGCGACCACGAGCCGCGTGATGTTTTTCTCGACGCCGGCCTTCGATGCCTCGGCTGATGCCGTCACGGTCATGCAATTTCTCTTCAGTTCAGAGGGGCGCTTTCAATTCGCCAAGATCCCAGAACAGGCCGGCCATGATACCGAGCGCTTCTTCGGTCACCGACAACAGGATGTGCTCGTCAGGCGCGTGCTGCGAGCAGCCGGGATAGGAATGCGGCACCCACATCGTCGGTATCTTGAGAATGTCGGTGAACACATCGTTGGGCAGCGAGCCGCCGAAATTCGGCAGCACAGCGGGCGCCTTTCCGGTCGTCTTGCGGATCGATTCCGCCGTCCAGTTGATCCAGGGGCTGTCCAGATCTGTGCGCGAGGCTGCGAACCGCTGCGTCGCGGAAACCTCGACCATCGGAAATCCACGGGCCTGCAAATGCGCGCGGATCGCATCCGCGATGTTGTCGACCCTGGTGCCGACCACAAATCGCAGCTGCAACACAGCCGACGCGCGGCCGGGAATCGCGTTGGCCGGCTTTTCGATGTTGCCGGACGACATCGCCAGCACTTCAAGCGTGTTCCAGGCATAAAGCCGCTCGGCGGCCGACAGCCCCTCCTCGCCCCAGTTCTCCGAGAGCGCCGGCTCATCCGCCATCGGCTTGACTTCGACGTCGGCGAGCGCGGCGCGAATCCGGTTCGACAAGGGCGGCGGCTTTAATGCATCAAGCTGCATACGCCCGCGGCTATCCACCAGAGAGGCGATGGCGCTGGCGAGGATCGTCGCAGGATTGGCGAGCACGCCGCCCCAATTGCCAGAATGATGGCCGCCTTCGCGCAGGTTCACGTCGAGATGAATCCTTATGCCCCCGCGGCAGCCAAGAAACAGCGTCGGCCGTTCCGCCGACAGCCGCGGCCCGTCGGAAGCGAGCAACAGGTCGGCCTTCAAGTCGTCGCGCAGCCTTTCGCAGACCTGCGGCAGGTCCGGCGAGCCAATTTCCTCGCCCATCTCGATGATAAATTTCACATTGAAGCCAAGCCTGCCGCCGCGCGCCTCCCGGACGGCGCGGAGTGCCGCCATGTTGATGCTGTGCTGGCCCTTGTTGTCGGCGGTGCCGCGGCCGTAGAGGCGGTTGCCGATTTGCGTCGTGCGCCATGGATCGAGATTGCCCCGCCAATCGCCGGCCATGCCGTCGACCACATCGCCATGGCCGTAGACCAGGACGGTCGGCGCCGAATCGCTCTCGCGATATTCGGCGAGCAGATAGGGACCTTTTCCGGCCGGGGACTCGATCAGCCGGGTCGAAAAGTCCATTGCCTTGAAGGCCGGCTGAAGTTCGTCGGTCAGATAGGCGCGCAGCGCCGCATGCTTCTCAGGGTTCTGGCTTTCGGTCTGATAGGCAACCCGGCGACTGAGTTCATCGAGAAATTCTCCCGAGCGCAGCATGGTCTGGGCACGGGCGATGGTATCGGTTCTGGTCATGGGATCTTTTTGGCTGGTGGGAGTTGGCATTTTCGATGCAGTCACGTTAACGGGACAAGCTGCGGGCTGGAAGTGTTCTGCTCTTTGCTAATTGCATTGGGGATGCGACAATTCGAGCAAACGGACCGCTCGAAGCGGCCAACCCAGGGGAGAACGCCATGAACACCATTCTGCGCCTTGCCGCGGCCGGGCTGTTGCTCACGGGTTCCGCATTCGCCTTGACCAGCGAACGCATGCCGGAAATGACGCTTGACCAGATGACGCCGGCCCAGCGCAGCATTGCTGAAGCGATCATCCACGGGCCGAGAGGCCGGATGAGCGGGCCGTTCAATACCTGGCTGCGCAGCCCCGTACTGGCGGATCGGCTGCAAAAGGTCGGCGAATATGTCCGCTTCAACACCTCGCTCGACAAACGCATCAACGAGATGGCAATCCTGATGACGGCGCAGGCGTGGGGCGCGCAATATGAGTGGTACGCCCACGCTCCGCTCGCGCTCAAGGCCGGGCTTGATCCTTCGGTGGTGGCCGCGATTGGCGCCGGCCGCAAGCCAGATAACATGAAGGCAGACGAGGCGACGGTCTGGGAATTCATCACGCAGCTTCGCCGTGACCACAATGTCGACGACGCGATCTACGCCAAGGCGCTCGGAGACTTTGGCGAGCAGGGTATCGTCGACCTGATCGCCGTGAACGGCTATTACGACGTGGTCTCGATGACGCTCAACGTCGCGCATGTCAGGCCACCGGCGGGAGCCGAGATGCCGTTCAAGCAGGCCGGCGAGTAACATTCCTCTGCTGATCATCGCGGAGGCCGCGGTGCCTTCCCGATGCCCCACCGAAAGTCACCTCGCATGAAAAAAGAAATCCGGCTGAACGCTTTTGCGATGAATTGCGTCGCCCATCAATCGCCGGGACTGTGGACGCATCCGCGCGACCGCACCGCCGACTACAACCGACTGCCCTATTGGCTTGATCTCGCCAGGACGCTCGAGCACGGACGGTTCGACGGCCTGTTTCTGGCCGACGTGCTCGGCGTCTACGACGTGTTCGGCAATAGCCACGACGCGGCCGTGCGCAACGCCGCGCAAACCCCGGTCAACGATCCGATGCTGGTGATCCCGGCCATGGCCGCGGTGACCGAAAATCTCGGCTTCGGCGTGACGTCCAACCTGTCCTACGAACCGCCCTATACGTTCGCACGAAGAATGTCGACGCTCGATCATCTCACCGACGGGCGGGTCGGCTGGAACGTCGTCACCGGCTATCTCGACAGCGCCGCAAAGGGCGCCGGCAAGGACAAGCAGACCGGACACGACGATCGTTACGACATCGCCGACGAATATATGCAGGTGGTCTACAAGCTCTGGGAAGGCAGCTGGGAACACGACGCGGCGCTACGCGATCGCGCGCGTGGCATCTTTGCTGACCCTGCGAAGGTGCATCGCGTCCAGCACGAGGGAAAGAACTTTCGCCTCGACGCCATCCACCTCTGCGAGCCATCGCCGCAGCGCACGCCGGTGCTGTATCAGGCCGGGACGTCGCCGCGCGGTCGACAGTTCGCAGCTCAACATGCCGAATGTGTCTTCATGTCGGGGCCTTCGGCAAAAGTCATTGCGCCGCGCGTCTCCGGCATTCGCGAACTCGCGGCGAGCGCGGGGCGCAACTCCGCCGAGATCCTGATGTTCTCGATGTTCACCGTGATCCTCGGCGAGACCGAGGCCAAGGCCAAGGCGAAATACGAGGAGTATCGCAGCCACGTCAGTCCGGAAGGCGCGCTGGTGCTGATGTCCGGCTGGACCGGCGTCGATTTCTCGGGCTACGACCTCGACCAGCAGGTGCGGCATGTCGAGAACGACGCCGGTCGCTCGGCGATGGACAACATCACCCGCGCCGACCCTGACCGGGTCTGGACCGTGCGCGAAGTCGCCCAGCATGTCGGCATCGGCGGCATCGGGCCTGTGGTGGTGGGCACGCCGGAACAAGCCGCCGATGCCATCGAAGCCTGGTTCGATCAGACCGATGTCGATGGGCTCAACATGCCGTTTGCGGTCTCGCCCGGCGATTTCGAGGACATCACCGACATGCTGGTACCGGAACTGACGCGGCGCGGCCGCTACAAGACGGCATACAGGCAAGGCACGTTGCGCGAAAAACTGTTCGGCGCAGGCCGCGCGCGGCTCGATGCGCCGCATCCGGCGGTGCAGTATCGGCCAGGTTATGGCCCGTAGGCCACACGAATGCCGGGAGGGATGGATTCCCGGTCTGCACCTTCGGCGTATCCCGGAATGACAGGGCCCTCACACCGTCCCGTCCACCATCACCTCGATCAGCTTGGCGCCCGGACGGCTGAAGGCGGAGGTCAGCGTCGACTTCAGTTCCTTGGGGTCGCTGATCCGTATCGCTTCACAGCCGAGCGACCTGGCGACACCGGCGAAGTCCACCGGCGGATCGGCGAAGTCCATGCCCACGTAATGATCGTCGCCATGAAAGGCGAGCAGTCGCTGCTTGATGATCCGATAGCCACCGTTGTTGGCGATCACGACGTTCAGCGGCAATTTGTGATGCGCAGCCGTCCACAGCGACTGGATCGAATACATCGCGCTGCCATCGCCTGAGAAACAAACCACGGGACGATGCGGATTGGCGAGGCTGACGCCGACCGATGCCGGCAATCCCCAGCCGATGCCGCCGGAAGCCAACGCATGATAGCCATAGCGGTCGCGGTGCGGCCGCAGCGCCAGCATCTGCCGCGACGAGGTCAGTCCTTCATCGACGACAATGGCGTTCCCCGGCAGCGCCTCGACCACCTGCAGGGTCAGATAATCCGGATCGATCGGCGTCGAATTGCCGCGTTGGGCGAGCTGCCCGACCAGTGACGCGCGGCGCGCCGTCCAGTTGGTCGACGACAAAGCGGCAATACCCTTGTTGGCCTTGGTCTCCAGGGCCGCGCCGCCCTTGGCCTTCAGCGCTGGCAGCAGCGCCCGCAACGTTTCCTTCACGTCCGCCTTGAGCGCGATCTCCGCGCCGTAATTCTTGGCGAGGTCCCATTCGACGAGACCGATCTGCACGATCGGCAGGCCCTCCGGCAGGGGATCGGTCTCACTATGCACCGACATCCGCAGCGGATCGGCGCCGAGCGCGATCAACAGATCAAAAGGCGCGAGAACGTCGCGCACCTGCGGCTGCGAGCGCGACAGCGCGCCGATGAAACATGGGCTCTCTGACAAGAAGTGCGCACCATAGGGGACCGACTGCTGAAACGCCGGACAGCCGAGCGCTTCGGCCAGTTGTGCCGCTTCCTGCAAGGCATCGCTTTTGACGATCTCATCGCCGGCGATGATCACCGGCCGCTCGGCCTTGAGGATTCGGAGGGTAAGCGCCTGCAACGCCTCGTCGGACGGCTTCACGCGAGCGTCGACGCGGGTCGAACGGCCGAGCTCGATGCCGGCCTCGGAATTGAGAATGTCGCCGGGCAGCGAGATGAAGACCGGGCCGGTCGGCGGCGTGGTCGCGATCTTGGCGGCGCGGCGCACGATCCGCGGCAGATCTTCCAGCCGAGTCACCTCGACGGCCCATTTCACCAAGGGCTCCGCCATGCGCACCAGCGGGCCATATAACAGCGGCTCCATCAGCCCATGGCCCTGCTCCTGCTGGCCGGCGGTCAAAATCATCGGCGTGCCGGTGAAATGCGCGTTGTAGAGCGAGCCCATCGCGTTCCCCAGGCCCGGCGCGACGTGAACATTGCATGCGACAAGGCGCCCCGAGGCGCGGCTGTAGCCGTCGGCGATGGCAACGACGAGGCTCTCCTGCATCGCCATCACATAGGTGAGGTCGGGATTATCCCTCAGCGCGTGCATGATCGGCAATTCGGTCGTGCCGGGATTGCCGAACAGGTGTGTAATGCCTTCGTCCTTGAGCAAGGCCAGGAACGCCGAGCGGCCGGTGATGCGATTTTTCATGTTTCCTCTGGCTTCTGTTCTTGCGTTCTCAAGCAGCGCGCCGATGCATCATGAGCAAACTCCCACCGATCAGGCAAGAAACCGCCTACATGGCAGCTCTGCGCGTCAAAACATGCCTTCGCGATCGTTGCGAGGCCGCCTCTTTGTGCGATGCCACACCACGCCGGGAAACCCCTTCAACGGCACCAGCGGCTCGCCGGCATAAGCCCATTCCTGCAACTCCTCGATGGCGATGTGATAGAGCGGCTGCCGACCGGTGCGGCCGGTGAACAGCGCGCGCGGAATGTTGACCATGTGCGGAGAGTGCGGGCGTTCAAAGATCAAGGGCGAGCCGCACGATTTGCAGAAAGAACGCCGGGTTTTCGTCGCAGCGTCTTCGAAGTGCGAGATGTTCTCTTCACCCGTAGTGATGCGAAAACGCCTGCGCCAGCTTCCGATATAGGTCGCGTAGGCCGCGCCGTGGGCGCGGCGGCTCGCCGCGGAATGATCGTGCCAGGCCCAGCGCGCCGGTACGTCGATCTCGAAAGCGACGCTGCCGCAGAGGCATTGCCCTTTCGCGACGCCGGCGGCTTTGGTTGGTTTCGCCATTGGCTCTCCCTCGGTCATTGCGAGCAACGGGTCGCGCGGATGCGCACCCGATGACAGGCTCCGCGAAGCGAGCCAGCCGCACAAGATAGACTGGATTGGTTCGGAGCTCAGGCTCCTCGCAACGAGGACTAGCGCCCACTTTCCGAAGTTCGTGTTACGTCGCAGCAACCGCCTTCACGAACTTCGGAAAGTCATGGGCGCTAGTAAGCTTATTGATTACCGCTTTATCGATCTGAAGTCCCTGATCGAATTCACCGCTTTCGGTGCAGGGACTTCAGATCGGCGGTACTAGGCCGGCGCCATCTCGTCGTAAACCGGGTAATCCGTGTAACCGGCTTCCCCGCCGCCATAAAAGGTCGCGCGGTTATAGGGCGTGAGCGGGAAGCCGTGCCGCAGCCGGCGCGGCAGATCTGGATTGGAAATGAAGATGCGGCCGAATGCGATCGCGTCGGCATGACCTTGCGCGATGGCGGCTTCCGCAGTTTCGCCGGTAAAGCCGCCGGCCGAAATCAAGACACCGTTCCAGAGAGGGCGGAACAGCACCATCGCCGACGGCACGTTCTGCCAGTTGACCTCCGCGCGCCCCGCCCCGCTCGATCGCGGCTCGATGAAATGCAGATAAGCGAGCCCCAGCGCATCGAGCGCCTTGATCACATGGGTATAGAGCGGCATCGGATCCGCCTCGCCGCTGCCGTTGGCGATGCCGTAAGGCGATAGCCGCACGCCGACGCGCTCCGCACCCCAAACGCCACTGACTGCCTGGGTAATCTCCAGGAGTAGCCGCGCGCGGTTTTCGATCGAACCGCCATATCGGTCGGTCCGCAAATTGGTGTGAGATTGCAGGAACTGCTCGAGCAGATAGCCGTTGGCGCCGTGCACTTCGACGCCATCGAAGCCGGCCTCCTTGGCGTTGACCGCCGCCTGCCGGAACGCCTCGACGACCTGTTCGATCTCTTCAGTCTCAAGCGCACGCGGAGTCTCGTAAGGCACCATCTTGCCATCGGCGGTCATCGCCAGCATGCCGTTGCCGGTGATCGGAACTGCCGAGGGCGCCACGGGCATCGCGCCGCCGGGCTGAAACGATGAATGCGAGACGCGGCCGACATGCCAGAGCTGAAGGAAAATCAGACCGCCCCGCGCATGGACGGCGTCGACCACGGCGCGCCATCCCGTAATCTGCGCTTGCGAATAGATGCCGGGCGTGCCCGGATTGCCGCGTCCGGTCGCCTGGACCGGCGAGGCTTCGGCGATCAGCATGCCGCCTGGCGTAGCGCGTTGCGCGTAATATTCCGCGTTCAGCTGACGCGGCGCGAAACTCGTTCGATCCGCTCGCATTCTTGTCAACGGCGCCATCACGACGCGATGGGCAAGCCGGTAGGGACCGACCTGAAGCGGTGAAAACAGGTGAGGAAAATTCATAGGTTGCGCCCCGGAAATGTCTTTGCCGCAATTTGCGATCAAGCTTGTAACCGTAAAACCATGCCTGTTGCGATAGCCTGAAGGGAAGACCTCCCATGCCTCATCCCGTTATGTCCCCCGACAACGTCGCCGTCATCACCGGAGGCGCCGGTGGCATTGGATTTGCCGCCGCCAAGCGGTTCGCCCGGCTCGGCATGAAGGTGTGCGTCGCCGATTCCGGCAAGGACCGGCTGGCTACCGCCGAGGCCGAACTGGTCTCGATTTCGCCGGGCGGGGCGACCAGGGTAATGGCGATGGCGGTAGATGTCAGCCGTGCTGACGAGGTGTCAAAGCTGGAAGACGCCGTGCATGAGCGCTTCGGCGGCACGGATCTCCTGATGAACAACGCCGGCATTCAACCCGGCAGCAGCCTGTTCGGCAAGCCGGACAATTGGGAGCGAATTCTGACCGTGAACCTGTGGGGGGTAATCAACGGCTCAAGGATTTTTGGACCACGCATGATCGAGCGCGGCAGGCCGGGCCTGATCATCAACACGGGCTCAAAGCAGGGCATCACCACCCCGCCCGGCGATCCTGCCTACAATGTCGCGAAGGCCGGCGTGAAGGCCTTCACCGAGGCGCTGGAACACGAGTTGCGCAACACCAAGGGCAGCCGTATCAGCGCGCACCTCTTCATTCCCGGCTTCGTGTTTACGGGGCTGACCGCCAAGGGACGGACCGAAAAGCCGGCCGCGGCCTGGACGCCGGAGCAAACCGTCGACTTCATGATCGAGCGGGTGGGAAGTGGAGACTTCTACATTCTCTGCCCGGATAATGACGTGCCGCGCCGGCTCGACGAGCGGCGCATCCTCTGGGCTGCGGAAGACATCGTCGAAAACCGTCCCGCGCTATCCCGCTGGCATCCGGACTATGCGGAAGCATTCGCGAAGTTCGTGAAGGAAGGTTGAGCGGCGAGCCTTCGGTTCGCCTTCCTTCACCCGAACCGGTGCCCGCTTCGCTTGAAAACGCGTCAAAGCGTCTCCTGCTTGTGTCCGCATTGCTTGCAGGTGAATTTCGCCCGCGTCACCCCGCGTTCGGCGGAGACGCGGTTCGGCGCGCCGCATTTGCCGCAGACGGTCTCGATGCGAGTATTGCCCTCCTTGATAACCAGCGGCTTGCGCGCCATCGCCTCGCGGATCAGGCGCTCCGCCTCTTCGCGCATTGCCTGCTTCGACATCCGTACGCACCCATCATGATCCCAAGACGGGCGGCTTATAGCACGACAACTGTGTCTTGCTAGTGGTCCCATTCCAACATTCGCATCACTTCTCAGCTGACACTGTTGCGATTGTTAGATTCGAAGGTCACCAGCAAATGCTAGATTTCCAGTGAAGTTTGGCATTTGACGTTCGCTTTACGAGTTTGCGGCCGCGTGGGGAACGAATGTCAAATACACCTCACTGGCGTCGCGTCGGTTTCATGTCTCAACAATCACATAATTGTCTTCGACGTGAACCGGAAAGGTTTCGGCCACATAGGGTCCCTTGGCCAACGTCTCACCGTCCTCGATGACCACTGGATAGGTTCTGACCTTGACGCGCTGCGGATCGAACCAGGATTGGCCGTTGCGCATGTCGAATTCCCAGCCATGCCAGGCGCAGCGCAACAGTTCGCCAACCCGCGAGCGCTGATAGACCCCGGGTTCCGGCGAGGTCAGCCGCGCCACGCAGGCCGCCTGATCCAGCGGCGCACCGGCGTGAGGGCAGCGGTTGAGCAAAGCGAAGAACTCGCCATTGGCATGGAACACGACCACGTCGCGGCCATCGAGCGTGACCACCTTGTTGCCTCCGGGCGGAATGTCTGACGTGCGGGCGACGATGTGGCGGGTCATGGCAGGCAATCAGAATTTGCGATCACAACTTATAGACGGCGCGGGCATTGGTGTTGAAGATCTTGATCCGTTCAGCCTCGCTGAGCGGCGTCTTGAAGGCAAAGCGCGGATCGTCGAAATCCCAATGCGGATAATCCGACGAAAACAGCAGACGGTCGACGCCGACCCATTCGATCAGCGAACGCAGATGTTTGGCTTCGTCGGGTTCGTCGATCGGCTGCGTCGTGAACCAGAAATGCTCCCGCACATATTCGGATGGACGGCGCTTGAGATGGGGCACCTCGTCGCGGAACCGGTCAAAATGCTGATCCATCCGCCACATCGTCGACGAGATCCAGCCGAAGCCGCCCTCGATGAACACGATCTTCAGCCGTGGGAAGCGCTCCGGCACCCCTTCGAGCACGAGGCTCGTGAGCGACGCCGCCATGGTATGTGCATTCGACTGGTGTTCTTCTGCATAATAAGAGGGCCAGCCGCCAGCGGTGGGCGCGTGACCGCCATAACCGCCGACATGGATACCGAGCGGGAGCCCCAGTTCCTCCGCACGGGCATAGATCGGCCAATAGCGGCGCCGGCCGATCGGCTCGTTGGCCCGCGGCGAGATGTTGATCTGCACATACTGCCCGACCTTGGCGCAACGCTCGATTTCGGCAACGGCCAGGTCCACACCGTCCTGCCCAACCAGGATGGCGGCCTTCAACCGCGGATCGCGGCTGGTCCAGTGCGCCAACTGCCACTCGTTCACGGCGCGCTGGATCGCTGCGCCGAATTCGAGGTTCTGCTGCGAGAAGATGAACATGTCGAGCACCTGCAGCAAGCCGAACTCGACGTCGAGCGGATCGAGATACTGCTTGCGCATGAAATCCAGATCCGAGCCCGGCGGTCCGCCGGTGGGCGGCCACGCGTCGCGGCGCGCGATCAGAGGCGAAGAACGCGGATAAGGCGTGGTTCCCATGTAGGGCGTGCGCAGATGGTCGCCGTAGGTCTTCATATGTTCCTGCCAGCGCCTGGCGAGGTATGGATTGAGATCGGTCCTGGCATGCAGGCTTGGATGGATGTCGCAATCGATGATGCGCAGCCTCGTCCTGGCCGGCTTTTCCTGATCGAGCAGCGGGCGGTCGATGACTTCACTCATGCGATCCTCCTGATCTCTGTTTCCGGATCATGATCTCAATCAAGCCGCGAGCGAAAGCCGCGGGAAGGTTTCAAGCGGATTGTCCGCGCACATGCGCGTCACGATAGAGGCCGGCAGATGCGGCGGAACGGCGTCGTCGCCATCGAACTGCCAGTGCGGATAGTCGGAGGCAAACAGGAACATCTTGTCCGAGCCGATCATCTCGATGATGTCGGCAACACCGGCCGCATCCGGCGGCGCGTCGAACGGCTGCATGGTGACGCGAACATGGTCGCGCACGATCGACGCCGGCTCGCGATCGACCCACGGCACCTCGACCCGGACGCCGCGCCAAGTCTTGTTGGCGCGCCACATGAAGGCCGGCAGCCAGGTGACGCCGGATTCCATCAGCACGACCTTCAGGTTCGGAAATTTCAGGAACACGCCCTCATAGATCAGGCTGAGCACCTGGGCCTGAAACGCCTGCGCCTCGGCGAGATAATATTCGTAGCGATAGGAGGGCCAGCCGACCGAGCTCGGGGCCTGCCGATAGGCGCTGCCGGCGTGGATAGCGAGCGGCAGCTGATGCTTCTCCGCCGCCTGCCACACCGGCCAATAATGCCGGCGGCCAAGCAGGGTCTCGCCCTGTGCCAGCACCAAGACAGAGACGAATCTTTTGTCGGCGGCACGGCGTTCGATTTCCTCGATCGCGAGATCCGGCGCCTGCCATGGAATCACGATCGAGGCACGCAGACGCGAATCGCGATCCAGCCACTCGGCTGCGATCCAGTCGTTGATCGCCTTGCAGAAGGCGGACGCCATGTAGGGATCGTACACGGCTTGCGCGCCATAGAGCACGTTGCAAATGGCATGGCTGGCGCCGAGCTGGTCAAAGGCGCCACGCTGGACCATTGCAAGATCGCTGCCGGGCTTGCCGCGCTTCGGCCGCCAGTCGGCCCGGCCGGAGAGGGCCATGTGCGGCGGATAGCTGTTGAGATCGAGGCCATCGATCGCCCGGCTCACCACCTGCTCTTTCCAGTGATCGTCGAGATAGGGCAACAGCGTGGTGCGCGTGCCGCCTATTGCCGGGTGGATATCGCAGTCGATCCGCGTCGCCGCCATGTTCCGTCCCTTGATCTCATTGTTGCGGACCGCCTGGCAGTTCCGCGCTTTTGCGATCAAGTGTGACGCCGTGTCCGGACGAGCGCAAGGGATGCATGAACGTCGGAGCCGCGGAATGCGCGGCGCAACTTCATGGCTGGGATGAGCGTGGCCGATGGCTTTGGATGGTGGGCACGACAGGGATCGAACCTGTGACCCCTACCATGTCAAGGTAGTGCTCTCCCGCTGAGCTACGTGCCCTTAGGTCTTAATCGGGTCGGGGGTCCGTATATCGGCTCCCACGCGGCCAGGCAAGCTTGCAGAGCCGCGTTTTCGAGACGATGGAGGCCCGTTCAGGCCGCCAGCATCTTGTTAACTTCGGTGACGAGTTCGCGCAGGTGAACCGGCTTGGACAGCACCTTGGCGTTCTTCGGCGCCTCGGAGTCAGCATTGAGCGCCACGGCGGCAAAGCCGGTGATGAACATGATCTTGATGTCGGGATCGAGTTCCGAGGCGCGGCGCGCCAGTTCGATCCCGTCCATTTCCGGCATCACGATATCGGTGAGCAACATCTCAAACGGCTCCTCGCGCAACCGCTGATAGGCCGACATGCCGTTGTCGTGCGGCGAGACCTGAAAACCGGCGTTTTCCAGCGCCTTGACCAGAAAGCGGCGCATATCGTTGTCGTCTTCGGCGAGGAGGATCTTGTGCATGGCAGGGAACGTCGAATCCCGATTGGAGGATTAGTCAGACCACTAAGCCTGACAGAGAGTAAATTTCGGGTGAAAGAACGGCAACGGTGTCCCGGTTCTGACATTCGTGCCTGTCGTGGCGGGTTCGTTTATGAATGTCAGAACCGCTGGGACACCGTCAAATATTGATTTCTAGTGGAGTAGTGGATTTGGCATTCGCTGGGCGAATTCGCGGCAAACTGGGCAGCGAATGCCAAATCCACTCCACTTGTGCCGTCTCACGCCAATATTTGTCGCCCGGATCGGGGCGAGAATCAATCGAACCCGTCAATCGCCGTCGCAAGGCGTGGTTTCGATCGATTCACGGTTTTTTCGCTTGGCACGACGTCCGCGATTACCGACAATAGCACCTCAAAAGCCGCATCGTCCGGGCACAAATGAAAGTGGTTCGAAGGGCGGATTTCAAGGGACGGCGCCGCACGATGACCCAGCCTGAAGAAGAACTGCCGCCGCCGTTCGAGATCGTCGAACCAGCCGCCTGGCGGGCGCCCATCATCTTCAATTCGCCGCATTCCGGCTCGGTCTACCCCGACGAATTCCTGAAAATCTCGCGGATCGATCTGATCGCGTTGCGCCGCTCGGAAGACTCGTTCATGGACGAGTTGATCGCAGGCCTCAGCGGCCTTGGTTTTCCGACCGTGAGCGTGAACTTTCCGCGCTCTTATGTCGACGTCAACCGCGAGCCTTATGAACTCGATCCGCGGATGTTTTCCGGACGGCTGCCAAGCTTCGCCAATACTCGCTCCATGCGGGTGGCCGGAGGGTTGGGCACCATTCCGCGCGTGGTCGGCGACGGGCAGGAAATCTACGGCGAACGCATTGCGGTCGACGATGCACTGGCGAGAATCGAGACGCTCTACAAGCCCTATCACCGCGCCCTTCGCCGCCTGATCAACAAGGCCCATCGGAGCTTCGGTACGGTGATTGTGGTCGACTGCCACTCGATGCCCTCGGTCGGCGTCTCGCGCGAGGAACCGCGGCGGCCGGACGTCGTGATCGGCGATCGCTACGGCACCAGTTGCGCGCCGATCCTCGCCGACAAGGTCGAGGAGACCATGACGCGGCTCGGCTACTCGGTCGGGCGCAACAAACCCTATGCGGGCGGCTTCATTACCGAGCACTACGGCAATCCGGCCTCCGGGCTGCATACCATCCAGCTTGAGCTCAATCGCGCCGTCTATATGGATGAGCGGCGGCGGACGCGCGGCGACCGGTTTGCGCAGGTGGCGACCGATTTCACCGTGCTGGCCGAGGTGCTGGCCTCCATTCCACTGGATGACCTTGAGCCATTCCAGACCGCGGCGGAATGACCGCTCTCGTCTGCGCGATCCCGTGAGCGACGGCGCCATCGCCGTCCGTCGGCACATGACAGTTGCAAGAAAAAAGGGCCGCTTGAATGAACAAGCGGCCCAAGTCTAGGGAGGAAACGCCCAAGGAGGGCAGCGGCAACGCGAAGCGCTACCGCACCGCAACAATATGCGGCCGCGCTGCACAAAGTGCAAGAGTTTTTAATTTATTTCCGGTGCATATCAGGCCACTGCAGCGGGAATGCCACAGAAGGCAGATTTCAAAATTTCTAAAACAGAATCATATGTTTAGATGAAAATCGTTTTCACCCTCCATTGATTCGTCCAACGCCTTTTATTTTTTCGATTTCGTGACCGCTTGCCCTCATTGGAAATTTACCCCTCACCGCAAACCGATTCGCCAGGCCCAAAGCGCCCTTGCCCACTGGCTAGTCTTGCAACGACGGTGCGGAAGGCCCCGGATTGCGCTAGGCAGGGGCCCAGCATCTTATCGTAAGGAAGTATCGTGACGGTCATCGATTTCACCGCCTTCATTGGCCGCCTTGCGACCGCCTCCGGCGAAACCATCCTGCCGTTCTTCCGCACCTCGCTTGGTGTCGACAATAAGGCCGCCCACGATTTCGATCCCGTGACGGAAGCCGACCGGGCAGCTGAAGCGGTGATGCGCCGGCTGATCCAGGCCAACTTCCCCCAGCACGGCATTGTCGGCGAGGAGTTCGGCAATGAGCGCGAGGACGCCGAATATGTCTGGGTGCTGGATCCGATCGACGGCACCAAATCCTTTATCTCGGGCTTTCCGACCTGGGGAACGCTAATCGCTCTGATGCACGAGAAAGCGCCGGTGTTCGGCATGATGCATCAGCCCTTTATCAGCGAGCGCTTCTATGGCGACAACGGCTCGGCGAGCTATTCGGGCTCGGCCGGCGAGCGACGCCTGGCGGTGCGGCGCTGCGCCTCGCTGACGGATGCGACGCTGTTTACGACGAGTCCGCTGCTGATGAATGAGGCCGATCGCGCCACTTTCGGCCGCGTTGCGCAGACTGCGCGGCTGACCCGCTATGGCGGCGACTGTTACTCCTACTGCATGCTCGCGGCCGGCCATCTCGATCTGGTCATTGAAACCGAACTCAAGCCTTACGACATTGCCGCCCTGATTCCGATCATTACCGGCGCCGGAGGCGTCGTGACGACCTGGGAAGGCAAGCCTGCGCAAAACGGCGGCCGCATCATCGCCGCCGGCGATCCGAGAAGCCACGAAGCGGCGCTCAAGCTGCTCAACGACTAGGGAAACCTTCATGAAAGTCTTGCAGGCGTTCGTCGCCGGATTGGCCCTAATGCTTCCAATGGCCTCCGTGATGGCGGAGGACTTTCCAGCGCACCAGATCCGGCTCATCGTTCCGTTCCCGCCCGGCGGCCCCAACGACATTATCGCCCGGGTGATCGGCCAGCGCATGTCAGAGATCATCAAGCAGCCGGTCATCATCGACAATCGCGGCGGCCAGGGCGGAGTGCTCGGCACCGAAGTGCTGGCGAAATCCGCGCCCGACGGTTACACGATCGCGATCTCTAGCGCCGGCGCACTCGCCATCAGCCCGACGATGGAAAAGGTCGCCTACGATCCCCTAAAGGACCTGCAAGCCGTCACCTTGGTGGCGAAGGTGCCGGAGATGCTGGTGGTGGCGACCGACGTTCCGGCCAAGAACATGGCTGAGCTGGTCGCCCTCGCCAAGGCAAAACCAGGAAAGCTCAATTTCGCCTCCTCCGGCCCGGGCAGCCTGCCGCATCTTGCCGGCGAGATGCTCAAGCTCACCGCCAAGATCGATATCGTGCATGTGCCCTACCGTGGCGCGGCACCAGCCGTGAACGACCTGCTCGGCCAGCAAGTGCAGATGGTGTTTCTCGATCTGCCGGTGCTTCTGCCGCTGATCAGGGCCGGAAGCCTGCGCGCCATCGCACTAGCCGCGCCGCAGCGTGCACCTACCGCCAAGGATGTGCCAACCACGACCGAGGTGGGGATGCCCGACGTGCAGGCCGAGAACTGGTACGGCATGGTCGCGCCGGCCGGGACGCCTCCCGCCATCATCGCAAAGCTGAACGAGATCGCGACGGAAGCGATGCGCGACCCGGCGGTGAAGGAGAAACTCGCCGTGCAGGGGGCGGAACTGATCGGCGACAGCCCGGATCATTTCCACGCCTTCATGGAAAGCGAGATCAAGCGCTGGGCAATGGTGATCCAGGACGCCGGCGTCCCGACGGAGAAATAATAGCCCCTACCGCGCCGCCTTGCGCAGATGCTCGACGAGAAGCCTGGCGGGCTTCGGCAGACTCCTGAAGCTGCGGGCACAGATGACAAGCTGCCGGTTGGCCCAGGAATCGCGGATCGCCAGCAAGGTCAGCGGCATGGATTGCGCGCACCGTCGGGCCGCGGCTTCCGGCACAACCGCAACCCCGACACCAGCGGCCACCATGCGGCAGATCGCATCGAAATCGCGTAAGCGCGCCCGGATGCGCAGGCGCATGCCGAGCCGTGCGGCATGTTTGCCGATATGAATGGCGAGCGCGGTGGCGTTGGTCAGCCCGACGAAGTCGCCCTCGCCGACCTCGATAAAGTCGATCTGGCGGCGGCCTGAAAACTCGCTGCGTTTCGGTGCCACCAGCATCAGGCGATCTTCGCCGAAGGCAAACCGCTCGAGATGCTCCGGCAAAGCGTGTTCGGCGGCAAAGCCGAGATCGGCCGCTCCGCTAATGATCGCGCCAACGATATCGCCGCTCTCGCGCTCCTCGACATCGAGACTGATATCAGGATATTCGCGCAGGAACGCCGCCAGCGCCTTCGGCAGATGCTCCGACAGGCCAGCCGTATTGGCCAGCAGATGGACGCTCGCCTTAACGCCGGAGGAAAAGCCGGCGATGTCGCCCTGCATTATCGCGACATTGTGCATGATGATGCGGGCATGGTCGCGCAGGCTTTCGCCGGCGGCCGTAAGCTCGATGCCGCGCCGTCGGCGCCTGACCAGCGCCACGCCGAGGTCGGTCTCGAGGCCTTTGATCCGGGCGCTCGCCGATGCGAGGGCAAGATGGGCGCGCTCAGCGCCGCGGGTGATGCTGCCGCTATCGGCGACTGCCACGAAAAGCTGGAGATCGACCAGATCGACGCGCATGGCCAGGCCTCCCAATCTCCTGCCTTCGTCGTATCCGAAGGCTCATTCAATAAGCTCCAGATTGTGCCGCCGGTGCCGATCGGTCAATGTGCTGGTACCGCCGATCTGAAGTCCCTGCACCACAGGCGGCGAATTCGATCAGGGACTCCAGATCAATAAAGCGGTGCTGAATCAGTAAAGCTCCCCCACCAAGCCGCGGGTCAGGAAAGCGAATGTCAAATCCTAAACTCCCCTAGACCTCTTATTTGCCAGTGGTCCTTTGATTCTAACATTCGCAAGAGTGGCCGCTGAGGAGGGATGCGAATGTTAGAATCGGACCACTGGGTATGGCTCACCTGCTCCTGGTTTTCATTGCCGCGGTTTTCGTTCTGGCGGGCTTCGTCAAGGGCGTGATCGGGCTTGGCCTGCCCACGGTATCGATGGGACTGCTCGCTGTCGCGATGGCGCCGGCGCATGCGCTCGCCATCGTCATCGTGCCGGCCATTCTCACCAACATCTGGCAGACCTTTGCCGGGCCGTATTTCCTTGCCATCGTTAAACGGCTGTGGCCGCTGCTTCTCGGGCTGCCGGCGGGCATCTGGCTTAACGCCGACATGATGACCGGTCCCTACGCACGCTACGGCACGGTGCTGATCGGCATCCTGCTCGTGATCTACGCGATCATCAGCCTCCGGCGGGTCGCCATCACCGTCCCCCCGCGCGACGAGAAATGGATCGGCGGCATCATTGGTCTGGCAACCGGGGTGATCTCGGCGGCGACCGGCGTGCAGGTCGTTCCGTCGATGCCGTTCATGCAGGCGCTCGGCATGAAGAGAGACGAACTCATCCAGGCGCTCGGTGTGTTCTTCACCACGGCAACGCTGGCGCAGGCGTTGAATCTCTCGGCCGCCGGCATTCTCGATCAATCGGTGGCCGTGCCGGGCGTCGTCGCGTTGGCGGCCTCATTCACCGGTATGGCGACCGGTCAGGCGGTGCGCACGCGGCTGGAGCCGGAGACGTTCCGCCGCTGGTTTCTGATTGCTATGATCCTGCTCGGGATCTATCTGGCAATCGTTGCAAGCTACGAAATCTGTTTCGCATAAACGTGGGATCCGGCCCTAGCGCTCCGCTAACGCAAGGCGCCCGCCGAGATAGATGAACAACGCGCCGAGGCCGCGATTGAACCAGGCGATGGTACGGCTCGATCTTTGCACCCGGCCGGCCGCTTTGGCGACCGCGACCGCAAGGCACCAGAGCGTGCCATTGAAAACGAAGATCAGCCCAAGCGTCAGAAACGCCAATCCCTTGTGAGGCGCATCGGCCTCGACGAATTGCGGCAGGAAGGCGAGAAAGAACATCGCCACCTTCGGATTGAGCACATTCGTCAGCGCCCCCTGGCAGAACACCCGCGAGAAGGATACGCCTTGGCCGTCTCGCTCACCGGCCACGCCCGGATTCGGCGGGCGCGACAGCAGCAGCATCAAGCCAATATAGCAGAGATAGGCCGCTCCGAGCCATTTCACCGCGGCAAAGGCTCTCGCCGAGGCGACCAGCAGCGCCGACAATCCGAGCGCTGCGGCAAAGACATGGCAGAGACAGCCCGCGCCGATGCCGAGCGCGGCCGCGGCCCCGCCGCGCCACCCCTGCATGCTGCGTCCAACGATATATGCCGTATCGGGTCCGGGCGCGATGTTGAGCAGCAGCCCGGAGGCGATGAAGAGCCAGAAGTCGTGAATGCCAAGTGGAGTGGATTTGACATTCGCTACCCACCCAGCCGCAAGCTCGAAAGCGAATGTCAAATCCGAAACTCCACTTGAAACTTACGTTGGCTGGTGGTCTCACGATTCTAACATTCGCGATCTGCCCGCTGAGAAGGGATGCGAATGTTAGAATCAGACCACTAGCATGGCCTCACCCGAACAGCGGCGATCCCGGCACGAATGCATCGAACGCCGCCCAGAATTGCGCGCGATAGCGGTCCTGCTCCTGCAGGATTTCGTGCTTGGAGCCGGCAATGACGAGGTGCGAACCGGCTCGCAAATGATAAGCGAACTCCTCGATGGCGGCCGTCGAGACGACGGCATCGTTGCTCGCGGCCAGCATCAGGATCGGCTGGCGAATCTCCGAAGGGTAGTTCATGGCGCGAAAGCCGTGCATGGCGCGGAACGCGGTATCGGCCCAGGCAACCGTCGGAGAGCCGAGGCCAAGCGTCGGATCCTCGGCGATGACGGCGGCGTTGCGGGCATAGCGGACGGGATCGCTGGTCAGCGGATTGTTGATGAACGATCCGGTTCCGGTGATAGCGTCATTGCCGCCGGGAACGTAGCGGCTGCCAAGCCCGGCAACGCGCATCGTGCGCAACAGTGCGCGTGCCGGAAGGGAGGTCAGGCGTCCCGGCAGGTCGATCATCGGCGCGGTCAGCACCATGCGATCGAACCAGCGCTTTCCCGCATGCGCGAGGCGCAGCATCACCGCACCTCCCATCGAATGGGCGAGCGCGAAGAACGGCGGCGGGCAGTCGGGCAGCACCACCTGCCGCACGAAAGCCTCGACATCCATTTCGTAATCGGCGAAATCGCGAACATAGCCGCGGCGCGCATCGCGCAGCCGCCGCGACGAATGACCCTGGCCGCGCCAGTCGATCATGGCGACCGCAAAGCCGCGGTCGCGCAAGTCCCGCACCGTCTCGAAATACTTTTCGATGTATTCGCTTCGGCCGGTGAAGACACAGACCGTTCCCTTGCGGCCAGCCGGCGGCTCCCAGCGCGCGAAGCGCAGTTCGGCGCCGTCCGGTGTCTTGATCGTGCCGGAAACGACGTTCTCGGGCACGGGATTGGCGGGAATCGAGACAAGCGTCATGGAAGGAACCGATAGGCGAAAGGCGCCGAAAATCAAGACTTGCGCACGTCAACACGAGCACGGCCAGCGGACTTGAACGTATTCGATCCGCCTCCCATATCTGCCTGGTGCAGGCCACGTCAGGCATTTTCCCTATAGACCCCGGGAAAATTGCCGAAGGCTGCACGAAACAAGCCCGGCCCCATGGCGGGCGGGTTCACATCAACAGTCGCTCAATGGAGGACTACACATGCGTACGTTTGATCTCACCCCCTTCTATCGTTCCACTGTCGGCTTCGACCGTCTCTTTTCCCTGCTTGACCAGGCGTCCGACGGAAGCCCCGGCTATCCTCCCTACAACATCGAGCGCACCGGCGAGAACGCCTACCGGATCAGCGTCGCGGTTTCCGGCTTCGCCCAGAACGAGCTTTCGATCGTCGCCAAGGAGAACACCCTGACGATCAAGGGCGAGAAAGTCGCCAACGAGAACAGCAAGGAGAAGTCCGAAGTATTGTACCGCGGGATTGCGGCGCGCACCTTCGAGCGGGTCTTCCAGCTTGCCGATTTCGTGGTCGTGAAGAACGCCTCGCTTGAGAACGGCCTGCTGCACGTCGATCTCGTTCGCGAGATTCCCGAGGCCAAGAAGCCCCGCAGCATCCCGATCGCTTCGGGCGCGCAAGGCGCACCGGTGATCGAAGGTTCGGCTGAAAAGGCCGCCGCTTAAGCTTGGCGGATTGAACACGAGACGCCCCGGGAAACCGGGGCGTTTTTTTGCCGTCAAGCTGTCGTCCTCGCGAGCGCGAGGGCCCAAAACTAGCGGTGATCGTTATTTCACCGGATTGATCCCGAGGGGCTCCAACGACATCTGTCGGTGCTCAGTCGTCCGCGCTCAGGATCGGGGCGCTGAGCAGGATTACTCCAGATCCTGCACCTTCGGCATCGGCTGGGTCGGCTGAATGACCGGCGCGGCCGGCCTGGCTTCCGCAGGCGTCGCTGCGGCCGGCGGAGTTTCCACGGCCTTGACCTGGACGGCGGCCGAGCGCTGCACAGGCTCCGGCGTGGGTTTTGCGGCCACAGGCTGGTCGGACACCGGCTTCAGCGGCGCGGCCTTCGGCCCTGCTACCGAGGGGGGCGTCCGACTCGCCATCTTCGGCATCGCCTGCGGTCGCGCGTCGAGGCGGGTCATCGGTTCTGGCGGTCCATACGATGGCCGGGGCGGCGGAGCTCCATAGCCGTCACGATAGCCGCCATAACGATCGGCCGGGACGAACCGCACGATCCGTCCGTCGCGTGCGTCGATGACGAGATGGCCATCGTCACCCGCCCGGTCGATGGCAGAAATCGAATAGAAGACGCCACGCAGGCGCGGCGCGCCGATCGGAGAGAACCCGTTCTCGCGCAGCACCACGTAAACCTCGCGCGGCGGCAGCAGTACGGGGCCATATCCATATCCGCGACCGTAACCGTTTCCGTAGTCCGGCGCGCCGTAAATGACGCGGGGCGGCGGTGGTGGCGGCGCTTCGGCATAGGGCCCGCTGAGATCGGTCGCAGGGACATAGCCGGCGCGGCCGGTGTCCTGCGGCGGTGTCCCTTGTGCGTTCGCGGCCGTGGCAGCCAGCAACAGCCCGACCGAAATGGACCACCCTCTCGACGCCTTCATTTTCTGCTCCTGTGATGCTCCCGCCTGGAGAGCCCAGTCAGCCCTCAATCCCGGGGAGGAATTTCGTCGCCGATTTCGGCGGACCTTGGGCGACATCGCGGCGTGATGTGCCAAATAGGATCGGCTTGCACCTTCGCGGCCTGCGCAGGGCAGCTTGACGGCGACTTTCACGCGCTTGTGTGATAGATAAAAATTTGGCATGGTCGGTGTTAGGACAGGATTACTGTCTTAATTTCGGCCGCAAGCCCGGCATCCGGGATTGCGAGTGGGGCGTCGAGACGCCCAAAAGATTAAAGATTAAGGGCAAGGTGGTTCGTCGGGGACGCTGAACGCCGAGGCCTGAATCGAGACATTGCGGCTCGCGGAGGACGAGCGGTGGCCCGCTCGGCGGGTTCCGCAAACGCCCAAGGTGCGCCGCCGATGGTGAGGCGCGGGCCTCGCTGATTGGTAGAGAGGACGCAGAGAATGAGCCGGTCCGAATTCGAGCGCGAAAACATCGTGGCCCCTGGGCTGCCGGTGGCAGCCTCGAAACCCGCCGATTCTCGCGCCGTCGAAAAACACACGTTCCGTCCCGCGGCCGAAGGCCTGTACGATCCCGCGCTGGAGAAGGATTCCTGCGGCGTCGGCTTCATCGCCAACATCAAGGGCAAGAAGTCGCATCAGATCGTCTCTGATGCGCTTCAGATCCTCTGCAACCTCGAACATCGCGGCGCGGTCGGCGCCGACCCACGCGCCGGCGACGGCGCGGGCATCCTGGTGCAAATTCCCCACGCCTTCTTCGCCCGCAAGGCAAAGGAGCTCGGCTTCACGCTGCCGGAGCCGGGCGCTTACGCCGTTGGCGCATTGTTCATGCCGAAGGAGAAGGCCTGGCGGAAGGTGATCCAGAGCATCATCGCCGACCAGATCAAGGCCGAGCAACTGACGCTGCTCGGCTGGCGCGAGGTGCCAACCGACAATTCCTCGCTTGGCGAGACCGTCAAGCCGACCGAGCCTGCCAACATGCAGGTGTTCATCGGACGTGGCGCGCATATCAAGGATGAGGTCGAGTTCGAGCGGCGGCTCTACATTCTGCGCAAGTCGATTTCGCAGGCGATCTACCAGCGCCGCGATCGCGGCATGGCGGGCTACTATCCCTGCTCGATGTCGTGCCGCACCGTGATCTACAAGGGCATGTTCCTCGCCGACCAGCTCGGCAAGTACTATCCGGATCTGCACGAAGGCGACTTCGAGAGCGCACTGGCGCTGGTGCACCAGCGCTTCTCGACCAACACCTTCCCGACCTGGTCGCTGGCACACCCGTACCGGATGATCGCGCACAATGGCGAGATCAACACGCTGCGCGGCAACACCAACTGGATGGCGGCGCGGCAAGCCTCGGTGCAATCGGAGCTCTACGGCAAGGACATCACGCGGCTGTGGCCGATCTCCTATGAGGGCCAAAGCGACACCGCCTGTTTCGACAACGCGCTCGAATTCCTGGTGCAGGGCGGCTACTCGCTGCCGCACGCCGTGATGATGATGATTCCGGAAGCCTGGGCCGGCAATCCGCTGATGGATGCAAAGCGCCGCGCTTTCTACGAATACCACGCCGCGATGATGGAGCCGTGGGACGGCCCCGCCGCGATCGCGTTCACCGATGGCCGCCAGATCGGTGCCACGCTCGACCGCAACGGCCTGCGGCCGGCACGTTATCTTGTGACCAAGGACGACCGCATCGTCATGGCTTCCGAGATGGGCGTGCTCAAGATTCCGGAAGACCAGATCATCACCAAGTGGCGGCTGCAGCCGGGCAAGATGCTACTGGTCGACCTCGCGCAGGGACGGCTGATCCCGGACGACGAGATCAAGGCGGAGTTGGCCCGCAGCCATCCATATCAGGAGTGGCTCGACGGCTCGCAGATCGTGCTGGAGGAATTGCCGGAAGCGCCCACCAAGGGCATGCGCTCGAACCTGCCGCTGCTCGATCGGCAGCAGGCGTTCGGCTACAGCCAGGAAGACATCAATATCCTGATGGCGCCGATGGCCTCGACCGGCGAAGAGGCGAACGGCTCGATGGGCAATGACACGCCGATTTCGGCGCTGTCGGACAAGCCCAAGCCGCTGTTCACCTACTTCAAGCAGAACTTCGCACAGGTCACCAACCCGCCGATCGACCCGATCCGCGAAGAGCTGGTGATGAGTCTCGTCTCCATCATCGGGCCGCGGCCGAACCTGTTCGACCTGGAAGGGGCTGCTGCCAGCAAGCGCCTCGAAGTGCGCCAGCCGATCCTGACCGACGCAGATCTGGAGAAGATCCGCTCGATCTCCGAGATTGCGGACACGCATTTCAAGTCGCGCACGCTCGACACCACTTTCCACGCCGGACTTGGTGCGGCTGGCCTCGAGCAGGTGCTCGACGAACTCTGCGCGCGCGCCGAGGCCGCGGTTCGCGAGGGCATCAACATCGTCATCCTGTCCGACCGCATGGCGGGCACGGACCGCATTCCAATTCCCTCGCTGCTCGCCTGCGCCGCCGTGCACCACCATCTGATCCGCACGGGTTTAAGGACCTCGGTCGGTCTCGTCGTCGAGTCCGGCGAGCCGCGCGAGGTGCATCACTTTGCGTGTCTGGCCGGCTACGGCGCCGAAGCGATCAACCCCTATCTGGCTTTCGAAACCATCATCGCCATGAAGGATCGTCTGCCCGGCTCGCTCGACGACTACGAGATCGTCAAGCGCTACATCAAGTCGATCGGCAAGGGGCTATTGAAGGTGATGTCCAAAATGGGCATCTCGACCTATCAGTCCTATTGCGGCGCGCAGATTTTCGACGCCGTCGGGCTGAAGGCCGATTTCGTCGCGAAATATTTCGCCGGCACGCACACCCGCATCGAGGGCGTGGGCCTGGGCGAAATCGCCGAAGAAACCGCACGCCGTCATGCCGACGCGTTCGGCAATTCGCCGATCTACCAGAACGCGCTCGATGTCGGCGGCGAATATGCCTACCGCACCCGCGGCGAGGATCACGCCTGGACGGCGGAATCCGTCTCCAACCTGCAGCACGCCGTGCGCGGCAACTCGCTGGAACGCTACCGCGCCTTTGCGAAAATCCTCAACGAGCAGTCCGAACGGCTGCTCACGCTGCGCGGCCTGTTCAAGATCAAGTCCGCCGAGGATGAAAAGCGCAAGCCGGTCGCCCTCAATGAGGTCGAGCCGGCCAGTGAAATCGTCAAGCGCTTCTCCACCGGCGCCATGTCGTTCGGCTCGATCTCGCGCGAGGCCCACACGACGCTGGCGATCGCCATGAACCGGATCGGCGGCAAATCCAACACCGGCGAAGGCGGCGAGGAAGCCGACCGCTTCAAGCCGATGCCCAACGGCGATTCCATGCGCTCGGCGATCAAGCAGGTCGCATCCGGCCGCTTCGGCGTCACGACGGAATATCTCGTCAATTCCGACATGATGCAGATCAAGATGGCTCAGGGAGCCAAGCCCGGCGAAGGCGGACAATTGCCCGGCCACAAGGTCGACGCGACGATTGCCAAGGTGCGACATTCGACGCCCGGCGTCGGCCTGATCTCGCCGCCGCCGCATCACGACATCTATTCGATCGAGGATCTGGCGCAGCTGATTTACGACCTGAAGAACGTCAATCCCGACGGGCAGGTCTCGGTGAAGCTCGTCTCCGAGGTGGGTGTCGGCACGGTGGCTGCCGGCGTCGCGAAAGCGCGTGCCGACCATGTCACCATCGCCGGCTTCGAAGGCGGCACCGGTGCTTCTCCCCTCACCTCGATCAAGCACGCCGGCAGTCCTTGGGAAATCGGCCTTGCCGAAACCCACCAGACCCTGGTGCGCGAACGGCTGCGCAGCCGCATTTCGGTTCAGGTCGATGGCGGCTTCCGCACCGGACGCGACGTCGTGATCGGCGCGCTCTTGGGGGCGGATGAATTCGGCTTTGCCACCGCGCCGCTGATTGCCGCCGGGTGCATCATGATGCGCAAGTGCCATCTCAACACCTGCCCGGTCGGCGTCGCGACGCAGGACCCGGTGCTGCGCAAGCGCTTCACCGGCCAGCCCGAGCACGTGATCAACTATTTCTTCTTCGTCGCCGAAGAAGTCCGCGAGATCATGGCAAGCCTCGGCTATCGCACCTTCAACGAGATGGTTGGCCAGACCCAGATGCTCGACCAGTCCCGGCTGGTGGCGCACTGGAAGGCCAAGGGACTCGACTTCTCGAAGCTGTTCGTGCGGCAGAAGGAAGACAAGGGCCAGAAGATCTATCACGCGGAGGCGCAGAACCATCATCTGGAGGCCGTGCTCGACCGCCAGTTGATCGAAAGGGCGCAAGCGGCGCTCGATCGCGGCGCGCCGGTGAAGATCGAGAGCGAGATCAACAACACGGACCGCTCGGCCGGCGCGATGCTGTCAGGCAGCGTCGCCAAGATCTATGGCCACGCCGGCCTGCCGCTCGACACCATAACCGTGAACTTCAAGGGCACAGCCGGTCAGGCGTTCGGCGCATGGCTGGCTAACGGCGTCACCTTCGATCTCGAGGGCGTGGCCAACGACTATGTCGGCAAGGGGCTCTCCGGTGGGCGGATCATCGTCAAGCCGCCCCGCAACGCAGGCATCGTGCCGGAGGAATCGATCATCGTCGGCAACACCGTGATGTACGGCGCCATCGAAGGCGAATGCTATTTCCGCGGCATCGCCGGCGAACGTTTCGCGGTCCGCAACTCCGGCGCCATCGCCGTGGTCGAAGGCGCGGGCGATCACTGCTGCGAATACATGACCGGCGGCATCGTCGTCGTGCTCGGCAGGACCGGCCGCAACTTCGCAGCCGGCATGTCCGGCGGCGTCGCCTATGTGCTGGACGAGGAAGGCTCCTTCGACAAGCTCTGCAACATGGCAATGGTCGACCTCGAGCCGGTGCTCTCGGAAGAGATGATCAACGAGAACACCTATCATCAGTCGGGAGATCTCGAGGCACATGGCCGCGTCGACGTGTTCCGCAACCTGCTCGACTCCGACGTCGAAAGGCTGCATGTGCTGATCACCCGTCACGCAAAGTTGACGGGCTCCAGGCGCGCAACCGAGATTCTCGCAAATTGGAAGAAGTGGCTGCCGAAATTCCGCAAAGTGATGCCGGTGGAGTACCGCCGCGCGCTGAAGGAACTGAAGGCGAACGCCGACGCCGAACCGAAAATCGCGATCGGGGCGTAGCTAACGGACCTCATCCTTCGAGATGCGAAGACGCCGCTCGTCGGGATGAGGACTAGAATGAATACGACGCAGGGACTTCGGGTTTAATGGGCAAGGTAACCGGCTTTCTCGAAATCGATCGGCACGACCGCAAGTATGCGCCGGTGGCCGAACGGCTGAAGAACTTTAATGAATTCGTCATTCCCCTGACGGAGAAGGAAACGCGCGACCAGGCCGCGCGCTGCATGAATTGTGGCATTCCTTATTGCCACGGCACCGGCTCGGTCGCGCCGGGCACGCCGGGATGCCCGGTCAACAACCAGATTCCCGATTTCAACGACCTCGTTTATCAGGGCAACTGGCAGGAAGCTTCGCGCAACCTGCATTCGACCAACAATTTTCCGGAATTCACCGGCCGAATCTGCCCTGCGCCGTGCGAGGCCTCCTGCACGCTCAACATCGACGACAATCCGGTCACGATAAAAACCATTGAATGTGCGATCGTCGACCGCGCCTGGGAGAACGGCTGGCTCAAGCCGGAAGTAGCAGCTGAGAGGACCGGCAAGAAAATCGCGGTCGTAGGCTCCGGACCGGCGGGCCTCGCCTGCGCGCAGCAACTCGCGCGCGCCGGGCACGAGGTGCACGTGTTCGAGAAGTTCGCCAAGGCCGGCGGCCTTCTGCGCTACGGCATTCCCGACTTCAAGATGGAAAAGGGCATCATCGACCGCCGCATCGGCCAGATGGAGGCCGAAGGCGTCACATTCCATTACGGCGTCCACGTCGGCAGCGGCGGCGCCGACCCGCGCAAGCTGGTCGAAGAATACGATGCGGTAGCCTTGACCGGCGGCGCGGAAGCCCCGCGCGATCTGCTCATCCCGGGCCGCGAGCTCGACGGCATCCACTTTGCGATGGATTTCCTGCCGCAGCAGAATCGCCGCGTCAGCAGCGAGCCGCTCGGTGGCGCACGCGAGATTCTTGCCGGCGGCAAGCATGTCGTCGTCATCGGCGGCGGCGACACCGGCAGCGACTGCATTGGCACGTCGTTCCGGCAAGGCGCAAAGTCGGTGACGCAGCTCGAGATCATGCCGGCGCCGCCCGAGCGTGAAAACAAGGGCCTCACCTGGCCGAACTGGCCTCTGAAGATGCGAACCTCGTCGAGCCAGGCCGAGGGTGCCAGGCGTGAATACGCGGTGCTGACGCAGAAGTTTTCCGGCACTGAGGGCAAGGTCGCAAAACTGCACGGCGTACAGGTCGACGACAAGTTCAAGCCGGTTGCCGGCACCGAGTTCGAACTCGACGCGCAGCTCGTGCTGCTCGCCATGGGTTTCGTGCATCCGGTTCACGAGGGCCTGTTGAAGACGCTTGGCGTCGAGCTCGATCCGCGCGGCAATGTGCGGGCCACGACCGACGACTTCCAGACCTCGCTCTCGAAGGTATTTTCCGCCGGCGACATGCGCCGCGGCCAGTCGCTCGTCGTCTGGGCGATCCGCGAGGGACGGCTATGCGCTCGGGCCATCGACAACTTCCTGATGGGATCGACGAATCTGCCCCGGTAAAATGGGAGATCGTTCCCCGGACGCGGTGCGGCGCCTAGCCCCCGCTCCGCAGAGCCGGAAGCCAATCCTGCAGGTGATGGGCCCGGATCAGCGGCGTAGCGCGAAGTCACCGCCGCGTCCGGGGAACAGCCTTGGTAAAATCAATTCTGGACCCGCACGCCCAGCATCACGACCGTCGCTGCCGAGCTCGTCAGCGGCACGTTGGAATCGAGAATATCCCGCCGCAGCGTGCCGGTGACCCAGAAGTTGCGGGTCATCTTGTAGATCAGATCGCCTTCGAGCGTATAGGTCTTGTCGAGACGGCTGCCCTGGTCGCTCGTGAGTCCGAAATTTCCCTGATAGTCGTAAGTGCCGTAGGTAAACTTGCCGATCGCGCTCAGCCAGCGGCGGAAATCGTGATCGACCTCGAACGTATAGGTGCGGGTCAGCACGCCGGAGACGCCGGGCACGATCACCTCGTCGATTGAGGTGTTCGAATAGAACTTCACCGTGGTCAAAGGCGTTGCGGTCCAGGTCAGCGAAGACGACGTCAACAGGCCTGCGAGCCGATCGAGCCGCGGGTCGGCGTAGTTGCGCTCGGCCCAGCCGACCGCGATGTCGCCCGTGAGAAGCCGCGAGAATTCAAACGATGTGCCGGCCTTGGCATAGCCGCCGTTGGAATTGCGCGCGTAGCCGAAACTGTCGACGAACAGGTCGTGAAACCGGCTGTCGGCTTCGGCCTCGACGAACGGCTTCAGCCCGGGCAGCAGATCGTAACTGACGCGCGCGACGCCGCCATACTGGTTGAAGGCGCGATCTGCGTTGCTTCCGATGGTGCCGTCGGTGAACACCGAGTTTTGGTAGACCGTGCGGTCGAAAGTGGTGCCGAGGGCAACGTCGAGCCGGTTGAAGCTCTGGTCGATGCCGAACGTGCTGCCAACCGTCGTGTAGATGGGATAGCTGGCAAGTCCGGCCTGAACGTTCGGACTGAAGGGAAGATCGGTACCGACCCTGAGGCGCACCTCGGACGTGATGTGGGTATAGTCCGTGACGTCGACGCGGCCGTCGATGTGACCGGTGAAGTCCGGGCGGCTGACGTTGGTCGGTGCCGGCGAAATCGTGCCGTCCACAATGGGCGACAGGCTGTTGCCGTAGCCGGTGTAGGAGCCGCGCAGGTCGGCGACCAGCGCATGCCGGTCCCAGTCGGAGACCACAAGCAGTTCGGGCGCAACCACCCAGAATGGCGAGCCCTGCGGCGTGGGGGTCCGGCCGGGATTGGTGTCGTAGCCGCCGCGCAACTCGACCGCCGACTTGACGAGGAAGCTGCCGACATAGTCGCCCACCGGGCCGAACGGATCGGTGTCGGGCGGCAGCGGCTTGCGCGGTGGTTGGCCGTCCGCAATGCCGGCAACTGACGGCGGTATCGGGGGCCGGTTTGCCGTCTGGGACGGCGGCGGCGAAATTTTCACGCGGGCGTTCGGATTGGTCTGCCCCTTGACCGCCGATGGCGCAGGCGTTCCCGGCCCGGGCGAAGGCTTTGGCTTGGCCTCGCCGGGATAGGACTTCCGCTGCTTGCGTTTACGGTTGAGGGAATCGAAGCCGTCATCCGCCGCGCCGCTCGCGGCAGGCAGGCCGTATGTCGGAATATTGCCGATGCGCGAAGGCGCCGGCCGCTTTCGGTTCGAATCGGGGCCCAAATCAGACGCGTCATCATCGCCCGTATTTCCCGCGGTCTTCCGCAGAAACGAGTCCTGCGGGACCAGCAGCCCCTCAGGAACCGGGCGCAGCAGGTCAGGCGTGAGCGCCTGGGCGTAGAGGGGGGATGTAACCATGATCAGCGCAAGGCACGGCAAAGCCGCACGCAACAACGTCACGCGCTTGCTGTGGCCGGTGGCGGGCCTCGGCATCACGATGTAAATACCCCAACAAATTCATACGCTTACCTATTCGGCCCGAGCGGCCGGTTCGGAAAACGTCGTTAACGGAGTAAAAACAATTATGGTTAATGAGGCGTTGAGAACGGGGGTGCTGCGATGGCGGACGAACTTCGGAAAGTGGGCAATGGGCCATTAACCGTGGTAGGAAAGCTACCTCCTCCTGCTTCGTCTTAAGCACCTTCGGAACACCGTATGCGTCCCTCGAAACCGCTGATGGCCCATTCAACCGGCACCGATTCCTCCAACGCCGCCGTCCAGTCGGCCTTACGCACCCTTGAAGCCGAGGGCAGCGGCATCGCCGCCATAGAGGCGGCGCTTCGATCCGACCTCAGCGGAGCCTTTAGCCGCGCGGCGGAGCTCATTCGCAACGCCAAGGGACGGCTGATCGTCACCGGGCTCGGGAAGTCGGGCCATATCGCCCGCAAGATCGCGGCCACCTTCGCCTCTACCGGCACGCCGGCGTTCTTCGTGCATGCGGCGGAGGCCGGCCACGGTGATCTCGGCATGATCACCACGGACGATGTCATCCTGGCGCTGTCGTGGTCCGGCGAGCAGGCGGAGATGAAATCGCTGATCACCTACGCAACGCGCTTTAGCATCCCGCTCGTTGCGATGACCGCAGAGCGCGACTCAACGCTTGCCAAGGCCGCCGACGTCGCGCTGACGCTGCCAAGGGCGCGCGAGGCCTGTCCGCATAACCTGGCGCCCACCACGTCGTCGCTGATGCTGCTCGCTCTGGGCGATGCGCTGGCGATCGCGCTGCTCGAAGGCCGCGGCTTCACCTCGGTCGATTTCAGCGTGCTGCACCCGAGCGGCAAGCTCGGCGCCATGCTGAAACATATCAGCGACATCATGCATACCGGCGCTGCGGTGCCGCTGAAGCCGCTCGGCACCAGTATGTCGGAAGCTCTCGTCGAGATGACCTCGAAGGGTTTTGGCTGCGTCGGCATTGTCGATGCGCGCGGGCACATCGCGGGCATCGTGACCGATGGCGACCTCCGGCGTCACATGCGGCCCGACTTGATGACCGCGCTGGTCGACGACATCATGACGAAGAATCCGAAGACAATCCGCAAGGATTTGCTCGCGAGCGAAGCGCTGGAAATCCTCAACGCCTCCAAGATCACGGCCCTGATCGTGACCGAGGCCAACAAGCCGGTCGGCATCGTGCACCTGCACGACCTGTTGCGCGCCGGGGTGGTGTAATCACCTCGCCCAAGTCTCAACCCAAGTCTCACTCCCCACTCTCCCCGGTTTCTGCGGGGAGAGTTGGGGTGAGGCGCGGCAAGGGAGTCTAGGCAGGAAACCTCGCCACCTTGTCCTCCAACGGCAACCGCAGCCCGTTCGCCAGATATGAGACGGTGCGATAAAAGCCGCAGAGCAGGATGATTTCAAAGATCTTCGCATCGTCGTAATGCGAGGACAGTGCTGAAAATTCACTGTCGCTGAGCGTCGAGCGAGCGTGGAGCGCCTCAACCGCTCTTATCAGCGTCCGTTCGGCCGCCGACCAGCAGGGCGCCTCGGCGCCCTCACCCACGGTGGCGCGGATCTCGGCGTCGCTGAGGCCCGCCGCCGGCCCAAAGGTCGTCACGTGCACGCCCCATTCGTACTCGCAGGCGTTCAGCGCGCAGGTCCGGTCGATGACGATCTCGCGCTCCCGCAGATTGAGCGGACCCCGATCGAGCAGGCTGCCGGCGCGGAATTTATCCCAGGCGCGCGGATTGGACGTCATCACCCGAAACAGCATCAACGGCGGCGCCCCACGCATGATCCGGTCGAACTGGCTCTGGATCTCGGCCTCATAAGGCGGCTCGAGCGGCGCTATTCGCGGCATGACATCCTCCGTGCTACGTTAAACGTAGCGCACGCTACATATTCTGTAGCAAGGACACAAGAAAGGATTTGATCGCCGATGCCGAAGCCAGCTTCACCTATTCGCAACAAGCCCAGGGGTGGCCCGGTGCGCGGCTCGCGGACGGGCCGGCCGATCATGGCGCTGCTCGACCTGTTCGGGCGGCGCTGGAGCCTGCGGATATTGTGGGAGTTGCGCGAGCGTTCGATGACCTCGCGCACGCTTCGCGCCGCCTGCGACGAAGCTTCGCCGACAGTGTTGAATGAGCGGTTGAAGGAATTGCGCGCCGCCGGCTTCATCGAGCTCATTCCGCCAGGCGGCTACGGCCTCACCGAGATGGGCCGCGAATTACTCGGATTGCTGCTGCCGCTGCATCGCTTTGCGGAGCGGTGGGAAAAGGAGCGAAGCTAGGCGGCCGCCACCGTCAGCCTCGCGCCACCGGCTTGCAATAAGAAAATACGACCGTTCAGATCCAGCCCTGAAGCTCGCGCAGAACGAGCTTCCGGATCACGTCCATGCCACCCTCGCTGTCGTTCAGGCAAGGGATGAAGGAAAATTGCTCACCGCCATTGTGCTTGAAAATTTCGGCATTTTCCTGCGCGATTTCTTCCAGCGTTTCGAGGCAATCTGCCGAAAATCCCGGCGTCAGGACGGCAATGCGGCGCACGCCGTCCTTGGCGAGTTTTTCCATGGTCTTGTCGGTATAGGGTTGAAGCCACGCGTCAAACCCGAAGCGGGACTGAAAGGTAAGAAGCAGATTCGAGGCATCCAGGCCGAGGCGCTTGCGAAGGGCCTCGGTCGTCGCCACGCACTGCTGCGCATAGGGATCGCCCTTGTCGACATACTTCTGCGGCATGCCGTGAAACGACGCCACGATGACCTCGGGCTGCGCCGGAAGGCCTGCAAGATATGTCTTGATCGACGCCGCGATCGCCTCGATGTAATCGGGATCGTCGTAGTAAGGCGGCGTCACCCGCAGGGTCGGCTGCGCACGCATCAGAGCGAGGACGCGAAACACCTCATCGCAGACCGTCGCTGACGTCGCGGCCGAATATTGCGGGTAGAGCGGAACGACCAGCAGGCGATCGCAGCCTTGTGCCGTCAGCGCTTCAATCCGCGATGCGATCGAGGGATTGCCGTAGCGCATCGCCCAGTCGACGACGACATGATCGTGGCTGGCGATGTCGACAGCCAGCTTTTCGGCCTGCGCGCGAGTGATGGTCTTGAGCGGCGATTCGTTCTTTTCGTTGTTCCATATCTTGCGGTAGTCCCGCGCTTTCCGGCCGGGGCGGGTGCGCAGAATGATGCCGTTGAGCACGAGCTTCCACACGAGCCCCTGATTCTCGATCACGCGGGGATCGGACAGAAACTCCTTGAGATACACGCGCACGCCCGGTGCGTCCGCCGTGTCCGGCGTACCGAGATTGACCAGCAACACCCCGATACGCGAGCGCACGGGACCGGCGGCAGCGGCTGAACCGTCAACCCGGGTTACCATGCTCTCGATCTGATGGACCACGCTCATGCCCCTGGAATCGCGCGCCCGACCATCCTTGTCAAGGTAACGGCGGCTTCGGTACTCTCAAGGCCTGTCGGCAGGCGATCTGGTCATCGCCCAGCACCCTCGCGTGGGAGGAAAAATGACCGCCGCGGAATGGTGCGTTTTCGCAAGCCTGATGCTGTATCTGCTGACCATCGCATCGGTGAAATGGCTGAGGTCTGGCGACTTTGACAATTCCAGACCGCGTGATCCCGCCTTCTTTGAACAGCCGATAGCCGCCCGCGCCCTAGGCGCGCACCAGAACGGCATCGAGGCCTTTCCGTTCTTTGCGGTCGCGGTCCTGCTCGCGGAATTTCGCAACAGTCCGCAAAGCCTGGTCAACGAACTCGCCATTCTGTTCGTCATCGTCCGGGTCGCCTATGTCTTCACTTACATCGGCAACCGGCCGACGCTGCGTTCGATTCTTTGGAGCATCGGCTTTGCCATCAATATCGCGATCTTCTTCCTGCCGGCATGGCGCAATCTGCTGACGCTATAGGATCGGCCGAAGGCAGGTCAGCGGCTCGGCAAACAGATAGCCGCTCAACAGGCCAATACCGAACAGCAGGACCAGCCCCGCGGCGGCAAATTCGACGCCGCGCATGATCAGCGCGCCGCCGCCGTTACTCGCCCCGCTGATGCGGAGTGCGGCCGCCCTGGCCGATACGGCGAGCACGGCAATCGTCGCCACCGTAATCGCGGTGCCAAGTCCCATCACGAAAGTGGCGGCAATGCCGGCCCAAAACAGCCCCTGCGCCAGCCCGAAGACCAAAACCAGGATCGCACCCGAACACGGCCGCAGGCCCACCGCGAAGATCGCAGCCAGGCCCCGCCGCCAACCGCCCGGTCCCTCCAGTTCGCTCGGCAACGGACCATGGGAATGGCCGCAATGCTCGTCGTGGACATGATGGTGAGCCTGATGGCCCTGAACGTGCGGGTGATCATGCCCATGATCGTGCACATGGTCATGGCGACGGAAGTCTCCGTGGAATGACGCGGCCGACACCAGTGCCGGTTCGGGATCTGTCGGACGCGCTTGCAGCGCGCCCACGAAGCTTGCCCCCTTGGTCCAGACCAGGCGGGCGCCGAATGCCGCTATCAGGCCGTAGCTTGCAATCGCGATCACCCTTTCCGCCCCGCACATGGTTTTGGCGGTGATGTTGAGGAGCCATGCGCCGATCGCGACAATCAGCACAGCGACCAGCGACTGCAGCAGCGCCGAGACGAAGGACAGCACAATCCCGCGCCGCGCCGTTTCCTGGTTGGCGACGAGATAGGATGAAATCACTGCCTTGCCGTGGCCGGGACCAGCGGCATGAAAAATCCCGTACGCGAAGGAGATCGCCAGCAGCGCCCAGACTGCGCTCCCGTCAGCCTTTGCGGCGCGGATGGCCGACGACATCTCGCGATAGAACTCCGACTGCTTGGCCAATAGCCATCCGATCAAGCCACCGGCGTGCTCGCTGACCTGTGGACGGACGCCGCCGAACGGCGTCTGCGCTGCTGCGAACTGCGTCAGGCCATCGATAGTCAGCACCACCGCTACAGCCAGTGCACCAATCGCAACCGCGCGTTCGATGGCCGTCCGGTCTGCGCCCCACCTCATGGACATGTCACCGTGATCTTGTTGGCGAACATCGCGCCGTAATTGGCATTGCTGCCGTCGGTAAAATTCTGCTCACCAAGCGCCTGCGCGCTGGCCGCACCGTCGTTTGGCCGTCGCACATCGAACGTGCAAGCGGCCGGGGCACCGACCAGCCGAACCGGCTCCTTCTTGGCGAGCTGGAAGTCAACGAAATAGGTCGGATCGAAAATTTCGAGCGCCAGCACCCTGGGCTTGACCGGCGTCTTCAGCGGCAAGGTGAAATGCAGCACCAGGAGGCCGTCCTTGTAATCAAGGAAGTAATCGACCGGTTCCTCGAACTTCGCCTTCCTGCCGTCGGCCTTTGCGAACGTGAAGTAGCCAAATTCCTTCAGCGAATCGACGTTGGTTTGGGCGAGCGGCGCCAGTTCTTCGTGGGTATAGGCGCCCTTCGTCTTGCCCTCGATCCCCTGCAAGGCATAGGACGAGAACATGTCGTCGAAAGTCCAGGCGTGACGCACCCCGGTGATCGAACCGTCGGGAGCGTAGAGCAACTCGCTGGTCGAGGTGATCCAGACATGCGGATGGGCGCAAGCCGCCGTTGAGCCAAGCACCACGACAAGGGCCGCAAACAGCCACGCGTTCAGGCGGGACATTGCCGGTCGCATCTCAGGCTGCCTCGGGGACGTCGAGGAGGCCGCGACGGCGCAGCAGCGCGTCGGCCTCGGGCTCGCGGCCTCGGAAGGCGATATAGGCCTCTTCCGGATCGCGCGAGCCGCCGGAGGAATAGATGTCGCGGTGCAGGCGCCCTGCCACCGCCGGATCGAAGATGTTGCCGGCCTCCTCGAAGGCGCCGAAGGCGTCGGCGTCCATCACCTCCGACCACATGTAGCTGTAGTAGCCGGCCGCATAATGATCGCCGGAGAAGATATGTCCGAATTGCTGGGGGCGATGGCGCATGGCGATTTCAGCCGGCATTCCGATCTTTTCGAGTTCCCGCTGCTCGAAGGCACGCACGTCGGCGCTCGCCGAAGCCGGCTGGGTGTGAAATTCGAGGTCGAGCAGCGCGGAAGCCAGGAATTCGACGGTGGCAAAGCCCTGGTTGAATTTCCGCGCAGCGAGGAAGCGTTGCAGCAGGTCATCCGGCAGCGGCTCGCCTGTCTGGTAGTGGCGTGCGAATTGGCGCAGCACCTGCGGCTGCTCCTGCCAGTGCTCGTAGAGCTGCGAGGGCAGCTCGACGAAATCGGTGAACACGCTGGTTCCCGAAAGCGATGGAAAGAGGACGTCGGACAACATGCCGTGCAGGCCATGGCCGAACTCGTGGAATAGCGTGCGGGCGTCGTCCGGGGAAAGTAGCGACGGCTCGCCCTCCGTTCCCTTGCTGAAGTTGCAGACGTTGAGGATCACTGGCGCGACCTCGCCGTCGAGCCGCTGCTGGTCCCGGAGCGAGGTCATCCAGGCGCCCGAGCGCTTGGAAGGCCGGGCGAAGTAGTCGCCATAGAACAGCGCCTTGTGCTTGCCGGTGCGGTCTCTGACCTCCCAGACTCGCACGTCGGGATGCCAGACCGGAACATCCTTCCGCTCTTCGAAGGTAAGGCCGAACAGGTGGGTAGCGCAGTCGAAGGCCGCCTCGATCATATGGTCGAGCGAGAGATAAGGTTTGATCGCGGCGTCGTCGAAATTGGCCTTCGCCTGCCGCAGTTTTTCCGCGTAGTAGCGCCAGTCCCAGGGGGCCAGCGCGAAATTGCCGCCCTCCTCGACGATCATGTCCTGAAGCGCATCGCGGTCCTTCAGCGCCCGCTCCCGCGCCGGCTTCCAGACCCGCTCCAACAAGCCGCGTACCGCCTGCGGCGTCTTTGCCATCGAATCTTCCAGGCGATAGGCCGCGAAGGTCGGATAGCCCAACAGCCTGGCGCTTTCCTCGCGGAGGGCCAAGATCTCGACAATGGTCGCGTTGTTGTCATTGGCGTTGCCGTTGTCGCCGCGGGCGATGAAGGCCTTGTAGACCTTCTCGCGAAGGTCGCGGCGCGCCGAAGTCTTGAGGAACGGCTCCACGAAGGAGCGCGACAGTGTCACGATCGCCTTGCCGGAGAGCCCCCGCTCCTCGGCCGCCGCCCGCGCCGCCGCGACAAAGCTCTCCGAAAGACCGTCGCGATCGGCCTCGCCGAGTTCCATGGACCATTCCTGCTCGTCACCGAGCAGATGATGGCTGAAGGTCGTTCCGAGATGGGCGAGCCGCTCGTTGATCTCGGCCATCCGCGTCTTGGCGGCTTCGTCCAGTCCCGCACCGGCGCGGTGGAAACGCGTATAGGTCCGTTCGAGCAGCCGCAGCCGTTCCCCGGTGAGACCGAGAGTCGCACGGCGCTCGTAGAGCTGGGCAATCCGGCCGAACAGTACAGCGTTCATCATGATCGGATTCCAGTGCCGCGCCATCCTCAAGGACACTTCCTTGTCGACCTCCAGCAGTGCCGGACTGGAATGGGCCGACACCAGCGCGTGGAACACAGCCGAGACCTTGGTGAGCAGCTTGCCCGAGCGCTCGATCGCCGTGATGGTGTTGTCGAAGTCCGGCTGCGACGGATCGTGGGTGATCGCGGCGATTTCGGCGGCGTGGTCGGCAAAGGCCTGTTCGAACGCCGGCAGGAACATTTCCGGGGCGATCTCGGCAAAGGGCGGCGTCTCGAACGGCGTCTGCCAGGGCCGGAGCAGCGGGTTGGCTTGAGCGGATACGGCTTGCGCCTTTTCCTTCGCTTCTGACATCGAAAATCCCGTCCTGAGTGCCATTTTGAACCTTCAGGCTATAGCACGCGCTGCGGCTTTTTTGGGCCTTTTGCGCTTGATAGAAGCGTCCATTTCGGAGAGATTGCGGCCCGAAAGCCAGTGTGGCGACTCCAATTTCCTTTCGGTGCCGCCGCGGGTTCTTCGAATGAACGTCAGAGTCGAAGCCACACTGAAATTATATGTTTGCTAGTGTCCCTTTGGCCCTGACATTCGTAAAAGTGCCTGCTGCGAAATGATACGAATGTCAGAACCGGGACACCAGGAACTGACCTGCAATTCAAGAGTTCACGCCCATGACTGCGCAAATACCTTCCACCGGCCGCCGCACGATCGCCTGGCCCAGCGTCATCACCGTCCTCAGCGCGGCTATCCTGATCAGCGCTGAAGTGTTCGGCGCCGCCTTCGCAGGCGGCTGGGCGCTCGCCATCATGCTGCCGCCGGACGATTTCTTCCTCAGCATCTCGCAGGACACCTGGGCTCACATCTTGCAGGCCATATTGTTCGCGGTCGGTGTGTTCGTGATGATCACTTTCGTCCGCGGAGCCCAGCGCGTCGAGCCGTTCACGCGCCGCGCCTGACTGGATCGGCTCGCGCAAGAGCTTCGTCGCCTCGCGAGCGTTACGCATCGTTAAACAAACTTAACGCGCGTTCATATTCGATTTGATTTTCGTGCTTCGCACGCGGCGACGTAAGCGCGCGTTAGGGAAATCTGCGCGCAGTCTAAAAAAATTCTTGCGAACCAGAATCAAAATGATTATGTGCGGACTTGCCCAATTTCGCACGTGCCTGTGGTCGTGTGTCAGTCGGTAGGTATCCGGACAAGAGGCCGGACAGCCGCCAAGGGTTGAAGAACCGAGGGTCACTTCGAGTCGAAGACTCGAAAAAGGCCAGCCTCTCTCTCCAGAGATGCCGTTGAAGGTCCCTTCTTCCCTTGCAACCGTGACTGGCAGCCGGAGGCGAACCGGCGCACCTCGTTCTCAACGGGGGACGCGACTTAAAGCAACGACGGATCGGGCTTTTTTGGTCTCTACCGGCATTCCAACCGCCGGCGCGGGCTACTGAAAAGGCTTGTCCTTCATTGCCAGGTGAGCGGGCGGGAAAATTCCCAACCAATCCACGGCAGCACAATTCGGTTTGAGTTTCGAGGCTCTGTCGCGTCTCCATCGTGCGACACCGGCCGCGACACTTACGACCGAGAAAATTTTGAACGGGTCCGTCGCTGGGCCGTTTGGAGGGTGCTATGACCGAACGCATCAGGGAATTCCTGCGCAACCGCCGTAACGAGGGACGGGACGTCGAGCCCTGCCTCGTCGTCGACCTGGAAGTGGTGCGCGATAACTACCAGAACTTCGCCAAGGCGCTGCCCGACAGCCGCGTGTTCTATGCGGTGAAGGCCAATCCCGCGCCGGAAGTACTTTCTCTGCTCGCCTCCCTCGGCTCGTGCTTCGATACCGCCACCGTCGCGGAAATCGAGATGGCGCTGGCCGCCGGTGCAACGGCCGACCGCATCTCCTTCGGCAACACGATCAAGAAGGAGCGCGACATCGCGCGCGCCTTTGCCTTGGGAATCCGGTTGTTCGCGGTCGATTGCGCCGCCGAGGTCGAGAAGGTCGCCCGGGCCGCGCCGGCTGCGAAGGTGTTCTGCCGCATTCTCTACGACTGCGCCGGCGCCGAATGGCCGCTGTCGCGGAAGTTCGGCTGCGACCCGGAAATGGCGGTTGAGGTGCTCGACCTCGCCAAGCGTCTGGGCCTGGAGCCGTGCGGCATCTCCTTCCACGTCGGCTCGCAGCAGCGCAAGGTGAAGGCCTGGGACCGCGCTCTGGCGATGGCCTCTCAGGTGTTTCGCGATTGCGCCGAGCGGGGCATCAGCCTCTCCATGGTCAACATGGGCGGCGGATTCCCGACCAAGTACCTCAAGGACGTTCCTCCGGTCGTGCAGTACGGCCGGTCGATCTTCCGCGCGCTGCGCAAGCATTTCGGCAACCAGATCCCGGAGACCATCATCGAGCCGGGACGCGGCATGGTCGGCAATGCCGGCATCATCGAATCCGAAGTCGTCCTGATCTCCAGGAAAAGCGACGAGGACGAGGTGCGCTGGGTGTACCTGGACATCGGCAAGTTCGGTGGACTCGCCGAGACAATGGACGAGTCGATCCGCTATGCGATCCGCACCCCGCATGACGGGGCAGAGATGGCGCCGTGCGTGCTCGCCGGGCCGACCTGCGATTCCGCCGACGTCATGTACGAGAAGATGCCGTATCCGCTTCCGGTGACGCTCGAGATCGGCGACAAGGTGCTGATCGAGGGTACCGGAGCCTATACGTCGACCTACTCGTCGGTGGCCTTCAACGGCATTCCGCCGCTCAAGACCTACCACATCTGACCCGGCCCCTTCTGAAGGCCTGACATAACCGGAGCCGGTTCGCCGGCTCCCCTCCCGATATTTCCGATTTTGACAACGCAGCCGCAGGCCGTGCCGCCCGTGGTGTGTGAGGATTGATGTACCATGACTGTCTCGCGGAAGACCGACATCGCCCTCGCCCTGAACGCCACTTCGCTCGCGATCCGTGCGGAGAAGGCCTCAGACGTCGTCGCCCGTGAAGCGCTGCTCGATGCCTGCTTTGGCGAGAATCGCCATATGCGGACCTGCCAGCGCCTGCGCGACGGACGCGCCCCCGCCGAAGGCCTTGCCTTCTCGGCGGTCGCGGACGAGCATCTGATCGGTACCTTGCGGTTGTGGCACGTCAACGCCGGGAGCATCCCGGCGCTCTTGCTCGGCCCGCTGGCGGTTGGGTCGCCCTCCCGCAGGCTCGGCACCGGGACCGCGCTGATGGACCACGCGCTCGCGGCGGCGACGCTGCGTGGGCATCGCGCGGTGATTCTGCTCGGCGATGCGCCCTACTACGCCCGCTTCGGCTTCTCAGGCCGGAAGATGGCCGGACTGTCGCTGCCGGGCCCGTTCGAGCGCGATCGGCTGCTTGGCCTCGAACTGGTCCCGGACGCGCTCGTGGGCGCGCAGGGACTGATCGTGGCGACCGGGCTTTCACTGCCGGCAAGGAAGGCGCCGCGCCCCCGCGCGGCGTAGCCGATAACGCCATGCGCAAGAATCTCGCCACCGCCCCCGCGGCGACACCGACGCGATTTCGCACGATCCTTACGACGATGCTCCTGATCGCGCTGGGCATGCTGATCGTCCGGGACATCATCATCCGTCGATGGGCTCGGCCACGCTCAGCTCCCACGAGGTGACACGACGTTTGCGCTGATATAAAGGGCCGTCAATCATGGTCGTTCGAAGCCGAGGGTTACCATCATCATGTCCCGCCGCCTCATTTCCACCGGTTCGCCCTTTGAGAAGACCGCTGGTTACAGCCGCGCGGTCGTCGACGGCGACATGGCCTTTGTCGCGGGTACCACTGGCTATGACTACGCCACCATGACCATGCCGGCGGACGTCACAGGCCAGACACGAAACTGCTTCAAGACCATCGAAGCGGCCTTGAAGGACGGCGGCTTTGCGATGACCGATATCGTCCGCGCGACCTATTATCTAACCGACATCAGCGATGCGGACGCGCATTTTGCGGTCTGCGGGGAGGTTCTTGGCGAAATCCGCCCCGCAGCGACCATGCTGGTCGTCGCCGGTCTGCTGAAGCCTGAAATGAAGGTCGAGATCGAAGTGACCGCCAAGCGGCGCAGCGCCTGAACCCACAGTTATCGATTAGCACTTTTTCGGAGAGACTATCCCATGAGCCCCGCCTCGCAGATCTACGCGAAGATCACCGGCCCGATCGTCATGGTCGGTTTCGGCTCCATCGGCAAAGGCACGCTGCCTTTGATCGAGCGGCATCTCGACTACGACAAGTCGCGCATTACCGTGATCGATCCCAAGGACGAGGGCCGCAAGGCGCATTGCGAGAAGCACAATGTACGCTTCATCCAGCGGGCCGTGACCAAGGAGAATTATCGCGACTTGCTGACGCCGCTGCTCACCGAAGGCGGCGGCCAGGGTTTTTGCGTCAATCTTTCGGTCGATACCGGCTCCACGGATATCATGGAGCTCTGCAACGAACTTGGCGCCCTCTATATCGACACCGTCAACGAGCCCTGGCTCGGTTTTTATTTCGATGCTTCGAAGGGCCCGGAAGCCCGCTCCAACTACGCCCTTCGTGAAGTGACGCTGGCCGCCAAGAAGGCGCGCCCCCCGGGCTCCACGACGGCTGTCTCCTGCTGTGGCGCCAATCCGGGCATGGTCTCCTTTTTCGTCAAGCAGGCGCTGCTCAATGTCGCCGCTGATCTGAAGCTCAATGCTCCCAGGCCGAAGACCAAAGCAGAATGGGCTGACTTGATGCGGCAGGCTGGCGTGAAGGGCATCCACATCGCCGAACGCGACACCCAGCGATCCAGGTCGCCGAAAGAGCCGGACGTGTTCGTCAACACTTGGTCGGTCGAAGGTTTTCTGTCGGAAGGCATGCAGCCGTCCGAACTCGGCTGGGGCACCCATGAAAAATGGATGCCCGAGAATGCGCATACACACCAATCCGGCTGCGGCGCTGCGATCTATTTGATGCAGCCCGGCGCCAACACGCGCGTGCGCACCTGGTGCCCGACCCGCGGCGCGCAGTATGGCTTTCTCGTCACCCACAACGAGTCGATCTCGATCTCCGATTACTTCACGGTGCGCGACGCATCGGGCACGGTGATCTATCGGCCGACCTGCCACTATGCCTATCATCCTGCTGACGACGCGGTGCTGTCGCTGCATGAAACGTTCGGCCGCGCAGGGAAGATGCAGGAAAAGCACCACATCCTCGATGAAAACGAAATCCTCGATGGCATCGACGAACTCGGCGTGCTGCTGTTCGGCCATGACAACAATGCCTACTGGTATGGCTCGCAGCTCTCGATCGAGGAGACCCGCAAGCTCGCGCCCTATCAGAACGCCACCGGCCTTCAGGTGACCTCCGCCGTGCTCGGCGGAATAGTCTGGGCGCTGGAAAATCCGAACGAGGGCATCGTCGAAGCCGACGAGATGGACTACGACCGCCTGCTTGAAATCCAGATGCCGTACCTCGGACCGGTGAAGGGCTATTACACCGATTGGACCCCGCTCACCGATCGTCCCGGTCTGTTTCCGGAGGACATCGACGAAAGCGACCCCTGGCAGTTCAGAAACGTGCTGGTGCGGTGAGAACTGGCTTTCATCGGCCCATCATCATCTGAGTTCATCATCCAAGTTCCCCGGCAGGCTTGTACCGGTCGCCGGCGGAACACGCAAAGGCACATCGCGTTGGCTTCCCGGAAACCGGAGGACACGCGATGGCTTTCAGCAATTCGTCCTTCTTCGCCGGCATCGGAACGGCATTCGCCGCGATCGCCGTCGGCTTCGCTGGCGGAGCGATGATCACGACACGCGCGGTGGATCAGCCCAACAGGCTGGAACGCATTCACGCTGGCACGGTCGGGCTCGCAAACTCCGCTACGCCGAAGCCGTCGGTGGCATCGTCGGATCATGGACAGCAGGACTCGACAAAACCACCGACACAGAGCGCGCCGCCGGCGGCGGCTTCGGCCCCAGCCAGAACGGAGGCGGCAACCAACCTTCAAGCGCCGCCCGTTCCCAGGACCGCTGAGCCTCCTGCTGTGGCGAAGACCGATGACCGCGCTACCGCAAAGGAAGACACCACTGCCGCAAAGAACGAGCGCGCAAGCACGCGTTCGGCAGATCCGAGGGGGGCAGCTTCGCGAAGGCGGGCGGAACGGAAATCGGCAGGGGACCATCGGTTTTCAGAGCATAGACGGCGACCGGACCAAGACCCGCGCCAGCCAAACCTGGATGCGGCAGCCAACTTGGTCCGGCAGACGCCGCGGGACGGCGCAGTCGATGAGATCGTCGAACGGGACCCAGCGCCGCGCTTCGGCAATGGGCGCCCGCGCCATTTCGAGCTGTTCGGCGAATACGACTCGCCGCGCTTAGAGGAGCGCCCTCGCTTCGGCTTTTTCGGAGATTGATCGCCGCCCGCTCAAGGGCCGGCGTCGGCATCTATAAAGCGCGCAGGTTTCCCGGTCCGCTATCTTGAACAAGGGAGGCCTATTTCTTCTCCATCGGCGGGGCGATCTTTTCCGGAGGCGCGGGGGGAAGCGCGGGCTTGGCGCCTTCCCTTTGCGCCTGCGCATCCGGACGAGCAGGCTGGGGCGCCGGCGTCGTCGGTCGCGTGCCGCCGGGTTTTGATTCCGCAGGCTTGTCATTCGTCGCGGGCGCAGGTGTCCCCTGCAAAGGCGGCGTCGCCTGCGCGAGATGAACATTGGGACGCGGCGTGGAAACGACCGAGAAGCCGGTCAGAAAAAGCCCCGTCACCAGCATCACTGACGGGACCAGAAAATCCGCCCCTCGCTTTCGACCGCTCAACATCACCTTCACCCGACGAATGGTACGCCGGCATTAACGGGCGCTGGAGAGCGTTGTTCCGCGGAACTCCGCCGGAACTCAGGCACGCTTAGAGCGTCAAAAGTCCTGCCTCGCCGTCCTCGGCGGCGAAGGCGAGCAGCGTGCCCCTGGCGTTCCAGGCGAGTCCCGCGATCGCGGCGCCGCCGTTCTTGTGCACCAGGATTTCTGCGCCGTCGCTCAGTCGCACCATCAGCACGGTGCCGTCTTCGTAGCCGGACGCGAGAATGGCCTGGTCAGGATGACAAGCGACGGCGGTGACACGCGACTTCAGCGGCGCCAGCATAGTCGGCTCCTTGCCCATCGGACCATCCTTGCTCGCAAACGGCCACATGATGACCATGTCCGCGCCGGAGGTGGCGAGCGCCTTGCCGCCAGCGCTCCAGGCGATCGAACGCACGCGGCCGGGATAACCGGTCATCCGCATGTGCCTGTTGTCGGCAAGCCGCCAGCCGTGCAACGCCGGTTCGTGCATCGCCGTCACCAGAAACCTGTTGTCGGGGCTGAAGGTCACCGCCAGGTGCGAGCCCGCCCACGGCAGGAATTCCGGCGCGCCGGCCATGTTGGGAAACCACAGCGTCACGCCGTTATAATGCGCGATCGCGAGCCTCAAGCCCTTCGGTGCAAAGGCAAGGCCGCCGACGGTCGACGGCACCTCCAGCGATTTCTCCTGGTCCTTGCCGCTGCGGACAAAGGCGGTCTTGCCCGCCGACCAAGCAAACGCCCCGTCGGGATGAAGCGCCACATTGTCGATCCAGCGTCGCTTGGCGTCGCTCGCAAGCAACACCACCTCACCCTTGGCGTCGAGCGAAACGACCTTGCCGTCGTCGCCGCCGGTGACGAGACGCTTTCCGTCGGAGGTGGCGCACAGAATTCCGCCACCGTGGACGGCAACCAGGCCGGGATCGGACTCGTCCGCGACCACGAAGATATTTTCTTCCGATCCGACGAAGGCAACTGTCTGCCCAAGGAAATGCACGGAGCTGACCGGTGCGCCGATCTTGATCGCGCGCACCTTGTCGGTGACGGAAACGATGGAGGTAGATTCGCCCGGATCGAACTCGGTCATCGCGAAACGATGCAGCTCTCGAAGCCCTCGCGGATCGCCGCTTCCGGCAATTCGCGGCCGATGAAGACGAGGCGGCTGGTGCGCGGCTCGCCTTCCTTCCATGGCCGCTGGTGGTCGCCTTCCAGCATCATGTGCACGCCCTGGAACACATAGCGGTCGTCGTCGTCGCTGAAGGCGAGAATCCCTTTCGAGCGCAGGATTTTCGGACCCTCGTTCGCCACGAGGTTCTGCAGCCATGGCATGAATCTGGCGGGATCGAGCGGCTTGTCCGAACTGAGCGACAGCGATTGCATGTCCTCGTCATGGTAGTGCTTCAGGCCGTGTCCATGGCCGTGGTCATGATCATGATGGTGCTGATGGCCGTGATCATGATGATGATGGTCGTGATCATGATCGTCCTCTTCCAGGAAATCCGGCTCGATCTCCAGAATGCGGTCAAGATCGAAGGCGCCGCGCTCCAACACGTCCGACAGCGCTACCCTGCAACGTTCCGTGCGGTGCAATTTGGCGTAGGGATTGATGCCCCTGATCCGCGCCTCGACCTCGGTGAGCTCGGGCTTCGAGACAAGGTCGGTCTTGTTGAGCACGATGACGTCGGCAAAGGCGATCTGGTTCTTGGCTTCCGGCGCGTCCTTCAGGCGGTCGCTCAGCCATTTTGCGTCGGCAACGGTCACCACGGCGTCCAGCCGCGCATTCTTTTGCACATCCTCGTCGACAAAGAATGTTTGCGCAACCGGCGCCGGGTCTGCCAGCCCCGTAGTCTCGACAATGATGGCGTCGAACTTGCCCTTGCGCTTCATCAACCCGTCGAGGATGCGCACGAGGTCACCGCGCACCGTGCAGCAGACGCAGCCGTTGTTCATCTCGAACACTTCCTCGTCGGCGCCGATGATCAGATCGTTGTCGATGCCGATCTCGCCGAATTCGTTGACGATGACCGCGTATTTCTTGCCGTGGTTTTCCGACAGGATGCGGTTCAAAAGCGTGGTCTTGCCGGCGCCGAGATAGCCCGTCAGCACGGTCACAGGGATTTTTTGGGACGTCAGTTCGGACATGATTACTCCGGGAAAAACAGCATTTGGGCCGGCGGGAGGGCCCATTTACCTCGGGTTCGCCAGCGCGCTCGTCAGCGTTCTAATATTGTGCCTGACCATGTCAATGTAAGTGGGGGCATCGCCCTTTTCATCGGTCAGGCTGTCGGAATATAGCGTTCCGCCGACCCTCGCCCCGGTCTCCTCGGATATCCGGCGCATCAGGCGGGGGTCGCCGATCCGCTCCAGAAACACGGCCGGGATGTGCTCTTCCTTGATCTGGCCGATGATTTTCGCGATGTCGCGCGCGCTGGGCTCGGCTTCCGTGGAGACGCCGATCGGGGCGATGAACTCAATGCCATAGCGGGCGGCGAAATAGCCGAAAGCATCATGCGTTGAGATCACCTTGCGGCGGCTTGGCGGAATTCGGCCGACCGCTTGCCGCACCTCGGCATCGAGCGCCTCGAGCCTGGCCAGATAGCTGTGCGCATTTTGACGAAAAACATCCGCATCGGCAGGATCGGCGGCGACCAGCGCGTCGCGGATATTGGCTACGTATTTCTCCGCATTCGCGACCGATTGCCAGGCATGCGGATCGGCATCGGAGCCCGCCTTGAGCGGAGCGACGCCGGCCGTCGCCGTGACGATGGCGGCCTTCCCGCCGGCCGCCTGAAGCAGCCGCGGCAGCCAGCCTTCGAGGCCGAGACCGTTGACGACGAGCAGCCTGGCGTCAGCGATCTTGCGCGCATCCGCCGGCGTCGGCGTATAGACGTGCACGTCGCCATCGGGGCCGACCAAGGTCGTGACCTCGACCCGGTCGCCGCCGACATTGCTGACGAAATCGCCAAGGATCGAAAAGCTGGCCACCACCTTGAGGCGTCCTTGCGCGTGGGCGGGCGCCGCGCCAATCGACATCAGCAGTGCCAGGAGAAGGACCCGCCAGCCGGCCACGATGCGCCTCACGCTTCGAGATGAGGTGCGGTAAAGAGCTGCCGGACCACGCCACGGACGTTGCCGAACAGGATCGAGACAACATAGAGCAATGCCGAAACCAGGATGATCGCAGGGCCCGAGGGAATGCGGGTCTGGAATGACAGCACCAATCCGGCATAACCCGCAACAATCGCGCTTGCGACCGCGATCGAGATCATGCCGGTCAGTTCGCGCGACCAGAAGCGTGCAATACCTGCGGGGAGAATCATCAGGCCCACCGCGAGCAGCGTGCCGAGCGCCTGAAAGCCGTTGACGAGATTGACGACCACAAGCGCCAGAAACACCAGATGTGCGAGCGCCCCCGCACGGCTCACGGTGCGCAGGAAGAGCGGATCGACGCTTTCGATCACCAGCGGACGATAGATCACCGCGAGCACCGTCAAGCTCAGCGTGGCGTTAAAGGCGACCACGAGCAGCGTCTGATCGTCCATCGCCAGAATGTCGCCGAACAGGACGTGCAGCAGATCGATGTTGGTGCCTTTCACGGAGACAATCGTCACCCCGAGCGCCAGTGACGCCAGATAGAAGGTGGCGAGCGATGCGTCCTCCTTCAGATCGGTGGCCCGCGACACCACGCCTGCGAGCAGCGCCACCGCGAAGCCGGCGATCAGTCCGCCCGCCGTCATCGCAAACAGATTGAGTCCCGAGAGCAGGAAACCGACGGCAGCCCCCGGCAGGATGGCATGCGCCATCGCATCCCCGACGAGACTCATCCGCCGCAGCATCAGAAACACCCCGATTGGTGCCGCGCCGAGCGACAGCGCCAGCACGGCCGCAAGCGCGCGGCGCATGAATTCGAATTCCGTGAAGGGCCCGATCAGCACGTCGTAGAGCATGGGTTTAGGCAGCCTCCGACGCGTCGTCATGGACCACGCAGGCGGCTGCGCTGTCGTCAAAGGCCTCGCACATCCGCCGCGCCTCGGCGAGATTTTCGGCTGTCAGCACGTTCGGTGTTGCGCCCCAGGCGACCTTGCCGCGTGCGAGCAGCAACGTTTCCGGGAAATGATCGCGCACGAGGTCCATGTCGTGCAGCGCCGCCAGCACCGTACGCCCCTCGCCGTGCCATTGCCTGACCAGTTCCAGCAGATCAGCGGAGGTTTTGGCATCGATCGCGTTGAAGGGCTCATCGAGCACGATCAGGCGCGCATCCTGCAGCAACACCCGGGCAAACAGCATCCGCTGCAGTTGGCCGCCCGACAGCGTGCCGATGCCGCGATTTTCGAACCCGCTCAGGCCGACTGCGACGAGCGCCTGCGCGATTTCCCGGCGGGCACCTTTGCCGATGCCGCCCAAAAGTCCGGTCCGCCGCCACAGCCCGGTGCCGACGAAATCGAACACCGAGATCGGAAAGCTGCGGTCGATGTCGGCGGTTTGCGGCAGATAGGCGATGTCTTTGGGATCGATGCCGCCGGTCAGGATCGTGCCTGAAAGCGGCTTCAGGATTCCGACGATGCCCCGAAACAGCGTCGATTTACCGGCACCGTTTGGGCCGATGACGGCAAGGAGTGCCCCCGGCGCCACCTCGCCGCTCAAGTGATGAACCGCCGGATGGCGGTCATAACCCAGCGTGACATCGCGGAATTGCAGTTGGGCGGCCATAGTCATTTCATCGAGAGCCAGACGAACGCCCAGAGGACGCCGCTGACGGCGATCGCCGCCGTCAGGCGGGACAGCACCGTCATACGCAGGATCGACCAAGTGATCGGCTGCGCCGGATGCGGCGCAGCCAGGCCATGGTTATGGACGTGATGGGGGTGGGTGTGATCGTGGCTCGGCGGGGTCACCATACTTCAAATGTTATATTATAACATTCGGGGAGTCTATTGCCGCCGCCCTGAGCCCGCATCAACTGCCAAACTAAAAAGCGGCAGCCCGAGGCTGCCGCTTTGATCCGTCCGCTGCTCCGGTCAGACCGCCTTGCCGAACAACTCGTCGACATAGTCCCAGTTGACGAGGTGCTCAATGAAGGCCTTCAGATAGTCCGGGCGACGGTTGCGATAGTCGATGTAATAGGAGTGCTCCCAGACGTCGACGCCGAGGATCGGCGTGCCGCCATGCACCAGCGGGTTCTCGCCGTTCGGCGTCTTGGTGACTTCCAGTTTACCGTTCTTCACCGACAGCCACGCCCAGCCCGAGCCGAACTGGCCGGCTCCGGCCGCGGCGAAATCCGTCTTGAATTTCTCGAAGCCGCCGAGGTCCTCGTTGATCTTCTTTTCCAGCCGGCCGGGCAATTTGCTGCCGCCGCCGTTTGGCTTCATCCACTTCCAGAAATGGATGTGGTTGTAATGCTGGCCAGCATTGTTGAAGAGCGGGACGTTCTTGCCGAACGAGCCCTTGACGACCTCCTCCAGGGACTTGCCCTCGAATTCGGTACCCTTCAGGAGATTGTTGCCGTTGGTCACATAGGCCTGGTGATGCTTGTCGTGATGGAATTCCAGCGTCTCCTTCGACATATGCGGCGCGAGCGCGTCGTAGGCATAGGGAAGGTCGGGGAGCTTGAAGGTCATGGGGTCATGTCCGAAAAGGGTGGGATACGATTTAACGGGACCTCTTATAGAAGGTTCCCTGTCAGCAAAAAACTGAATTCGGCCACGCGCCGCCGCTCGCGATGTCCCCGAATTGCCAACCGGCGCGCGATCGCATTAAATCGAATTTCTCTTGAAAATGAAGCGCTTAGTAGTAGAGCGACAAGTTCAACGTCGATCGCATCGCCAGTTGCGAAAATCAGCCGGCCCATACCGAACGCAACTATCACCTGTTGAGCGGAGACCCGCGCGCAAGGACAGTCACCCGTGAGCATTGAAATCGAGCTGGTGAGCGGCAACCAAGGGTGGCCGCGCGCCAAAGGTCTGCTGGAGGCGGTGTGGCCGCCATCCGAAAAGGAGAAGCTCTCCTGGGGCCACGTCAAATGGGCACGGGCGGACTTGCGCGTCTTGATCGAGACGGATGACGGCGAACTCGCCTGTCACGCCGGTATCTACTTCAGGACCGTGACCTGGAACGGCCAGAAGGTGCATGTCGGCGGCGTTGGCGGGATCGCCACTCGCGCCGAGCAGCGCCGTCGCGGCTACGCCAGTATCGCGCTGAATGCCGCGGTCCATACCATGCGCGATCACGACGCGGCGCAATTTGCATTGTTGTTCTGCGAGCCGCACAATTTCGACTTCTATCAGTCACGCGGCTGGCAGCCTTTCGTCGGAACGGTCCTCGCCGAGCAGCCTGAAGGGAAGAGCCGCTTTGAGGCGATGGCTCCGTTTGTACTGGACTTGAAGCGGCGCGCGCCGACGCTGGGCACGCTCGACCTCTGCGGTCTGCCCTGGTGACAGATCAGGCGCGCGTTGCCAGCATCGCCTTCAACGCGGTCGCGGCGGAAGCATAGCCGCCGCGTGCCCCGTCAATGAAATGGACGTGGTTGCTGCGCACCGCCGACGGTGTAAAGCAGGTCATCATCGCGGCATCCTGCCGGTGCAGGCCATATCGCGCGACGCCGGCCGAGGCCGCCGCAGCGAGGCGCGCAGCCAGCGCCTGCTCGAGATCGGGCGTGCAATCGAGCACCATCCGCAGGCCGTCGTCGTATTTGCGGAAGTCGGAATTCTCTACAAGCTGCTGCACGTAGAGTTTCGGCACGAAGCCGCCGACCTTGATATCGAAACGCATGATGAGATAGGCGAACAGGGTGCGGGCGAGCACGCGGATCCGTCTTGTGAAAAGGGGTCCGCCGCGCCGGGCGCGCGCCTCGAATTCGACGCCTTGCGGCGGCCATCGGAGCGGCGGCCCAGCCGCCGGCACTGGCCGGCTCTGATCGGGACTGCGTTCGACCAGAGTGAGAATGTTCTCGATCAGCGCGCGATAGGCGGCTGGATCGGCGCCTTGTGCCGGCAGCACCAGCACCGAGAGGATGAGCCCGCGCATCGCTGGCATCTCCTCGAAGCGGCAGGAAAGCCCGGAGAGGTCGGGCTGAGTTCCGGGCGGGGCGGGCGCAACGGCGAACTCGCCGCCCTTCATGGCCGCTTCCGCCCAGCCGAGACCGCCGCCGGAAAACATCGCATAGGAGAGATGGGGCGATGGACCGAAGCGGGCCACGCGAACATCCAATCCCTGCGCTCTTATCGCCGTCAGCGGCACCAGCGCCACGCGCATCACTAGGTCGAGGTCTTCCTTGGCCCAGGTCGCGGTTGCGGCGAGGGCCTGCCGCGCGCGCGCGAGATCGGAGGGCGCGACCGCAAAGCTTGCGCCGTCACCGCCGAAGACGAACGGAAATTCGCGCCCCTCAAGCGCATTGGTCACTGCCGCAATGACCGCCGCGCCGGCCATGTTGACCGCCTTGTAGCGCGCCTGGGCAATCGCCTTGGTGGATTCGACGATATCAGCAAGCCCGATGCTCCAGTCGGAAGGCAAGGGCTCATACAGCCCAGGATCCATCAGCCGCTCGAAGCGCCGGAAGACCGGAATGGCGCCATAGAAGCCGTCGCTGCCCTTGGATTCAGTCATGGCGCAATCAATAATTGGATCGAGGAGAGATACGGCCGAAGCTGGAAACTAGGTTCAGGCGCCCGGACCGGTCAAATCCTCACCTGGACGATGGTCACAGGGCCATTCCACCGGTCAGGCGGTATTTCCGGCGTCCACGGTCAGGACGGTGCCGGTTATGTTGCGGCCGCCGTCGCCCAACAGGTACTCCACCATCCCCGCCACGTCGTCCGTTTCCGGCAAGCGGCGCAGCGCGCTGCGGCCGGCGATGCGCTGCCGCTGTTCCGCGCCCAGGCTGTGCGTCAATTCCGTATCGATAAAGCCGGGCGCGATCGCGTTCACGGTGATGCCGAGCTTGCCGACTTCGCGCGCCAGCGACCGGGTGAAGCCGGTCGCGGCCGCCTTGGTCGCGCCATAGACCGACAGGCCGTTATAACCGGTGGAGGCGATAATCGAGGACATGTTGATGATACGGCCACCGGCGCCGTCCGCCATCATGTGGCGGGCGACATATTTGGTCAGAATGACCGGCGAGAGCACGTTGAGGCGCACCAACGCTTCGATCTCGCTGTTATGCATGGTCGCGAGCAGCCCCTCGGTGCCGATGCCCGCATTGTTGACGAGGCCGTAAATTGCGCCGAACTCCTCGCGCAGGCGTTTTACAAAGGCAGGAATGCCGTCGACATTGCCGAGATCGAATGCACGAAAATGAACGCATCCATTGCCTTGCCCGGCGGTCGCGGCGATGGCTTCCCGCAGTTCGTCGCTTTCGCGGCGCGCGACCGCGATCACGTTATAGCCGCTCGCCGCGAGCCGTCGCGCGATGGCAAGTCCAATGCCGCGGCTGCCGCCTGTCACCAGAACATTATGCATCTGATCGCGCGAGCTTTCCGGCCGGCGTGATGTCGAGCTTGTCGACAAACTTGATCATGGCAGGCACCTTGTGGGGCGCGAGGCTTGCCCTGCAATCGGCGATGATCCGGCTCTTGATTTCGTCGCGCCGGCTCGCATCGGAACCGTCGGCGAGAACAACATCGGCAACGACAATGGCGCCGGTGATCGGGCTCTTGCGCGCCCTGACGCGCGACATGCGAACCCCGTCATGCCGGTTGATCACCGCTTCGATTTCCTCCGGGTGAACCTTCAAGCCGCCGATATTGATGATGCCGCCACGCCGGCCGACGAAGTGATAGCGATCGCCGCGCAATTCGACCATGTCGCCGGTGTCGACGAATCCCTCGTTGTCGGTCAACGCGCTGGCGCGGCGCCCGACATAGGCATGTGCCGCTCGCTTTGAGCGAATGCGAAGGCAGCCGTCCACGATCTTCATCTCGACGCCGTCGCGGCTGGTTCCGATCAGGCTGGCGGGAAAACCCGCGAGGCCATCGTTGACGGCAAAACCGACGCCGGCTTCGGTCGAGGCATAGGCATGACCGACCGAGGCCGACGGAAAGGCCTGGCGCAGACCGTCGAGGACCGCCTGGTCGGCGATCTCGCCGGACAGACGGACATATTGCGGCGAAAAGCCTGCGGCAGCGCCACTCATCAACAGCTTGCGCCAATGCGACGGCGTTCCCGAGATATGCGTGATGCCGCTTTTGTTCAGGCGAGCGACGTGATCTGCAAGCGCCTCGCCGGGCTCGGACAACACAAGCGAACCGCCGCCGATGACGGCGCGCAGGAAAATCTGCAAACCGCCGTAACGGCGGATGTCATAAAACGTCGCCCAGATCGGCCGATTACCGCGCGCGGGAGCATCGGCGGCGATCGCGCCGGTCAGGCCTTCCAGCGTGTGACCGACAATCTTCGGCATGCCCAATGTGCCGGAGGTCAGCATCAGCCATTCGGTCGCACGCTGGGTCGGCGTGCGAGGCGCGGCGGTCAACTCTTCGCCGGCGATCAGGACCAATGCGATTCCCGAGGCCGCGAAGCGATCCGGCTGATCGGTGACAACGGCGTCGATTTCGGCGTCTTCGATGATGGCCTGAAGGTGGCCGGCGCCCAGATCCGGCGGACACAGCAGCATGCGCCGCGCGATACCGTCGATCTCGAGCATGGCAATGGCGGCAAGGAATTGATTCGAAGTGGCAAGCACCACCGAACGGCCGGACAACTCCGCGAGCCGGCCCTTCAGGCAGGTTTGACCGGCAATCTCTGTCAGCGAGGCCGAATGCCGCGCGTCCGAGAGGGTCCGGCCCGTCAGGCCGGGGTCGAGATAGTCACGCAGCGCGAAGATTTCACGCGGGGACATTTTCATAGGCCTTGATGAAGTCGCCTATCGTGAGAGGAAAGCTTGCGTCCGCCGATATGGTAAACGGATCGATGCCGAGATCGTCCTCCAGGCGCGCCACCAGGATCGCGAATGCGAGCGAGTCGAAGCCGGTCTCATGCAGCGACAGGTTATCTTCCAGCGGCGGAAGGGTGACATGCTGCTCGGCGGCGATCTGCTCGATCGCCGAAACAATCTTTAACCTTACCGACATGGACTGCTCCGCATTCTCATAAAATTTCGAAAGCCCATGATAGAGCGAAAACGTGAACTAGTAGCGTCTCCAAGTGATCTTTCAGCATCGTTGGTAAACATGATGTCTGCCGCCAAGCCGCGGTTTCGCGAGATACAGGAAAACGATCTCGATGCAATTGCTGATCTCCTGACAAGAGGCTTCGTGCATCGCAGCCGCGACTATTGGATGCTGGGTCTGCGCCGACAGAGCATGCGATCGCCGCCCGAAGGCACACCGCGTTACGGCTATCTGATGGAAGACGACGGCAGGCCGGTGGGCTGTTTACTGCTGATCTATTCGACCAAGGTGATCGATGGCGAGGCAACGACCTGCTGTAACGTTTCGAGCTGGTATGTCGATCCGGAGTTCCGCAACTACGCCGCGCTGTTTGCGTCGATGACGCAGAAGCGCAAGGACGTCACCTACTTCAACGTCACGCCGGCGGTCCCGACATGGCCGATCCTCGAAGCGCAGGGCTTTCAGGCCTATTGCCGCGGCCTCTATTTCTCGCTTCCGTTCTTGTCGCGCCAGGGACGCGGCATGCGGGTCGAGACGGTGAGCCCCGATACGCCTTCCATCCCCGGCTTGTCTGACGGGGAACAGGCTATGCTCAAGCGCCATGCCGGCTACGGTTGTCTCAGCCTGGTCTGCCGGACGGCCCAGGAAGCTGTGCCGTTCATTTTCTTTCCCCTGCGCAAACG
>NZ_DAIDJE010000201.1 GCF_027451485.1 Bradyrhizobium sp.
CCCCTCACGGCGCAGCCACGCCGAAAGCTTCTCGGCATAAGGATCGAGCTTGCTCGGCCGGTCCGGAACCTGAAACTTCGGCTCAATCACATCAGACCGAAGATATTTGCGGATCGTGTTCCGCGACACGCCTGTGCGCCGGGAAATCTCTCGGATCGGCACATGCTCACGCTTATGCCACCGGCGGATAATGCTCAAAAACGCCATGTCCAACACTCCGTTCGCCCCCGCCTCTTCCAGACGGGGAAACAGTCAAACATGGGTCATGTGTGGAACGGCCCGGGATTCAAGAGCGAGCTTGGAAGACGTGGCGGCGGCACGAATGCGGTCATGTGTCCGGCTTTTCGGTGCGGCCTCATGACCGCCAGCCCAGATGGGATCCGCGAATGACATCCAAACAAATCTGCGGCATCGACGTGCCGTTGACCCAGGCTGGATTTTAGCCATTCGTCGGTTCGACCGATCACCATCATCTTCTATCGCTCCTGCCTCCCCGGCACCGGCCGCGGTCAGGCTGATGCCGGCTGCCGCCGGTATGCCTCGCCACGCGCCATCATCGCCCAGATGATCCGGGCGATCTTGTTGGCCAGAGCGACTGCCGCGACCTTGCGCGGCCGGCGCTCCAGCAACTGCAGCAGCCAGGTGCTTGCCGATTTGCTGCCCGGCTTCGCGTATCGAACCACCGACATCGCACCGACGACCAGCAACTGGCGCAGCCGCTCATTGCCTGCCTTGCTGATCCCGCCAATCCGATGCTTTCCACCTGTCGAATGTTCTCGTGGCGTCAGTCCCAGCCACGCAGCGAAGTGTCGGCCACTCTCGAAATTCGCAGGGTTTATCGAGATCGCCAAGGTAATCGCGGAAATTGGGCCAACGCCGGGGATCGCGGCGAGACGCTGGCTGACTGGGTTGGCCTTATGCTGTTCCAGCAACTGCCGGTCGATCGTCCGGATCTTCAGATCGAGTTCAGCAATGTGTCGTCCCATCTGAGCGAACATCGTCCGAGCACCTTCCGGGATGGCAGCCTCATTTGTCAGAACGCAGACCAGCGCCTCAACATTGCCGCAGCCCTTGGCCGCGACGATACCGAATTCAGCGGCATGGCCACGTAAGGCATTGATCGCCTGCGTTCGTTGCCCGACAAGCATCTCGCGGTGCTTCACGACAATCGTCGCGGCCTGCTCGTCGACCGTCTTAACCGGCACGGTGCGCATGTTCGGCCGCGCGGCAGCCTCGCTGATCGCTTCCGCGTCGTTGCGATCGTTCTTGCCGCGCTTTACGAAGGGCTTCACATACTGGGGAGGGATCAACTTGATCTGGTGACCCATGGCGACAAATTTTCGGGCCCAATGATGGCTTCCCGCGCAGGCTTCCAGAGCGATCTCTGTCGCGGGCACCTTGGCAAAGAAGGCTTCCATCTGCCCTCGCCGCAGATCCCGCCTCAGAATGACACGATCTTGCCCGTCAACGCCGTGTATCGTGAAAATATGCTTCGACGTATCGATCGATATCCGTTTAAATTCCATCGGAGCGGCCCTTTCATGATGGTCATTTGAGCGACCTCATCTTGGCACATCCGATGCCGTGGGCCGTTCCACCCCAACAATTCTCAGTGGAAAAATCCGGCCTTCCCGGGTCAGATCTCAGCGGAAATCAACACTCGGCTTCCTTGGCGTGCTGGCCGGCATCCGTGGGATGCAGGACGTTCTGCGCTCCGTCACCAACACGGCTGCGCTAGGTCGCGCGGCGACGAATATCGGCATCCCGGTCGCGCAGTTGTCGCGCTGGCAGTTGGCGGCGCAACGGTATGCGGGCGGTTCGGCGGA
>NZ_DAIDJE010000202.1 GCF_027451485.1 Bradyrhizobium sp.
ATCGGCGACCTCACCGGCGACTTCGTCGGCTTCCTCGATGATGCCATCGATCGCCGGGCAATCGACAGCCTTGATCTCGGCCCCGTGCATCCGGAAGACCTCCTCAAGACGCTGCACGTGCGTCTTCGTCTCCTCGAGATGAGTCAGGAAGCCGTCCTTGAGCTGTTTGTCGGTTGCTTTGTCGGCCATTTTCGGCAGTGCCTTCACGAGTTGTTTCTCAGCGTAATAGATGTCCTGCAATTGATGCACGAACAGATCGTTCATGGTCTTGATGTCACGGGTGAACAGTCCCATCGCTGCGTTCCTTTTTGTTCTTTGGAACACCGGCGCGCCGGCTCTCCGCTCGGAACGCCGAGTGTCCGATTGCTGATATCGCGCTAACCGGTGGGTCCGGACGATGTTCCCCACAGAAGTCGAAAGGCCGCACGGGGAACGTTCGCCGGTTTACGGCGATGAAAAGGAAGCGCAGCCATGCAGCGACGAGGATGCCAGCCCACAATTCCGCCTCGACTCCGGGGCTACACGCCCTATCTAAGGGCTTGACCGGCAGTCGGAGCGCGACAGTCAGCCGCTTGTCAAGTACTGCACAAAAGGCGGTTTTTGCCCTATGGGTTTAAATGCAGGACGATCGGGGCCCGAACGGTGGCGGTTGTCTCGATGGGCTGGTGTCCGGTCCTGACATTTGCGCGCGATCGCGGCCGGGTCGTTTACGAGTGTCAGAACCGAAGGGACACCGGCAAACGCAGATTTCTAGTGGAGTTTCGGATTTGACATCCGCTGATCAGAACGCGCGACAACGAGCGGCGAATGTCAAGTCCACTGCCGCCAGCAACGGCGCTGCGGCCCTGCCGGGAGGACGAATGGTTAGGATGTTGACCATGCTGCGGCATGGTTTCAAGGAGCGGATAGGCTGGAAGCGCGTCGGAGTTGCCGCCAGCCTTGTCATTATCGCCTTCGCGATCACGACGCTGGTCCGCACCCTGAAGGGTATCGATACTGGCGTTATGTTCGTGGCGCTGACCGATATCTCGCCCCACCATATCGCCCTTGCTGCCCTGTGCGTCGTCGGGGCCTTCTGCACCCTGACATTCTATGATTTCTTCGCGTTGCGAACGCTTGGCAAGAAGCACGTCCCCTACCGCATCGCGGCGCTGTCGAGTTTCACCAGCTACTCGATCGGTCACAACATCGGCGCCACCGTCTTCACCGGCGGCGCGATCCGTTTTCGGATCTACTCGGATTACGGCCTGAGCGCCGTCGACGTCGCAAAGATCTGCTTTCTATCCGGTCTGACGTTTTGGCTCGGCAACACCTTTGTGCTCGGCATCGGCATGGCCTGGCATCCCGAAGCGGCGTCCTACATGGATCAGCTGCCAGCGGCAATCAACCGGCTGATTGCCCTTGGCGTGGTCGGCGCCATCATCTCATATATGGTCTGGCTCGTGCGCGGCGAGGAGCGGCGCGAACTGGGGCAGAATGGCTGGATGGTCAGATTGCCTTCCGCACCGCTGACCTTGGTGCAGATCCTGATCGGCGTGGTCGATCTCGGCTTCTGCGCCATGGCAATGTATCTCCTGATGCCAGCACAGCCGCATATCGATTTCATGTCGCTGGCGGTGGTGTTCATTCTGGCAACGCTGCTCGGATTTGCCAGCCATGCGCCCGGCTCGCTTGGCGTCTTCGATGCCGCCATGCTGGTCGCACTGCCGCAGTTCGGCAAGGAGCAGTTGCTGGCGACGCTGGTCGTATTCCGGATCCTTTATTTCATGATCCCGTTCGGCATCGCGATTTCGATCATGGGAGCTCGTGAACTCTGGCTCAACGTGGTGCAGCCTTGGCAGCTCCGCCGCAAGCAGGCCGAGGCTTGCGCGGCGATCGACACCGAAAGCGCTGAAGTCGTCGAGGTAAAGGCCACAACGGTGCCGTTCCGGCAGCGCTCCCGCGCTGGCTCCCGCCGCTAGAGTTAAGCCGGGTTCGGCCTATTGCCGGTGTGAGGCGGATTTCTTCTTGCCCGGCGGTTTGGCAGCGGCCGCCTGTTCCGGCAGGTATTTAGCGATGATCGCGGGATCCACCTGCGCCATATCGGAATCCGGCAATCGCTGCCAGACATCGTCCTTGCCCAGCAACGGCATCAGCACGTAGCCGCGTAGCGTGAGTTCCTGCCCATCCGGGCTGAGCGTCATTTTCGCCCGCCAGATCTGCCCGTCGCGGGGATCCAGCACATTGCCCTCTTCGTACTCCAGGCCGTTCCGCTTCATGTCGCGGATAAAGGAAATGCCGAGCACCGGCGCATCCTTGCGGTCGTCGGTGCATTTTGAACAGAACGTCGCTTCGGGCATGCCGGGCTTTGGAAATTTCTTGGCGATCACGCCTTCAAACGTGCCGTCATGGTGATCGACCATCAGAATCCAGATGACGGGCTTACCCTCGGCGGTCTTTTCCCAGAGGCCCGCAGCCGTTGGTTCGGCAGCATATCCGGGAAGAGAAACCGCAACCGCAAGGCCGCCTGCAATCGCAAGCCTTCGCTGCATTTTGGCTATCGCGTTCCACATGATCATCACCGGTTCAATCGAATGATGGAGGCAAGATTACGACCATTCGCCTTAGGCGGCCAGCATATCGACGGGCACGCTCAGGCGTCGTGTTCGCCCGCGCCGATAACGCATTGAAACAATGACC
>NZ_DAIDJE010000203.1 GCF_027451485.1 Bradyrhizobium sp.
GCCTCCCGCCGCGCGGCGACATCGGGGCGACTTTGCTCTGAGGCGTGCGCGGTCTTTTTTTACGCGTGATGTGATGACGGGCGAAGAAGCGCTGGATCGTGCCGAAGCCGAAGCTGAGACCTTGCGCCGCCAGATCCCGGCGCGCGTCCTCGATCGTTGCGTTCCTGTCAGGGCCAAGCGCGGCCAGCACGGCGGCGTGGTGAGCTTCGATGCGCTGCGACCGCCGGTCGCCGCCGAGCGCCTTGGGACGGGGATCGCCTTGCTTGCTCGCGCTCTCGCGCGCGCCAGCGGCTGACGCTGGCGGCGCTGACGCCAAACCGCTCAGCCGCTTCCCGATGCGTGGAGCCGGCGTGCACCGCCGCCAGAACCCGCGTCCGAAGATCCAGAGATAGCGCTTTCGACATGCCCGCCGGCCTCCCGATCCGGCAGACACTCTGAATCAGAACCTGTCCGATTCGGGAATCCCCCTCGATTCCTTCAGTTCGGGTTCCTCTAGCGGCCGCCGCCTTGAGCGCGAGCCTAAGCAGCGGCGGCGCTTTTGTCGAGCTTAACCGCCGTAAACCGCCGCGCTCGTCGCCAACGAATAATGTCCGATAAGTTTGCATTATCGGACATAAATCGCCGATAAGGCCAAAAAGTCCGGATTCCAGCGCTCAGAACCCCCCAAACGGCCCTCGATCCGACTCTGCGGCGTCTAATGCGCCATCCCGCGATGCGCCCGACCTGGGGACGGCCACGCCCCCCCGCGCCGAAAATCCCATCGGGCGCCTGCCCGGCCCGCTGCATCCGTTGGCCGAGACCGCGCGCGGCTACGCCGAGGCCTCGAGCGCCGAAAACACACGCAAAGCCTATGCCTCCGACTGGCGCCATTATGCCGGCTGGGCGCCGCCACGGCCTCGCCGCCCTGCCCCCGGATCCGCAAGTCGTCGGGCTCCCTGGGGCGCGAATTCAGGCAGCCTCGCGGCGAACTTCACTATCGCCGCGAGCACGCTCGTCACCGATCAAGCCACCTTTTTCTACGCGAGCGGGGCTTCGACTGTCGCCTGAACAAAGGGCCGCCCTTAGGGCGGCCCGGATAAGTCTTCGAGGAAGACCAGCCTTACGCAGAAGCCTTAAGCAGCGAACGCGGCAGGCTTCCGAGCTTTGCGGTAGGTAGCGAAGCCGAGGCTAGCGAAGCCGAGCAACATCATCGCCCACGTCGAAGTCTCCGGGACTGCGGCGCTGAACTCCACCACGCCCGTGTTTCCGGTGGTGCCACTTCTGATATCAGCGGCGAACACTCCTGCGATATTCGAAATGTCGCTCACCGAAGCGCCGTTGATCACGAAGCTTAGCAACGTCGCCGTCGTCGGACCGCCCCTTCCCGGGTAATTTATGGCGTAATCGTACTTCCCGGCGCCGTCCATAGCGTTGCTCCCCGAGATGCCCGAAACTGCTACGAAAGGAGACGTAATGCTGCCGAATGTGATCGACGAAAGGTTGAGGTCAAAACCAAACGTGTTCTTGCCGTTCTTGCCGGTCGGGCCATGCATGAACACATCCCCGCCGAGCAGATAGACATTAATGTCCAAATTCGCGCCATCGTTGACCGCCGTAATATACGAACTGTCGGACCCGATGGCACACCCGCCTGTGCCTGAGCAGTGATCCAAGCTCAAAGTATAAACGTTAGCTAACGCGCTGCTCGCGGTCAAAAGGCTCAAAGCGCAAACTGCGCTCTTTAAAGCGAACCTTGCCATAGTACTACTCCCTCGCACTAAACTTTTGCGCAGGGCTCAAGCCGGCCGCACGACCTGCCCAAGATAAATATTTAACATAATATTGACGTCGTGTCCAGTCGCCGTGACGGAGGGGAAATCTGCGGCCTTATGTAGCACCCGCCAATAATGGAAGCGCTGGTCATGATGAATTTGCGGGCAAAACGCGCGGAGATTTCCGAAACGCTCGAATGTCTCGGGCGTCATGTCGAGCAGCACCGCGTCGACTTGACACATTTGGACGCCACCCTTCGGCTGTTTGATCCGGAGGCAGAGGCTGCGACGGGAGCGAAGGGTCCGGCGCGCAAGCGCAACGATTGGTTTCAGCCTGGCGAATGCCGCCGGCGCATTCATGACGTCTTGCGCGACGCCGCCGTGATTCAAAGCACCGAGCGGCACTGTGCTAGCCATAGCCCCGCTGCTCGTAAGTCCAACTAGGTTAACAGGGCGCCAGCCAGTACCCATCGTTGCTTGGTAAATCCTAGCAGGCTGTTGAAGAAGTCTCGCGTTTGGCTTTGAGGACGGCCTCGTCGCCATTGTTGTAGGAGAATTCGATCTCAAGCGTGCCGTCTTCGAGCAACTCGGCGGTTCCCTCGCCTTCGACCTGGTCGCCTTCGTCGG
>NZ_DAIDJE010000204.1 GCF_027451485.1 Bradyrhizobium sp.
GGGCCGCGCTGCGGCCTTTAACTTTTTAGAAAACAAGGACTTAAGCCGATGGCGACCGTCAAGGAATTGAAGGCGACCGCGCGTCCGAAGAGCGGCAAGGGGGCCGCCCGGGCAGAGCGTCGCGCCGGGAAAGTGCCCGGAGTGATCTATGGCAATAACCAGCCCCCGCTGACCATCTCGGTCGATGACCGCGAATTGCGCCAGCGCATCCTGGCGGGACGCTTCCTGACCACGATTTACGACATCGATCTGGACGGCAAGAAGCACCGCGTGATTCCGCGCGATTTCCATCTCGATCCGGTGCGCGATTTCCCGCTGCATGTCGATTTCATGCGGCTTGGCGAAGGCGCGACGATCCGCGTCAGCATTCCCCTGCATATCGTCAAGGCCGAAACTTCGCCGGGCGTGAAGCGCGGCGGCACGGTCAACATCGTGACCCACGCCATCGACCTGGAATGCTCGGCCGACAACATCCCGCAGTTCATCGAGGCCGACGTCGGCAGCCTCGAAATCAGCCACTCGCTCCATCTGTCGGACATCAAGCTGCCGGCCGGCGTGAAGTCGCTGGCGCGCGAGGATGCCACGCTGGTCACCATCGTGCCGCCGTCCGGTTACGCCGAAGAAATGAAGGCGGCCGCGGCTGCTGCAGCCGGTGCGACCGCCGCCGCTACGCCGGCGGCCGGTGCGGCTCCGGCAGCTGGCGCTGCAGCGCCTGCGCCCGCGGCTGGTGCTGCCGCTCCGGCGGCTGGCGCCAAGGCCCCGGCTGGTGGAGACAAGAAGAAGTAAGAGGAGACGGGATGCCGCGCCATGCGCCTCTTCGTTGGTCTCGGCAATCCCGGGGCGAAATACGCGCATAACCGTCACAACATCGGCTTCATGGCCGTCGATGAAATTGCACGGCGTCATGGTTTTGCACCATGGCGCCGTCGCTTTCAGGGCATGACGTCGGAAGGCAGCCTCGACCAGGAAAAGGTGGTCCTGCTTCGGCCCGAGACGTTCATGAACGAATCCGGACGCGCGGTGCAGGAGGCTGCAAATTTCTTCAAGCTCGGCGTGGGCGACATCGTCGTGTTTCAGGACGAACTCGAACTGCCGCCGGCCAAGCTGCGCGTGAAGGTTGGCGGGGGCATTGCCGGCCACAACGGCTTGCGGTCGATCTCCGCTCACGTCGGCAACGACTATCGCCGTGTGCGGCTCGGGATCGGCCACCCCGGCATCAAGGAGCTGGTCCACGGCTATGTGCTGTCGGATTTCGCCAAGAGCGACCGGGATTGGGTCGAAGCGCTCTGTGCGGTGATTGCGGACAATGCCGGTCTGTTGGCGGACGGCAAGGACTCCACGTTCCAGAACAAGGTGCATCTGGCGATGCAGGCCAAGGGATTCGGTGAGGGCTTTTTCGACAAGGATGATGACGAAGCGTGAGCCACGCGCTTCGCAACCGGGCTTTCAGGACAGATCATGGGATTTAAATGCGGTATCGTCGGGCTGCCAAATGTCGGCAAGTCGACGCTGTTCAATGCGCTGACCGAGACGGCGGCCGCTCAGGCGGCCAACTATCCGTTCTGCACGATCGAGCCGAATGTCGGCGAAGTCGCGGTGCCGGATCCTCGGCTCGAAAAGCTCTCGGAAATCGCCAAATCCGCGCAGATCATTCCGACGCGGCTGACGTTCGTCGACATTGCGGGACTGGTTCGCGGAGCATCGAAAGGCGAAGGTCTCGGTAATCAGTTCCTCGCCAACATCCGTGAAGTCGACGCGATCGCGCATGTCGTGCGCTGCTTTGAAGATTCCGACATCACCCATGTCGAAGGCAAGATCGCACCGCTTGCTGACATCGACACCATCGAAACCGAGCTGATGCTTGCCGATCTCGATAGTCTGGAGAAGCGCGTCGATAACCTCTCGAAAAAGGCGAAGGGCAACGACAAGGATGCCAAGGAACAGCTCGAGCTTGTCAACCGCGCGCTGGTGCTTTTGCGCGAGGGCAAGCCGGCGCGGTCGCTGGAGCGCAAGGCGGAAGAGGAGCGCGCCTTCGGCATGCTCGGATTGTTGACATCAAAACCCGTGCTCTACGTCTGCAATGTCGAGGAAGGCGCGGCAAGAGACGGCAACAATTTCTCGAAACAGGTGTTCGAGCGCGCGAAACAGGAAGGCGCCGTTGCGGTTGTGATCTCGGCCAAGATCGAGTCCGAAATCGCGACACTGTCGCGCGAGGAACGCAAGGATTTCCTCGACACGCTGGGCCTCGAGGAAGCCGGCCTCGACCGGCTGATTCGCGCCGGCTATCAGCTGCTCGATCTCATCACCTATTTCACCGTGGGCCCGAAGGAAGCACGCGCCTGGACGATCCACCGCGGCACCAAGGCGCCCGCGGCGGCCGGTGTCATTCACACCGATTTCGAAAAGGGATTCATTCGCGCCGAAACAATCGCCTATGCCGACTATGTCGCGCTCGGCGGCGAAGCCGGGGCGCGGGATGCCGGCAAGCTGCGTCTCGAAGGCAAGGAATACGTCGTCGCTGACGGCGACGTGATGCATTTCAGGTTCAATAACTGAGGCTGCCGAGCGATCGCCTCGCCGCGTGCCGGGCTAATGTCCCGCGCCTTGATCGCGGATCGCGCCGAGATGCTCGTTGATGCGGAATACGATCAGCACGAATTCCGCTGAGATGCGCGAGAAGATGATGCCGACGATGACGCTGGCGATAGAAGCCAACAGCTGGATGAAACCTCCGAACGGACTGATCGCCATCGCGGCGAGGCCTGCGAAAATACCGGAGATGCCAAAGAGGCAGATCAGTGCAATGACGAGCCAGTAAAATGTCTTGATGATGGTCGGCGTGATAAAACGGTCCCACTGAAACAGATCCTGGAAATCGAACATCGGTTTTGCTCCGGCAGGTCGAAATGATTCGCGCGATCCGTCTCTTCGACAAATGGCTAGCTCCGAACGAGAGTTCGGGCAAGTCGAATGCGGGCCATGCGCGTGGATCGGGTTGAGATTGCTACAAAGTGCGGCCACAATCAGGCCTCCCGCAAGAAGTCCCCCGCCATGAACAGACTTTTCTTCGAAGACTTTCAGCAGGGCCCGTTGGGCCGCTTCGGTCCGCGTCGCGTCACGGCCGAGGAAATTCGCGAATTTGCTGCCGAGTTCGATCCGCAGCCGATGCACCTCGACGAGGCGGCCGCGTCGCGCTCGCTGTTGAAGGGGCTTGCCGGCTCGGGCTGGCATCTTTGCTCGATCATCATGCGGATGATGTTCGACGGCTTTATCGGTCGCACGGCGTCGCTGGGTTCGCCTGGAGTCAACGAATTACGCTGGCTGGCGCCGTTCCGGCCCGGCGATGATATCATGCTCGATGTCGAAGTGACAGAAGCACGCGTCTCGCGCAGCCGGCCGACCACCGGCATCGTGATGTTCAGGATGGTGGCGAGCAATGCCTCGGGACAGGCGTTGTGCGAGCTGACATCGCCGATCATCGTTGAGCGGCGCGGCGAAGCTGCAACCGATCGGACGGGTTGATGAATTTCTTTGAAGATCTCAAGGTCGGCCAGCGGCGAGAGGTTGGCTCTTTCACCTTCACGTCCGGGGCGATCAAAACCTTCGCGGCGAAGTTCGATCCCCAGCGTTTTCACCTGTCTGAAGAGGAAGGCCGCAAATCGCTGTTCGGGGGCCTCGCTGCCTCGGGATGGCATGTCGGGTCGGTTGGCATGAAGCTGCTGGTGCTGGACAGCCAGCGCCGGGCCAGCGAGGCTCTAGCCCGCGGAGAGGAGGTCGCGGTTTGGGGGCCTTCGCCGGGCTTTCGTGAACTGCGCTGGATCAAACCGGTGCTGGCCGGTGACACGATCAGCTTCGCCAGTGAAATTGAAACGCTGCGCACCTCCGCAAGTCGCCCGGAATGGGGAATTCTCGAAGCGCGCCACAGCGGAACCAACCAGCGCGGCGAGCTCGTTTTTTCGATGCTGGCGATCGCGTTCGTGCCGCGCCGGAATAAGGGCGCTTGAAACGCTGAAACCAAATCCTCGCTAACGCATTTTGAACCAGTCCCTGTCAAACAAGGGACGGGAACGAGGGGGTAAGCCATGGCCGATCGCCGCGGATTGAAATTATTGGGCTTTATTTTCGCGACGGTGACGATCGCCGTGATGTTCACCACGACGATGGTGGTGAAAGGCTATGCCGACGGCGCCTATTCGCTCGAGGCCGAGCAGCTGGCGATCCGATAGGCCGGACTCCGCTAACCATATTTGCCGAAAGCACGCGCCGCGAGAGAGCGACCCGTCATCGGTCCCGGATCAGCTTCGCCGTTGGAACGAGTTCAAAGGCCCCCGCAGCCGGCTTCGAGCCGGGCCGTATGGCCGCGGCTCGAAGTTCTGGATCCGGCGAATCAGCTGTGACGCAGTCCGTCGGCGGTGCGCTTCCACTGTTCGACGTTGTCGGCGATCATGCGGGTCGACTTCATCGCCGCCTGGCTGAGCTGGGCGTAACCCGAAATCTCCCGCTGAACGCGTTGGCCTTCGGCGTGCAGCAGGTCGCGCAGGCTCTCGAGCTCCGAGATCAGGTTCTCGATTTCCGCCAGCGACGTGCCGGCGACCCGCTGGATCAGCGAGTTGACGTTGTTGACGGTGGCCTCGGCAGTCTGATCGAGCGCCACCTCGGCGCCCACCGCGCTTTGCCCCGGACGCCGCAGGTAAGCGATGTCGTTGCGGACAAAATCACGGATGCCGGCCTCGACTTCGGAGGCTGCGACGGAGTCCTTGTCCTCATCGATCGATTCAATCTTTTCGGAACGAATAGCGTTCATCGGCTTTTTTCCCTGTTTTCGCATCGGCCGCGAGCGCGGAATCCCCCGCACGACCAAGTTGACGCCGCCATCTGGACTTTGGATTTTGGCTGGATCGCGGCCAATATGCGGCAATGGCTGTGCTTTCGCGGGGATTAGTGTGGCGGACCTGACGCGCCTGCCGGCGCTCGATGCCTGGTTTGAACGACGTCGAATCGGGACTGCTACCAGCTCTTCTTGAAGCCGGCCGTCACGCTCTTGTTGGCGATGCCCAGCGGGGTTTCGGCGATCGAGGCCGAAACATTGAAGCCGCCGACGATCTTCTGTTCGGCGCCGATTCTGCCCAGCCATTTGTCGTCGAGGGTCGACAGGCTGCCGCCGGCGGAAAAGGTCGTGCCGGTATCCGCAACGCCGAGCTTCGCGGATTGCTCGGTCTCATAGCTGGTGCGGCCTGCCGCTCCCGGCACTGGGCCAAACCCCTGAATCATGTTGTAGCCGTTCTGCAGGGTGAGCGAATATTGCTCGCCCAGTGCGAGCGACTTGCTCAAGGACGTACCGAGCTTGCCCTGATCCTGTGACGGGTCGATCCTTGCTTCGAGCGTCGTCTTGTCCCAGATCGAGGCCACGCCTCCTGCGCTGGCCGACGCCCACGCTGCGCCGGACGACTGCGGCTCGTTGCCGCCGTTGCCGGCCTTCTCGGCCAGTAGCTCCGCAAGCGTCTGCGGCTGGCGGACGACCGTCATGTCGGCGCCCACCTGCATGTCCAGCACAGGCGAAATCGGCTGCTTGACCGAAACCGCAGAGCCATATTCCTTTTGCTGCGAGGACCAGCTCATCGCGCCGGAGCCGGCCACGGCACGCGACGGCGGGTGCAGCTTCCCGGGAGCGGTCGTCATCAATGTGGAAGCGTCGACCTCGAGCAGAGCCCAGTCGATGTCGGGATTGCTGACCTCGGCCTTTTCGCTGGCCGGCGCCGCCCGGTTGTCCACCGCCGGCGGATCGGCCGCCTCCTGCGGCTGCGATTGCTCGGCGCTCTCCGGCCACGGCGAGATCTTTGAAGGCGCCGGCAAGGGCATCTCTTGCAAGGATTGGGGCGTGGACCTGGGCCCTGCGACCGCGGGGCGCCCGGTCATGCCGGATGCCGCCGCGAGCAAAAGAAACCCGGCCAAGCCGCTTGCAAACCTGGACATCATCGAGGATCCCCGCAGCCCGTCCCTGCGATGAAGAACAATCGCGTCCGGACATGTGGCGTGCGGGGAGCGCGGCTGCAAGGCCGGTTGCCGATCAGGCTCAAGAGGCAATTCGCGGCAGATGAATGGGATGGCCGAGCGCCTGTTCGACCAGATCGAAGGTGTCGACCAGGATGCGGATGCTGATCAGCTTGCCGGCCTTGAACTGGGCAAACTGCGCCAGCCGCAGGCTGATCGGTTTGTTGGCGTCGAGCAGAGTCAGCGAATAGCGCATCATCGAGGCGCCGGATTCGGTGCCGAGCATCACCTGCTCGCGATCGAAGCGGTGGACCCTGATGGTCTCGGCGATGCGGCGGATGACGTCGAGCACGGCGGCCTTGCCGCGGCGTGCGCCGAAAAACGGAAACATGTCGATCGGCCCGTAGATCGCCCAGTCGACATCCTCATCGATCAACGATTCAAGCTCTTCGTGCCGGCGCTCGTTCACCGCGCGATGCAATGCGCGCGAGAGACGCCAGAGACTGTGCTCTGTCATTTCACTGGTTTCCCTGGATGGATTTGTCGGTCAGCGACCGGCCTTGATGGGCGTCATTGGCGACGCGCCGCACGGGTGCTGCACTCACGTTGAGCGCTGACATAGTCAAAGTTTACGAAATTGCAAATGCAATTTTGCATTGCACGGATGCGGGCCATCTGCCGTCGCGCGAGCGGCGCGTTCAGATGTTCTCCCTGGCTCTGGCCGCGATCGCGGAGATGAAGTCCTGCTCCACCACCTGTTGAATCAGGTCGAAGGTATCGATGATTTCGCGAATCCTGGCGATTTTCCCGTCGCGCAGCGTAAAAAAGCTGGCCGTGTCGAATTGCACGGTGCGGTCGTTGAGCCGCTTGACGAAAAACGCGCGAAGCTGCACCGCGACCCTGTCGTCTTCGGCGGCGATGAACGGCATCTCGTAGCGCATGCCCGAATAGCGCTGGTGCACGGTCGTCCACATCTGCCGGACGTCGTCCTTGCCGCGGTGGTGCCCGAGATGCGGCAGGATATCCACCGGCGCATTGGAGAAAAAATCGACGTCATCGCTGCACAAGGCCAACGCGCCCTCGATATTGCCGCCATAGAAAGCATCGATCAGTTCGATGACGCGTCGTTTGTTGAGCTCTTTCATCATCTTTTCCCTGCCGTTGTTGGCAGCCGACTCGAATCGTACTTACCTTGTACCCGCAATTGCGGGCGAAGGATGACCCGATCGATGGGCCGCCTTGCCGGGTGCCCGTCCATAACGGCAAGGGCTGGAACGTTATTGCCGGCATTGCGATTGAGGGTGAGGGGTGCCGTCCCATCGGCCAGAGCATCAGGAAGGATCATCGTCATGAAAGTCGTCATCGCGTCGTTGATGGTCGCCGTCGCCTTCGTTGCCGCGGCCGATCGCGCCGAGGCCAAAGGCTGCCTGAAGGGTGCGGTGGTTGGCGGCGTCGCCGGCCATTATGCCGGGCATCACGGCCTGCTGGGCGCGGCCGCCGGTTGTCTTTACGGTCGCCATCGCGCCAAGGAGCAGGAACGGCAGCAGCAGTCGCAGGCGCAGCGTCGCGACTGACCGGCATCCGACGCCATCTCTTCTCAGCCGCGCTGTGGTCGAAAGCGTAGCGATCAATTCTCGGCCGCCTCGCGCATTCTTCGGAACGCTCCGTCCGCCGTCGTCGTTTTCCCGGACACGCGATGGAGACGCGCCATGAACAAGCCGCCGACCAGGACCATCAAGCCGGTTCCGGAGGAGAACCAGAGCCCGAAAGGGCCGGGCAGCACGCCCGAGGTGCCTCTCGACACCACCAAGGGCCACCGCGACGACGAAAAGCAAAACATTCGCGAGCAGGCCGCGCATGGCAATCTGGTGCAGAACACCAGCCAGCGCCGCAGCGGGTGAGGTGCGGGAGATTTTGCTCATCGAGACTTCATATCGTCGTCTCTGCGAACGAACGCAGGGGC
>NZ_DAIDJE010000205.1 GCF_027451485.1 Bradyrhizobium sp.
TCACGTAGATCCCCCAAAATAGGCGCGGCAAAAGGAAATATGCCGCGGACTGCTAAAGGTACGGAGCCTCGAACGAGGACTCCTACGTGAATCATCCTGCATCACCTCGCCGTGAAATGTTGTCACCTGAACGCAACACGATTTGTTAAGGCGACAAAAAACCATAATATGATTTTGATAATATAAAGAGACAGTTAGTTTCTATTCAAATGTTTGAATATCTCAAATTGGCTTTATGAAACCGGCAGATTATTTCTCAAAATTCTTTTATAAACTTCGGACAATCACATTCTGCGGCTGAGCTCTTCCGGCGATTTGCCGAAAATCAATTCGGGACTCCTAGCTATAATCTCGTCGAGTGAACTTGCTGCTTCTCGCGTAGATTGCCCGCATCACCTCGACAGATATCGCGGGGTTCTTTGGTGTTGGGGTCAAAACACTCGCCTACTCCATAGCCAAAGCTTCCAAGCTTAGCGGCCTCAAAATTAGAACTCGATCGGCCTGCACGAAGATAAATGTGACATCCAAGTAGTCTGGATTGCTATCCAGTAGATCCTCCAGCTGATCCTTCTCAGTGACGAGAATGCAATTACAAGGATGCCGATTGCGTCGATACCTAAGTCCCCGCCCGCTCCGAGCACGACTTCCTTTGGGTCGAAAGTCTCCGAGTAGTGGAGCTTAACAACAATGAATCCGCAGAGGCGCTCAAGCCGCAGTCCCATCCAGTCCAGCCTCTTGTCCATCGCGCGAAATTCGGCTCCGTCGGCCTCGCAATGACGTTGCCCCCGGCTCTTATCCAGCTTCACGAGAGTCTGGCGGCTGCCATCTTGCACATTTGAAACGAGCCGAGGCGCGGAGCCTTTAGCGAGCGCAGCGCCTTAGTCCGCTTGTGGGTCTGCCGCAGGAGCCGAGCTCACGCGCCACCCACTGGCCGGACAGCGAGGTATGGCGAGGGCGGCCAGCTTCGACTCAGTTCACCATCACGAGGACGACCGCCTTCCAAGCCCGCCCCGCGACGCGCCATCAAAATAGCGCCGTAGCGGCCACTTGGAAGGCTCCAGGCCCGTTTACCTGCGGGTGCGTCAAGCGCCCGGCATTCCCTGCGCCCTCTGATTTCAGAGGGGAGATTTGCAAGGGCCTGGAGGCAATTTTGCCTCGCGGGAACGACGGGTCGCGCCACAGCTGATGCCGTTATTGCGGAAGCCGCCAGCGCTCCGATTCCGAAGTTCGCAAGCTATTGCGGCGACTTCTGATGCGAACCTCGGAATCAAAGGAGCACTGGCAAACACAGGTTTTCAAATTCGCCGCGCCAGGCAGGACCGACACCGGCAAGCCGGTCATGCCTCGGCCCGGCTTTCATGAGACCGGTGCATGTGCTGAAATAGAAAAAAAGCCCAGGGAGAAAGCGATGAGCGACTACAACGGCCCCCTGCCCTCACGCCGGCAATTTCTCAAAACTGCAGGCGTTGTGGCGGGCGCAGCAGCGGCGCCGATTTTCACGCCGAAGCAGGCTTTGGCGGCCGGTTATCCGGAGCGGCCCGTCAGGATCGTCGTGCCGTTTGCACCGGCGGGTCCGACCGACATCATGGCGCGGATCCTCGGGGACAGCCTCGGCGAGGCGCTTGGCGGCAACGTCATCGTCGAAAATCGGCCCGGGGCGAGCGGCAATATCGGCATCGGATACGTGGCGCACGCGGAAGCCGATGGTTACACGCTGCTCGTCGTCTCCAGCGCCTACGTCGTCAATCCGAGCCTCTTTGCCAAAGTTCCCTACGACCCGTTCAAGGATTTCGAGCCGATCACCGAACTTGGCACCACCCCCAACATGATCGTGGTGTCGCCGAAGCTCGGCATCAATTCGATTGCCGAACTGTTCGCGCGCGCCAAGGCCAAGCCCGACGAACTCAACTACGCAAGCCCCGGCGCCGGCACCACGCCGCATCTATCCGCCGAACTGCTCAAGATCGTGGGGCACGTCCAGATCACGCATGTGCCGTTTTCCGGCGCGGCGCCAGCGATCCAGGCCCTGCTTGCCGGCACCACCCAGATGGCTGTCACGGCTTTGCCCGCAGCGTTGCCCTTCGTCGAGTCCGGGGAACTCACGGCGCTCGCGCTGACCGGTGCGCATCGCTGGGTCGACCTGCCCAACGTGCCGACCATGGTCGAGCTCGGCTACAAGGATTTCGTCGCCGAGACAGCCCAGTTCTTCCTGGCGCCAGCCAGGACGCCAGCCGCCATCGTCGCAACCTTGGCTGCGAAATCGATCGATGTGCTGAAGAAGCCCGCCGTGATCGCCAAGCTGCGCGACAATGGCTATGAGGTCGCAACCAGCGGCCCGGAAGGGCTGCGAAAGTACGTCAAGAGCGAAGTGCCGCGCTGGCACGACATCATCGCCAAGGCCGGCATCAAGCCGGTGTGATCTCATGACAAAAACATGCGATGAAGCAAACATCGTCACTGCGAACGCAGGGACGACACACAGCTTTGATGAAAGGATTCCTTCGTGAAGATCGTCGACCTCAGCCGCGAACTCTATCATCGCACGCCGAACTATCCCGGCCATTCCGCCATCATTCACGGCATGTGGAAGACGCATGAGGAATCCTTTGCCGACGGCGGCAATGTGCACGGGCTCGCCTCGATGTATTTTGCCATGCCCGACCATGGCGGCACCCATATCGATGCACCGCTGCATTTCGACAAGCGCGGTGAGGGTATCGACCAATATCCGCTGGAAAAATGCATCGTGCCGGGCATCTGCATCGACCTGCGCCACATCGCCCCCCGCGCCGAGATCACACCTGCCGACCTTCAGGCGGCAGCCGAAAAATCCGGCCACCCCGTTCCGAAAGGCGGCACGGTGCTGCTCTGCACCGGCCATCACGAGCGCACTTTTCCGCGCAAGGAATATGCGACGGAAAATTCCGGCGTCAACGTGAAGGCGACCGAATGGCTGGCGCAAAAGGGCGTGGTGCATTTCGGCATCGATTCGATGCGCCCCGGGCCCGAGGGCCGGGAGAATCTTCTCGTTCACAAGGCCTGCTTCGATCTCGGCATCACCCACATCGAAAGCCTGTGCAACCTCGAGAGCCTGCTTGGCGCCGGGCCCTTCACCTTCATCGGGCTGCCGATGAAATGGCGAGGCGGCACCGCTTCGCCAATCCGGGCAGTCGCGGTTTTCGGAATGTGAATGCAACAGAGTGAGAGCGGCACGCCATGAAACGGGTAATGATCCTCAACGGTCCCAACCTCAATCTGCTAGGCGTGCGCGAGCCGCACATTTACGGCACCACCACGCTCGATGAGATCCGGCAAAGTTGCGAGCGCGAGGCGGCCGCGCTCACCCTCGCCGTTACCTTTCACCAGTCCAACCACGAAGGCGAACTGGTCGACCTCATCCAATCCGCGCGGCAGGACGCCGACGCCATCATCATCAACCCGGCCGGCTATTCCTTCACATCGATCGCCATGGTCGACGCGATCAAGGCCTTCGAGGGGCCGGTGATCGAGGTGCACATTTCCAATATTCACGCCCGCGACGAACTTCATCAACACTCGAAGATTTCCCATGCCGCAACGGGCGTGATCTGCGGGCTCGGGCCATATGGCTATATCGCGGCGCTGCGCGCGCTCGCGGAAACCGGGAAAAGATGAGTTGCACCGGCAGCCGAAGGCCCTGCACGGCCCTATCTGGCGCCGAATCTGGTCGCGCCGAACAGCGCCTTCTGCGAGGCGGGCTGCGATCGCCAGTATTGCGGCGGCGCCTGGACTTCGCCGCCGAGTTCGGCAGCGGCGTGCCAGGCCCAGCGCGGATCGTAGAGCATGCCGCGGGCGAGCGCGACCATGTCGGCCTTGCCGGAGGCGACGATGTCCTCGGCCTGGCGCGCTTCGGTGATCAGGCCGACCGCCATCGTGGTCACGCCGGTCGCTTCCCTGATCGCCTGCGCGAATGGCAGTTGATAGCCGGGCGCGAGTGGAATCTTCTGCTGCGGCGAGATGCCGCCGGAGGAGACGTCGATCCAGTCGACGCCGCGCCTGTGCAATTCCTTGGCGAATTCGATGGTCTGCGCAAGATCCCAGCCGCCTTCCACCCAGTCGGCCGCGGAGACCTTGATCCCGACCGGCTTTTTCGACGGAAACACGGCCCGCACCGCATCGAACACCTCAAGCGGATAGCGCATGCGGTTTTGCAGCGAGCCGCCATACTTGTCCGAGCGGCGGTTGGAGATCGGCGACAGGAACTGGTGCAGGAGATAGCCGTGCGCGCAATGCAGCTCGATCGCGTCGATGCCGAGACGGTTCGCGCGCCGCGCCGCCTCGACAAAGGCATCGCGGATACGCTTGAGGCCGACGGCATCGAGCGCGAGCGGCTTCTGCTCGCCGTCCTTGTGCGGAACGTCGGACGGTCCGACCGTCTGCCATCCGCGCTCTTCAAGCGGAATTTGCTGCCCGCCGTCCCAGGGCTTGTGGCTCGATCCCTTGCGGCCGGCATGGGCCAATTGAATCGCGATCGCAATCGTCGAATGTCTGCGAATGGAGGCGAGCACCGGACGCAGCGCCGCCTCGGTGGCGTCGTTCCACAGACCGAGGCAGCCCGGCGTGATGCGGCCGCTCGATTCGACGTGGGTCGCCTCCATGCAGAACATCGCCGCGCCCGACAGCGCAAGCGTGTTCATGTGGGTGAAATGCCAGTCGTTCGCCCGGCCGTCGTCGGCCGAGTACTGGCACATCGGCGCCACCATGATGCGGTTCGGCAGCGCGAGGTCGCGCAGACAGATCGGGGAAAACAGGGCACTCATGAAACCGTATCCCGCGTTGAGCTTGGGTGGTTCACGGCGATCTATAATTCACGCCTGTGACTAAGGTCGAATGTCGAATGCGTGGAACAGGCCGCCTGAAAACGCAACGGTCTAAGGCGTGATCCCGGCTGCCCTGATGAGGTTGATATTCCCGGCAATTTCGCGCGCCACGAACGCGTCCATCTCCGCAGGCTGCATCGGGAGCGGCTCGACCCCCAGTTTGACCAGGCTTTCCTGCATCGCAGGTTCCGCCAGCAGTCTGGTTCCGGCATCGTGAAATTTCTCGACAATATTGCGCGGCGTCTTTGCCGGCATGAAAACGCCCAGCCAGAAGACGCTTTCCGCATTCTTCAGGCCTGCCTCGGCCGGCGTCGGGACGTCAGGCAGATCGGTCGCGCGTTTTCCCGTCGAGATCACAAGTGCGCGAACCCGCCCCTCCCTGATCAAAGGAAGCGCGGTCGCGAGCGGACAAAAGTAGAAATCGATTCGGCCGCCGAGAATATCGGCGAGCGCCTCCGCGCCGCCGCGATAGGGCACATGGGTGGTTTCGATTCCCGCCGCGAGACGGAATTTCTCAGCGCTGATATGGGTCGCGCTGCCCACGCCAGCCGAGCCGAAGGATATCGCTCCGGGCTTTCTCGACCTGGCATCGGCGATGAAGTCCTGCACGGTCTTCCATGGACGCGAGACGGGCACGATCATCACATTGGCGCTGACGCCGATCATGAGCACCGACGACAGGTCCTTGGTGATATCGAACGGCAAATGGGGATAGATCGCGGGCGCGATCGACAGGGCCGACGATTGCGACAGGATGTTGTAGCCATCCGCATCCGCCTTCACCACGGCGGCGGTGCCGATCGTGCCGCCGGCGCCAGGACGGTTCTCCACGACGATCGCCTGCCCGAGTTCTCCCGCGAGCCGATCGAATACCACACGCGGCACGACATCGGCCGCGCTTCCGGCGCCGAACGGAATCGTCGCCTTGATCACATGCGATGGCCAGTCGTCGGCTCGGGCCGTGCCTGTCAGGAGCAGGCTGCCTGCGATCATCGCCCAACGTACGAACCTACGCATCCCCCACTCCCGCCCTTATCGAATCCATACCGGTATGCAACCTCACAAGGGCATCACGCAAGCAGCGTAAACTGCAAGAGCAGCGTTCGCTGGACGATCGAGAAATTGTCATCCGACACCATGGTCAGCACGGTCTCGCCCTCCGGAGTGAGGTGGGCGTCGATGCCTTCCATATTGTCGACCTCGTCGGCGAGATCGGCCTCGAAAATCGAGGGACCGTCGACCACCGCACCCGGCACGACCGACTTCAGCGGAATGCGCCTGATACGAATGCCGACCCCCGTCGCCCAGGAAAACTTGCGCTCCAGGATCAAGAGATCGCCTGATCGCAGCAAGACGGCATCGCTGATATCGAAGTCGTTGGTGCGGCGGACGCTGAATTGTCCCGGCGACGGGCCTCCGACCAGAAACGCAATGAGATTGCCGTTCTTATCGAGGCCGCGCTCGGACATCGCAATCAGCGTTCCCGCCAGTGGCCGGCCCTCCGGCACGAATACCAGGGCCTCTAATCCCTGGTTGGTGGGAAGCTTGCTGGCGGCGGGAGGCAGCGCCACCACTTCCCCGCGCGACCGGGTAAAACCCTTGCTGAAATCGAATCGCAGCACCTTGTTGACGCGCTCGAGGCCGATATACACCAGCGAGCCGTCGAGCGCGATCGATTCCGAATCGAACCAGCCGCGCGCTGTGATCGGCCTGCCGTCCGCGCCGAGCATTGGCGCCGATTCGACGTCGGCCAGCCCAGTCATCGCGCGGCCTTCGTACACGATGCGTCCGGTGAACCATTGGCCGTGATCGCTGAACGAAATGAAGCGCTCGCCTTTCGGGTCGGCCCGCCACCCAGACAATCCGCCGAAGCGCGGAAAAGACGAGGTCAGGATCAGCCCGCTCCGATATTCCAGCGAACCGAAGCGCACGCGAGCCCGGTCGCGGCGATCGAACCAGAGAATCGGCTCAGCTTTGACCTCGATCGATACCGGGCCATCGGATGCGGCCTCCGCCGCGCCGGACGATGCCGGGGGCGCGATGAATTGGGCTTTGGCGAAGCCTGCAGCGGCCATGGCCGACAGGCCAGCCGCCATTGTCAGGAAGTCGCGACGTGAGCCGCCGAAGTCGGGGCCGGCTTTGTCGCGCAGGGCCATCCCGCGACGATTGTTAATGAAGCCGACGACGAGGCGTGGCGGCGGCAGGCGCCGCCCCCTGTGTCTCGCTGAACAGTTCGGCGAGCTTCTCGGTGATCGCGCCGCCGAGTTCTTCGGCATCGACGATCGTGACCGCGCGCCGGTAATACCGCGTCACGTCGTGGCCGATGCCGATCGCGATCAGTTCGACCGGCGATCGGGTCTCGATTTCCTCGATGATATGGCGCAGGTGCCGCTCGAGGTAATTGCCGGGATTGACCGACAGGGTGGAATCATCGACCGGCGCGCCGTCGGAAATCATCATCAGGATCTTGCGCTGCTCGGGCCGGCCGAGCAGGCGCTTGTGCGCCCAATCGAGCGCCTCGCCGTCGATATTCTCCTTCAGCAATCCCTCGCGCATCATCAGGCCGAGGTTCTTGCGAGCCCGCCGCCACGGCGCGTCCGCCGCCTTGTAGATGATATGCCGGAGATCGTTGAGGCGGCCGGGATTGGCCGGTTTGCCGGCGGCAAGCCAGGCCTCGCGAGACTGCCCGCCTTTCCACGCACGGGTGGTGAAGCCGAGGATCTCCACCTTGACGCCGCAACGCTCGAGCGTCCGCGCCAGAATATCCGCGCAGGTCGCGGCCACCGTGATCGGGCGACCGCGCATGGAGCCGGAATTGTCCAGCAACAGCGTGACCACCGTATCGCGGAAGGTCGCTTCCTTTTCGTGCTTGAAGGAAAGCGGATGATACGGATCAGTCACGACACGCGGCAGGCGGGCGGGGTCGAGGATGCCTTCTTCGAGATCGAATTCCCAGGCGCGGTTCTGCTGCGCCATCAAGCGTCGCTGCAGACGGTTGGCGAGCCGCGCGACGATGCCCTGCAAATGGGCCAGCTGCTTGTCGAGATAACTGCGCAGCCGTTCGAGCTCATCATGGTCGCAGAGATCTTCCGCCGCGACGATCTCGTCGAATTTCGGCGCAAACGCGTGGTATTCAGGCCCACGAGGCTCATTCTTGCCGTGCGCGTTCGGCCGGGTGGCTTCGCCCGGGGTTTCGTCTTCGCCAAGCTCGCCGTCGTCGAACGTGTCGGATGCCGAGGCCTGCGCGCTTTCCATCGCGCTGTCCGACATCTCTTCGGTGGTGGCCTGTGCCTGATCGGCGCTCATCTCCTGCGCGGCGTCGGATTCCGGCGCCCCTTCCGCACCGGACTGGTCGTTCTCGCCGTCGCGGCTGTCGTCCTGATTCTCGTCCTCTTCGGCCTCCGCGTTACGGTCGTCGCCGAGTTCAAGAGCCGTCAGCAGATCGTGCACCGCGTCGCCGAATTTCAACTGGTCGTCAGCATAGCGATCGAGCCGGTCCAGCCGTGCACCGATCTTGTCTTCCAGGATCGGCCGCCAGAGATCGACCATCTTGCGCGCGGCCGCCGGCGGCGCGAGCCCTGTCAGCCGCTCGCGCACCAGCATCGCCAGCGCATCGGCCAGAGGAGCATCGGCGCGGTCGGTGATCTCATCGAACTTGCCGCGATGGAAATGATCATCGAGCATCGCAGCGAGGTTTTTCGCAACGCCGGCCATCCGCCGGGAGCCGAGCGCCTCGACGCGCGCCTGTTCGACGGCCTCGAACACCCCGCGCGCCTGCGGATTTCCGGGCATCAGCCTGCGGTGCACCTTGGGATCGTGACACGCGAGCTTCAGCGCGATGGAATCGGCATGTCCGCGCACGATGGCGGCATCACGCCTCGACATCTTGCGCGGCGGTTCCGGCAGCCGCGCCTTGCCGGGCGACAGACCCGGCCGTTCGGCCGCAAACGACACTTCAAGCTCGGGCTTCTTCGCGATCGCGCGCAGGCACGCCGTCACCGAACGCTTGAACGGCTCCGTCGGCGCTTCCTTCGAGCCGGTGCGAAACTTGCTGTTGGTTGTGGTCATCTAGCCCATCTAACCGGGCGGCATCGCCCTACGACATCGCCACATTCACTGCCGATTCGGGGAGCTCCGCGTTGAAGCAGCGCTGATAGAATTCGGCCACCAGCGGACGCTCCAGTTCGTCACACTTGTTGAGGAAGGTGACGCGGAAAGCAAAGCCGATGTCACCGAAAATATCCGCATTCTCGGCCCAGGTGATCACGGTGCGCGGGCTCATCACCGTCGACAGATCGCCATTGGCGAAGGCGTTGCGGGTGAGGTCGGCAAGCCGCACCATCTTGTTGACGATGTCGCGGCCTTCCTGGGTGCGGTAGTGGTGGGCCTTTGCCAGCACGATTTCCACTTCCTCGTCATGGGCGAGATAGTTGAGCGTGGTGACGATCGACCAGCGGTCCATCTGGCCCTGGTTGATCTGCTGGGTACCGTGATAGAGCCCCGAGGTGTCGCCGAGACCAACCGTGTTGGCGGTGGCGAACAGACGGAATGCCGGATGCGGCTTGATGACCTTGTTCTGGTCAAGCAGGGTCAGGCGGCCGGACACTTCCAGCACGCGCTGGATCACGAACATCACGTCCGGGCGACCGGCGTCGTATTCGTCGAACACAAGCGCGACGTTATTCTGCAAGGCCCAGGGCAGGATGCCGTCCTTGAACTCGGTGACCTGCTTGCCGTCCTTGACGACGATGGCATCCTTTCCGACCAAGTCGATGCGGCTGATATGGCTGTCGAGGTTGACGCGCACGCATGGCCAGTTCAGCCGCGCCGCGACCTGCTCGATGTGGGTCGATTTGCCGGTGCCGTGATAGCCGGTGACCATGACGCGGCGGTTCTTGGCAAAGCCGGCGAGAATCGCGAGCGTGGTCGCCCGGTCGAAGCGGTAATCCGCGTCAACATCCGGCACATGCGGATCGACTTGGGAATAAGCCGGCACTTCAAGGTCACTGTCGATGCCGAATACCTGCCGCACCGACACCTTCATGTCGGGCATGCCGGCGGGCTCCTGGGCTGTGGTCATGGCGGCGGTCGTCATTAGTCCTCCGAGGTCTCAGGAGCGTTCCCGAAACCAGATTTAGGGCGTGGCTGCGGATTGATAACTCGACGCAACCTACCAGAGAGCAGCGGTGGGAAGAAGCCCATGCCGCAATCAAAGTTCCGTTGGATTTTCATGTAGATAGTCATTGGTCGGAGTTTTTGGAAGGCTGCCCTGCGAATTCGGCCAACTTTTTCTCCGGGCAACGTCGCCGCGGATCACGGAGCGCGCGGCACTTTCCGACCCCTTCCCGACTTATGATAGGTCTGCCGCCGAGCGACCGGCACATCGCAAGGATTTTCGTGGCCTCACTGATCGATCCACTGATTACGTTTGTTTCGACGCACCTGGCTCTCGCCTATCTGACGTTATTCTTGGCCGCGCTCCTCGAAGCAGTTCCCGTCATCGGCTCCGTCATTCCGGGATCCACCATCATCTTCGCGCTGAGCGCCCTCGTGCCTGGCGGCGAACTGGAATTGCAATGGGTTTTCGCTGCTGCCATCGCCGGCGCCCTGCTCGGCGACGGATCGGCATTTTGGCTCGGACATCGCCAGCAACAAGAGATCATCAGCAGCTGGCCGCTTTCGTCCTACCCCCGCGTCGTGGCGCAGAGCGAGGCGTTCTTCCGTCGTCGGGGGCCACTTGCTGTTTTCTTCGCCCGCTTTGTCCCGCCGATCAGGGCCTTTGTCCCGATCATCGCAGGGGCGCTCGGCATGAAGCCGCCGACATTTTTCGCCGTCAACATTCCAGCTGTATTGCTCTGGGCGCCGGCTCACATTCTGCCGGGCGTGCTCGCCGTTTCCGCCGTGCACCGCTATGCCGGCCTTGCGCCTCACGGCCGCCTCGCCAAGCACTACTGGATACTGGCCGTGATGATCGGCGCCCTCGTCATCTGGCTTGTGAGCCGGGTGATGGGCCGTAGGCGCGACGCCGCGGATCCCGGGCTTCAGCCGGATCAGGGCAAGCCGTGAACGCGCTCAAGCTACGCGCGGACCACTGTCTTCAGATAATTGTAAGCCTTGATGATCTCGATCAGGCGGTCTTCGGTCGAGCGATCGCCGCCATTGGCGTCGGGATGATGCTGCTTCACCAGCGCCTTGTACTTGGCCTTGACATCGTCCAGCGTCGCCTCGCCGGAAAGGCCCATTACCTGCAGCGCCTTCCGCTCCGCATTCATGACCTTGCGCGTCTCGGGCTTGGCCTGCGCACCGGGACCGGGCCGCCAGCGGCCACGACCGTTGAGTTCGCTGAACACATGGAAGGGATCGGCGGCAGCCTCGAAATCGGCATCGCCCTTCTTGGCTCCATTGGCGCCCATCTTCCATGTCGGCCGATGGCCGGTCAAAGCATCCTTTTGATAGCGTGCAACGTCGTCCGGATTCATGCCCTGGAAGAAGTTGTAGGACTGGTTGTACTCGCGGACGTGGTCGAGACAAAAATGCCAGTACTCGCGCGAATTCTCCCGGCCCTTCGGCGCACGGTGAGAACCCTTGTTCTGGCAACCCGCCCATTCGCAATTCACGGCTTCGACGCCAGCCTGCGCCTGACGCTTGGCGCTCACCTTGGTCGGCTTGATGCGAATCGAGTCGAAGAATTTGGATGAATCAATCGGCATGCTGTCTTTGACTACGCTACGCTGATAGCTTCAAGTCTTGACATTGCGAAACCCTTCAATTCCGGACCGCCATTGACGAAGACCGATCGCGGACGTATTTGCCGCCATCATGAACACCAAAATTGCTATCACAAACAAGTTGCGCGAAGCTTTCTCGCCCGAAAGCCTCGACGTGTCCGATGAATCACATCTTCATGAAGGCCATGCCGGTCACAGGCCGGGCGGCGAGACACATTTCAGAGTGTATATTGTGTCCGCCGCCTTCGAAGGAAAGACCCGGATCCAACGCCACCGCATGATTAATTCAGCGCTGGCTGCGGAACTGGGGGGCGGCGTACACGCGCTGGCGATCAGCGCGCAAGCACCTGGGGAGAGAGCCTAGCCGGCCGGGCTGTCGAACCAGGATCCATCAGGGTTTGGTTAAAACGCCTTCCCGGCCCGCCGCGGGGCGTTTTCTGTCGCTTCGGAATCGCGCGGCACCGCCACGATGCGTAGCGCCGTAATGCGGTTGCGTTCGCGCCGCAGTACGCGAAATCGGAAGCCGTGGAAGGTGAAACTCTGGCCGCGCTCGGGGATCGAACGCGCTTCATGGATCACCAGGCCCGCAACGGTGGTGGCCTCTTCGTCGGGCAGATGCCAATCCATCGCACGGTTGAGATCGCGGATCGGCACCGAGCCATCGACGACCACCGATCCGTCCGGCTGCGCACGGACCCCCGCGACCACGACATCGTGCTCATCGGAAATGTCGCCTACGATTTCTTCCAGAATATCTTCCAGGGTGACCATGCCCTCGACCTCGCCATATTCGTCGACAACGAGCGCAAAATGAGTCTTGCGGCGGCGGAAGGCTTTGAGCTGCTCCGAAACAGGACGCATTTCCGGCACGAACCAGGGCGGCAGCATGATGGTGGTGACATCGATTTTCGACGTCTCGCCTTCGGAGGCGCGGATCGCGCGCAACAGATCCTTGGCGTGCAGCACGCCGATGATGTTTTCGGGTTTTTCCCGCCATAGCGGGATGCGCGTATATTCGGTCGCCAGCACCTCGCGCACCAGATCTTCCGGCGCCAGGTCGGCATTGATCATCACCATTTCGGTACGATGAACCATGACGTCCGAGACCTGAAGCTCGCGCAGGTCCAAAAGCCCACCGAACATGTCGCGGTCCAGCTTTTCGACCTTGCCTTCGTGATGCAGCAGATCGACGGCGCCGCGCAGCCGTTCGAATGGCGAGAGGAGCGGCTGATTGTGGCTTGCGGTAACGCCAAACAGTTTCAACAACAGCCGCACCACAGCTTCGACGACGCTGACCAGCGGCCCAAGCAGGACTGTCATCAGCTTCATCGGTCGGGCTATTGCAAGCGCCACCCGATCCGGGGCATTGATGGCGATCGTCTTCGGCAACACTTCGGCAAAGATCACCACAACGACCGTCATCACGCCGGTGGCATAGAGCACGCCGACTTCGCCGAACCATGCGGTGAAGATGCCCGTCGCCAGCGCCGAAGCGCCGATATTTGCGATGTTGTTGCCAAGCAGAAGCGTGCCGATCAATCGATCGCGACGCTCCGACAGATTTGAGACGATGTCGGCGTCCTGATTGCCCTGTTTCGACAGCCGCAGCATGCTCCCGCGCGAAGTGCCGGTCAGCGCGGTTTCGCTGGCGGCGAAGAATGCCGACACCAGAAGACAAACCACCACGACTGAAAACGTGACCCAATGCATGCGCGCCTATTCGGGTTGGCCGGCCTCAGGACCGGCGCTTTAACTTGCCTTGAAGAAAATCTCGAACCAATGAAGGTTCAACGTCGGGAGCGATTACGGCGCGGCCTATTCCTTGAAGCAGAATGAAGGTGAGCCTTCCGCGCTTGACCTTCTTGTCCTGCGCCATCAGCGCCATCAGCGCGTCCGCATCGGCAAGACCTTCTTGGGCAAACCCGGCGATTTCCTGCACGGCGGTGGGCAGCCCGACATCGGCCAGATGCCGCCTGACACGCTCGGCATCCTGCTCGGCGATCATTCCGAGTTGCGCCGACAGTTCTGCCGCCAGTACCATGCCGACGGCGACGCCCTCACCGTGGAACAGCCGGTCGGAAAAGCCGGTCGCAGCCTCCAGCGCGTGGCCGAAGGTGTGACCAAGGTTGAGCAGGGCGCGCTCGCCGTTCTCGCGCTCGTCGCGCGCGACGATTGCGGCCTTGGCGCGGCAGGAGGTTGCGATCGCATGCTCGCGCGCGGCACCGCCGGCAAAAATATCGGCGTGATTTTTTTCAAGCCACGCGAAAAAGGCTTCATCGCCCAGCAGGCCGTATTTGGCGACTTCGGCATATCCCGCGCGGAACTGGCGCGGCGACAAGGTGTCGAGAACCGCAGTATCGGCGACCACGAGGATAGGCTGGTGGAACGCACCGATCAGATTTTTTCCCTGCGGCGAGTTGATGCCGGTCTTGCCGCCCACGGAGGAATCGACCTGCGCCAGCAGCGAAGTCGGCACCTGCACGAATTCGATACCGCGGCGCAGGATCGCGGCCGCAAAGCCTGCGAGATCGCCAACCACGCCGCCGCCAAGTGCAACCACGAGATCGGCGCGTTCGATCTTGGCTGCAATCAGCGCCTCGCTCACCCGCTCGAGCACCGCATAGCTCTTGGAGCCCTCGCCTTCCTCGACGATGACATGAGAGGCAGCAATTCCAGCCTCCGCCAGCGACGCCTCGGTCCTTGCCAGCCAGTGCTGGGCCACGTTGCGGTCGGTGATGACAGCGGTGCGTGCTCCCGGCCGCAAGGCTGCGATGCGCTTGCCGAGCGAAGCCAGGACGTCGCGCCCGATCACGATCTCATAGGCGCGGTCGCCGAGTTCGACATCGACCGTGATCGGATCGCCATGTTTCAGGGGTGCCGTCATGGGGTGCTATCCTGCTTCTGTTCGACGGGACCGCCACAAAGCTTGCCGTACAGCGCCTCCAGGCATTCATCGACGATTTTCTCGTGCGGCACGTCACGGGACCAGACAGTCAGGTCGGCCTGGCTGTAGATCGGCTCGCGTTCGCGGATCAGCCGTTCGACGGTTGCCTCCGGGTCGGCCGTTTGCAGCAGCGGACGGTCGGACCTGCGCCTCACCCGGCGCATGATGATGTCCGGATCGGCTTTCAGCCAGATCGAGACCGCTTTCTCGCGAATGCGATCGCGGGTCTCCTGCCGCATGACGGCCCCGCCGCCCGTGGCGATCACTGCCGGTCCGCCCTCAAGCAGCCGCGCGATGACGCGCACCTCGCCGTCGCGAAAATCGGCCTCGCCGCGGGTTTCAAAGATGTCGGGAATCGACATGCCGGCGGCCGCCTCGATTTCGGCGTCAGCATCGAGAAACGGCAGCCCAAGCCGGGCTGACAGCCGGCGCCCGATCGTGGATTTCCCGGCGCCCATCATACCTACCAGTACGATCGAGCGCTGGCCCAGGGCGGCCGAAATCTCGGCGTCCTGAGACGTGCTGAGGGAATTTAGCGAGATGGCGTCGGACATTATCTCTGATCGATCGCGGCATGTGGCTCTTCGGGCGACCATACTACCGGCGCCGATCGCGTTGCTAGTGCCCGACCGGAAAAGCCATAAAGCCTTGCAACGACATCTCGAACGTGGTGGTAGTCGAAACGGGCCAATCCCGATGAATCCAATAGTTAATTCGCCTGTCCAGGTGAAGAAGCGAACCAAACCCTAGCGCAATGCCGAGCCTGTTCCGCTTTCTAACTGTGGTCGCAATCATCGTGGGGATCGTCTATGGCGCGATTTTCGCACTGGCCAATTTCGTCAATCCAAACCCCCGCGAAATGACGATCAATGTGCACCAGGACAAGTTCCTCAAGAAATAAGCGCGGCAGACCGGTGTAAGCAACAGAGGGGCAAGAATTTGCGAGGTAGGGTTCGCGGATGCGTGCCAAGCCCTCTGATGCCAAACTGATCGACCTGTTTCTCGATATGCTCGCGGCCGAGCAGGGCGCCGGCAACAACACGCTGGAGGCCTATCGCCGCGACCTGGCCGACCTTTCCGGATTTCTTGCCGCGCAAGGCCAGACCTTCGTCGTCGCCGAGACGCAGGTCCTGCGGGACTATCTCGCCGATCTTGATGCGCGTGGATTCAAATCCTCGAGCGTGGCCCGGCGGCTGTCGGCAATGCGGCACCTGTTCCGTTTCCTGCTCAATGAGCGCGTCCGCGGCGACGATCCCGCCGCCATTTTGTCCGGACCCAAGCGCGGCCGCGGGCTGCCTAAGGTGCTCTCGGTCGCGGATGTCGATCGCCTGCTCACCCGGGCAAAGGTTTTGACCGAGCAGGCGGAGGCCTCACCCCAGGAGCGGTTCCGCGCCCTGCGGCTCTATTGCCTCCTCGAGGTGCTCTATGCCACCGGCTTGCGCGTTTCCGAACTGGTGTCGTTGCCGCTATCGGCCGCGCGCAGCGGCGCGCGTATGATCGTGGTGCGCGGCAAGGGGAACAAGGAACGGCTGGTGCCGCTCAATGATACTTCGCGGCGCGCGATGACCGGCTATCTCGCGGCGCTGGAGGCGCTCAAGGCACCGAAGCAAAAAAATGCCAGCAACTCGAAATGGCTGTTTCCCTCGTTCGGCGAGAGCGGTCATCTGACGCGGCAGCATTTCGCCCGCGATTTGAAAGAACTTGCCGCCTCCGCGGGCCTTGCGCCGCGGCTGGTCTCGCCGCACGTGCTGCGCCATGCGTTCGCCAGCCATTTGTTGCACAACGGCGCCGACCTTCGCATCGTACAGACCCTGCTCGGCCACACCGATATTTCAACCACCCAGATTTATACCCATGTCGTCGAAGAACGGTTGAAAAGTCTGGTGCGCGACCTGCATCCCTTGGCCGAGAAGTAACGACTCGGTCGTCTCTGCAGCAGGGGCTCGCTGCCAATTCTGCGGCTCATGCTTGACTTCGGCCGCTTCTGCACCGAAAGAGCCATTTCCGCTCATCTTCCGAAGGCAAGGTTCGCCGACGGGAGGCTCGTTCGGCGTTGGAGCGCACGCTAAATATCTGAAGATGCGTGCTTTCTCGGCGCAACCGTGGAGCAACTTCGCTCCAGGGGGGCTTTCTCCTTATATTGATTTGATGCCGGATCACATGCGCAGCTATCTCGATTTTGAAAAACCCGTCGCCGAGCTCGATTCCAAGATCGACGAATTGCGGGTTTTGGCGGCTTCGGGCAGCGACATCGGCGAAGAAATCTCGCGGATCGAGGAAAAGGCGGCACAGGCGCTGGCCGATCTCTATACCAATCTGACCCCGTGGCAGAAGACCCTTGTGGCGCGCCATCCGCAGCGGCCGCACTTCACAGATTTCATCAGCGGGCTGATTACCGAATTCACGCCGCTCGCTGGCGACCGCAAATTTGCCGAGGATGAAGCGCTGGTCGGCGGCTTCGGCCGTTTCCGCGGCGAGAGCATTTGCGTAATCGGCCAGGAGAAAGGTGCCAGCACTGAATCCCGGATCCGGCACAATTTCGGCATGGCGCGCCCCGAAGGCTATCGGAAGGCGGTGCGGCTGATGGAAATGGCCGACCGCTTCCGCATTCCGGTGCTTTCGATCGTCGATTCCGCCGGCGCCTACCCCGGAATCGGCGCCGAGGAGCGCGGCCAGGCCGAAGCGATTGCGCGCTCGACCGACGCCTGTCTTTCGCTGGGCGTACCGAATGTTGCAATCGTCACGGGTGAAGGAATGTCGGGCGGCGCCATCGCCATTACGACAGCCAACCGCGTGCTGATGTTCGAGCACGCGATCTACAGCGTGATCTCGCCCGAGGCCGCCTCCTCGATCCTGTGGCGCGACGGGACCAAGGCCCAGGAAGCCGCCACCAGCATGAAGATCACCGCACAGGACATGCTTCGCTTTGGTGTGATCGACCAGATCCTCCAGGAGCCCGTCGGCGGCGCGCACCGCGACCCCGCCGCCATGATTGCCGTCACGGGCGATGCCATTGCCGGGACGCTGAACGAACTGAGGCAGATGGATGCTGATGCGATTCGCAGACAGCGCCGGCAGAAATTCCTCGACATCGGCCGCAAAGCCTTTCCCTGATCAGGGTTCCGCTCGCCTCAATCCATCCGCATTTCTGCCATTTTGGCTGCAAATCTGTCGCGGGCTATCCCGTTTAAGCTCCGTTCACCATGCCGGAGCGGCGCACAGCTCATCGGGGCGCGTCGCCTTGCGACGGCAGGGATTTTAAGGATAATATTTTATTCAATGGCTTCAGGGCCTCGACGCGAGGTTGGGGTGCGAGACTTGCCCGTTGGGTGTGGAGCTTTGCATTGATTCGCCACTCGTCGCTTCGCGCGCTTATGACGACTGCTGCGCTGTCTGCGGCCATGCTTCTGGCTGGCTGCAATACGGACGAGCTCAACTCCCTTGCGACCAATGCCAAGGCCAACCAGCCCGTGCCGCCCAAGCTCGTCGCGGCGATGGACGCCAAGAATATGGATCTACAATCACCGATCCTGATCCGGCTGTTCAAGCAGGAGGCCGAGCTCGAAGTCTGGAAGCAGGACCGCACTGGCCGCTTCGCACTCCTGAAAACATACCCGATCTGCCGCTGGTCCGGAGATCTGGGCCCGAAGGTTCGCGAAGGCGACCGCCAGGCGCCTGAAGGCTTCTATTCGATCACACCGGCGCAGATGAACCCGACCTCGGCCTATTATCTCTCCTTCAATACCGGCTATCCGAATGCCTATGACCGGGCACTTGGTCACACCGGTTCCGAGCTGATGGTCCATGGCGATTGCTCGTCGCGCGGCTGCTACGCGATGACCGACGAGCAGATTGCGGAGATCTATGCACTGGGCCGCGAATCCTTCTTTGGCGGCCAGAAAGCGTTCCAGTTCCAAGCCTATCCGTTTCGGATGACGCCGGCCAATTTCGCCCGCCATCGCAACAGCCCGCATATGGCCTTCTGGAAAATGATCAAGGAAGGCAACGACGATTTCGAAGTCACGCGGCAGGAGCCGAAAGTCGATTTCTGCGAAAAGAAATACGTGTTCGACGCGGTCAAGCCGCCGGATGCCAAGCGCGATCCGGTGTTCGAGGCCTCCTCCAAATGCCCCGCCTATGTGATCCCGGAGGACGTCGCTGCGGCCGTGCGCGAAAAACAGGCCGCCGATCAGGCAGAATTCGACAGGCTTGTGGCCAAGGGCACGCCCGTTGCCCAGCTCAACACCGGCATCGATGGCGGCATGAACCGGGTGTTTGCGTCCGAGCTGCCCAACGGCAGCACCGGCCTTTCCGACGCCGGTTCGGGCCCGTCGCTGTTCGCGAAACGTGAAAGGGCTCCCGGCACCATCCCCTTGGATCACGTCAATCCGCCGCGTGGACCGGTGACCTCGCCGCAGCAACCGTTGCTCGCGTCTTCGGATGCGTCGTCGGCCCAGGTGGCCGCGGCAGCTCCTGCGGCGCAGGCCAGCGAATCCGAGGGCTTCTTCTCCCGTTTCGCTCGCAAGGTGGGGCTGAGCAGCGCCTCTGCCGACACCACCGCGGCCGTGGCGCCACCGTCGGCGCCGCCTGCCAAGCCGAAGCTCGCCGAGGCCAGGCACCGGACTGTAAAGGCGGAAACCAAGCAGGCTTCGGCCAGGTCATCATCAAAGCCAAGGACAACCGAGGCTGCGGCCGACGCGCCGGTCCCTGCGGCGACGCCTGCTGCACCACAAGCGAGCAGCCTCGTGGCCGGCGCACAGCCGATCGTATCGGCGAACTCGTTCGAGAGCCGTTTCTCGGCGACCAAGTAAGCCGATCCTCCGACGATGGCCAATGCGGCCGCCCGGCGCTGTTCTGCGAACGGCCACGCCTCGCCTCAAGGTTTTCGATGCGTTAGGCTCTCGCGCCAACAACAAGCGTCGGATCATCATCGCCGTCGATGGCCCGTCAAAAAAGCGGGAGAACACCTATGGGCAAATCGGATCGCCGCCGATTCCTGAAAGGAGTGGCGGCTGTGGCAGGTGGGGCCACCGTAGCCATTCCGAAAGGCACCTCTGCGCAAACCTTCCGGCCCGCCAACGGCACCACTGCACTGCCCAGCGCGGCCATGCAGTCCAGGGAACGGGAGCAGCCGGCCGAGGTCGAGCGGCTGACGACCGAAAAGACGGGCTCCGACTTCATGGTCGACGTCTGCAAGACGCTCAATCTCGACTATATCGCCGCCTGCCCCGGCTCGACCTTTCGCGGCCTGCAGGAAAGCTTCATCAATTACGGTGCCAACAAGCATCCCGAATGGCTGACCTGTCTGCACGAAGAAGTCTCGGTCGGCATGGCGCATGGCTATGCCAAAGTCGCAGGCAAGCCGATGGCCGCGATCATGCACGGCACGGTCGGCACGCAGCACGCCGCGATGGCCATCTACAATGCCTACTGCGACCGCGTTCCCATTATTCTCTTCACCGGCAACGCCGGTCCGCTCAACGAGCGGCGGCCGGGCGTCGAATGGTTCCACAGCGTGCAGGACGGCGCTGCCACCGTGCGCGACTTCGTCAAGTGGGATGACTATCCAAAGTCGCTACAGCATTTCGCCGAATCCACCGTGAGAGGATATGCGCTCGCCTGTGCTGAGCCGTCCGGACCGGTGTTCCTGGTAGCCGACAGCAAATTGCAGGAAGATCCGCTTGCAGAGCGCGAGGCGCGCAAGCTCAGGATCCCGCGGCTCACGATGCCCTCCCAAGCTGCGGGAGATCCGAACGCTCTGCGCGAAGCCGCCAAAATGATGGTGGCTGCTGACCATCCTGTCATCATCGCCGACCGCTACGCGCGCTCGCAAGCGGCGATGGACAATCTCGTTGAACTGGCCGAACTCCTGCATGCGCCTGTCATCGACAACCGTTCGCGCATGAACATGCCGAACACGCACTATCTCTGCCAGTCCGAACGCGCCGGCACGCTGATCGGTCAGGCCGATTGCATCCTATCGCTCGAACCGGTCGATTTGTTCGGCCAGCTCAATTCGATGCGCGATCAGATCGAGCGCACCGACATGCCGAGGACCAAGGCAGACGCGAAGGTCATCAGCATCTCGACGCACGATCTTTTCGTGCATTCCAATTATCAGGATTTCCAGCGCTATGTCGGCGCGGACCTCAACATCGCGGCCGATGCGCAGACCACGCTGCCGTTCCTGATCGAAGCGGTGCAGCGAGAGATGAGCGCGAGCGGCAGGAACGCCGGCGAAATGCGCGGCGAGAAGCTGCGTCAAGCCTATCATGACGCGATCGACCGCGCGCGGACCGAAGCAACCTTTGCCTGGGACGCCAGACCGATCTCGACGGCGCGTCTCTACATGGAGTTGTGGGGGCAATTGCAAAAGGAGGACTGGGCGCTTGTATCCGACGGCGACTTCTCCTCGCGATGGCCGCATCGGCTATGGCCACTGGACAAGCACTATCGCTTCATCGGCGGGCCCGGTGGTTACGGCGTCGGCTATCAGCCGGTGGCAGCGCTCGGCGCGGCGCTGGCACATCGCGATGCCGGCGGACGGGTGGTCATCAATGTCGAAGGTGACGGCGAATTCAACATGGCGCCGCATACGCTGTGGACCGCCGCCCATCACCGCATTCCCTACCTGACCATTATCCAGAACAACCGCGCTTATCATCAGGAGGCCATGCATATCCAGCGCATGGCGAACCGGCACAATCGCGGCGTGCGTAGCGCAGCCTTGGGCACGAGCATCGATAATCCGAACATCGATTACGCCAAGATCGCGACGGGCTACGGCGCGCTCGGCATTGGACCAATCGAGGATCCGAGTGACCTCGCCGAGGCCTTCCGCAAGGGCATCGCCGCCGTCAAAACCGGTCAGCCGGTGCTGATCGACGTCATCACGCAGCCGCGCTGAGGACGCGATCATGAAGCATCGGAGCCTCCTCACCGCAGTCTTGATCGCTATTGTCTTTCCTGCGATCGCACCTGCCGGTGCTCAACAAGCTTCAAGTCCGGCCGGCAACGTCGAACACGGCAAAGCGCTCTACCGCGAGACCGGCTGTTATGAGTGCCACGGCCTCGCCGGCCAGGGGGCACCGATGACCGGCCCGCGCGTCTCGCGCACGCAATTGCCGCTCGACGCCTTCCTCAACCAGCTCCGTCATCCCGTGAACCAGATGCCGCCCTATGAGGCGGCAGTTCTTTCCGACAGCGATGCCGCTGATATCTATGCTTACCTGGAACAGATTCCGGCACCGCCCGGTCCAAACAGCATTCCGCTGCTCAAGCTGACTCGCTGATTCTGACCACCAGAAACAGCTACTCTATTGAACTGAGGTCGCCGAAATCAGTCGCCACGTAACCATTGGCCGGCGCATGACCCGCCCCGTTCGGCGTATCAACAAATTTGTTTGATAGCCGTCTCGCCCAGCAGTCTGCTTCCTTGAGCCAGAATTGTTCGTCTTCGTTTTCCATCCTCGCGCGCTGGCGGCAGAACGATGCCATTGCGCGGCACCAGCTAGCATTATCCATTCAGAATGGCCTTAGTGAACCGGCGCCGCGCATTCGGGACATGTGGGGACCAACGTGTGGGAAGCCCGAAGCCGTGAAGGGCAGAGGTCGGGGATTGTCCTATTGAGATGTTGCGACAAGGCGATGTGCATGATCGGTGGTGCGTTCGCGTAGACAAAGGTCTCATTTATCCCTTAGCTTTTCCTCTGCCTCGGAGAGCTACCTGGCCAGACGTTACCCTTCATCTTTCACCAAGCAGCTTTCGATCCCATCCAATGTTTTTCTCGCTGACAAACTTCAAGATCGATGGGCACTGCCTAGGCTGTTTCCGAACGTCACCCATGAGTTCTCTCCAGGCTGACGGAATCAGCGGGCACAATGGAACTTGATACTTTAGGAATGGACAATAGCCCAAAGCGACTAGGCGCGCTGTCGCGCTACGCGCCGTTAAAACATCGACACGAAAGCTGTGCGGCCTGTGATATCGCCAAGACAGATCGCAGGAACATCCATGAAGAATAGGGTTGCAGCGTTTGAGGACCTGAAATCGCTTCCTGTGAGCGTGGCAATTCTCGACGCTTCCGGAACAATCGTCGCGGTCAATGGTACGTGGGAGCAATTCGGTCGACGAAACGGATTGCGCGTTCCCTCTTCCGGAGTGGGCTCAAACTACCTGGAGTACTGCCGATCTGATGAACCCAGCTCGCGCCGGTTCTTGGCTCAGCTCAAAGCCCTGCTTTCGGGCAGGCGGGATCTCTTGACCTTCATCTATCCGTGCCCCTCGCCGAGGCAGATGCGATGGTTCTGCCTTATCGGGGTGCCCCTCTCGTTGGACAAGTCAGGGGGTGTTGCGCTCCTACACGTAAACCTCACAACAATGTTGCCACTCTCGATTGGCGCCCAAAAGGCGCCATCAAAGAGGAAAAAGCTGAAACTTCGGCAACCGGCGAGCGCATCCACTGTTGGAGGCATTCTGGAACGCTCTATCCTGGAGACCCTTTCATCCCAACTGAATGGAATGCTCGCCGGACCTGTGGGGCACAAGAGCAAAGGGACCGACGAAACGATCAAGGCTCATACGCGGCTCAGCAAGCGACAGATGGAAGTTCTGAAACTGCTGGGGCAAGGCAAAACCAACAAAGAAATCGCGATGGCGCTGTTTCTCTCACCCAACACCATCAAGCTGCACGTTTCAGCAATCTTGGAGCGCCTAAGGCTCAACAGCCGGACCCAAGCGGCCCTTCTATCGTCAAAGCTACTGCAGGGGTAACGGGACTGCCGATCCGCGATCCTGATCTCATTCCCTCAGCGCGCTGCCGGCGTACCCAGTCAAACATACCTGCCGTGGCAGTGCTTGTACTTCTTGCCCGAACCGCAGGGACAATCCTCGTTGCGGCCGACCTTGCCCCAGCTGGCGGGATTTTTCGGGTCGCGGTTGGCGGTTGCAGTCGGCACCAGCGAGGCACTGGCAAACGCCAACTCGTCCTCGCCGGTATTGGGATCGAACTTGTGAGCTTCCATCGCTGGCAGCGGCTGCGGCTCCTGCTCGGGCGGCACGATTTCGACGCGCATCAGTTGCGCCGTCACCGCCTCGCGCAAATGCGCGATCATGGTCTCGAACAGGGTGAACGCTTCGGACTTGTATTCCTGCAAGGGGTCGCGTTGACCGTAGCCGCGAAGGCCGATCACCTGGCGCAGGTGGTCGAGCATGACGAGATGTTCGCGCCAGAGATGATCGAGCGTTTGCAGCAGGATCGTCTTCTCGACGTACCGCATCACCTCGGGGCCCCATTGCGCCACTTTGGCCGCCATGTGCTGGTCGACCCGGCTTTCGATACGCGTCAGCAATTCCTCGTCCGCGATGCCCTCTTCCTTGGCCCATTCATCGACGGGCAAGTCGATGTCAAGCACGCGCTTGAGCTCTTCCTTGAGGCCGGCGGTGTCCCACTGCTCGGCATAGGCATGTTCGGGGACGTGCTTGGTCACGACGTCCTCGACGAAGGCGTGTCTCATGTCGGCGACGGTCTCGGCGACGCTTTCGTCCTTCATCAGGTCGACGCGCTGGTCAAAAATCACCTTGCGCTGGTCGTTCTGGACGTTGTCGAACTTCAGCAGGTTCTTGCGGATGTCGAAGTTGCGGGCTTCCACCTTCTGCTGCGCCTTTTCCAGCGCCTTGTTGATCCAGGGGTGGATGATGGCCTCACCTTCCTTCAGGCCCAGCCGCGTCAGCATGCTGTCGAGCCGGTCGGAGCCGAAAATCCGCATCAGGTCGTCTTCCAGCGACAGGAAGAATTTTGAGCGGCCCGGGTCGCCCTGGCGGCCGGAACGGCCGCGCAGCTGGTTGTCGATGCGCCGCGATTCATGGCGTTCCGAGCCGATAATGTAGAGGCCGCCCGGCTTGGTCACGGTCTTGGCCGGCTTGGCACCCTTGGCCGGCTCCATCTCGATGGTTTCTTCGGCCTTGAGCACGATGTCGCGGAAGCGCTCGACGTCGGCCTTGATCTGCTCGATCCTGGCATTGCGCTCGGCCTCGTCGGCTATGCCCGCGGTCTCGTGCTGGATCCGCATCTCGAGCGAGCCGCCGAGTTTGATGTCGGTGCCGCGGCCGGCCATGTTGGTGGCGATCGTGATCGCGCCGGGAACGCCGGCCTCGGCGACGATATAGGCCTCCTGTTCGTGGAAGCGCGCGTTCAACACCGCAAACAACTTGGCCGGCTTGCCGGAGCGGGCCGCTGCGTAGAGTTTCTCCATCGCCTTTTCGTTGCCGAAGTCGATCTGCTTGTAGCCGTGCTTCTTGAGGTATTCGGCCAGCACCTCGGACTTTTCGATCGAGGCGGTGCCGACCAGCACCGGTTGCAGGCGCGCGTTCGCGCGCTCGATTTCGGAAAGGATGGCGGCGTATTTTTCGTTCTGGGTACGGTAGACCTCGTCGTCTTCGTCGAGACGCGCCACCGGCAGGTTGGTCGGGATTTCGACCACGTCCAGCTTGTAGATGTCGAACAGCTCGTCGGCTTCGGTCGCCGCGGTGCCGGTCATGCCGGACAGCTTTTCGTACATCCTGAAGTAATTCTGGAAGGTGATGGAAGCCAGCGTCTGGTTTTCCGGCTGGACCGGCTGATGCTCCTTGGCTTCCAGCGCCTGATGCAGACCTTCCGAATAGCGCCGGCCCGGCATCATGCGGCCGGTGAATTCGTCGATGATGACGACCTCGCCGTCGCGAACGATGTAGTCCTTGTCGCGGGTGAACAGCGTATGGGCACGCAGCGCCTGGTTGACGTGATGCACGACCGAGACGTTCTCGACGTCGTAGAGCGACTCGCCCTTGAGCTGACCGGCATCACGCAGAAGCGTTTCAAGCTTCTCCATGCCGCCCTCCGTGAGCGTCACCGTACGCTGCTTTTCGTCAACCTCGTAATCGGACTTGTCGAGCTTGGGAAAGAATGTGTCGATGGTGTTGTAGAAGTCGGACCGATCATCGAGCGGACCCGAGATGATCAGCGGCGTGCGCGCCTCGTCGATCAGGATCGAGTCGACTTCGTCGACGATGGCGTAGAAGTGCCCGCGCTGGACCATGTCCTCCAGGCGGTACTTCATATTGTCGCGCAGATAATCGAAGCCGTATTCGTTATTGGTGCCGTACGTGATGTCGCAGGCGTAGGCTTCCTTGCGCTCGGCGTCGTCGAGGCCATGCACGATCACGCCGGTGGTCAGGCCAAGGAAGGAGTAGATCTGCCCCATCCAGGCGGAGTCGCGGCGGGCGAGATAGTCGTTGACGGTGACGACGTGCACGCCCTTGCCCGCAAGCGCGTTGAGGTAGACCGCAAGCGTTGCCACCAGCGTCTTGCCTTCGCCGGTTTTCATTTCGGCGATATCGCCTTCGTGCAGCACCATGCCGCCGATCAGCTGCACGTCGAAATGCCGCTGGCCGAGCGTGCGTTTGGCGGCTTCCCGCACCGTGGCGAACGCCGGAACCAGGATGTCGTCGAGCGACTTGCCCTCGGCGAGCTCTTTGCGGAATTCGGCCGTCCGCGCCTTCAGCGCCTCGTCCGAAAGCGCGACGAGTTCCGGCTCCAGAGCGTTGATGGCATTTACGCGGCTCTGGTAGCCTTTGACCCGCCGGTCATTTGCGGAGCCGAAAAACTTGCGGGCGAGCGCGCCGATCATGCCAACTTCCTGTTCTTCGGCAGAGCTGCCGTGAGGTGGCCGGACCGCTGGCCCGCCATCAACTCACCGTGACGCGCTAACGGCCGGCCCTCACCGGGATCGTGCGTCGAATGAGTGGGAGTTCAGCAATCCGGGGTTCAACGGCCAAAACGCGGAAAAATGGGCGCTATCGCCATTGACTCAGGTCCGGCAGAGATATGGCTGGGCCCAGGCCTTGTCAACGCCGCCCGGCTTTCCGGGTTGTTCGATGAAGCAAGTCGGATCGGGCTCAATTGCAGGCTGTACAAGGAGCCTCCGAACCACCTGTCGAGGCATGAGAAAATTGGGCCGAACCGACAGGAACTTCAGATTTCGCCGCACCAGGCGGTCGAGGTCCCGCCTTTCCGGGATTTCATGATTTTGACAGACTTTTCGCGTTGCCAATGTCACGCGATTGGGCGAGTGTCGCGCGGCTTTCAATGACCCGCCGCAACAGCCATACGGCTTGGAGATAAGGATTTTTCATGACTTTGTCATCACACGCGAAACGCGCCCGCTATGCTGCCGCAGCCGGCGCACTTGCGATTGCCCTCTTCGCGAGCCTGCCGCTGCGTGCTGAAGACTCCGATCCCGTGCTGGCCAAGGTAAACGGCTCGGAAATCCATCAGAGCGATGTCAATCTCGCGGAAGAAGAGCTCGGCCCCAGCCTTGCACAGATGGATCCGTCGACCAAGAAGGAAAACGTGCTGGCGTTTCTGATCGACATGAAGCTCGTCGCCAAGGCCGCCGAAGACAAGAAGATCGAAGACCGTCCCGACTTCAAGGCCCGGCTGGCTTTCGCCCGCAACCGCCTGCTGATGGACAATCTGCTCGCATCGGAAGGCAAGGCGGCGGCAACCGATGACGCCATGAAGAAGGTCTACGACGAGGCCTCGAAGCAGATCGAGGGCGAGCAGGAAGTGCATGCTCGGCACATCCTGGTCGAGACCGAGGATGAGGCCAAGGCCATCGAAGCCGAGTTGAAGAAAGGCGCCGATTTCGCCACGCTTGCCAAGGCGAAGTCGAAGGATCCGGGCGGCGCTTCCGATGGCGGCGATCTCGGCTTCTTTACCAAAGACCAAATGGTGCCGGAATTTTCCGCCGTCGCCTTCAGCCTCGAGCCGGGCAAGATCTCCGATCCGGTGAAGACGCAGTTCGGCTGGCACATCATCAAGGTCGAGGAGAAGCGCAACCGGAAGGCGCCCGACTTTGCCCAGGTCAAGCCGCAGATCGAGAACTACGTCACCCGCAAGGCGCAGGCCGAATACGTGGCCAAGCTGCGCGAAGGCGCGAAGATCGAGCGCATGGATCAGGCCTCCAATACGCCGGCGCCGCCAGCAGCTCCCAACTCCGCCAAACCGGCGGACTCGAAGATGGCGCCTGCCAAGAAGTGATGAAGTCATTCCGGGGTGCGCATCAGCGCAAACCCGGAATCTCGAGATCCTGACATACAACTGTTACCTTGCGAGCCGGATGAGAGCCCCTCACCCGGCTTTCGCATTCATGCGGAGGCCCACCTCTCCCCGCGCGCGGCGAGAGGTGATAGAGAGCATTGCCCGCCGCCCTCATTTTTGCCGAAAGCATATCGATGTCCTCCACCATCTCTCCCCTTGCGCCCAATAACTTCCCCGAGATGCCCGCCATCGCGGGCGTGACCCTTGCGACGGCCGCTGCCGGCATCCGCTACAGGGGCCGCACCGACGTGCTGCTGGCGATCGTGGACAAGGGGACGACGGTAGCCGGCGTCTTCACCCGCTCCAAATGTGCGTCAGCGCCGGTCGAATGGTGCCGCGCCAAGCTTCCCCGCGGCCAGGCGCGCGCCCTGGTCGTCAATTCCGGCAATGCCAACGCCTTCACCGGCAAGACCGGCCGGCAAGCGACGTCGCTGACTGCTGCGATCGCCGCGAAGGCGGTCGGCTGCCAGGCCGGCGAAGTATTTCTCGCGTCGACCGGCGTGATCGGCGAGCCACTCGACGCCACCAAGTTTGATGGCGTGCTCGGGGAGCTTGCGGCCAGGACCGCGCCCGATGCGTGGATGGAAGCCGCGCGCGCCATCATGACCACCGACACCTTCCCGAAGGTTGCGACTGCAACCGTCAAGCTCGGCAAGGCCAAGGTGACGATCAACGGCATGGCCAAGGGCGCCGGCATGATCGCGCCCGACATGGCGACCATGCTGTCCTTCGTCTTCACCGATGCGCCCATTTCCGCGGGCGCCCTGCAGTCGCTGCTGAAGGCGGGCGTCGAAGACACTTTCAACGCCGTCACGATCGACGGCGACACCTCGACCTCGGATACCCTGCTCGCATTTGCGACCGGCGCCGCCGCGGCCCACGGAGCGCCGAAAATCAGCCGCGCCGGCGACCCGCGCCTGAAGGCCTTCACGAAGGCCTTCAACGCGGTGCTTGCCAACCTGGCCGAGCAGGTAGCGCGCGACGGCGAAGGCGCGCGCAAGCTGGTTGAGATCATCGTCGAGGGTGCGGTCTCGAAAGCCTCTGCGCGCCGGATTGCGATGTCGATCGCCAACTCGCCGCTGGTGAAGACGGCGATCGCCGGCGAGGACGCCAATTGGGGCCGCGTGGTGATGGCGGTCGGCAAGGCCGGCGAGCCTGCCAATCGCGACAAGCTCTCGATTTCCTTCAACGGCATTCGCGTGGCGAAAAGCGGCGCGCGCGATCCCTCCTATGACGAAGCCGAAGTCTCGGCTGCGATGAAGCAGCCGAAGATCGCAATCAAGGTCGCGCTCGGCCTCGGCAAGGGCCGCGACCGGGTGCTGACCTGCGACCTCACCAAGGAATATGTCGC
>NZ_DAIDJE010000206.1 GCF_027451485.1 Bradyrhizobium sp.
CCCTTCGAGACCAGATTGACGTACTCGCCGGTCTGGCTGTCGAAGCCGTAGGCATACTGATCCTTCTCCAGGATCTTGCCGACCACCACCGAGCCGTCCTCGCCGGCGTTGATGGCGATCTGGCGTGCCGGCCAGGAGAGCGCCTTGCGCACGATCTCGACGCCGGTCTTCTGGTCGTCGTTCTTGGTGCGCAGGCCCTTGAGGTGCTCGGATGCACGCAGCAGGGCGACGCCGCCGCCCGGCAGGATGCCTTCTTCGACCGCGGCGCGGGTCGCATGCATCGCGTCATCCACGCGATCCTTGCGCTCCTTCACCTCGACCTCGGTCGCACCGCCGACGCGGATCACCGCGACGCCGCCTGCGAGCTTGGCGAGACGCTCCTGGAGCTTCTCGCGGTCGTAGTCCGAGGTGGTCTCCTCGATCTGCGCCTTGATCTGGGCCACGCGGGCCTCGATGTCGGCCTTCTTGCCGGCGCCGTTGACGATCGTGGTGTTCTCCTTGTCGATCATCACCTTCTTGGCGCGGCCAAGCATGTTGAGGGTGACGTTCTCGAGCTTGATGCCGAGGTCTTCAGAGATCGCCTGGCCGCCGGTCAGGATCGCGATGTCCTGCAGCATGGCCTTGCGCCGATCGCCGAAGCCGGGAGCCTTGACGGCGGCAACCTTGAGGCCACCGCGGAGACGGTTGACGACGAGGGTGGCGAGCGCTTCGCCTTCGACGTCTTCCGCGACGATGACGAGCGGCTTGCCGGTCTGCACCACGGCCTCGAGCAGCGGCAGCAGCTCGTTGAGCGAGGACAGCTTCTTCTCGTTGATCAGGATGTAGGCGTCATCCATCTCGACGCGCATCTTGTCGGCATTGGTGACGAAGTAGGGCGAGATGTAGCCGCGGTCGAACTGCATGCCTTCGACGACATCGAGTTCGGTCTCCAGCGACTTGGCTTCCTCGACCGTGATCACGCCCTCGTTGCCGACCTTCTTCATGGCGTCGGAGAGGAACTTGCCGATCTCGGCATCGCCGTTGGCCGAAATGGTGCCGACCTGGGCGATCTCTTCGTTCGAGGTGACCTTCTTGGAGTTCTTCTCGAGGTCCGCAACAACGGCTTCGACCGCGAGGTCGATACCGCGCTTCAGATCCATCGGGTTCATGCCGGCGGCAACCGACTTGGCGCCTTCACGGACGATCGCGGCGGCGAGAACGGTCGCGGTGGTGGTGCCGTCGCCGGCCGCGTCCGCGGACTTGGAGGCGACTTCGCGCACCATCTGCGCGCCCATGTTCTCGAACTTGTCGTCAAGCTCGATTTCCTTGGCGACGGTGACACCGTCCTTGGTGATGCGGGGTGCGCCGAACGACTTGTCGAGCACGACATTGCGGCCCTTCGGGCCGAGCGTCACCTTGACTGCATTGGAGAGAATCTCGACGCCGCGCAGCATGCGGTCGCGGGCATCGACGCCGAATTTGACTTCTTTGGCTGACATGGAGTGTTTCCTTGAAATCTAGGGAAGGGGATAAGGGCGCTTACGCGGCCTTCTTCTTCTGGGAGACGTCGGTCAGGACGCCCATGATGTCGCTCTCCTTCATGATGAGGAGATCTTCGCCATCGATCTTGACCTCGGTGCCCGACCACTTGCCGAACAGAACGCGGTCGCCAACCTTGATGTCGATCGGGATCAGCTTGCCGGACTCGTCGCGGCCGCCCGGGCCGACGGCGATGACTTCGCCCTGGGAGGGCTTTTCCTTGGCCGTATCGGGAATGATGATGCCGCCTGCGGTCTTCTCTTCGGCGTCGACGCGCTTGACCACGACGCGGTCGTGAAGCGGACGGAATTTCATGCAGTCCTCCTAAGATCTTGAAGATGTTTGCAGATTTTAAAAAATTAGCAGTCTCCGCCGGCGAGTGCCAGCGGGTGATACGGAGATAATCCAAAGTTTTCGGGGAGACAAGGGGCGGTAGCAGAAAAATTGGCACTCACACAAGGCCTCTGCCAGCTTCCTGTTGTCAGCGTTAATGCGGGCGCCCCTAAGCTGGGACGGCACTATTAGCAGTCGAGCTAAGTGGCTGCTAACGCTAGCTTTTTCAACAGATCGTTAAACATTTAGGCTTGTGATGGGTTGTTCGCGTGCGTCACATTTCTCTCATGTGAGTGCATCTCGACTCACGGTGGCACCTGCCATCACGGCGTCAGCCACCGCGGCCCAGCTGCACTCTCGCAATTTGGAGGGTTGGCATGGTCTCGCGGGTTGGTGTTTCCGAAGATTTCCGGAAACAAGTGCTGGGTTATGGGCTGACGACGGCGGAAATTCTCTATCGGCTGCCGGATCATCCCTCGCTGCTCCAGACCTACGTCTGGCAGAACTACGATCTGTTCCCGAAATTCCCGGCGCTGCGGGATTTCCTGCACTTCTGGCAGGAAAAGCTCGAGGGACCGCTCTATTCGGTCCGTGTCGCGCATTCCAAGCTGATCAAGCCCGCCGACTTTCGCGCCGTCGACGGCGTGTTCCGTCTGCATTGATTTTGGAGTCGTCCCGGCGAATGCCGGGGCCTCCGCGCAATCTCTGCAAGAGGCACGTCATCCGATAACCGCGTCCTGTGGCGATGGGGCGCGGGTCGCACTCGCTAGTCCATCGCTTGTCCGGGACGACGACCACCCATTGTGATAGGCTTTCCACTCCTGATTTTCTCGGGAAGGGAGAGCACACATGGCCACCAAGAAGTCCAGGAAGCCGGCCGCACGCGCCGCCGCCAAAAATTCCGCGCAGAAGAAGTCGCCGGCGCGCAAGGCGTCCACACGCAAGATGGCCGCCAAGTCCAATGCGCGGCGCAAATTGAAGGGCAAGGGCAGGGCGGCTGTTCCGGTCAAGCGGGCACGGCCGAAGCAGCGCGTCGCCATCAGCCATCACCGCGAGGAAGACTTCAAGGCCGATGGTCTGCGCGCCTACGCGAAATACCGCGACCTTGGCGTCGCCGATGCGAGCGGCGGAGCGGCGCGGGCGCATGTGATCCGCCTGGTCGGGCCGTGCGATCCGGATGTCGTCTCAAAGCTGCATTTCCACGACGTCGACTTCCAGATGGTCTACGTGCTCAAGGGCTGGGTGAAAACCTATATGGAAGGCGTTGGCGAGACGATGTTTCAGACGGGCAGCTCCTGGACCCAGCCGCCGCGCATCAAGCATTTGATCATGGACTACTCCGATGATGTCGAACTGCTCGAGGTCATCCTGCCGGCCGAGTTCAAGACAGTCGAACTGGCGGTGTGATTTCGGTTGACGTTCAGCGACCGCGACGCTTGCTTGTCCCTCCCCGCAAGTGAGAGGGATCAGAACAGGCCGCATGACTTTCAAATATCGCGAAGACATCGACTGGCTGCGCGCCATCGCCGTGCTTTCGGTGGTGGCGTTCCACTTCGAGGCGCCGGTGTGGGGCGGGTTCGTCGGGGTCGACGTTTTCTTTGTGATCTCCGGCTATCTGATCACCGGGATTATCCAGTTGGAATTGAAAGCCGGAACGTTTTCATTTCCGCGCTTCTATGAACGGCGGGTACGCCGACTGCTGCCCGCACTCTATGCCATGGTTGCGCTGACGGCGCTTCCGTCCTTTCATTATCTCTTGATCTCCGAGCGCGCCGAATTGTTCCGCTCGGTCGCGGCCGTCGTCACCTTCACCTCGAACTTCTTCTTCTGGTTCCAGACCGGCTATTTCGACCATGCCGCGGTGGAAAAGCCGCTGCTGCACACATGGTCTCTGGCGGTCGAGGAGCAGTTTTATCTCGCGCTGCCGGTGACGCTGTGGCTGATTTCGCTGCTCGCGCGCGGCCGCCGGCTTGTCCTCTCGGCGACGCTGGTTGCACTTTCGCTTGCCTCTTTCGCCCTGTCGATCTGGTTGATGGAATCAGGCCGCTCCGCGGCTGCGTTTTTCATGAGCCCGCCGCGGGCCTGGGAATTCCTGATCGGAGGCCTCGTCGCGACAGAGGGATTCCCGTTGCTGCGTCACGCGCTGACGCGGCAGGTCGTGCGCGGCGCGGCGCTTGTGGTGCTGGCAATCCCGATCTTCGGCTTGCGTGAGGGGCCGGGCTTTCCGGGCTTTTACGCGCTTGCGCCCTGCATCGGCGCGGCGCTGTTCATCTGGAGCGGCATCGGAGTGCCGGCATTGAAGCGGCCGGCTTTTGCGCCGCTTGAAATCGTCAGGTTCTTTGGCCGGATCTCCTATTCCCTTTATCTCTGGCACTGGCCGCTCTTTACCTTCGCGCGATTCTCGAAGAACGGCCTCGTGCTCGACGCGGCCGACAAGCTCGCCCTGTTCGCGGTCACGGTCGTGATCTCCTATGTGTCCTGGCGCTATGTCGAGCAGCCGTTCCGCGAGCGGACGCTTGCGCCGACCAGGGCCGCGGCATTTCGCCTGGCCGGCGCGGCGAGCGTCGCGCTACTCGCCGCCAGCGCGCTCGGGCTTTTCGCAAGCCGGTCGTCGTCGGAAGCCGATCAGGTTGCGAGACGGCTCGAGAGCTACGACACTTATCATTTTGCGCAGCTCTATCGTTCCGGGATTTGCTTTGATCCCCCCAATGGGGCGTTCGGCGCAGCCTGCCTGGCGCCGGCCGCGGGCAAGCCCAACTGGCTTCTCTGGGGCGACAGCTTTGCTGCGCACGATTTCCACGGGCTGCACGAGGTCACCGCGACGCGCGATGTAAACCTGTTGCAGGCGACGCGAGCCGCCTGCATGCCGACATTGAACGCGGCGGCGCAGGGGGTCGAGTCCTGCCGCAGCCTTGCCGTCCGAATGGATGCGTTCTTTCGCGACCACCGGGTAGATCTGGTCATCATGGCCGGCGACTGGCTGGAATACGGTCGCGGCGCCCGGTTCGACGCCATGATAGCCGATCTCAAACACACCATCGCGCGGCTGAACCACGCCGGAATGGCCGTCGCGCTGCTGGGCCCGGCGGTGCAGTTCAAGGCCCGATTGCCGTCGATGCTGCTGCGCGCACACCTGCGGCAGGCGGAGCCGCGTGCCGATGATTTTGTGCTGCCGGACATCTTTGGCTTCGATGAGCGGATGAAGGCCGCATTGCCGCCAACCGCAAAGTTCTCCTTCATCTCGGTGGTCGATGCGGTTTGTCCGGCGCGGCAATGTCCGCTTGCGCTTGCCGGCGGCGTTCCGCTGGCCTGGGATCATGCGCATCTCACCGCCGAAGGATCGGTTTATGTGATGAACAAGATTGCGCCGCTGTTGGGCCGCGGGTCGGTCCAGTCGTCGGTGGGCGCGAACGAATGAACGAATCCGCCGTCAGGTCAGCATGCCGACGATCGCGCCCATCAGGCAGGTCGTCAGCGTGCCGGAAATGATCGACTTCAACCCCAGCGAATTGATCTCGTCGCGGCGCTCCGGCGCCATGGTGCCGAGGCCGCCGACCATGATGCCGAGGCTGCCGAAATTGGCAAAGCCGCACATCGCGTAGAGCATGATCAGCCGCGACCGCGCATCGAGCGTGCCGGGGGGAAGCTTCGAAAAATCGACATAGGCGATCAGTTCGTTGAGCACGGTTTTCGTCCCCATGAGACTGCCGGCGGGCACGGCCTGCGACCACGGCAGCCCCATCAGCCAGCACACCGGCGCCATGACGTAACCGAGCAGGCGCTGCAGCGTGATTGCGCCGCCGATCTCGGGCAAGAGCCCAAGGATCGCATTGGCGAGATGAACCAGCGCCACCAGCACGATCAGCATGGCAACGATATTCAGGAGAAGTTCAAGTCCGGCCGTGGTGCCCTTGACGATCGCATCCATGGTGGAGGCTGCATGCAGGTCGGGATCGCTGGCGAGCCGCGGGTCACCCCAGGTGCCGCCGGTTTTGATGTCGGCCGTTTCCGGCACCATGATCAGGCTGACCAGAATGGCAGCGGGCGCGCCCAGTACCGAAGCGATGACGAAGTGTCCTGCGGCGTCGGAAATCAACGGGGCCAGCAGCGTCGCGTAGAGCACGAGCACAGTGCCTGCGATGCCGGCCATGCCGCCGGTCATCACCAGAAACAACTCGCTGCGGGTGAGGTTTGCGAGATAGGGGCGAATGAACAGCGGCGCTTCCACCATGCCAAGAAAGATGTTGGCGGCGGTCGACAGCCCGACCGCGCCACCAATGCCGAGCGTGCGCTCGAGCGCAAAGGCCATCCCGCGTACGATCGGCGGCAGGATGCGCCAGTAGAACAGCAACGTGGTCAGCACGCTCATGATCAGCACGATCGGCAAGGCCTGAAAGGCCAGGATGAAATCGGCGCCAGGCGATTTCAGATCGAACGGCAGCGCGCCGCCGCCGAGATAACCGAACACAAAGGAGGTGCCGGCACGCGATGCGGAGGCGATTGCGCCGACGGCATCGTTGATCAAACCGAACACGCGCGCCACGCCCGGTAATTTGATCAGCACGACCGCGGTCGCCAACGTGACCACGAGGCCGATTCCGGACTGCCGCAACGAGACCGCGCGGCGGTTCTCACCAAACATCCACGCCAGCGCGAGCAGCGCGACAATGCCGAACGCCGATTGAACTTGAAGCATGATCCCCCTGAAAGTCCCGTACAGACTATGCCAGCCTTGCGGTTCGAGGCGCAACGGCAGGCAAGGTTTGGTCCCCTGGTGCTCGATCCTAACATTTGCACCCCGCGGGGGTAGGCACTTTGCAACGTCCAGATCAAGGGACAACTGGCAGCCTCAACTTTGCGGTGACGCTGTGGATTTGACGGTCGCATCGCGACCTCGAGGCCACGGGGCGCGAACGTCAAATCGCTTCACGGCCCGTTGACTTTGCCGCCACCATCGGCCACCGATCGCGATTATGGCTTCAATTGCGCCGGTAAGCGCCGGGACGTTACTCAAGCAACCTTCATTCCTCTTCTTCCTGCTGTCGCGAAGCCTGACGCGGTTTGCCAGCCAGATTGGCGCGGTCGCAATCGGCTGGCAGATCTATGCGCTTACCGGCAGCGCGTTCGATCTCGGCATGGTCGGACTGGTGCAGTTCCTCCCGACCGCGTTACTGGTGTTTGTCGCAGGCCACGCCGCCGACCGCTTCGAACGCAAACGCGTGGTGCAGCTCTGTCAGCTCGTTGAAGCCGCAACCGCTCTCTTTCTCTGCTGGGGTTCATACGGCGGCTGGATCGCCGAGGTTCATATCTTCATCGCGACCTTCGTGCTGGGCATGGCGGGCGCGTTCGAAAGTCCGACCATCGCGGCGCTGCTGCCGCTGATCGCGCCACAGGGCTCATTGCAACGCGCCACCGCGCTGTCGAGCGCGGCCGCGCAGCTTGCGACCATCACGGGGCCGGCGGTCGGCGGCCTTGCCTATGCGGTAGCGCCAGGGCTGCCTTACGGCATCATGCTGGCTTTCTGGCTTCTCGCCATGCTGTTCACCGGCGGAATTGTGGTCACCGAGCCGGTGCCCGCCAAGCACGGCGAAATGTCAGACGACATCTTTGCCGGCGTCCGCTTCATTCGCGGCAATCCAGCGATCCTCGGCACGATCTCGCTCGACCTGTTCGCGGTGCTGTTCGGCGGCGTGACGGCGCTATTGCCGATCTATGCGCGCGATATCCTGGATGCCGGCCCGATGGGGCTCGGCATCCTGCGGGCCGCGCCGGCGGTCGGCGCACTGTTCATGACCACGATTCTGGCGCGCCACGCCATCGACCGCCGGGTGGGCTTGCGGATGTTCCAGGCAGTGATCGTATTTGGTATCGCAACCGTCGTGTTCGGACTCTCGCACTGGATGTGGCTGTCGCTGCTGGCGCTGGCCGCGCTCGGTGCGGCGGACACGATCAGCGTCGTAATCCGTTTTTCGCTGGTGCAGCTTTCCACGCCGAACGAGATGCGTGGCCGAGTCGGTGCGGTGAACTTCCTTTTCATCAACGCCTCGAACTATCTCGGCCAGTTCGAGAGCGGGGTCACGGCGGCGTTGCTCGGAACTGTGGCGTCCGCGGTGCTCGGCGGCGTCGCCACGGTCGCGGTCGCATTGCTCTGGATGAAGCTGTTTCCTTCGTTGCGCGACGTTGAGAGGCTGGAGTAGCGGGCGCGCCTCATCCTGAGGCGCCGCGGCTTGCGCGGCGTCTCGAAGGATGGGCCACGAGCCTCATGGTTCGAGACGACACTGGAAGCGCCTCCTCATCGTGGGGGTCCATGTCTCAGCGCGTCAGCCCCGCCCGACGAACGGCATCTTGCTGGCCATGACCGTCATGAACAGCACATTGGCATCGAGCGGCAGGCTTGCCATGTAGACCACGGCATCACCAACCGCCTTTGCGTCCATGCGAGGCTCCGGCATCTTGCGGCCGTCGGGCTGCAACACGCCCTCGACCATTCGGTCGGTCATCGGCGTCGCCGCATTGCCGATATCGATCTGCCCGACCGCGATGTCATAGGCTCGGCCGTCGAGGTTGGTGGCCTTGGTCAGGCCGGTGATCGCGTGCTTGGTGGAGGTGTAGGGCGCTGAGAAGGGCCGTGGCGCATGCGCGGAAATCGAGCCGTTGTTGATGATGCGGCCGCCGCGCGGCGTCTGGTCCTTCATGATGCGGAAGGCGTGTTGGGTGCAAAGGAACGCGGCGGTGAGGTTTGTGGAAACCACCGCCTGCCACTGCGCAAGACTCAAGTCCTCGAACGGCATCGCCGGCGTTCCCATTCCGGCATTGTTGAACAAGAGATCAAGCCGGCCGCAGGTCTCCATCACCTTCGCGAACAGGGCGGCGATCGAGCCGGCGTCGGTCATGTCGGCGGGAATCACAAGCGCTTTGCCGGCCGGACCGAGATCCCTGGTTTCTTCCAGCTTCTCCCTCCGCCGCCCGGCAAGCGCGACGGTAAAACCTGCATTCATCAGCGCCAGCGAGGCGGCGCGGCCGACGCCGGTCCCGGCGCCGGTGACGATGGCGATCTTGTTGTCATTCTTGGGCTCGGTCATGACTTCCTGCCTTGCTTGTTGTTGGTTGCTTATGGTTTCTGTGTTTCGGTCTTGTAGGGCGGGCGCGGGATGTTCTGATGGGCCGCGCGCAACGCCGCCGACCAGCGCGAGCGCAGATCGTGGAAATAGGGCTCGCCCGCCTCGATGCGGTGGTTGAGGTCGGCGTCGCAGACATCGTTGCGCACCACGAGCACATCGATCGGAAGGCCGACGCCGAGATTGGAGCGCATGGTCGAGTCCATCGAAATCAGGCTGGTCTTGAGTGCGTCGTAGAGTTCGACGTCATAATGCAGCGCGCGATCGAGCACGGGTTTGCCGTATTTGTGCTCGCCGATCTGCAAGTACGGCGTATCCGTGGTGCATTCGATGAAATTGCCGGCCGGATAGACCATGAAGAGCCGCATCCGCGAGCCCTTGATTTGACCGCCGAACAGGAAAGACACGTCGAAACTGATATCTTCCGCCTTCAGCGCGGTGCCCTCGGTGGCGTGGACCGAGCGGATCGCTCTCCCGATGCGCTGCGCCGCCTGGAACATGGTCGGCGCGTTGAGCAGCGTTTCGAACTCGCCGCTATCGGGGTCTTGCATGCCTTCGGTCAGGGTGGAAAGCACGGACTGGCTGATCGCGAGATTACCGGCGCTGGCGATCGCCAGAATCCGTTCGCCCGGTCTGGAGAAGATGTGCAGCTTGCGGAAGGTCGAGACATTGTCGAGACCGGCATTGGTGCGGGTATCAGCGATCATGACGAGACCGTCCCGTACCAACACTCCGCAGCAGTAGGTCATTTCCGCACCCTGAAGCTCATTGGGGCGCGAAACTATCCAATTTCATACCCGCGTCCAACCCCAATCGGAAGGACGCGGGCCGCGCTGGTGTTAGCGGGTAGTGCGGGCGCGCCGCATCGGCTTGAGCGCGACCAGCGCCAGAATGCCGGTCAGCGCGTCGAGTGCAATCACGATCGCAAACACAGGAAGCCAGCTTCCGGTCTGTTCGCGCAGCAGGGCTGCGAGCGGGCCGCCGAGGATAGAACCAACGCCCTGGGCGATATAGAGCAGCCCGTAATTGGTCGTCGCGTGCTCGGCGCCGAAGGTGTCGGTCAGGGTGGAGGGGAAAAGCGAGAAGATTTCGCCCCAGCCAAAGAACACGACGCCGGAGAGAAGCACGAACAGCATGGCATTGTCGCGCGACAGAACCATCAGCGTGACCGCGGCCGCCTCCATCAGGAAGGCGATCGCCATGGTGTTCTCCCGGCCGATCCTGTCCGAGACCCAGCCGAAGAACGGCCGGGTCAACCCGTTGGTGATGCGGTCGATGTTGAGCGCGAGCGGCAGCGCCGCCATACCGAAAACGGTCACGCTGGTCACGCCGAAGTCGCGGGAAAATGCCCCGAACTGCGAGATGACCATCAAGCCGCCGGTCGACATCATCGTCATCATGACGAACATCAGCCAGAACACGTTGCTGCGCAGCATCTGGTCCGGCGGGGTGCCGGCTCTCGAAACCTGGACCGCCGGTTGCGGCAACACGTCGTCCGCTGTCGGCAGACGCAGCGCAAGCGCGGCGGCTGCGCCGACCAGGCCGAGAATGATACCGAACACGACCAGCGTTTGCCTGTAGCCGCTCGCGTTGATCATGTCGTAGATGGGCGTGTTCGTCAGAAGTGCGCCGAAGCCGTAGCCTGCGGCGACCACGCCGGTTGCGAAGCCGCGCCGGTCCGGAAACCAGCGGACCATCAGGCCGACGACGCCGACATAGACGATGCCAGTGCCGATACCGCAGAACAGCCCATAGGTGAGATAGAGGCCGGCCAGGGTCGTGACATAGCTGGCCGTGATCCAGCCGAGACCAGACAACAGGCAGCCACTCGAAATCAGCAGTCGCGCGCCGAATTTGTCGATCAAATAGCCCTGGAGCGGCGACAGGAACGTCTGTAGCACGATCAGGATCGTGAAAGTGACCTGAAGCGCCGATAGATGGACGCCGAGGCTGTCCTGCAGCGGCTTGGTGAAGAACGCCCAGCCATATTGCGGGCTCGAGATCGACATCATCGCGATGAGCCCCAGCACCAGCTGGGTCCAGCGCGTGGCGGTCACGGACTGAGCCGACGCTACACCGTTCACTGTGGTCATTTTGTTGTCCCCCGATCTGTTATCGCAGCCCATTCTGCCGCTGCTCTTTTGCAAAAACTGTACCATTTGCCGCTCCAAGTGCAATGTCGGGGCTATGATCCAATCGTAGGATGATGCGGGATGTGCCGCCCTAAACGGGGTTCTCGGGCCGCCTTCATGGAGAACAAAGCGCTGGGACGACAATTGAAGAGAGCACAACAGACGTGCTCACATTGTAGTTGTAGCGCGGCCGCTAGGCCCGGGCGCATTTGCCAACGGCCTTTGTTTGGTTGGTGTTGATTTGTTCGCTTCTGTCGAGGCAAGGATGTTCGGACGCTTCTCTTCGCTCGGTCGACTAGCGATGCTGATGGTGTCGGTCGCCAGCATACAAACCAGTGGAACGTTTTCGGCTGCGGCCGAAGCCAGCCGGATCAGCCCTCTGACCCCGGAGTCCTGCGCCGACATGAGGTTGCACAGGACGCTCGGTCCCAACAGCGTCATCGATTGTCAACGGCTGGTGCGTTTGAAATTTGACTATTTCGGCTTTGACGGCCGCGTCCATGGCGACGGCGAACTGGTGGTCTTGGATGCCGCCGCCGATCATGTCGCCAACATCTTCAGGGCATTGCTCAAGATGCATTTCCCAATTCAGCGAGCCAGATTGCTGAACCAATACGATGGCGACGATGATGCCTCGATGGCAGACAACAATACGTCTGCGTTCAACGACCGGATGGTTTCGGGCGGAACGAGCCTTTCACTCCATGCCTATGGCCTTGCGATCGATCTGAACCCGATCCAAAACCCGTTCTTGCAGCGAGAAAACGGAGCGCTGCATGTCAGTCCGAAAGCCGGTGAAAGTTACCTGAACCGCGCTGACATTCGTCCCGGAATGGCTGAAGCCGTCGTCGACGTCTTTGCAGAAAATGGCTTCGCGATCTGGGGAGGGGATTGGAAAAACCCGATTGACTATCAGCACTTCCAGGTAGGCCGCGGCCTTGCAAGGCGATTAGCGGAAGTGTCAGGCGCAAGCGCCAAGGCGATCTTTGAGGTGCAGATTGAACAATATCGCCGGTGCCGGCGCGCGGGTCAGAGTAGGAGGGCCTGTATCGCTGGATCTCCGGGCTAGTTAATCAACGAAGCCGAGGTCACAGCGCCAGTGCCGCGTCGGATGTCGTGCTCCATCGCAGCATCCACCTTCACGAACTTCGGAAAGCAACGGGCCGCTCACGAGTCTGTTGATTTTAGCAACGCGTTATTGATCTGAAGCCGTGGGTCGAATTCGCCGCCTGTGGGGGCGGGCCTCCAGATGGGCAGCGGCGCACGCCGAAACGTAAAAACTGGCGGAATTTTGACGGGGGGCGCTCGCCATTCCGAATTTTCGTCGCGGCGCCCGCTTGCGAGTTCCATTTAGGACAGGGTCACTGTCTTGGGTGCGCATCGAAATTATCGTAAGTTATTTCCAAATAGATCGAAGAATGTACGGTTGGTTGGGGCGCCGGCAGGCGGGGGGAGGCTGATGACGAATGAGTAGTGTGTTCATTGGAGCGGCTGCCAGGGTATGTCGAGCGTCTCCGCAGTCCCGACCTATATCTTGCAAAGCGATGGCCTATTCCGTGAAGGTCTTCGGCTAATACTATCGAAGACTCGCTTTCGTCCTCATGGTTGCGCAATCGACTTGGAAGATCTCTCCGGAATTCCCGATAACAGGCCTATCCTGTTTATCGCGGCGGTGGACGCGAACCCGGCCGTCATCTGCAGCAAGATCAGGAGCCGTTATCCGCACGCCTACATCGTGGCGGTTGCTGACGAGAGCAATCCGCGTTCGCTTGCCAGCGCACTCGACGACGGAGCAAACGCTGCGATCTTCAATACCGTCAGCCCGAGCGACCTCGTGAGCACGCTGCAGGCCGTCGTCAACGGCAAGCTCATTCTGATAGACGCCCGTCTCTGGCCGCTGGAAATCCAGCCGAAGGTCGAAGACCCACCGTCGCCACCCCTCATCAGTGCGATGCCCTGGGATATGGCCGAGGAATCTTCGGCCATGAAGCTGTCGGCCCGAGAGGTCGCGATCCTTGAACGTATCGTTCGCGGCGATTCGAACAAGCAGGTGGCTAGGTTCTTCAGAATTGCGGAGCCGACGGTGAAAGCGCACGTGAAGGCGATCTTGAGAAAAATCGGCGCCAGCAACCGGACACAGGCTGCGATCTGGGCCTTCAACAACCGACTGTTCGATCGGGTCGGGGAGGAGCCGGCTGAACTGCCGATCTTGCTCCAGGACGAAACGGCCCATTGAGCTTCGATTCCGACCGCATGACCGGACCGATTCCAACATCCGCATCCCGTCCCAACAGCCACTTCTGCAATGTTGGTGTCAAAGGGTCATTAGCGCCGCATGAGCGCGTCAGTTTGTGCCGCCATCTCGATGCAATTTGCGCCGCGGCCATCGCGGACGTGGGGGCTTGCTCGCGGGCCTGACTGTCGCGACCTCGACGACGGATGTCACTGCAAGGACGAGTGCGACAAGCAGCGCGAATTGCCTTGCGCTTTCGAACCGCCGGGGTGACGACGGCCGGTCTGAAATGTGGTTCGGCTCGGGATCGCTCGGATCGAGCCGAAGCACGTCCAAGTCAGACCAAGGCTCCGTCAGCGTCGCCTCCTGCACCCGCACGGGCGTTTCTTCCGGCACGAGGACACGCAGTTCTGCGTGCGCAGGGTGATGGTCGTAAGTCCAGCATCCGTCGCCGTCCCTGACGAGGACGTGTGCAGGCCACGTCCTCGCGGCTTCCGCCCGATCCAGGCAACGGCGAGAGGCGTGCGCCACCGTCGTACCGAGAACGAGCAGGACCGCCAGCGCTGCGGCGAGCGGCGGAAGACCATGTTGGAGGCGCACATAGTTTCCGACACTCGCCGCATCGCCCGCGCCGATGACATGATCGGGATCGCACCACTGCGCGAAGCACTCCCGGCAAATCATGGCGTCCCCATGCCAGAACGAAGCCTTGACGTCATCCACGTCGCGCCGGCACGAATGGCAAATCATCGCGGCCCCTCATTGATGAGGCGCAGCAGTTCCGCGCGGGTTTCGCGCCGTTGCAGCCCGGTGACGAACTCTTCTCCGGCGCGCCTGTCCGAATTGGAATGGAGCCGCGCCTGCTCGGTCCGATCGCCGTCCATTCTCGTCGCCGCGCAACCTTCAAGCATGGCTGAGAGCAGCATGATGACGGGTGGTGCCGCGAGCAGGAGATAGGGCACCACCCTGTACACGATCAGCCCGCCATGTCGGCGGCTTTCGCCGCGATCCTGTCCCGGAACGTCCCGCACAGCTGACGGACTTCGTCCGTCGCGCTGGAGCAGGATTCGATTTCATTGAAGATGCGCTTGCCCTCCTTGCGATAGCGCGCCGCCGTCGTCTTGATCTCCTTGAGCATGTCGGAAGCCGACGTGGTGAGTTGTTCGCAGCGCTTGGCCATTTCCTTCACGAATTCGCCGACGGCTTCGATTTCCTTCGCGGTCACCTCGTACTCCTTGACAATGGCCTCGGCCGACAGCCTGCCGATCTCGGTTGCGTCCTCGTGGTGGCTGACATATTCCGGAACCGACGGGAGCCGCGGCATCGGTTCGACCGGCTGGATGTGCGCAGGCCTTTGTTGGACGGCTTCCCGGATGTCCCCTTCGAGTTCGGCTACATTGAAGGGCTTTACCGCAGCATTCTGTGCTCTCATTTTGTTCGCTCCTCTGGCAACGTTCTCGCTTCAAAGAGCTGGTTGCTTTGCCTCCAGCCCGTGGATCGCCGGGCCAGCCCTCGGGTTCGAGACGCTGTACCACCCGGCAATTTCTTGATTTCCGAAGAGGCTACCGATTCACCCGACTGGTCCCCATGTCACGTTTCCTAGATTGGATTGACACCGTCGTCCCACATGTATTCTTCACACGTCACACAGCGGTACAGGCGGACGGTGTTGCCACGCTGGGAATCGAGAATTGAATAGGCGAGAGGAGAGTGCGCGCCACACCTTCGGCAACTGAGCCGCCAGCACTCCATTGGAGTCTCAATTCGCGGTCCATCGCTGTCAATCATGGCGCGAGCGCCTCTCCAGCCACACCCAAAGTCGCGTCGATTGATCGTGGCAAAACCGGTGGAATTGCGTCTTTTCAACGGGGCTTATTGACTAGTCCCTTGGGACTAGCTCCCCGGCGCGACGCGCGCTTCAAATCGCGACCGAGCGCGGCATCGCGTCGGCATGAAACAGGAAGGCTCTCGGCTTCAACGAGGACTGGCGAAACACTGCGGCGGGCGAATGGCCGTTAGCACGCAGATTTGCGCGGTCGGTGTACGCTGTCGGCGTCCGGTAGTTACGACCGCGATTGCCACTGACTCTGACGACCGGCCTGATCGACCTTCACCGCAACCGTCAGCGTTTCGGTGCCGCCGCCATAGCGGGTGCCGCGCACCGGCGCGGCGCCGAGATAATCGAGCCCGATGGCCACGCGGGCGTGGGCGTCGGTGGCGCAGATCGCGTTCGCCGGATCGAAGGCAACCCAACCGAGATCGGGCACAAACGCTTCCGCCCAGGCATGGCCGGCCTGCTGATGCACCATGCCGTCGGCGCGCAGAAAATGTCCCGAGACGAAGCGCGCGGGTACGCCGACCGCACGCGCGCAAGCGATGAAGATATGTGCGTAGTCCTGGCACACGCCCCGCTTCAGGCCGAATGCTTCGGCGGCCGACGTCCCGCTATGGGTGGGGTCCGGGTCGAAGGTCATGTGGTCGTTGATCTGAAGCATCAGGGCGTGCAGGAATCCGAGGGCGTCGCTTTCCGATTCCGAACTCAGTTCGCGCGAGAAAGTCTCCATCGCCGCATTGACCCGGGTCAGCGGCGTGGCGCGCAGGAACAGGCTGGGCGGAAATCGTTCGTCGGTGCCGCGCAGCACGCCTCCGGTGTCGTGGGTTTCGATCAGGCCTTCGGCCGTAATGGTGAGATCGGAAAGGGTGCCTTCGGTCAACAGATGGGTGATGTTGCCGAAGGCGTCCTGACGCCCATGGAGGCGGGAGTCAGTCGAGACGTCGATCTGCCATTCGGCGACGTATTGTCCGTCATGGCTGCCCGGCATCATCCGCAGGACTTGCGTGATGCCGGTCGCAGCCGGTTCGTAGCGGTAGGTCGTGGAATGGGTGATGCGCAGGCGCATGATTCTGGACCTGAGTTAGACCCGGGCTGCTAGCCGTACAAACGATCGTCATGGCCGGCACGCGGGCGCGACGACAACGGATTGGGGCGATTGCAAGTCATCAGGTCAGGTATTGCCTGGTAATGATTTCACCAAGCCTCGAATTGTCGGCGAGGAATTCCTGGATGAATTCATGTACGCCGTGCTGGAAGATATCGTCGATATTGCTGTGCTCCAATCGGTTGCGGACGCCGCGGGCATGACGCTGGGCCGAGCCCTGGCGACCATAGGCGACGCCGATCTGGTCGAGATTGCGCACGAGATTGCCGTAACAGCTTGCCAGCGACCGCGGCAGCGAGTCGTTGAGGATGAGAAGGTCCGCAATCAGCCACGGTTTCAACGTCTCGCGGTAGACCCAGTGATAGGCGGTGAGCGCCGAGACCGAACGCAGGATCGAGGTCCACTGATAGTAATCGAGCGGGCCGCCGACGTGTTCCTCCTCGGGCAGCAGCACGTGGTATTTGACATCGAGGATACGTGCGGTGTTGTCGGCGCGTTCCAGATGGACGCCAAGCCGCGAGAACCAGTAGGCGTCGTTGCGCAACATGGTGCGATAGGCCGAGCCGTCGAAGCGCAGCGAAGTCTCCTGCACGAAGCGCAGGAAGCGCGCCAGCTCCTCGCGCGTCTTCGTGCCTTTGGCCCAGACTTCCTGCAACTCGATCCATGCCGAATTGATGGTGTCCCACATTTCGCTGGTTAGTGCCGTGCGGACCGAGCGCGAATTCAGCCGCGCCGCCTCGATGCAGTTCTTGATCGAGGAGGGGTTGTTGGCGTTGAACGACAGATAGTCGACGACGTTCTGCTCGTTGGCCTCGTCGTAGACCTGGTAAAAGCTCTGGCTGACGCCGGCAGTGAGCAGCGCCGATTCCCATTCATTGGTCTTGCCGATATAGGCGGCCGGCAGCGCGGTCACCCGCAGCGTCGCGTCGATGGTGCGTGCGATATATTCGGCCCGTTCGACGTAGCGGGCGAGCCAGTAGAGGTTTTCGGCGGTGCGCGACAGCATCGACTACTCGTCCAGGATCCAGGTGTCCTTGGTGCCGCCGCCCTGGCTCGAATTCACGACCAGCGAGCCCTCCTTCAGCGCCACGCGTGTCAGGCCGCCAGCCACAATCGTGGTGTGATTGCTGCCGGTGAGCACGAATGGGCGCAGATCGACGTGCCGCGGCGCAAGTCCGGCTTCGGTACAGGTCGGGCATGTCGACAGCGCCAGCGTCGGCTGGGCGATGAAACCTTCCGGCTCGCGTTTCAACTTGTCGCGGAACGCCTCGATAGTGGCCTTGGTCGCCGCCGGTCCGATCAGCATGCCGTAGCCGCCGGAGCCGTGAACCTCCTTCACGACGAGCTGGTCAAGATTGTCGAGCACATAGGCAAGGTCCTTTGGCTCGCGGCAGCGCCAGGTCTGTACGTTCTTCAGGATCGGTTGTTCGCTGAGATAGAATCTCACGATCTCCGGCATGTAGGAGTACATCGCCTTGTCGTCGGCAATTCCGGTGCCGACCGCGTTGGCGAGCGTGATATTGCCGGCCGCATAGGCCGACATCAGGCCGGGCACTCCGAGTGCGGAGTCCGGACGGAAGGTCAATGGGTCTATGAAGTCGTCGTCGAGGCGGCGGTAGATCACATCGACGCGTTTGAGCCCTTCGGTCGTCCGCATGAACACCTCGTCGTCCTTGACGATGAGGTCGCGGCCTTCCACGAGCTCGATGCCGAGCTTGTCGGCGAGGAACGAATGTTCGTAATAAGCCGAGTTGTAGACGCCCGGCGTCATCAGCGCGACCGTCGGCTCGGCGGACGCACTGTCGGGTGCCACCGACCGTAGCGCCGCGAGCAGCTCGTCCGGATATCGCTCCACCGGCGCGATCCGATGACGCGCGAACAGGTCCGGAAACAGCCGCATCATGATTTCGCGATTTTCCAGCATGTAGGACACGCCCGACGGGGTGCGCGCATTGTCCTCCAGCACGATGAAGTTCTCGGCATCGGTGCGGATGACGTCGATTCCGGCGACATGGACATAGATGTCGTGCGGCACGTCCTGACCGTTCATCTCCGGACGGAACACCGGGTTCTGGAAGATCAGATCCTCCGGCACGACATTGGCGCGCAGGATGTCGCGGCCGTGATAAATGTCGCGCAGGAACAGGTTCAGCGCTTGCACGCGCTGCTTCAGTCCCTTTTCAAGGACGGCCCATTCCTTCGCCGATACGATCCTGGGGATGACGTCGAAGGGGATCAGCCTTTCCTGGGCTTCCGCATCGCCATAGACCGCGAAGGTGATGCCGATCCGGCGAAACAGCAGTTCGGCCTCCTGGCGACGATATTCCAGCGCATCCGGCGGCGTCTCCTTCAGCCAGCGGGAAAGCTCCCGATAGGCGGGGCGAATGTCTTCGCCGAGGCCGTTCATTTCATCGAAGGCAACTGCCATGAATCCTGGATCGCCCCTGATCTACCCACGCGTCATCACGCTACAGTGCATGACTTCAAGGGATGGTAGCAAGGCTCAAGCCAGCGCGATATGGATGGAGCGGCCCATTTGCCGGGAAGGGCGGGCGGACTGCCAAAAAAACAGCTTGCGGCTGCTCATTTCGACAGCACAATGCGCGCCGCAATCCAACGTCCGGCCAGTCAGCGGAATCCGGCCAGAGACAGGTGAGGCAAGGAGAAAATATGAGTGAGATCGTCACGGCGGGAATCCTTGTCATCGGCGACGAGATCCTGTCCGGCCGGACCAAGGACAAGAACATCGGCTTTATCGCCGAGTACCTCACCAATATCGGCATCGACCTCAAGGAAGTTCGCGTCGTGCCTGACGAGGAGGTAGAGATCATCAATGCGCTGGATGCATTGCGGCATCGCTACACTTATGTCTTTACCACCGGCGGCATCGGCCCGACCCATGACGACATCACCGCCGACAGCGTTGCGAAGGCATTCGGCGTCGGCATCGATCACCATCCGGAGGTGGTGGCGCGGTTTCGCGAGCGCTGGGGCGATGCCGACCTCAACGAGGCGCGGCTGCGGATGGCACGCATTCCGGATGGTGCGGAACTGATCCAGAGTGCGACCATCCTCGCGCCCGGATTCAAGCTCGGCAATGTCGTCGTGATGGCCGGCGTACCGACGATCATGCAGGCGATGATGGACATCGTCGCGCCGAAGCTGAAATCCGGCGTGCGGATGCTGTCGGAAACCGTGCGCGCCAACGCGCGCGAAGGCGACATCGGCGGACCGCTTCGCGCCATTGCAGAAGCCCATCCCGACACCATCATCGGCAGCTATCCCTTCACCGACGAGGACCGGAAGCCCAATACCCACCTCGTGGTGCGTTCGCGCGATCCGGAAAAGCTCGCGGCTGCGATGGCCGCCGTGAAGGAAATGCTGGCTGGACTGAACGTGGTTCGTTAGGCCGGCACAGGACGGCTTTTGTTCGGTAATACATAGGATCATCCATGGCGCAGCATCCGGAACTCAGTGCGCAGGAGCGGGCCGGAAAGCCTTTTCCGGTCTCATGGGACCAGTTTCACCGCGATTGCCGGGCGCTGACCTGGCGGCTCAATGAGGTCGGCCCGTTTCATGCCGTCATCGCCATCACCCGCGGAGGGCTGGTGCCGGCGGCGATCGTGGCGCGTGAACTCGGTGTGCGTATCATCGATACCGTCTGTATCGCGAGCTACTCGCATACGACGCAGGGCGACCTGAGGGTGTTGAAGGGCGTCTCGGCTGACACCCAAAACCTCGGCGAAGGCACCGGCAAGGGACTCCTGATCGTCGACGACCTCGTCGATACCGGCAGGACCGCAGCCCTGGTGCGCCAGATGTTGCCGGACGCGCATTTCGCCACCGTCTACGCCAAGCCGAAAGGTCGCCCGCTGGTCGATACTTTCATCACAGAGGTGTCGCAGGACACCTGGATTTTCTTTCCCTGGGACACCGCGCTCTCGTTCCAGCCGCCGATCCGCGACGGCGCGGCGTGAGTCTCGCCGTCATTCCGGGTTCTCGCTTCGCGAGCCCCGGAATGACGCAGAGTAGGTGGATAGATCCATGCCGCTGCAAAACCGCGTGCTGCCGACCGGCGAGATCGTCGCCATCCCCGAGCGCGGCATGTTTGTCGGCAATCGTGGCATCATCCACCAGCCTGCGACGCGGACGATCCTGAAGCGGCGCTGGTCGACCCGCGCCTGGATCACCTGCGTGCTGGAATTCCGCGGCCGCCGCCGCAAGGTTTGGCAGCGGCGGAGCTGGACGGAACTGTTCTTTCTCGACGAGGCGACGTCCCTCGCGGCGGGACATCGACCCTGCTTCTATTGCCGGCGCGAAGATGCCAAGCGATTTCGCGCCGCCTGGGAGAAGGGCAATCGAACGAGCAATGTGCTGGCGCCCGACATGGATGCTGCGCTCCACGGTGAGCGTCTCGCCAGCGGCAAGAAGCTGCATCCCTTGCCGATGCCGCTGGAGCAGCTGCCGGACGGTGTGATGGTGCAGGCGGGACAGCAGAGCTTTCTGATTGCCGGCGGCAAACCGCTGCTATGGACGCCCGCGGGATATCGCGCGGTGAGCGGCAGCCTCAAGGATGCAAAGCTCCTGACGCCGCCCTCGACCGTGCGTGCGATTTCGGCCGGCTATCGGGTGGTGATTCATGAGAGTGCGGGGAAGCTCAACGCTGGCCGTCATTCCGGAGCGCGTGAAGCGCGAGTCCGGAAACCATCAAGCCGCAATTGACCAGGAGAAATGGATTCCGGGCTCGCACCTATCGGTGCGCCCCGGAATGACGGCCTCAGCCTAGCCCAATCTCTGCCGTGCGAGCTTCGCACCAGCGCCGAGCGCCATCAGCTTGGCCTCGGCAATATCGCGCCGCATCGGCGCCATGCCGCAATTGGTGGTCGGGATGATGTCGCTCTTCGGCACGACTTTGGAGACGGCTTCAATCACGGCGACGACGTCCTCGGCGGTTTCGACCTGGTCGTTGGCGACATCGATCACACCGGCCTGGATCTTCTTGCCTTTCAGAAGCCCGAGAATTTCAAGCGGCACCTTCGAGTTCCGGCATTCGATCGCGACCTGGCCGATGGTGCTCTTGGCGATCGACGGAAAGAATTCCTCATATTGCCGCCACTCGCTGCCGAGCGTCTCTTTCCAGTCGGTGTTGGCCTTGATGCCGTAGCCGTAGCAGATATGTACGGCGGTGGCGCAGGTGAGGCCTTCGGCGGCGCGCTCCAGCGCCTTGATACCCCACTCGTTGACCTCGTTCATGTAGACGTTGAAGGCAGGTTCGTCGAACTGGATCAGGTCGACGCCGTCGGCCTGCAACGCCCTGGCTTCCTCGTTGAGCAGTTCGGCAAAGGCGAACGCCATCTTGACGCGGTCGCCATAATATTGGTCGGCGATCGTGTCGATGATGGTCATCGGGCCGGGCATGGTGAATTTCACCTTGCGAGTGGTGTGAGCACGGGTGACGCGGGCTTCGTCCGCATGCACTCGGCCCTTGAGCTTCAGCGGCGCCACGACCTGCGGCACCATCGCCTTGTAGCGATCGTTGCGGATTCCCATCTCGACCTTGTGGGCGAAGTCGATGCCTTCGACCTTTTCCAGAAAGCCGTGGACGAAATGTTGCCGCGCCTGTTCGCCCTCCGTGACGATGTCGATGCCGGCATCCTCCTGGAGTTTCACCGCGAGCAGGGTCGCGTCGCGCTTGGCGCGGGCGAGTTCGTCGCCCTGCGATTTCCACGGTGCCCAGAGTTTGTTCGGCTCGGCGAGCCATTCGGGCTTGGGCAGGGACCCGGCGATCGTGGTCGGAAACAGCATGTTGGCGTGTCCTCTGACTTTGAAACTCTGTTGGCCCTTCTAATGCCATGCCCGGCGGGCGAGGTACATGGCTAATCAGGATATGGCCTGCAACCAAAGCAGGGGATAAGATGGCTTCCTCGCTCCCTCTCGCGGAAATCCCATGATCGACCTTTATTACGCGCCGACGCCAAACGGCTGGAAAATCTCGATCATGCTGGAAGAACTTGGCATTCCCTATACGGTCAAGCCCGTGAACATCCGCGCCGGTGAGCAGTTCAAGCCGGAGTTTCTTGCGATCAGCCCGAACAACCGCATTCCGGCAATCGTCGATCATGCGCCGCCCGACGGCGGCGGGCCGTTCTCGGTGTTCGAGACCGGCGCGATCCTGATCTATCTTGCCGACAAGACTGGTCGCTTTTTGCCGACCGAGATGCGCGCGCGGTCGGCCGTGATGCAATGGGTGATGTGGCAGATGGGTGGGCTCGGCCCGATGCTTGGCCAGCACGGGCATTTTGCGCTCTATGCGCCGGAAAAGATACCCTATGCGATCCAGCGCTACCGCGATGAGGCGGCGCGGCTCTATCACGTGCTTGACATCCAGCTCGGCAAGAGCGGCGCCTATATCGCGGGGCGCGACTATTCGATCGCCGACATCGCCTGTTTTCCATGGACCATGACCCACAAGGCGCAGGGCTTTACCCTCGACGACTACCCGAACGTCAGGCGCTGGTACGCTGACGTGCGCGCCCGGCCGCAGGTGCAGGCGGGGCTTGCAATCGGCAAATTCGTCAAGGAGCCGTTCGACGAGGAGGCGCGCAGGAACATGTTCGGCCAGCGCGCCAGGGAAATGACGGAAAGGAAATAGCGGTCGTCATTCCGGCACGCGCCGCGAGGCGCAGGCACGGAATTCATTCCTCGGCACGGTCGGTTGTTCATTGGATTCCGGGCCCGCCGCCGCCCGTCGCCCCGGAATGACAGAGAGAAACGTAGACAAGGAAACCCCCATGATCGAGTTCTTCTTCGACTGTTCGAGCCCTTGGACCTATCTCGCCTTTCACAACATCCAGCCGCTGGCGCGGGAGTTTGAGGAAAATATATCGTGGCGGCCAATTTTGGTGGGCGGCATCTTCAACACCATCAATCCGAGCGTCTATGCGCGGCGCGAAAATCCGGTGCCGGCCAAAATCGCCTACGACAAGAAAGACATGGCGGACTGGGCGCGCCTGGCGGACCTGACCATTTTGATGCGGCCCAAGGTGTTTCCCGTGAACAGCGTGAAAGCAATGCGCGGCTGCATCTGGCTGGGCAAGGACATGCTGCCGTTTGCGCGCACGGTGTTCCAGATGTACTGGGGCGAAGACCAGGACATCTCGCAGGATACTGTGCTGAGCGAAGCGTGCCGGCGCTGCGGCATCGACGCTGAGGCATTTTTCGCCGGCATCGGTCGGCAGCCGATCAAGGATCAGCTCAAGGCCAATACTGACGAGGTGATGGCGCGCGGCGGCTTCGGCTCGCCGACGATCTTCCTTGATAAGACCGATATGTATTTCGGCAACGATCGTCTCCCGCTGCTCCGCGATGCGCTTTCGCGGCGAAAGGCCGGCGCAGTCCGATGACGCGAATGCTCCAATCCGAATGTTCGCATCCCGCCCCAATTGCCATTGCGAACGTTCGAATGAGAGCGTCATTCGCCAATATAATAATCTACGAGCGGTTTCGGATTTGGCATTCGCCATGAGAACAAGCGGAAAAGTTGAAGCGAATGTCAGATCCATTCCTCGAGCGGTTGTCTGCCGCGAACTCGGGCCGCCTGAAAAATTGCGGCTGGAGACGTTTGCTCCAAGGGTGCTTGCGCCAGGCGAAGTGCGCGTGGCTATCCGCGCGGCCGGCATCAATTTTCCCGACATCTTGATGTCAGCCGGCGAATATCAGCTCAAGCCGGACTTGCCGTTTACGCCGGGAGTGGAAGCGGCGGGCAGCGTCAGTGAGATCGCCGATGGAGTAGAAGGTATCGCGATCGGCGACCGCGTCATCGCCAGAATGCGGCACGGCGCCTATGCGGATGAAGTCATCGTGACGCCGTCGCAACTGGTAAAGCTTCCGCCTGACTTCCACTATGCAGAGGGGGCGACGTTCCTGGCTGCGCATGGCACGGCCTATCATGCGCTTGTCGACCGCGGGCAGCTCAGGCGCGGCGAAGCGCTGCTGGTTCACGGCGCCGGCGGCGGCGTGGGTCTTGCTGCAGTCGAGGTCGGCAAGCTCCTGGGCGCGACCGTGATAGCGGCGGCTTCATCGGAGGAGAAACTTGCGGTAGCCAAGACGAAAGGCGCCGATCACCTTGTCCTCTACGCGCGCGAGCCGTTCTGCGACGCGGTCAAGCGTATCACGGAGGGACGCGGCGCCGATGTTGTGTTCGATCCGGTCGGCGGCGAGGTTTTCGAAAACAGCCAGCGCTGTATTGCTTTTGGCGCGCGCATGCTGGTGATCGGCTTCACCGGCGGCATTGGCCTCGCCCGCACCAATCTCCTGATGATCAAGGGTGCGAGCGTGCTTGGCGTTCGCGCCGGCGAAGCAGCGCGGAAGAATCCCGCGCTCGGCGAGGAGCGGCTGAGGACGCTGCTTGCGTGGGCGGCGGGAGGACACGTGCGCCCGCACATCTCGCATCGTTTGCCGTTGGAAGACTACGCGAAGGCCATGCGACTTCTGATCGATCGCAAGGCGATCGGGAGAGTTGCGTTGGTGACGTAGCGCCGTAGCGTAGGCCAAGCGAGCGTGCCTACCATGGCCGCGTTCCATGAAAGAGAGTGGCACGTCGCTGACGGTCCTTTTCACACCCCTCAGCTGCCTTCGTTATACCCGGTTTTCATCGCACCACTTCGCGGGTGACGACAGTTCATTCATATTGCCGTTCATCCCACCATGGGAAATAGTCCGGCATGTCCGACGACACCTTGTCCTTGAAGTGCGCAGGCCGCTTCTCCAGGAACGCCGTCACGCCTTCCTTGACATCGCCGGATCGCCCGCGGGCATAGATGCCGCGACTATCTATCTTGTGCGCTTCCATCGGATCGTCGGCGGCCGAAAGGCGCCACATCATCTGCCGGATCAGAGCGACCGACACCGGGGCGGTCTTGCTGGCGATCTCGCGCGCCAGGCTGCGTGCGGTGGCGAGCAACTGATCCGGCGCAACGACTTTGCTCACAAGGCCTCCCGCAAGCGCCTCCTGCGCCGGAAATACGCGCCCGGTAAAGCACCATTCCAGCGCCTGGCTGATGCCGACAATGCGCGGCAGGAACCAGCTCGAAGCCGCTTCCGGCACGATGCCGCGCTGGGAAAACACGAAACCGAACCTGGCATCTTCCGACGCGATGCGGATGTCCATGGCAAGCTGCATGGTGGCGCCAATGCCGACCGCCGCTCCATTCACGGCCGCGATGACAGGCTTGAGGCATTTGAAGATGCGCAGGGTCACCTGGCCGCCGCCGTCACGAACGTTTGCATCGCTGTAATCGACCCGGCCGTCCGCGAGGCGCTTGATCGGACCCCGCTTCGCGTCGCGATCGAAAGTATCTGCGCCGGATGAAAGATCGGCGCCGGCGCAGAACGCGCGGCCTGCGCCGGTGACGATGATGGCCCTGACCTCGTCGTCCTTGTCGGCCGCATCGAAGGCTTCGATCAGCTCGTGCAGCATCGTGGCGTTGAAGGCGTTGAGCTTGTCGGGTCGGTTCAGCGTGATGGTGAGGATGTTGTCGGCAACCTCGTAGGTGATGGTTTCATAAGCCATGCGATGTCCTCCCGACCGTCATGGCCGGGCTTGTCCCGGCCATCCACGTCTCTTGGCTTTGTGTAGAAGAAAGAAGCCGATGTTATTTTCCCGGCATGCTCGGCCACAGCCGTTGCGGGCCGCGCAGGTTCTCGAACGTTTTCGCCATCGCGAGCACGCCGAGGTCATCGAAGCGGCGGCCGACAATCTGCACGCCGATCGGAAAGCCTGTTGCGTCATAGCCGCCGTTGATCGAGATCGCCGGATTCTCTGCCATGTTCCATGGCACTGTGTAGCAGATGTGCTCGAACGGGTGCTCGGGATCATTGAGGGGGGCGGCAAGCTCGGCCGCAAATTTCACCACCGGCGAAACCGGTGAGATCAGATAGTCGATATCGGAAAAGAGTTTGGCAGCGCCGGCGCGCATCGCCATGGTGGCGTTGAAACCCCTGATGACATCGATGCCCGAGAGTTTTGCGCCGGCTTCGGCCCATTTGAGGATGTAAGGCAGCGTTTTGCCGCGCTGGTCCGGCGCCAGTTTCGAAAGATCGTCCCACGCCCGGGCGCGCCAGAAACTGTCCAGCCCGTCGAGCATCTCGCGCGTCAGGATGCCCTTGACTTCGCTGACCACGGCGCCGGCGGCCTCAAAGGCCTTTGCGGCCTTGACGGCCACGTCGCGCACCTCTTTCTCCAGCGCCTGGCCGACGCCAAGATCGAGCAACAGCCCGATGCGCAGCTTGCGCAAGGGCTTGTCTAGCGCCTTCCAGTGAATGTCATTGGGCGGCAGGCTCATGCCATCGCGGCGATCGGGCTTTGCGATCACGCTCATCATCAGCGCGGCGTCATCGACGGTGCGCGTCATCGGGCCTGCGACGCGGCCGACATAAGGCGGATCGATCGGCACGCGCCCGAGGCTCGGCTTCAGGGCGACGATGCCGCACCAGCACGCCGGCAGCCGCACCGAACCGCCGATATCGGTTCCAAGATGCAGCGGGCCGTACCCGGCGGCCGCCGCCGCACCGGCGCCCGCACTCGAACCGCCGGGATTCTGCCTGATGTCCCATGGATTGCGGGTGAGGGGGTGGAAACTGGAAAGCCCCGACGACAGCATGCCGAAATCCGGCATCGTGGTCTTGGAAAAGATGATCGCGCCGGCCTCGCGCAACCGCGCGGCCGGCGGCGCGTCGGCCTCGGCCGGCACGAGTTTGGTGGTCGCCGTGCCGAGCGGAACCGGCGTGCCTTTGGTTGCGATATTGTCCTTGATGGTGACGGGAACGCCATCGAGCGGACCTGCCGCTTCGCCGTTTGCCCATCGCTCGGTAGAAGCCTGGGCAGCTTTCCGCGCGCCGTCCGGATCGAAGGCGTAGAGCGCCTTGATGTGCGGCTCCCAGCCTTCGATATGCTCTAGCACCTCATCGAGCACTTCGCCCGGCGAGAATTGCCGCGCGCGAAAACCCGCGATCATGTCGACGGCGGAAAGATCATGCAGGGCCGTTACGGCGTCAGTGGTTTCTTCATCGCTCATGGCAGCTCCTTGCAGACGCTTGGCGAACCCGCGGCCAGATAGGCGGCAAACGTCAAAATCACTCCACTAGCCAGCGGGCAGGCGCGCTTCAACGATGCGGGCAAACACGCTCGCGCCGATCGGCAAAATCTTGTCGTCCAGCGTGTAGCCGGGATTATGCACCGGCACCGAGCCGTCATGGCCGAGCCAGAAATAGGCACCGGGCACGGCGTGCAGCATATCGGCAAAGTCTTCGCTGCCCATTTTCGGCTTGGCGCGTGTCAGGAACTTGGCAGGATCGATCACGCTACGGGCAACGTCTGCCACCACCTTGCAGTGCTCCTCGCTGTTGACCAGCACGCTGAAGATATCGCGGATGTCGACCTTGATCTCGACGTCGAAGGCGGCGGCGAGGCCGGCACAGAGGTTGCGCATCCGTTCGCGGATCAGCGCACGCACCTCGTCGGAGAAGGCGCGCACGGTGCCGGCAAGCCTGGCCTCGCCCGGAATCACATTATAGGCGGACCCCGCGTGGATCTGCGTAATCGAGAGCACAGCGGCCTCGTTCGGCGAAACGTTGCGGCTGACGACGGTCTGCAACGCCTGGCCCAGCGACATTGCAATCACGACAGGGTCCTTGGAGCGCTCCGGCATGGCACCGTGGGCTCCATAGCCGTTGATCGTGATGTCAAAGAAATCAGCCCCGGCCATGGCAGGCCCGGGGAGCACGGCGAGTTCGCCATGATCGAGGTCGGGGGCATTGTGGAGGCCGTAAATTTCGTCGCACGGAAATTTCTCGAACAGGCCGTCCTTGATCATCGCGCGCGCGCCGCCAAGGCCTTCCTCGGCCGGCTGGAAGATGAAGTGCACGGTGCCGTCGAAATTCCGCGTCTCTGCGAGATAGCGCGCCGTCCCGAGCAGCATCGTTGTGTGGCCGTCGTGACCGCATCCGTGAAAGCGACCGGGAATGGTCGAGCGCCATTTCAGGTTGGTGTTCTCTTCCATCGGCAGCGCGTCCATGTCGGCGCGCAATCCGATGCGCTTTTTGCCGTTGCCTTTGCCCTTGAGTACGCCGACGACGCCGGTGCCGCCGAAGCCGCGATGAACCTCGACCCCCCATTGCGTAAGCTTTTCGGCCACGATGCCGGAGGTGCGGACTTCCTCGAAGCCGATCTCGGGATGGGCGTGCAGGTCCCGCCTGATGGCGGTGAGTTCGTCGGCAAAGCGCTCGATGCGGTCGATCGTGGGCATGATGTCATCCGGTCGCGGTGGAATGAAGCGGTGAGGAGTGAGGCGCGGTGAAGGCAGGACCGTTCGGCTTAAGTCGAATGCCGGAACGCAGTCTGGTCCAGGGCAGGGAGGCCGGGTCCGCAGGCATCGCACCGGGGGCGGCGCAGATCAGCAATCTTTCTGCGATCGGCTCGAAGTCGGCGCGGAAATGCACCGAACTCTTGTTCACCAGGATCGCCTGTTCGGTCGGCTCGATTCCGACATAGCGGAACATCGCCTGGTCGGCGAGCTGTGCTTTATGCGAACTCACGACCACGCGAATGCCGTCGATCCGCAAGCAGGCTGATGGCCCCATGTCCATGTCGCGGCCGCCGAAATAGGGGCCGGGCGCCACGAATTTTCCGTCGGAGAGTTTTTCTACGGTGAAGGTCGCCTCAAAGGGCGCATCGCCCGGAATACCTGACTTGCCGCCGAGGGATAGCTTGAGCGAAGCGCCGACGCTCGCCTCGTGAGCGGCCTTGGCAGAGGCCGGATCGTAGATTACGCCGATTGCCGCGTGCGTGGCGTGGTTGCGGACAAGCGCCCGCAGCATGCCGGTCGTGTCGGAGTCGCCGCCGGCACCGGGATTGTCCTGGGTATCGGCAATGATGATGGGTTTGCGCGCAGCCTTCGACAGTTCCATGGCGAGTCGCACGCCTTCATCAGGCGAGTAGATGCGGCCGTCGAAATCCTTTTCATGGCCTTCGATCAGACCCGCGAGCTTGTCCACCGCGGCCTGCGCGTCGCGCTTGGTCTTTCCGTAAGCAAAGACGCTTGGCCCGCAATGGGCGAAATCGGCGGCCGGAAAGCCGGGACAAAAGGAGAGCGTCGGCACGGCCTCGCTCTGCATGTCGGCGAGTTGCTCGTAAATGGCCTTGCTTGGAAAATCGCTGGTGCACTGCCAGCTGATCGGAATCAGAAACGGCAATTGCCGGAACGCTTTTTCGAAGTGCTGGCCGTTCTGCAGCAGCAGGGCGAGGTGCCGCGCGGCGGCGCGGCCGGTATCGGCCATGTCGACATGCGGATAGGTGCGGTAGGCGATCAGTGCATCTGCGTGATGCACCATGTCTGGCGTGACATTGGCGTGCAGATCGAGGCTCGTGACGAGCGGTAGTTCGTCGCCGATCACCTGCCGCACCCGCCGCAGGATTTCGCCTTCGCCGTCGTCGAAATGCTCGGCTACCATCGCGCCATGCAGGTCGAGATAGACCGCATCGAGCCGCCCGGCGCCGGCGAGGCCCTCGACGATCACCTTCGCGATGCGCTCATAGGCGTCCTTCGTGACATGCGCGCAGGGGCTGGCGGCGGCAAAGATCGTCGGCACCAGTTCCCAGCCGAGCGCCTCCGCTTCGCCGATGAAACCGGCAAGCCCGACGTTGATGTTGCGCATCACCTTGAAGACGTCGGTGCCTCGTACCATCGCAGGCCAGCCGCCGCCATGGACGAAATCGGCATAGCTCGCCTTGGTCGGCGCGAAAGTGTTGGTCTCGTGCAAAAAACCGCCGACGGCGATACGGGGCATGCGTGGTTCCTCAGCAGTCATTCCGCGATTCGCCGGCAGGAGCAGACCCGGAATTTGGATCTGACAACGCTAGCCGACAATCGGCCGGAAGTTCGCAAAATCCCATCCGCGTCCGGGCGCGGCGTCAAGCAGGCTACGGGTATAGGCCTGTTGCGGTTTTGTGAGGACTTGCATGGCCGGCCCCTGTTCGACGATGCGGCCGTGCTGCATGACCGCGACGTCGTCGCAGATTTGCGCCGCGACGCGCAGATCATGGGTGACGAAGAGGATTGCGACACCAAGTCGCGCCTGGAGCTGGTCGAGCAATTCGAGGACCTGCGCCTGAACGGAGACGTCCAGCGCCGAGACAGCCTCGTCTGCCACCATCACGTCGGGATCGAGCGCAAGTGCCCGCGCGATGGCGATGCGCTGTCGCTGTCCGCCGGAAAACTGATGCGGGAAACGCGCGACGGAATCCGGCGGCAAGCCGACCAGCTCGAGCAGCTCGCGCGCTTTCTCCAGCGCCCGCGGGCGCGGCATGTGATAGTTGATTGGGCCTTCGGCGATGGTTTCACCGACGGTGATGCGCGGATTGAGCGATCGATAGGGATCCTGGAAGACGATCTGGATCTTCTTGCGATGCGGCTGCAACAGCTTTCGCGACAGGTCGGATATTTCGCGATTTCCCAGGTGAACCGTCCCGGAGGTCGGATCGATCAGACGGACGATGCAGCGGGCGACGGTCGATTTGCCTGAGCCGCTTTCGCCGACAATGCCGAGCGTGCGGCCCTTGCGCAGCCTGAGCGTCACCCCCTGGGCTGCGGTCACTTCGCGCGAGCGCCGAAACGCCGAGCTTTCGCGGTAAATTTTCGAAAGGTTGTTGGTTTCAAGCACGATCGGCTCGTGTGATTCCGGCCGCGGCGCGCGCGGCACCAGCGACGGCACCGCTGCGAGGAGATTGCGGGTGTATTCTTGCGCCGGCGCACGCAGGATGGCCTGAAGCGGTCCGGTCTCGACCAGCTTGCCCCGCCGCATCACTGCGACACGGTCGGCGATTTCCGCGACCACGCCCATATCGTGGGTGATAAAGAGCACTGCGGTGCCGTGGTCGCGTTGCAGGTCGCGGATCAAGCCCAGTATCTGCTTTTGCGTGGTAACGTCGAGCGCCGTGGTCGGCTCGTCCGCGATCAGGAGCTTCGGTTCCAGCACCAGCGCCATGGCGATCATGATGCGTTGACGCTGGCCACCTGACAGGCGATGCGGGTAGGAGGCAAAGATCCGTTCGACCTCCGGCAGCCGCACTTGTTCCATCATCTCAAGGATGCGCGTGCGCCGCGCGCGCTTGTCGAGCCTGGTATGCGTGCGCAGGACTTCGTCGATCTGCCGTCCGACCGGCACTACAGGGTTGAGCGCGGTCATCGGCTCCTGAAAAATCATCGCCATCGTGGTGGCGCGCAGTTGCCTCAAGCGCCGGTCGCTTGCGCCAATCAGTTCCTCTCGGGCCAGTTTGATGTGGCCGCCGGTTGCCGCGAGCGTGCCCTTCGGCAACAGTCCCATCACGGCCAACGAGGTGACGGATTTTCCCGATCCGCTTTCGCCGACGAGGCACAGCGTCTCGCGTTCGTGCACGTCGAGGCAGACGCCATCGATGACGCGATCGGCATCGGGGTTTTGTCCAAGGCTGACGACGAGGTTTTCGATCGCGAGAGCAGGCGAGGTCACTTGCTCGCCTCCCGCTGCTTCAGGCGGGGATCGAGCGCGTCGCGCGCGGCATCGCCAATGAGGTTGACCGAAAGGATCGTGATCGAGAGAACGAGCCCGGGCCAGAAGATCAGGGAGGGCTTGATCTGAAAGAAACTGCGTCCCTCGGCCATGATGTTGCCCCAGCTCGGGGTTTCCGGGCTGATCCCGGCGCCGAGAAATGACAGGATCGCTTCGGTCAAAATCGCCGACGCGCAAACATAGGTGCCTTGCACGATCAGGGGGGCAATGGTGTTCGGCATCAGATGCCGCCACATGATCTTTGGCAGGGACGATCCGAGCGAGATCGCGGCCTCCACATAGGGCTCCTCGCGCGCCGACAGCACGACGGAACGGACCAGCCGCGCCACGCGCGGAATCTCCGGAATGGTGATGGCGACCATCACGGTCATCAGGCTGGCGCCGGAGAGCGAAACAACGGCAATCGCCAGCAAAATACCGGGGATCGCCATCAGCCCATCCATGATCCGCATCATGACGGCGTCGATCCATTTGAAGAAGCCGGACACCAATCCGATAGCAAGCCCGATGCCAACGCTGAAAACGGCGCTGCCAAGACCGACCAGCAGCGAGATGCGTCCACCATAAAGGATGCGTGACAGCAGGTCGCGACCATAGCCGTCGGTGCCCAGCAAGAATTGCGCGCTGGCCGGCTTCAGCCGCTGGGCGGGCGTGAGCAGCAGCGGATCGTGCGGGGCGAGCCAGGGCGCGAGGATCGCCGAGAGCGTTATGAGAGCAAGACACACGACGGCGACGGTGATGATCGGCGTTGCGGTCAGGAATGTCCCCCGCACAGGCGTCGTGATCGGAATGGAGGGCTCTGGAAGGGTCTCGATCGCCATCGGATTTCTTTGGGCCTCAGTAGCGGATTCGGGGATCGAGCAGGGTGTAGGCGACATCGATCAGAAGGTTGACGCCAAGATACACGCCCGAGGTCAGTAGGATCAGACCCTGGATGACCGGATAATCGCGAGACAGCACGGCATCGACGGTGAGACGGCCGATGCCAGGCAGGTTGAACACGCTTTCAGTGACGACGACCCCGGAAATCAGGAGCGCAAATCCGGTGCCGATCACGGTGATGACCGGGACGGCGGCGTTGCGCAGGCCGTGGCGCAGCAGCACGCCGGCCTCGCTGATGCCCTTGGCGCGCGCCGTGCGTACGTAATCTTCGCCCAGCACGTCCAGCATGGAGGCGCGGGTCATGCGTGCGATCAGCGCGACATAGATGAACGACAGCGTCACCGTTGGCAGGATCAGCCGTTCGAGGAACGGGCCGAAGCCCTTGGCGATGCTGCGATAACCCTGGACCGGCAGCCAGCGCAGATCGATGGCAAAAATCTGGATCAAGACATAGCCGATGACAAACACCGGAACCGAAAACCCGACCACCGACAATCCCATCACGAAGCGATCGATCAGGGTGCCGCGTTTCCAGGCGGCGATCACCCCGAGCGGCACGGCGATCACAACCGACAGCACGATGGTTGAGATGGCGACCGCAATCGAGGGCTCGATGCGCTGGCCGATCAGCGTCAGCACCGGTTTGTGGGAGGAGAGCGAGGTGCCGAGATCGCCGTGGAGGAGACTGCCGATCCAGGTGAAGAACTGGGTGTAGAGCGGCTGGTTCAGCCCGAGCGAAATACGGATGTGCTCGAGCTGCTCGGGCGTAGCGTTGTCGCCGGCGAGAATCGCCGCGGGGTCGCCGGGCGTCAACCGCAGCAGCAGGAACACGAACAGTGCGACCACGCCCATCACGGGAATGGCGGCGAGCACCCGGCGCATCAGATATCCGAGCATGCAGCCTCTAAAGTTGTCTGGCCTTCAGCGGAGCGAAGCGCCGACGCCGTCCGGAACTTGTCCGGGACACTCTGGATTGCTTCGCTTGCGACCGCAATGACGGCGTTGGTTCTAGTAGCAAATGGCGTGCCACAGTGGCGGGTGGCTGATCATATTCTGTTTCGTTCTCGGCAATTGGCGTCGCGCAAATGCGCAAGACCTGTGGCTTCGCAGCGTCATGCACCCGGTGAGCGAATTTGACATCCGCTACGCGTTGGCCGAGGGCTGCGGCTGGTGATCGCGAGGCGTTTCTCAAGCCCGCATCCGGCCGTCGATTGACCAGCGTCCGGCGCCTACGATCAGCAGGTAGATGCATCCGAGCAGCATGACGAGATCGGTCCGTGCTTCATGCATCATGCTCCAAAACCCCGTACGCTTGATGTCCTTGGCGAGGTGGAACAGCCACACGTCGTGGCCGAGCAGGATCGGCAGCTTCGTCGAGGCGAGCGCGACGATCATGACAATGATCAACGGGACCGCGGCGAGTCGGGTAAGCAGTCCGACGATGATGAGAAGTCCGCAAATCGTTTCGACGACGCCGACGAACGGACCCATGAGGTCGGGAAAGGGAATCCCGATCCTGGCGAAACGTCCCGCGCCCAGAATGTCGGGGAATAGCAGCTTCTGAATGCCTTCCGGGAAAAAGACGATTAACCCGATCTGGAGCCGTATAAGGATCGTCCAGGTGGATGTCGTGACATCGAGGGCGCTGTTCCGGTCCATTGCTATATCCTTACGCTTGTTGAGCCGGGCAAAGAGATGGTTCATATGCTTTCGCCGGGAGGCGTGGACGTAATGGTCGATGAGGTCGCCTGTCGATGAAGTTCAAGGACCTGCTCAGCGGATTCGTCCGTCTCCATATCCTGCACCACGCCGCTGAACACGAGGTCTACGGCCAGTGGATGATCGATGAACTGGCCCGGCACGGCTACAAATTGAGCCCCGGCACGCTCTACCCCATGCTCCACGCGATGGAACAAAAGGGATATCTGCGATCCCGAAAGCAGCGGGACGGCCGCACCGTCAGGACCCTTTACCGCGCGACGGCGTTGGGGAAGCGGGCGCTCACGCTCGCCAGAACACGTTTGCGCGAGTTCACCGGCGAAGTGATGAAGGATTGACGGATTTCCCGTTTCCGATTGCATGATTCCGCTTGCGGGGCCGGCTGATAGTCGACTAACGATATCGAAATTCGATAGTGAAGGCTAAGGTGTTTGTTTCGCCGCTGCTTCACGAAACCGGGAGAGCCTCCTGTGCAGATCGACCGCCGCGCACTTCTTGCCTATGGCGCCATGCTTCCATTGGCTGGATCGGTATCCCGGCTCGCCCGTGCGGCCGAGTCGCCGACGGCGGGGGCAATTGAAAAGGCCGACCACACCTTGCGGATCGCCACGGGTCTGGTCGAATTGGCTCCGGATCACATCGTCTCGACAACGCTCTACAACGGCCAGTTTCCCGGACCGCTCCTGCGCTTCAAGGAAGGGCAGCGCACGGTCGTGGACGTCTATAACGACACGGACACGCCGGAACTGGTGCACTGGCATGGCCAGATGATCGGAAGCGATGTCGACGGGGCGGCAGAGGAGGGAACGCCCTTTATCGCGCCTCACGGCATGCGCCGGATCGCTTTTGTGCCCAAGCCGGCGGGCTTCCGCTTTTATCACACGCATGTTGTGGCCCGTGCTGATCTCAATCGCGGGACTTACACGGGGCAGGTCGGCCCGGTCTATATCGAACCGAAAAACGAGCCCGGAGCTTATGACCGCGAGGTCTTCCTGGTGCTCAAGGAGTTTGCGCCGTCGTTCAGCCGCGGCGGCGATATGGCGATGGACTTTCTCGCCGGCGAGCCGATCAAGGAGTTGCAGGAGACCGGCAAGAAGGCCGACGACGAGGCCAAGGAAAAGACCAAGGGCTTTGAGGTCGGCTACGACCTGTTCGCGATTAATGGCAAGATGCTCGGGCACGGCGAGCCCATTCGCGTAAAACGCGGCGAGCGCGTGCTGTTTCACGTTCTCAACGGAAGCGCCGGCGAGACTCGCAGCCTCGCGCTGCCAGGTCACTCTTTCAGAGTCGTGGCGCTCGACGGCAATCCGGTGCCGACGCCGCGGGACGTGCCGGTGCTCTGGTTGGGCACCGCGGAGCGCATCTCGGCCATTGTCGAGATGAACCATCCCGGCGTTTGGGTCATCGGCGACCTTGCCGATGATGACCGCAAGCGAGGCATGGGCATCGTGGTCGAATACGCCGGCTCCAAAGGCAAGCCGCAATGGACGAAGCCGAAGCCTTATCGCTGGGACTACACGCTGTTCGGCAAGCCGGGCGCGACGCGGGCAAAGCCGGACGAGACGATGGAATTCACCATCGTCAAGCATAACGCTGCGCTGAACGGCTTTAACGAGTGGACGCTGAACGGCAAGGCCTTCGCCATGGAGACCAGGAATCCGACGTACACGGTCCACGAAGGCCGCCGCTACCGCCTGAAATTCCGCAACGCGAGCGACGACATTCATCCGCTGCACCTGCATCGCCACAGCTTCGAACTGGTGAGTGTCGGCGGTAAGTCGACGGCCGGCGTCATCAAGGACGTCGTGATGGTAGGCGGATTCCAGGAGGTCGAGTTCGATTTCGTCGCGGACAATCCCGGAATGACGCTGTTTCACTGCCACCAGCAACTCCACATGGACTTCGGATTCATGTTTCTGTTCGGTTACGCATAGTGCGGCGAATTTGCAGCCCCTGTCGGGGTTGCTGCGAGTTCGCGATGGGAACTTCAAATCCAAGGTCGCACTACAAAACGGCAGGTTGCTAGAGCTCCGTTTGAGTCCGAACTTCGCATCAGATGCTGCTGCGATAGCTTGCGGACTTCGGAATCGGGGCTCTGGGCCTGAACCGACGACGGGAGTCATCCATGTCGGCGCAAGCACAGCCAGTCTGGTCGGCCAGCTCCGGCCTTGCCTTCGTTCTCCTGTTCGGTGCAGTTAACCTGTTCGCCGACATGACGTATGAGGGCGCGCGTAGCGTGACCGGTCCTTTCCTGGGAATGCTCGGCGCAACCGGCTTCATCGTCGGCACGGTAACCGGCTTCGGCGAGTTTCTCGGCTATGCGCTGCGGCTGGTATCGGGACGTTGGGCTGACTCCAGCCGTATGTATTGGCCGATCACGCTGGCTGGTTACGTCGTGCAGATGGTAGCAGTCCCCGCGCTGGCTCTCAGCGGAAGCTGGCCGATCGCGGCCGTCCTGATCCTGTTCGAAAGGATCGGCCGCGCCACGCGCAATCCGCCACGGGACGTCATGCTGGCTCAGGCCGGCGAGCAGATGGGGCGCGGTTGGGCGTTTGGGGTCAACGAAGCGATGGACCAGTGCGGCGCACTGATCGGCCCGTTGGCGATCGCGGGACTCCTTGCCTGGAAGGGAAACTTCCACCTTGCGTTCGCTTGTCTTGCGCTTCCTGCCATCATCACGCTTCTCCTCGTCTTCGGCGCCCGCTTCACCTTTCCAGATGCCGGCCGCATCGCAAGGGAGCCGCAGACCTCCCAGGTCGGTCGCTATCCGCCTGCCTATTGGTGGTATTGCCTTGGCGCAGGCTTGGTAGGCTTCGGATTCGCCGATTACTCGCTCATCGCCTTCCATTTGAGCAAGTCCCACATCGTGGCGAACGAATGGATACCGATCTTCTATGCGTTCGCGATGGGAGCCGGCGGGATCGGATCCCTCATTGTCGGCAGGCTTTTTGACCGGCTGGGTCTGTTTGTTCTTTTGCCGGTTACGATCGTGGTAGCTGTTTATGCGCCTCTTGCGTTCCTGGGCGGCTTTGCGCTTTCGCTGCTCGGCGCGCTGCTCTGGGGTATCGGGTTGGGCGCCCATGAATCGGTGATGCAGGCCGCTGTCGCGCATATGATCCCGCGGGAACGATTGGGGTCGGCGTACGGCGTCTTCGGCGCGATCTTCGGTATCGCCTGGTTCGCCGGCAGCGCGGCACTCGGCGCGCTCTACGATGTCTCGGTCGTTGCGATGGTCGCGGTCGCCGTCGTCGCGCAGTTGCTTGCCGTCGTGCCGATTGCAATCGCGGGGCGGCGCGTCAGGACGCATTGAACGCAGAGGGGGAATGGTGTCGACCACAACTCAAATCCAGCAAGGACGTCGTGTGGCCGGTTCGCCGCTCGAGGTCCTTCGCATTTTTGCCAAGCTCGGATTCAGCTGCTTCGGCGGCCCGATCGCCCACATCGGATATTTCCGCGACGAATTCGTCGTGCGGCGAAAGTGGATCGACGAACATGCCTTTGCCGATCTGGTCGGGCTGTGCCAATTCCTGCCGGGGCCCGCGAGCAGCCAGGTGGGCTTCTCGATCGGATTGATGCGCGCCGGCTACCTGGGTGCGCTCGCGGCCTGGACCGGCTTCACGCTTCCGTCCGCCGCGGCGCTCATCATCTTCGCCTACGGCGCCAGCGCGCTCAGCGGGCCGCTTGGGAGCGGACTGTTGCACGGCCTTAAGCTGACGGCCGTGGCCATTGTGGCGCAGGCCGTCCTGGGCATGGCCCGCAACCTTTGCCCCGACCGCGAGCGAGCGTCGATCGCAGTCGTCGCCGCGCTCATCATCCTGTTCAGTACGTCCTCGATCGCCCAGGTCGCAGCCATTGTTCTCGGCGGGCTGGCCGGACTGTGGCTGTGCCGCAGCGAAGCGACGGCGCCTTCCGGACACGTCGAACTTCCGGTGTCGCGCACCGTCGGTCTCGCCTGTCTCGCCGGTTTTTTCATCCTTCTGGCGGGACTTCCTCTGGTGCGCGGTCTTAGCGGGTCATCGGGTGTCGCCTTGTTCGAGGCCTTTTATCGTTCCGGTGCGCTGGTCTTCGGCGGCGGCCATGTCGTGCTGCCGCTCTTGCGCGAAGCATTCGTGACCCCGGGCTGGCTCAGCGATAACGCATTTCTCGCCGGCTACGGCGCCGCGCAGGCAGTGCCGGGCCCGCTTTTCACCTTCGCCGCCTATCTCGGGACCGTCGTATCTGCGGAGCCACACGGGCTTGCGGGTGCCGCGCTCGGGCTCCTCGGTATCTTTCTGCCGGGAATGCTGGTGCTGCTGGGAGTGCTTCCGTTCTGGGATTCCTTTCGCAAGCGCCCGAACGCACAGGCAATCATGCGCGGCGTCAATGCTGCCGTCGTCGGCCTGCTCGGGGCAGCCCTCTACAATCCGGTCTGGAGCACCTCGGTGAAAACGTCCGGGGATTTTGGCATCGCCCTGCTGGGCTTCGTTCTCCTGATTGCCTGGCGCGCTCCACCGCTGATCGTCGTCGCGATCAGTGCGGCCGGCGGTATCCTGCTGGCGATGACCGGAGCGTAGATGCTAGGTGAGCGTGGCCAAAAGGCCTGCCATCAGGCGGCCGCGCTCCGCGAGGCTGTCCACCTCGATATGTTCATTCAGCGTGTGCGCATCGGCGCCGCGAACGCCCAACCCATCCAGCGTCGGAATGCCCATCGCGCCGGTGAAATTGCCGTCGGAACCGCCGCCGGCCGAGCCGTGCGGCAGCTCGAGACCCATCGAAGCCGCAACGCTGCGCGCCTTTTCGTAGAGCGCCATGGTGCCGGCATCCGGCTCCCACACCGGGCGCGTCACGCCGCGCGTGACCTGGAAGGTCACGTCGTTGGACGTGCCGGACAAAGCCAGCATGCGTTCGACGCCGCGGTCGAGATCGGCCTGGCGCTTGGCCATGCTGAGTGCTTCGCCGATGCAGGTGGTGGCGACGCAATTGACCCACTGGCCGCCATGCACGACTCCGACGGAGAATGTGCAGTCCTCGGATGTCATGCCGTCGATGATCAGGATCTGCCGCGCCATCTCGCGAATGGCCGAACGGCCCGATGACAAGGTGGCGCCGGCGTGACTCGGCCGGCCGGTGGCTTCGAGGTTGAATCGCGCGATTGCATAACGGCCGGTCACGACGCCGTTGTTGGGCCGGCCGGGTTCTGGCACCAGCACATATTTGTTGCGTCTGGCTTCGGCTTCGATGATATCTCGCGTCGAGGGGGTTCCGACTTCTTCGTCCGGCGTGAACAGCACGGTGACGGGCAGCGGCGTGGCGACGGCGGCCCGCGCCAGTTGCCGAATCGCTTCCAGCGCGAGGTAATTGCCGCCCTTCATATCGAAGATGCCCGGCCCATAGCATCTGTTGCCTTCGCGCCGCCACTTCAGCTTCTCGATCGTGCCGAGGGGATGTACGGTGTCGAGGTGTCCCGCGATCAGGACGCCGGGTTCGCCCTGCTTGGGATGAGGGAATTTGGCCCGCACGCAACCGCCGAAGCCCTGTCGTCCGGCGATGCGCTCCACCTGCGCGCCCATGATCGCCATTTCGCGGGCGGCCAGATCGAGCATGCGGTTCACCGCTGTCGCATCCCAGGTCGGGCTTTCGCATTCTACCCAGCTGCGCAGGCCAGTGAGCATGGTCTCGGAATCGAAAGGAAGGTTGGCGGGGTTCATCTGATACTCTCGATCTCCACAGGGGAATTTCGACGGATGGAAGTTCAGTGCCGCTTAAAAGAAGGATTGGTGACAAATTTGTAAAGTCAAACTTCTGCAAAACAGGTACGCCGCGAGGCAATACGCTGCTTGTCTTGTCGATGCGGCAACGGTCGGCAAGGGCGCGAGGGCTTCCAGAAATGGTTTGCAGAGATCGTCCTCGATATGACCGCCAAGCTATCCGATCACCATCTCTCAACATACACAGCTTTGTGCGTGCGTGTGGGAAAACTCAGCAATTGAAGTCAAACCTACACATATGTGTCATTGAGGTTTTCTATCTGTCAGCCCCGCACGCCTCAAAATTCTTTTGAGAGGCAAATGGGGAGAAAGATGAAACATCTGAAACTCAAATCGGCTCTGCTTTCTTCGGCCGCGATGATCGCCGTCGCCGCCGCCTTCACGACGACCGGTTCCGTTGCCGGTAACCTCGAGAGCCAGCTGGCTCCGGTGATGAACCTGGTCGACGACGTCGCTTCGAACGCGAAGAAGGAGGTCGGCGCGGACAGGCTGCCGACCAGGACTCCGATCAAGCACCTCGTGGTTATTTTCAACGAGAACGTATCGTTTGATCATTATTTCGGCACTTACCCGAACGCGCTGAACCCGGACGGTGAGCCGCCCTTCGAGCCGGCCAAGAAGACGCCGCGCGACATCAACAACCTGCTGTCGAACCCTTCGCTGCTCGACAACAACCCGAACCTCAATCCGGCCAACGGCGCCGGCGCCTCCAACCCGTTCCGTCTTGACCGCACGCAGGCTGGCACCGCCGACCAGAACCACGCCTATACCGCCGAGCAGGCGGCGTATGACGGCGGCAAGAACGACCTGTTTCCGCTCGATACCGGCAGTGGCACCAAGGGCGGTGCCGGTGCATTCGGCACCACCGCTCAAGTGATGGGCTATTTCGATGGCAACACCGTCACCGCGATGTGGAACTACGCTCAGAACTACGCGATGAGCGACAATTCGTGGACCGACGACTACGGGCCATCGACGCCCGGCGCTCTCAACATGTTCGCCGGCAGCACCAATGGCGCGGTCGTTCCGGCGGGCCTTTCCGCCAGCACCATTCCGGATGGGCAGGGCGGCCTGACGCTGATCAACGACACCGATCCAACCGGCGACATCTGCTCGAGCCCGACGAGACAGGTCGCGCTGACCGGCAAGAATGTCGGCGATCTGCTCAATGCGGCGAATATCCCATGGGGTTCGTTCATGGGCGGTTTCAATCTGCAAACCATCAACAACAACGGCACGACTGGTTGCGCGCGCAGCTCGGTGAGCGCGGTTACCGGTACGGTTACCGACTACATCCCGCACCATGCCTGGTTCCAGTATTATGCATCGACGGCCAACCTGAACCATGCCCGTCCGACGTCGATCAAGGCGATCGGCTATACCAAGGTCCCGGGCACCAACAAGATCGACCCGGCCAATCACGCCTATGACCTGGAGGACTTCACGAAGGCGGTCGGCTCCGGCAATTATCCCGCGGTTTCTTTCATCAAGCTACCCGCCTATCAGGACGCTCACCCCGGTTACTCCGATCCGCTCGATGAGCAGACGGGGGTGGTCAACCTGATCAACTTCCTCCAGCAGCAGGAGGATTGGGACTCCACCGCCGTGATCATCGCCTATGACGACTCCGACGGCTGGTACGACCACGCCTTTGTCGCCCCGACGCATGGTTCGTTCTCGAGCGCCGACGCGTTGAACGGCACCGGCAACTGCGGCACGCCCGGCGTCACACCTGAGCCAAACGGTGTGAAGGGCCTGCCGGTTGCTGGCCGCTGCGGCCCCGGCACGCGCATGCCGTTTATGGTGATCTCGCCCTATGCGAAAAAGAACTATGTCAGCCACGTGTTGACCACGCAGGCTTCGGTCACGCAGTTCATCGAGGACAACTGGTTGAACGGCGAGCGTATCGGCGAGGGCTCCTTCGATGCTACGACCGGTTCGATCATGGACATGTTCGACTTCAGGCGGAAGCACTCGGAAAAGCTGATCCTCGATCCGACGTTCGGCGTCGTGGACAGCAGAGACAAGATCAAGAACTGAGCTGATCTGACATGCTTCGTCGCACAATTGTGTGGTCCCTCGGCGCCGGCCTTCTGGCCGGCGCCGTCTTCGCTACCGAGCCGCAGACGTTGCCCGGCGCAAATCCGAAACCGGTTCATCTGATCCGCCGCCCGGTCGCGCCGCTTTCCGCCATGGCAAGACTGGGGCGAGATATTTTCTTCGACGCGAGACTGTCGTCGTCTGGCAAGATCGCTTGCGCTTCCTGCCACAGTCCCGACCATGCCTACGGTCCGCCGAACGACGGCCCCGTCATGCTTGGAGGACCCGACCTGACGTTGCAGGGCGCGCGGGCCGTTCCGTCATTGACCTATCTCGAACGGCAGCTTGATTTCAGTATCGGCCCCGAAAAGGAAGACGAGAACGATAACGTCGCCGGTCTGGCGCAGCAGGCCGAGGCCGGCAAGGGCGCCGTGCGCTTCGAGAAGATCGCGACGCAGACCGCGCAAAGCGCCAACATCGTGCCTCAAGGCGGCCTGTTCTGGGACGGCCGCGCCGATACGCTTCAGATCCAGGCGTCGGGTCCGTTGCTCGATCCGCGGGAGATGGATGGCGGCAGCGTCGAGATCATTGCCGAAAAGCTGCGCAACGCACCTTATGCCAAGAAATTTGCGGCCTTGTTCGGCGAGCGGGTTTTCAAGGACACAAAGCTGCTCGTCACGGAGGCGTCCTTCGCAGTGGGCCGCTACCAGATGGAGGAGCCGAGCTTTCACTCCTACACCAGCAAGTACGATTACTGGCTGGAAGGAAAGGCTCGTTTGAGCGAGGCCGAACTGCGCGGCCTTCGCTTGTTCAACGATCCCCAGAAAGCCAATTGCGCCGGCTGCCACACCTCGCAGCCTTCACGCGAAGGATACCCGCCGCGCTTTACCGACACCCAATATGAGGCGCTTGGCGCACCGCGCAATCTGGCGCTTACCGACACAAGGAATCCCAACTACTACGACCTCGGGGTGTGCGGCCCGATTCGCAAGGACGTTGCCCTGCAGACCCAGTTCTGCGGCATGTTCAAGACGCCGAGCTTGCGCAACACCGCCATTCGCCACGCGTACTTCCACAACGGCGTTTTCCGCACGCTGCAGCAGGTGCTGGACTTCTACACCTTCCGCGATACAAATCCGGAAAAGGTTTATCCGGTGGACGCCGATGGCAAAGTGCAGAAGTACAACGATATCCCGTTGCAGTATCAGGCGAACGTCGATGTCGCCGATCCGCCGTTCAACCGCCACCGCGGCGATCAGCCGGCAATGACGCCTCAGGATGAAACCGATATCATCGCATTCCTGCAAACGCTCAACGACGGCTACAGCCCCGAAGAGTAGGGCAAATCGTGCGGCCTGGACGGCAACGGATGACAGCTTCCGTTGCCGTCTGCATTTGGCGCAAAGCCATTCCCCTGAAAGTCGATTGACGCGCCGTGTAGGCGGTGCAAGTCTCAAAAATATCGAAAGACTTACAAGGTGTTAGTGTCGCGAAATCACGCAACACGTGCACATTGGATAAGCGGCGATGCCCGATTTCACATCAGGAGACAGGTCCATGTGGTGCAGGAACTTGAAATTTGCGGCCTTCGCGCTCGCCCTCGTCGCGGCCGCGCCGGCGTCTGCCACAACCATCACCGCGGTGATGCATTCCGACCTGCGTGTGATCGATCCCGGATTCACGACCGCCTATATCACCCGGGACCACGGCTACATGGTCTATGACACGCTGCTTTCGGAAGACGCGAACTTCAAGATCCAGCCGCAGATGGCGGACTGGAAGGTCTCCGACGACAAGCTGACCTACACCTTCACGCTGCGCGACGGGTTGAAATGGCATGACGGCACGCCGGTGACGGCGGAGGACTGTGTCGCATCGCTCAAGCGCTGGGGCCGCAATGACGGCATGGGCCAGAAGCTGATGGATTTTACCGCGAGCCTTACCGCCGCGGACCAAAGGACCATCGTGCTGAAGCTGAAGGAGCCCTATGGCCTCGTGCTGGAATCGATCGGCAAGCCGTCCTCGCTGGTGCCGTTCATGATGCCCAAGCGCCTTGCCGAGACACCGCCCGGCCAGCAGATCAAGGAGCAGATCGGCTCGGGCCCTTTCAAGTTCGTGGCAAGCGAATTCCAGCCCGGCGTGAAGGCGGTCTATGTCAAGAACACCGACTATGTGCCGCGCAAGGAGCCGCCGAGCTGGACCTCGGGCGGCAAGGTGGTGAAGGTCGATCGCGTCGAATGGATCACCATGCCGGATGCGCAGACTGCGGTGAACGCGCTGCAATCAGGCGATATCGATTTCATGGAGAACCCGCCGTGGGATCTTCTGCCGGCGCTTTCCGCCAATCCGGAATTGAAAGTCCAAACACTGAACAAGCTTGGTTACCAGACGCTGGGGCGGATGAACTTCCTTTATCCGCCGTTCGATAACGTCAAGGTGCGCCGCGCTGCCTTCCTGGCGATCAACCAGAAGGAGGTGCTCGACGCGCTCGTCGGCAACCCCGAATATTATCGGATCTGCGGCGCAGTGTTCGTCTGTGGCACGCCGCTCGCTTCCGATGTCGGATCGGAGACGCTGGTGAAGGGTAACGGCATGGCGGAGGCGAAGAAGCTGCTCGCCGAATCCGGCTACGACGGCACGCCGGTCGTGGTGATGGCGCCGGGCGACGTCGTGACGCTGAAGGCGCAGCCGATCGTGGCAGCGCAACAGTTGCGCGAAGCCGGCTTCAAGGTCGATGTACAGGCGACCGACTGGCAGACCGTCGTCACCCGCCGCGCCAGCCAGAAGCCGCCGAAGGAAGGCGGCTGGAATATGTTCTTCACCAACTGGGCCGGCGCCGACGTCGTCAACCCCATCGCCAACGTCTCGATCAACGGAAAGGGCAAGAATGGGGGCTGGTTCGGCTGGCCCGACGATCCGAAGATGGAGGCCTTGCGCGACGCCTTCGCACGCGCGTCGTCGCCGGAAGAGCAGAAGAAGCTCGCCGAACAGATCCAGAAGGAGAATTACGATCAGGTGATCTATATCCCGCTCGGCCAGTTTCTGATTCCCAGCGCATGGCGCACCTCGCTCAAGGGCGTGCTCGACGGTCCGGCGACGCCGATCTTCTGGAATATCGAGAAGAAGGAGTAGGGGCGATCAACCGTCCCGCAGCGGCAGCGGCTGATCGGCGAGCATGCCCTTGACGACGGCCTCGCGGGCTTTCGCGGCATCAAGCGCGTGGATCGCCAGCAGGTCGGCGCAATCGGCGACGATCTGATCGGCATCCTGCATCAGCTTCAGCTCCTTGTAACGATCGTGTTGCTTCAATCCCATGCTCTGACCGACCAGTTCAAGCAGGTTGACGATGCGGAACGGCCAGTCGCGCTCATGTGCGCAGAGCTCGCGATGCTCGGAATGATAGATGGTGACGAGTGCGTCGATGCCGGCCTCGCGGGCAGTCTCCAGTTCCTTGCGCGTCAACTCGCGCTTGAACTCGGGCAGGACGCTCAGGCTCACGCCCTGCAGTCCGAACGCCGGCTGCTTCAGGTCGACGAGCGTGATGCCGGGAATGGCTTCCAGGGTTTTGATGGCGGCTTCCACCACGCCGGAGACGCCGGGATGGCGATGCAGCGCGACGCGCATTGGAACGCGTTCACGCAGATGGGGCGTGAGCTGATCGAGGCGCTGCGCCAGGAAGCGAAGGAACGGCGTCATCTCGAACGGGCGAGCGCCGCGCTGGCGTTCGAGCGCGGGCAGGGTGGTTTCGGTGAACTGGACATAGCAGCTGGGACACCAGGAAATGACCTCGCCTGACTTCGACTGTGCCAGCTTGTCGACGCTGCTCGTTCCCATCCGGCCGGACATTTCGACATCGCCGGATCGCAACTGCATGACGCCGCAGCAATGGCTCGGTCCGCCCATCACCTCATAGCCGATACCGAGCGCGTCCATGATGTCGAGAGCGAGGAGCGCGATGTGCGGCGTCTTGAGCACATTGCAGCCGGTGTAGAACACGAAATCCGGCAGCTCGTTCGTCACATTCGCTGACGCCGGTTTCTGGCCGAGCCGTGCCAGCACCTGATCGTCCAGCTGAAGCTGCGAAAGCATGGCGACTTCACGGCTGACGTCGCGGTATCTCTCCAGTCCTTGCCGTCGCCGCGCCGGCAAATCATTCCTGGTTTTGGCCATGGCAACGCGCGCCATCGCGAGCAGAAAGCGCGGATTGATCGCTTCATCGCAGGCCGTGATGCATGCACCATGAAGCGTGCAGGCTTGCGCCCATTTCCGCGACGCCTCCAGTCCCTGACCCTCGCGCAGAATATCGAGGATGCCGCCAATGACATCCACGGGCGCCGCATCTGCAATGCCCGCCGGCTTCACGCTCGGGCATACCTCGATGCACTTGCCGCAGCGGGTGCAGGCATCCACCATCTCGTCGACGCGTTCCTGGACCGCCTCTTCAAAGGAGAGATGAGACATGGAGCATGCTTCCGGTCTAGGCGACTACTTCTTCTATCACCACGGGCTTTGCCTATAAAGCGGCGCATGTTGCAGGTTGCGGAAGCCGCCGCCCGTGAGCATGGCCGCGACTCACGTTGAAGAAGCGGCCAATGGTGGCTTGAGCAAGGTGGATGACGAATCTAGACCACGAGGGATTTCATGCAAAACGTTTGCGGGGCATAGGCAAAAAAGCTATGCAGGCCAACAACGCGGACGTGGCGGAATTGGTAGACGCAAGGGACTTAAAATCCCTCGATGGCAACGTCGTGCGGGTTCGAGTCCCGCCGCCCGCACCAGATCGAGTGCCGCTGTCGCAAGATCGCGATAACTCTCAGCAGTGGGTTGCGCTTGCCGGCCCGGATCGGTGTCATCCGGATTTCCGACGGCTTCGTCAAAATCTTGCTGTCCACGCCTGTCACTGCTCATTACTCAAGATGAGCTGACTGCCGAAAATTTGCTTGACCAAAGTATCAGCGGCTCCCGTCCGGGCATTCTCAGCCATTTTAACTTAGGTTGTCGCGGCCCCAAGCCGCTGCTCTTAGCCTTAAAAGCCGGAGCTGCGGGTTCGGTTATTCGGGAGTAAGCCTTGAAAAAGAGACGGCGGTTTAAACAAACAACCCCTCTGAAAGAGCGACTCATGGCGTTCGCCGAACAAGTGCGAGAGCAGGCATCGACGCTGCCGCCCGGTCCCGAAAGGGAAGACCTCCTGAAAAGAGCGAGCCGAGCGGACACGGCGGCACATATTGACGAATGGATCAATTCGACCGGGCTGCAGTCACCGACTTAGGCGGCAACCGGAACCAGCCATGCCGGCGGCCCCGGTGCGCAGCGCTCCGGGCACAGCGCTCATCGCATAACGAACGGATTGGCCGGGGCGCCCTGTGCGGTCGAAATCCACACGCTCTTCGTCTCCAGGTATTCGCGGACTGCGTCGATGCCGCTCTCGCGGCCGAGACCCGAATGTTTCATGCCGCCGAACGGCATCATGTAGCTGATCGCGCGATAGGTGTTCACCCAAACGGTTCCGGCGCGCAGCAGCTTCGGTACGCGCACGGCGCGCGCAAGATCGCGGGTCCATATTCCCGCCGCGAGGCCGTAGATCGTGTCGTTGGCGATGCGAACGGCATCTTCCTCGCTGTCGAAGCCGATGATCGACAGGACCGGCCCGAACACCTCCTCGCGCGCGATCCGCATGGAGTTGTCGACGTCGGTAAAGATGGTCGGCTCAACAAACTGACCGCCGGCGATGCCCTCGCCCGAGGCCGGCTTGCCTCCGAGCAGACAGCGGGCGCCTTCTGATTTTGCGATATCGATGTAATCGAGCACCTTCTTATACTGCGCCGGCGTCGTGATCGGGCCGATATTGGTGTCCGACTGCATTGGATCGCCGATCTTGGCAGAGCGCGCGAGCTCCAGGAGGCGCTCCACAAACTTGCTCTTGATCGAATTCTGCACCAATAGACGCGATCCGGCGATGCAGGTCTGGCCGGTCGCGGCGAAGATGCCGGAAACGGCGCCCGCGGTCGCGGCTCCGAGATCGGCGTCCTCGAAGACAATGTTGGGGGACTTCCCGCCGAGCTCCAGCGAAACCCGCTTCAGGCTGCGTGCGGCCGTCTCGTATACTTTCGCGCCGGTCGTATCCGACCCGGTAAAGGTGATCTTGGCGATGCCGGGGTGCGAAATCAGGTCGGTGCCAACTTCCGGCCCGAAGCCTGTGACCACGTTGAAGATTCCGTCCGGAATGCCGGCCTCCCTGGTGAGCGCGGCGAACTCCAATGTGCTGGCGGACGTGAATTCCGATGGCTTGACGATGACCGCGCAGCCGGCGGCGAGCGCGGCAGCACATTTCCAGGCAACAAACAGCAGCGGCGAATTCCAGGCTGTGAGCGCTGCCACAACGCCGACCGGTTCATGTGTCGTGTAGGCAAAGGTGTCCGGCTTGTCGATCGGCACGAGACCGCCTTCCAGCTTGTCGACAAGACCGCCGAAATACCACCACCATTCCGGGTGGTAACGAAGCTGGCCGAGCATCTCGGCCATGAGCTTGCCGTTGTCGCGGACCTCGATTTCGGCGAGACGTTCGGCGTTCGCGGCGACGAGGTCGCCAAGCTTCCGCATGGCCTTACCCCGCGCCGAGGCCGTCATCTTCGACCAGGGGCCGCGCCACATGGCTTCGTTGGCAGCCTTTGCAGCCGCGTCGACATCGGCAGCAGATCCGCGGGGAATTTTCGCCCACGCCTTGCCACGGTAGGGATCGATCGATTCAAACCATTCACCCTTGGCAGGATCGACATACTGGCCATCGATGAAAAGCTGATAGGTCTTCATTGGTCCCTCCAGTTCCGGCGAGGCGGTGAGAGGCGATTGGAAGGCAGACGATAAAACAATTGTGCGGCTTCGCCATGGCGATTGTTGCACAGGCCACCCAAGCCGATTTGCCGTAAGCGGGAGCCTTTCCAGCAGCAGGCGAAACAGGGGACGGCTATTCAGCGAGGCTGGTTGGCGTGACCGCGAAGGCCTGAGGCGTCGACAAGTCGGCGATCCCGGCCAAGCCCGCTTATGCCCGTGGAATCAGGCAGTTGGCGCTTCTCCTCGGTCGGGAACGTGAGCCAACCGCCTTGCGACGTCCTAAACTGCAGTGAGAGGGCGGCTCGATCGGAAGCCTCATTCCGGACACCAGTTCCTGCTTTACGCAACCTCAAGATTGTCGGTTTAACAGCATCTCATGATCGCGTTCCTGCCCTGGCATCGTTCGCCGCTCCGCGCCGTCGCAGGCGCGGTTCTTTTTGCGCTGGGTGCGGCTCTTTCCGGCTGCGCCAACATGAGCGACGGCATGACCTCGGCCTTTGCGGACCCCGCGAAATACGAGCTCTACAATTGCAAGCAGCTCGAGACCGAGCGCAAGAGTCTTGGGACCAGAATGGCCGAACTACAGGGTTTGATGAGCAAGGCGCAGTCGGGTTTCGCGGGACCGGTGGTGGCGGAGGTTGCCTATCGCAACGATTACATTGCGCTGCGTGGCCAGGCCAGGAATGCAGACGCCGCGTGGGTAGCCAACAAATGCCACGAGACGCCGCCGTCAAAGACGACGGAGACGCCTTCTGCTGCGCCGATGCCGGCAGCGGTATCCGTGCATACGCCGAAGAAGTCGGGCAACGCCGTCTATTGATCGGGTTTGCGAGGCTTCGTCTCAGGGCCGCCAATCATAGATCCAGTTCTGTCGCGCGAGCATCCGCTGCGGCCCCATCGCCTTGATGACAAGGTCGCGCGCGAGCGCGAGCGGACCCGCCAGATGATAGATGCGGCCTGCCTGCCGCGCACTGCGCTGAACCATCTTGACGCGTCGCCGGCGCACCCGCCCATAGCTTTGCAGGGCCGCCGAAAATCCCGCCGGGCTTTCGTCGGAACGCGCGGCGATGCATTTCGCCAGCACCGCAGCATCCTCGATCGCCATGCCAGCGCCCTGGGCGGCGAATGGCAGCATGGCGTGGGCGGCATCTCCCAACAACGCCACGCCGTCGCCCGTCCAGGGACCGCGGTTGGGAAGGGTGAACAGCGCCCATTTTCGCCAGCCGTCCACGGCGCCAATGAGCATCCGGGGAATGGCATGCCATCCGGCTGCAGCGAAGGCGCTCTTGATCTCGTTCAAGTCTCCCGGTTCGCTCCAGCCCGGCCTATTCCATTGTCCGGGGACGACCGCCACCACGTTGATCTGGCGCGCTGCGGAAATCGGATAGGCGACGAGATGCGCGTGGGGTCCCATCCAGAGCTGCACGCGTCGCGAGGTATATTCGCGAGGTAACTGCTTGGTATCGAGCGTGCCGCGCCAGGCGATCAGGCCGGAGAACAGGGGCTGCACATCCGGCAGCAAATGATTGCGCACGGTGGACCAGATTCCGTCAGCGCCGATCAGCGCGACCGCGAGTTCCTCCTGGCGAGAGGTGCCGCTGCGCTGGACAACGGTCAATCCCTTGGCGTGAGGGCTGACATCCTCGAATTGGCAGCCGAGCCGCAATTCGATGTTCGAGCGGCTTTCGACCTCCTCGCGCAGAGCGGTTTGCAGATCGGCGCGATGGATCACCAAGTAGGGGGCACCAGCGGCAGAGTTTATCCTGTCAAGTGGAAGTCGGGAGATCTCGCCGCCATTTCTCGCGCTCATCAGGCATATCGAATCGGGCGTCACCGCGCGGGAAAGCCGCGGGCCAAGGCCGAGATCAAGCAGCACGCGGCTGGCATTAGGCGAAAGTTGCAGACCGGCGCCGGCTTCCTCCAGATGCTCTGCCTTCTCCAGAACAATGATTCGAAAGCCCAGCTTCGCCAGCGCCAGCGACGTGGTGAGTCCCCCGATTCCGGCGCCTGCAACGATGATCGTCCGTAAAGCCGCCATATGGCGACGAGCCGGATCAGGCGACCTTATCGGTCAGCACGCATTCCGGCGGGCGGGCTTCGCCGGGCTTGAGGTCGGCGGCGAAACGATAGAGCGTCGAGCAATAGGGGCAGATAATCTCGTTGTCGTTGCCGAGGTCGAGAAAGACATGCGGATGATCGAAAGGCGGATTGGCTCCGACGCACATGAATTCCTGCGAGCCGATCTCAATGACGGCAACGCCGGCATCGTTGTGGAAGTGCGGAACGACATGATCGGACATCGGGTTCACCTTAGGTAGCGAGCAGCAGACGGCATCTCCGCGAGGTTCCGCCACTGGAAAGCAGCAATACCAACGGATGCTGTTGATTCCTAGTGCTCCGGTATCTGACGAAGCGACAGCCAAATCTTCCGCTGTAGCGGGGCCGATTTGACATTTTCCACAACCGTGCGATAGCCCCGGCGCCGCTAATTTTCACCGTACAAATTCGACACAATCTTGGTGTCCCGGAGAAGCCCTTCTTTCGTCGGGGCGGTTGTGTCGCAAAAGCGGCACACTATGTCTCGCTGCACAGGGTCGGGCAGGTTTTTTGATGAAACGGCGGCGGATCAGTTGGACTTTGGCAGCAATGGCGGTAAGCGGTGCCGCGCTTGCCGTGCTGTGGCCGCATGCACACGAAGCGGGTGCCATGTTGGCGGCGCAGGACGACCCTGCGCAATTGTCTGACATCCAGGTCAGTTCTGCCTTGCGAAACAAACAAGATCTTATCGTCGGTCAGATCGAAGCGGCGCTGGAAAGTCATGATACCGGCTTGGCTGAAAGCTTCGTTGATCTCGCCAAGGCGAGGCACATCGAGTTGCCGCAGGATCTAGTGAACCGCGTAAATCAGACCGTTGCCGAAGACAGCTCCGCGGCGCATTTCGCCGGACGTTTTGCCAGCGGCCTTGTGACCGGAAACGCTGACGACGCCGGCAGCCTGTCGGGCACCGTTGCCGGCGATCTCTTCGTCTTCGGCGACATCAGGGATGTCGTCCGCGAGGGCAAGCATCTGATCATGGGTCAGGACACCGATCGCCTGGTGCTCGGTCTTGCAGCCGCCGGCCTCGCCGTGACGGCGGCGACCTATGTCACCGTCGGCGGCACTGCGCCGGTGCGCGCCGGGCTGACGCTGGTCAAGGATGCGCGCAAGATCGGGAGGCTGGGGGAGGGGCTCACCGCATGGGCCGGCCGCTCGGCGCGGGATGTTGTCAATGCACCGATGCTGGAAGAGGCCGTTGCCTCCAGTGCGACGACGTCACCGATACGAACCGTGAGCGCCGTTCGCGCCGCATTCAATGCCGAGAAAGCGGGAGCGCTGGTGCGGATGGCCAAGGATGTTGGCCGTATCAGCGAAAAGGCCGGCGCGCGCGGCGCGCTCGATACGCTCAAGATCGCTGAAGGGCCGGAAGATATCGCGCGCGCGGCGCGGCTGGCGGAAAAAAGCGGCGGCAAGACGCGGGCGCTCATCAAGCTGCTTGGCCGCGGCGCGCTCTTGCTGACGACCGGCGCCTTCGATCTGCTATTATGGGTATTCAGCGCGCTGTTCACGCTGTTTTCCCTGCTGGTGTCGATCAAGGCGACCACCGAACGGCTGGCGCAGTCGTGGATTGACCATCGCAAGCGCCGCAGGCTGCGTACGCAACTCGCTGCCGGTCAGATGGCCAGCGCCACCGCAGACGGCTAGTTTTCATCTCCTAAAGACGGAACACGCCATGCCGAGCTTTCACCACGGCGCTGTTGAAATCGCCTATCTCGACGAAGGCGAGGGCGACCCGATCATCCTCGTGCACGGCTTTGCCTCGAGCAAGAATGTGAATTGGGTATATCCGACCTGGGTCTCCGACCTGAAGAAAAACGGCCGTCGTGTAATCGCCTTCGACAATCGCGGTCACGGCGATTCCAGCAAGCTTTACGATTCGGCCGAGTATGAGATCGCCATCATGGCGAGCGACATCGCGGCCCTGATGGATCACCTCAGGCTCGATCGCGCTGACGTCATGGGTTACTCGCTGGGATCGCGGATGACGGCGATCCTGGCGCGGAGCGCGCCGCATCGCCTGCGCTCGGCAATCCTGGGCGGGATCGGCATCGGCCTGATCGACGGCGGCGGTCCCGGCGAGAACGTCGCTGAGGCGCTCGAGGCGGATTCGTTGGATGAGGTCACCGATCCGGTCGGGCGGACATTTCGCGCCTTTGCCGACCAAACCCGCTCCGACCGCAAGGCGCTCGCGGCGTGCCTGCGTGGTTCACGTCGCCTGATGACGAATGAGGACGCAGCCGGAATTACTGTCCCGGTATTGATTGCGGTAGGCACCGCGGACGAGATCGCGGGCTCGGCGCATGCGCTCGGCGAGATCATTCCCGGCTCGGAAGTGCTCGATATTCCCCGTCGCGATCACATGCGCGCCGTCGGAGACAAGATCTATAAAGAGGGCGTGCTGGACTTTCTGTCACGTCGGCCGTGACCGTCCGTTCGGGATATCGTCTCGCTGCCAATACCTCATCCCCGCGATCATCAGCGCAAAGGTCGTGATCCAGACGAGACGCGAGCCATAGCGATCGTGCGGGCCTGATATCACGCCGCAGATGAACGCGTTACCCAGCAGCGTCAGGCATACGGTCGCGAGCAAAAGCGTTACATCGTCGACCCGCTTTCGCCAGAGCGCAGCGAGCAGCAGGACAAAGACCAGTACCGTCGAGATCAACGCGACCGGAACGTGAATCAGGTTGAAGGGACCAAAGGTGAGGTGGCTTTTCTGCTGGCGCGCTGCGTCAACTACTTTCAATTGCTGTGGCAGAAAGTCCCGGAAGAGGCCGTAGGTGTGCATCATTGTCGGATGGTCGGTATTCTCGCCGGTGGCCACTTTAAGCAACTGCTCCCCCGCATCCGTCAGCGCCGCCTCGGCCTGCCATAGCGGGTAGTCCGCAAGAGCGTGGACTGCGATGTATCCCATCTCATTGCCCAAGCCGGGAAAGCGCCCGAGCTTGTTGAAGATGCTTTCCCGGCTCCACAGGAAATCGTCCGCCGTTTCCGGCAGCTCGTTGCGGTAAGGGCAGAGCTTGAACTGTTGGGTGGCACAATGGTCGTTCAGGTAACGGGTGACGATGCCGTCCTGGAGCATGCGGGCAAACGCCAGCGCAGGGCCGCCGGGCGTCCACGCCAATTGTCCGGACAGGGCGAAATTGCCCAACAGCAGCATGATGGCGCCGGCGGCGATGGTGAGTGTGCCCTGCACGAGGTGGGTGGTCGGGATTCGCCCGCATAGGAAGGGGCGCAAGATCCATCCGACGCAACACAATCCCAGGAGAACGCCCATCGTTGCGCTGTGGGTTGCTGCCGAAAAAGCAGTGAAAACGAACAGTGCGATCTTTTCGCTTCGGGAAATCTTGCTGCTGTACAGGACCAGAAGGAACAACGACAGGACCGACAAGCCGGAAAAGATGTCGGTCAACAGCATGCTGGCAAGCCAGGGGAGCGCCGTCGTCAGGGTCAGCGCCAGACACGATCCGAACAGCCGCCACGGCCCGGCGAGGCCAAAGACCCGCAGCATCAGCTGCAAGATCCACATTGTCGCGAGCGCCTGGATCGCCAGATTGCCCCAGAAGTAGGTGTGTTCACCGTAGTGCAGATAGAGGCCGAAGACGGTCGAACGACTAGGGACCAGGTAACCTTCATACCATCGCGCCAGATACCCGCCGGTGTCCGACTGAAGGAGGGGGTAGCCATTCCAGAATGCCGGCGCAAGCAGCATCAGGGGTATGGCGATGGCGATCGCCCAGACCAGAAGCGGTTTGGCGTCGCGTGCGGGCACGGTGGGTGCGCTAATATCTGCCATCTGACCGACCATGCAAGGAGACCTTATCGCGCGCAAATCCGCCGATAGTCGGCTTGATTTACGGGAACTCGCAACCAACTAGAGCTCCGATTCCGAAGTTCGCAGGCTATATCGTCATACCCCGATGCGAACTCCGGACGCGAAGGACTCAAGCGATTTATTGTTGCCAGTACCGCCGATCTGAAGTCCCTGCACCACAAGCGGCGAATTCGATCAGGGACTTCAGATCGATGAAGCGGTACTCGCATCAATAAGTTAGCTAGTGCCCATGACTTTCCGAAGTTCGTGAAATCGGAAGTTGAGGCGTAACACGAACTTCGGAAAGTGGGCACTAGTGCGGCTTCGAATTTTAAGTTCTTATGACGAACTGGCGGCGAATTGATAGGAGCTTCAAAATCCGCCGAACAGAGCGGGCAGCTCAAATTCCTATGAGATTCCGGCGCCTTATGCCAGCATTCACCCTCGCGTGAAAGTCGGAGGACATCGGGTCGGGCTCGTGATAAAAATGGGTCTGTTTATCGTGGCTACAGAGGAATTTGCGGGTGGAGCCTATGGCAAAGCATCAGATCAATCCGCAAGGCGGCAGCAGGCTGGCTGCTCTCGACCCGATTTGGGATCGGGTCCGCGCCGAGGCTGAGGACATCGTCCGCCGGGAGCCGGAACTCGCCACGTTTATCTATGCCACCGTATTGCATCACGACCGGCTCGAGCAGGCGGTGGTGCACCGGATTGCCGAACGCCTGGACCATTCGGCACTGTCGGGTGACCTGATCCGCCAAGCCTATGACGAGGCGCTGCGCGACGATCCTGATATCGGCAACGCCTTCCGAGCCGATCTGGTCGCGGTTTATGACCGCGATCCAGCCACGTCGCGCTTTATCGACCCCTTGCTCTATTTCAAGGGTTTTCATGCCTTGCAGACCCATCGTCTGGCGCACTGGCTGTTCAGGAGGGGCCGCAAGGATTTCTCCTTCTATCTGCAAAGCCGCTCGTCTTCGGCATTTCAGACCGACATAAACCCGGCGGCGGTCATTGGCCGCGGCATCTTCCTCGACCATGCCACCGGTTTCGTTTGCGGTGAGACGGCAGTAATCGAGGACGACGTCTCAATTCTGCATGGGGTCACGCTCGGTGGAACCGGCAAGGAGAACGAGGATCGCCACCCCAAAATCCGTCGCGGCGTGATGATCGGGGCCGGAGCCAAAATCCTCGGCAACATCGAGGTCGGTCACTGCGCGAGAATCGCGGCTGGCTCCGTGGTCGTCAAACCCGTGCCGCACAATGTGACGGTCGCCGGCGTGCCGGCCAAGATCGTGGGTGAGGCCGGATGCGCCGAACCCTCCCGTACCATGGACCAGATGATCAACGCCATCGGGCTGTGAGTTTCATCCCTGCGCGCCGCCGGAGGATTGCGCGCGGGTGGGACGCATTGATGGTTTTGCAGTCGGCCGGATGCGCGGCTATAACCCTGCCCGGAATCAAATTGTCATGATGCTGGCGCTTCTCGCCGCATCGCTCTAAAACTTCTTAGCTTTTCGCATTTGGAGACGCACCGTGGACGTTCAGGAAGTCAGGAAACTCGACGCCTACCTCAAGCGTGTGTTCGGGAATCCAAAGATCCGCGTGGTTCCGCGGCCCAAGAAGGATGACTCGGCCGAAGTCTATATCGGCGAGGAATTCATCGGCGTTCTCTTTGTCGATGACGAGGACGATGACCGCTCGTTTCAGTTCCAGATGGCGATCCTGGAAGACGATCTGGTCGAGCAGGGCTAATCACGGCTATTTCGAACCGTGTAGTTGCTGGGTCAGGCGGTCCATCGCGTCCGCCACCTGCCGCCATTGCGCCAGCCAACTGCGCGGAAAGCGAAAGGTCAGGTCAGCTCCCTCAATGCGACGTTCGCTGAGACACATGCCGGGCGTGGCTGCCTCGCGCGAGCAGCGGGCAACCATGCCGGGTGAGGACGCGAAGAACAAATCCTCTCCGCTGTAGGGCGAGCCCTCACGGAATGCGCGCGTGGTCAGACCATCCTCGCCAACCGACTGGGTAGGCTCGAGATAGCGTGGCAAGATGGTGGCTACGCGCTCCTCCGGCGCCAGCGAGCCATGATGGGCCGCAATCGACAGGAAAATCCGGTCGATCGGTCGTACAGTGTCCTCGACAGTAGCCGCACTGACGCGTTTTGGCGCTTCCGGAGGCTGGAGCGAGGGGTAGCTGAAGCTCAGGTCAATGCGTTCCTGTGGCCCGGTATGGCGCTGGATTTTCATTCGGATCGAAGCAGACGGCACGTTGAAGAGGGTCGAGCCGATGCTGATCGGCAGCCGCGCCGGCCCGCTTCCCGCTTCCGCGTCCCAGGTCGGCCAGAGCAGATAGGCAACCGAGGTAAGCGCCGCTGCAGCAATAAAGCCGCCCACCACGACCGGGAGCAGGTGGGCGCTCCAGTCCTTTCCGGTGCTGCGTGCGATGATCCGGGTTGAGGCGATTAAAGTCATGAACAAGCTGAGGTTGGATCGGAACTGCGAACGAATCAGCGCCGAATATGCCATGCGGCGCCGCACATCCGTATCGTTTGAACTGGGGCATGCCTTGTGAGCCATGTGCCGGCCGCAGTTCCCGAACATGCATTAACCCTTCCTTAAGTATGTTGTAGCGGTCGCGCGCCAATTTTGCGAAGCAAAGCCGGTTTCAGTCGTTGCGTGGACGTACCCTCATGACGCCGGATGCGTTGAACTCCGTGTTTGCCTTGGCCATCGGTTTTGCGCTCGCCGGCGCGCTCACCAGCGGATATCAAGCGATCGTGCATCGACCGGCAGGCTTCGGCTTGCTTCAGGACGGGATTGCACCGAGCACCTTTGCGGCCGTGCCGTTTTTGGTGTTTGCCGCCCCCTTCATCATCATGCGCAATACGCTGCGTGGCGTGCAGGTCGAGCGGCGCCGCTTCGAGTTCGTGATGATGGCGACGGTGCTGGCGGGATTCTGGAGCCTGATGTCCGGGTCCTTTTTTCTCATGACGCTCCACGCCGCGGGACTGCTGGCCTGAATCCTTCTTGACGCGAGCCGCTGCACAGCTTGCTTGAAAACGCTTTGAGGGCTGTGCGAGAGTCATCCCTTGGAAAGGAGACCTCTCCCTCATGGCGATCTACGAACTCGACGGCCAGGCGCCTGACCTCCCCAAATCCGGCAACTATTTCATCGCCGATACTGCAACCGTGATCGGCAAGGTGCGTCTGCTCGAGGGCGCAAGCGTCTGGTTTGGCGCGGTGTTGCGCGGCGACAATGAGTGGATCGAGATCGGGGAGGGTTCGAATGTGCAGGACAATTCGACCTGCCATACCGATCGCGGCTTTCCGCTGACGATCGGCAAGAACTGCACTGTTGGCCACAATGTCATCCTGCACGGCTGCACGCTCGAGGACGGCGCATTGGTCGGCATGGGGTCGATCATCATGAACGGTGCCAGGATCGGCCGCGACAGCATCGTCGGTGCCGGCGCGGTGATTACCGAAGGCAAGACATTTCCTGAACAGTCGCTGATCATCGGCGCGCCGGCGCGGGTGATCCGGACGCTCGAACCGGCTCAGGTAGCGGCCATGGGAAGTGCGGCAAAATTCTACGCCGGTAACGGCCCTCGCTTTAAAGACGGCTTGAAGAGGATCGGCTAAGTCTCGTCGGCCATGGATGCCGGCGTTCCTGTCATCATGGTTTGGACTTCCGACCAGGTTTGGGGCGGTTGCGTTTGCGCTCCGGTTCAGCTGTCAGGCGAACGCTCTTGCGCAGGGGTCCTTGAGATCGATTGGAATGCCGTGCTTCTTGAGCAAATCGGCAAATGCCTCGTCCGCCAGTTCCTGGAACGTCGCCATCCGGTCGCGCGTCAATTGCTTCAGCTTGTCGAACGTATCGTCGTCGAAGGCGATCAATTTGCGCATGAGCAAGGCCGGATGCGTGAACGATGGGGCGACGCTTAACAGGGTTTAGCCAGTGGTCCCCACCCTAACATTTCAGCTTCCGGTCCTCCAAATGTCGCGCGGATGCCGCCCCGCGCTGGCATAGTGTGATTTTCAGCAGCAGATCGTCTGTTGCTGGCAGGAGAGGCAGAAATTGAATGCCTCGGCCGCGCCGTCAAGACACGGCCGCCATGTTTTGGTGCGTCGGTTTGCGCATTTCCTATCGGTCCAACGAGATCGTGTTGATCGATATGATTGATGACAACAAACCGGCCAGGCCGGCTCGAGAACGGAGCACTTCAACGACGACGTCCCTCCGATCCGCTTCATAAAACACTTTTTATCTTTGAAGATCCTGCCGTCCGGTCGCGCAGACGTGAGCATATCGTGTGAGACATGTCATCGCGCTCGGCCGTACAACAGGGAACAGAAAGCTGAACAGCGAGTCTTCTCTTACGAGGACTTGTCACTTGAAGGAGGATGAGATGTTGCGGAAGACAATGATTGCGCTGTGCGCCGTGGCTTCGGTACTTGCGTTGACGCCGAATATGGCCTTGGCCTTTGGTGGACACGGCGGCGGCGGTGGGGGACATGGCGGCGGTGGTTTCGGTGGGGGTGGCGGCGGCTTTGGTGGCGGGCATGGCGGCGGTGGATTTGGTGGCGGCGGGTTCGGCGGCCATGTTGGCGGTTTTGGCGGCGGCGGTTTCGGCGGTGCGCATGTGGGTGGCCTCGCTACGCGCGGTGGCATGAATAGCTTCGCTCACGTGGCACCGGGCGGCGGCGTTGGCGCGGTCCAAGGCAACCGGTTTGCAGGCGGCAATTTTGGTCACGGCGGGTTTGGCCACGGCCATGGCCGCGGCTTTCGCCATCGCGGCTTTTATGCCGGATATGGAGGCTGGGGTTGGGGGCCGGGCTATTACGACGATTGGGGCTGGGGCTATCCGGACTACGCCTATTACGATTATCCGGATTACTATGGCTACGACAACAACTGCTACGTGGTGCAGCGGCGTGTGCATACGCCGCATGGGTGGCGCCTACGGCCGGTCCAGGTTTGCAGTTAGTTAGGGGAGCGCCCCTGCTGCCCAATGAAAGCGCGCGGATGTTCGTCCGCGCGCTTCGTTATTTCGGCACGAACTTTCTGAGGTAAAAAAACAAGGCCGTCGGCGGAGTATGTTCGCCCACGGCCTTGCCTGCCCCGGATATTAAATTGGCTCACGCCATCCGGCGAACTCCACCATGGCACGGTGTCACCCGGATCCGTGTGAAGTAGTTCACAAAGTCTCCAAAAAGGGTGCGGCCAGCCCTTGGGGGAAGGCTGGCCGCGCGCGAGACGGTCTGGGACGGGGAGGGGTGGGGATGTGACCGGCTCGCGTAACTCTTGATTCTTGTTCTCAATGATCCCTGGCGCTGGCTGTCAAAGCCGCAGGCCGGGGATCGCCGAGGGAAACCCAGACATTCTGGTCGCTCTGCGATTGGCGCTTGACGAAGCGGTAGCCGGTCTCGGTCCAGGCCACGACGTTTTCGTTCTGGTTGTCGAGAATGAACTCGCCCTTGTCGGACTTGACGGTCAAGACCGCATGACCTTCGCCCATCTTGTCGCGCACAACCGTGATCAGAAGCGCCTCGCGGGGCCAGCCCGCATCGATCAGCATCTTCCGTTTCAGCAGCACGTAGTCTTCGCAGTCACCATAGCCGTCGGTCGGGATCGACCATTTCTCGACCACGCCCCAATGATCCATGTCGGTCATCGGCTTGATGGTCTCGTTGACCCAGCGATTGACCTTGATCAGATCGCGCCAGGCCGCTTGCGTCATCACGATATCACGCGGCTGAGACGGGCCGGCTTTGCACTCGGCCGCATTCTCGGTGCAGAATTCGACCCAGCCGATCGGGGCACGTGCGGTGTCGCCAAGACTTGCATAGAGCGGCCGCTCATCTGCGGCTCGCGCCGATACGGTCAGTCCCAACAGGATGGCGGCAACCGCCAAACCTTTCCGATCCCTGAGGTTGAACATTGTGGCCCCCCGTTTTCTTGTTGGGACCACGTTTCGCACAAAGGATTTGCGGTGCGGCTAAGCAGCCGAAGCACAATTGAGACGAATACTGCTCAATACTTCAGATAGTTCGATCGGCATTTGAATAGAATGCGAGTCCAATTTTACAAAACTGCAATTGATTCAAATTTTAGCAATTAACTGCCGAGACCGCGAAAATGCAGCCGTATTCCTGAAAAGGGTTCCCGGCATTAACCGGGATCACCGGGGCTTGCCCGCTCGCAAAAAAGCCCCGGTTGACCCTCTGGAGTTGGAAAAACAGCCAATCCGGCGCGTTTCGGCTTTACCGGCCGCTAACGCTTTCCGAACACAGCGAACTGGATCCGAGCAAGTCGGCGATTTCTCTCGGGTCGTTAAAACGCGTTTCCTTTGCGCAGCCCGAGCCACTTGAACACGAGCGCTGCCGGGCAAAGGCCGGTGAGCGACGCCTGGATCATGTTCAACCCGGCAAAAGCCGTCAGCAGATACCAATAGGCGTTGACATAGGTGCCGAGCGCCAGCCCCAGCAGGACGACGAAACCGGCGAAGGCTAGAACAGCTTTATCGATATTCATGATATTCTCCTTGAAACTGCAACATTAGGAATGGGCAAGGCGGGATTCTGTCCAGGCGACGATGCTTTGCGCATCCATCGCGCCGGCTTGACGGGCGATCTCGCGGCCGCCGCGCATCAGGAGCAGCGTCGGAATTCCCGAGATATTGAGGCGCGACGACAGCGAAGGCGCTTTGTCCGAGTTGAGCTTTAACAGGCGCACCTGAGGCTCCAGCTGTTGGGCGGCGCGCTCGAACATCGGGGCCATGGCGCGGCACGGGCCGCACCAGGGTGCCCAGACGTCCACGAGCACGGGAATGTCGTTGTTGGCGAGGTGACGTCCAAAACCTTCTTCGTCGACCTCCACGGGGTGGCCGGTGAAGAGTGGCTGATGGCAGGCGCCGCAGCGCGCCTCCTTGGAGGCGCGCTCAACGGGCAGCCGGTTGGTCCGCCCACAATTCCCGCAGACGATATGGCGCGTCTCGCTCATGTGCCGGTCTTGACCTCCTTGATCTTGGGGATGTTCAGCTGGTTGAGCATGAAGCGTTCGTAGAACGGCTCGGTTTCGCCGCGCCGCATCTTGCGAATGAAGTATTTTTCGAATGCCACTTTGGCGTAATGCACCCATTCGCCCTTGGACGACCAGTTGACGTTGCGCGGCGGAATCTGCGGCTGCGCCAGGAAGGCCACGCCGGAATCGCCGAAGTCGGCGAGACAGATGGCATTCCAGGTCGGCTGGGCGTCGGGCGTCTTGCCGCGGAGCAGGGCGCCGATGTTCATCGCGGTCGCCGTGACCATCGACTCGATCATGAAGCCGGTCTTCGGTACGCCGACCGGAACCGGGGTCGCTCCGACTGGCGCAATCGCGACGCATACGCCGACTGCAAACACGTTCGGGAAGGCGGGGTTGCGCTGATGCTTGTCGACGATGACGAAGCCGCGAGGATTAGTCAGCTTTTCGATGCCGCGAACGGCTTCGACGCCGCGGAAGGCCGGGAGCATCATGGAATAGACAAACGGCAGATCGTGAGCCTTGTGGACCGTGCCGTTTTCCGCAAATTCCTCTACGGTCATCTTGCCGGGCTCGATACGGTCGACCCGCGCATTGGTGATCCACTTGATATGCTTTTCGCGCATCTCGCTTTCGAGCAGGCCCTTGGTGTCGCCGACGCCGTCGAGCCCGAGATGGCCGATATACGGTTCTGACGTCACGAAGGTCATTGGTACCTGATCGCGCAGCTTGCGGCGTCGGAGTTCGGTCTCCAAAATGAACAGGAATTCGTAAGCCGGCCCGAAGCAGGATGCGCCCTGGACCGCCCCGATCACGACAGGGCCGGGCTTGGCGGCGAGCTTTTCGAACGCTTCCTGTGCCTTCGCGGCATGATCGACGTGACAGATCGATTGCGTGTAGCCCTCCGGACCCAATCCCGCAATCTCGTCAAAGGCCAGCTGGGGCCCCGTCGCGATCACGAGGTAGTCGTAGCTGATCGATGAGCCGTCGCCGAGTTCGACGCGATTCTCCTCGGGGTGAACGCGCTTGGCTCCCTGGGTGAGCAGGCGAACGCCTTTGCGCTTCATGATGTCGGCGAGATCGATCTCGATGTCGCTGCGTTTGCGCCAGCCGACCGCGACCCACGGATTCGACGGCACGAAGTGATAGACCGCTCCCTCCGAAATGACGCTCAGCCGGTCGCCCTTGTTGAGCTGGGGCAACAACTCATATGCCATCAGCGTTCCGCTGAGGCCTGCTCCGATTACGACAACTTCCGCCACGACTGCCTCCTTTTGGGTTGACCGCCTCGCCGGTTTGCCCCGGCCGTCTCGCGTGATGCTTGACTACATATTCATAAATTCGTATATACGCAACTATGAAAATAGATAGCGAAGTGATGGAGCGCGCGGCGGACGAAGCGAGCGATCTCCTGAAAGCGCTTGCCAACCGGCACCGGCTTCTCATCATATGCCAGTTGATCGACGGCGAGCGTTCGGTCGGCGAGCTTGCCGAATTCCTCGACCTGCGGGACTCCACAGTTTCTCAGCATCTTGCGCTCCTTCGCAAGGATGGTCTGGTAACCGCGCGGCGCGATGCGCAGACCGTTTTCTATTCGATCGCGAGCGAGCCGGCGCGCGACATCCTCAAGACGCTCTATCAAGCCTATTGCGTTACGAAACCTAAGGGCGCGCGCGCGCCCTCGCGTTGAGCTAGATCAACGCGGCATCCGACCCTTTGATGAAACAAACAATGAAGACGCGCTGCGCCGCGGTAGATGGATAGGTTCCATGATCAACCAGAGTTTCCGGTTATTGGTGGCGATCGCGTCACTGTCTTTTCCTGCAGCCATGGCGGGCGCTCAGACGCTGACAGTGGCGGAACACCCGATCACGGATGAGAAGGCGGTGTTTGCCACAGTTGAAAGCATCAGCGTGGTGCCGGCGCGCAGCCGGATCGGTGGGACGGTCGCGCAGCTGCACGTGATAGAAGGCGACGCGGTGAAGCGCGGCCAGGCCATAGCCGTCGTGGGCGACGAGAAGCTCGTGCTCCAAATGAAGTCGCTGGATGCGCAGATCGAAGCGTTGCAGGCGCAGGCCGATCAGGCCCAGACTGATTTTGATCGCATCGAGGGGCTGGTGGAGCGCGGAACGCTTCCGCGTACCCGGCTCGATGAAGCCCGAACAGCCCTCAATGTTGCCCAGAACAATCTCCGCGCCAAGACCGCCGAGCGCGGCGTCATCCAGCAGCAGCAGACCGAGGGACAGGTACTCGCTCCGCAGGATGGTCGTGTCCTCAAGCGCCTGGTGGCGGTGGGCTCGGTCGTGCTGCCCGGCGATCCGATCGTGACCGTCGCCCAGCAGGATTTCAAATTGCGATTGAGGATACCGGAGGAGCATGCCCGGTTCATGAAGAAAGGCGATCGTATTCGTCTTGACGGCGGCGAATCCGGCGAGCGCGGCGCCAGATGGGGCGTCATCGACCTTGTGTATCCCCAGATTGAAGAAGGGCGGGTGATCGCCGACGCTACAGTCCAGGGGATCGGCGAATATTTCGTGGGCGACCGGCGCAGGGTCTGGATCTCTGGCGGCGAACGGCCAGCCTATGTGATTCCGTCAAGCTACGTGACGACGCGATTTGGCATCGATTACGTGCAGCTCCGCAATTCGGCTGGCACGATGAGCGTGCCTGTGCAGCGCGGACGCGACTATCCCTCAGCCAGTGTCCCCGATGGGCTTGAGATCCTGTCCGGCATCCGTGCCGGCGACGTGTTGGTGAAGCCGTGAATCTGGGTCTCTCCGGGCGTCTCACCAAGGCGACTATCAACTCGCCTTTGACGCCGCTTTTCCTGCTCGCCTCGCTGATCGTCGGACTGATTGCGCTCGCCGTGATACCGCGCGAGGAGGAGCCGCAGATCAGCGTGCCCATGGTTGACATCCTGGTCAACACCGACGGCCTGCGCGCGCCTGACGGGGTCGAGCTCGTCACCAAGCCGCTCGAAGCCATCGTCAAGGGTATCAACGGCGTCGAGCACGTCTACAGCCAGACGGAAGACGACCGGGTGATGGTGACCGCCCGCTTTCTCGTCGGAACGCGATTTGATGATGCCATCCTTCGTGTTCACGAAAAGATTCGGGCCAATCTCGATCGCATCCCGGTCGGCATTCCGGTGCCGCTCATCGTCGGCCGCGGCATCAATGACGTCGCGATCAAGGTATTCACGCTCTCGCCGAAACCTGAAGCGGCGGATCGCTGGACCGACAAGGCTCTCTACGAACTCGCCGAAAAGCTGCGCTACGAGCTGGTGAAAGCGGACAATATCGGGCTGACTTACATTTCCGGCGGCAGTGCCCAGCAAATCAGGGTCGAGCCAAATCCGGAAAAGCTGTCGCTTTATGGGGTGACGCTGCAGCAGCTGGTTGCCAAGGTAAAGGATGCCAACCGCTCCTTCCTTGCCGGAAGCGTGCGCGACGCGGGCATCGTTCGCAACGTCACCGCCGGCCAGACGCTGACGGGAATACCCGATATCGGCCTGTTGTTGATTTCCACCCGGGACGGGCGACCGGTCTACGTCAAGGACGTCGCGTCGGTCGTGGTGTCGCCGAACACCGCAGAGCATCGCGTCTGGAACGATATCCGCGACAGCAATGGGGCCTGGAAGCGCGTGCCGGCGATCAGCATTGCGCTGGCAAAGCGCGCCGGCGCCAATGCGGTCGTGGTCTCGGAAGAACTGTCCAAGCGCCTGGAAGGATTGAAGTCCCGTCTCATTCCTGACGACATTCAGGTGACGACCACCCGCGATTACGGCGAGACCGCAAACGAGAAGGCCAACGAGCTGCTGTTTCATCTCGGGCTTGCCACCGTCTCGATCGTGGTGCTGATTGCCATTGCGATCGGCTGGCGAGAGGCCCTGGTAACGCTGGTCGTGATCCCGACCACGATCCTGTTGACGCTGTTTGCCGCCAATTTGATGGGTTACACCATCAATCGGGTCAGCCTGTTCGCGCTGATTTTCTCGATCGGTATCCTGGTCGATGATGCTATCGTCGTGGTCGAGAACATCGCACGCCATTGGGGCATGCGAGACGGAAGACCGCGGCTCCAGGCGACGATCGAGGCTGTCGCCGAGGTCGGCAACCCGACCATCGTCGCAACGTTGACCGTGGTCGCTGCGCTCCTGCCGATGCTGTTCGTGTCGGGATTGATGGGACCTTACATGGCGCCCATCCCGGCCAACGCCTCCGCTGCGATGCTGTTCTCGTTCTTCGTCGCGATGGTGGTGGCGCCCTGGCTTATGTTGCGGCTGGCTCCCAAAGGGGATGATGTTGCGGCGGCCCATGCCGCACACACCGAAGGCCGCCTGGGTTCGTTGTATCGCCGCTTCGCAACGCCCGTTGTCTCCAGCAAGCGCTCGGCCTGGAAGTTTCTGCTTTTCGTGGGCGTGGCAACGCTGTTGTCGATGACCTTGTTTGTAACCAAATCCGTCACCGTCAAATTGCTGCCGTTCGACAACAAGTCTGAGATCGCCGTCATGGTCGATCTGCCTGAAGGCGCGAGCGTGGAAGATACCGAGCGGGTTTTGTTTGCAAGCGCCGATATCACGCGCCAGATGGCCGAAGTCACATCGGTGCAGGACTATGCCGGTACACCGGCCCCCTTCAATTTCAACGGCCTGGTTCGGCATTATTACCTTCGGGAGCGCCCGGAACTCGGGGAATTGCAGGTCAATCTCGCTGCGAAGGGCGACCGCAAGAGGACAAGTCATGAAATCGCACTGGACCTGCGGCAGCGGCTCAAGGCTGTTGGCGTTCCCAAGGGTACCAGCGTCAAGGTGGTTGAGGTGCCGCCGGGCCCGCCGGTGCTGGCGACACTCCTCGCCGAAGTCTATGGCCCCGATGCCGCAACGCGGCGGGCAGTGACGCACGAGATCAAGAAGATATTCGCGGACGTGCCCTTCATTGTGGATATCGACGATTCGATCGGAGAACCTCGACCACGGCTGCGCCTGTCGATCGATCAGGACAAGCTCGAATTCTTCGGCGTCGAGCAGCGCGACGTGTACGATACGATTCAGATGCTGTTCAGCGGCGTCTCGATCGGCTACTCGCATCGCGGCGAAGATCGCAACCCGATCGAGATATCCATCGGGTTGCCCAAGCATGGCCTCGTCTGGGACGACGCGCTGGCTTCGACTCCCGTGCCTGCCAATACGCTTCCCGGGAGCAAGACGGTTGTCGAATTGGGGCAGGTGGTAAAGGCATCCGTCGAGCAGGGTTCGCCGATGATCTTCCGCCGCGACGGACGTTTTGCCGACATGGTGATGGCGGAACTCGCCGGCCGCTTCGAGGCGCCGCTTTATGGAATGCTCGACGTGGACAGTCGCATCAACACCCACGATTGGGGCGCGCTGCCCAAGCCTGCGATCAGCATGCATGGACAGCCGGCGGATGAAGCCCACCCGACGCTGTTGTGGGACGGTGAATGGGAGATCACCTGGGTGACGTTCCGCGACATGGGTGCGGCGTTTGGTGCAGCGATTCTGGGCATTTACGTGCTGGTGGTCGCCCAGTTCAAAAGCTTCCGCCTGCCGCTCGTCATCCTGACGCCGATTCCTCTCACCCTGATCGGCATTCTGATCGGGCATTGGCTGCTGGGTGCGCCATTCACCGCAACCTCGATGATCGGCTTCATCGCGCTGGCGGGCATCATCGTGCGCAACTCGATCCTGCTGGTCGATTTTATCCGCCATTCTGGCGGCGAGGGCAAATCATTGCGCGACGTAGTGCTTGAAGCCGGCGCCGTGCGGTTCAAACCGATCCTTCTTACCGCGCTCGCGGCGATGATTGGTGCCGCAACCATCCTGCTTGACCCGATCTTCCAGGGGCTGGCGATTTCTCTCCTGTTCGGGCTGGCATCATCCACGCTGCTCACGGTGCTGGTCATTCCGGCGATCTACATCGCACTCCGGACGCCGCGTGAGGTGCCGGGAAAAATTGTCAACAAGACTAACAGGTAACGAGGACCAACAGGATGCTATCAGGTTTACTGAAGAGGTTGGCGGGCTCTACGAGCGTCCCAGCCATCGAACACGATGAGCTGGTGCAGGCTTTGAGCAAAAAGAGCTGCATTCTCGTGGATGTGCGAGAGCCGCACGAATTCAGGAGCGGCCACATATCCGGTGCCATGAATCATCCTTTGTCGACGTTCGATCCGGGGCGTCTCGCGCAAGGAAAGCCGGTCGTTTTGATCTGTCAGGCGGGCGGTCGCTCCGCGAGGGCCTTGCAGCGCGCACTGGCCGCCGGGCGGCAGGATGTCAGGCACTATCCCGGCGGAATGAGCGGATGGCGCGCGAGGGGAGGTCCGGTGTCCTAGTGGTCCTTTGATTCCAACATTCGCAAAATTGCCTGCTGAGAAGGAATGCGAATGTTGGAACCGCGGACTGCTAGATCGGTCTCGCGAAATTTGCGGAAGGGCGTCTTCGATGGCGAAGGCTGAAAACAACGGGCTGAAGTCTGGGCGGCCGCTAGCAGAGTCGCTTGCTGATTTTGTGCGCGCCGGCTTTCGGCCCCGGACGATGCTGGCGCGGGCTGTCGTTACCGTCCTCGTCATCAAGCTCGTCGCCGTTACGGCGATGATGATTTTTCAACATTACGAAGATCGCAGCGCGATCGCCGATCCAGCCGGTGTCGCTTTTCGGCTTGGCCCGTCCTCGGCGCCGTGATGGAAAGGAAGGTCTGACATGGAGCACCTCGATCCGGTAACGCTCTCGCGTCTGCAATTCGCGGCGACCGCGCTTTATCACTTTCTCTTCGTGCCGCTGACGCTGGGACTCTCGTTCCTGCTAGCCATCATGGAGAGCGCCTATGTCATGACCGGGCGCGAGATCTGGCGTGACATGACCCGCTTCTGGGGCAAGCTGTTCGGTATCAACTTCGCCATGGGTGTCGCTACCGGCATTACCATGGAATTCCAGTTCGGTACCAACTGGGCGTATTATTCGCACTACGTCGGCGACATCTTTGGCGCGCCGCTGGCGATCGAAGGCTTGATGGCCTTCTTTCTCGAATCGACGTTTGTCGGACTGTTCTTCTTCGGCTGGGATCGCCTGAGCAAGCTCGGACACCTGACTGTCACCTGGCTGGTGGCGATCGGCTCGAGCCTTTCGGCGCTCTGGATCCTGATCGCCAATGGCTGGATGCAGAACCCGGTCGGCGCGCACTTCAATCCTGACACGATGCGCATGGAGCTCACCTCATTCTTCGAGCTGTTGTTCAACCCGACTGCGCAATCCAAGTTCGTGCACACGGTCAGCGCCGGCTATGTAACCGGCGCGGTGTTCATGCTCGCCATCAGCGCATATTACTTGCTCGCCGGTCGGCATGTCGCGATGGCGCGCCGCTCGATCATCGTTGCCTCGGCCTTCGGGCTTGCCTCGGCGCTGTCTGTCGTCGTGCTCGGTGATGAAAGCGGCTACACCATCACTGAAAATCAGAAGATGAAGCTCGCCGCCATCGAAGCGATGTGGAAGACCGAACCTGCGCCGGCGTCGTTCACGTTGTTTGCGATTCCCGATCCTGCGACCCGGCAGAATCGCTACGAGTTCAAGATTCCCTGGGCGCTGGGCCTGATTGCGACGCGCTCGCTCGACACGCCGCTGCCGGGCATCGATGACCTGGTCAAGCAAGCGCAATCGCGCATCAGGAATGGCCTTCTGGCCTATGACGCGCTCGAGCGACTGAAAGCAAATCGCAGCGACGCCACCGCGCGCGCCGACCTGGCGGCGCACGCCAAGGATCTCGGCTACGCGCTCCTGCTCAAGCGCTACGTGGCGGACCCGCGCAAGGCTGACGACGCGACGATCGCCAAAGCGGGTTCCGACACCATACCCGGTGTGCTGCCGCTGTTCTGGGCCTTCCGCGCGATGGTGGGGCTCGGCTTCTACTTCATCGCCCTGTTCGCGGCGGTTTTCTGGTTTACTTCGAGGCGCGACTTTTCGCAGCGTTGGCTGCTGAGGCTATGCCTCTGGACGCTGCCGCTGCCGTGGGTATCGGCCGAGCTCGGCTGGTTCGTCGCCGAATTTGGCCGCCAGCCGTGGGCGATCGACGGCGTGCTCCCGACATTCCTGGCTTCCTCGTCGGTATCGGCGGCGCAGGTGCTGTTCACGCTTTGTGGCTTCGTCCTGTTCTATTCGTCGCTGCTGGTGATCGATGTGACGTTGATGCGCAAATATGTGCGAATGGGTCCGGTCGAGGCACTCGGCGGCGGGGCACCCCTCAACCCCCGGCTCGCTACCGTATCGTGAAGGAGGACCAGTCATGTCCATTCCATTCGACTACGAGACACTCCGCTTTGTCTGGTGGCTGTTCCTCGGCGTGCTGCTGATCGGCTTCGCGATCATGGACGGCTTCGATCTCGGCGTCGCGGCGCTACTCCCGTTCGTCGCAAGGAACGACATCGAGCGGCGGATCGCCATCAACACCATCGGCCCGGTCTGGGATGGCAACCAGGTCTGGTTCATTCTCGGCGGCGGCGCGATCTTCGCGGCGTTTCCCGCGATCTATGCGGCGTCCTTTTCCGGCTTCTATATCGCCATGTTCCTGGTGCTCGCCGCATTGATCCTGCGGCCGGTCGGCTTCGAGTTCCGAAACAAGATCAAGGATGCGCGCTGGCGCGCATTCTGGGATTACGCGCTGTTCTGTGGCGGCCTCGTGCCGTCTCTGGTGTTCGGCGTCGCGTTCGGCAATGTCCTGCAAGGCGTACCTTTCCGCATCGATGGCGATTTGCGCGTTCTTTACGAGGGCAGCGGGCTGTTCGAATTGCTTAATCCATTCGGCCTGCTGTGCGGTCTGGTCTCGCTGTTCATGCTCACCACGCACGGTGCGGTCTACCTGACCAACAAGGCGGATGGACCGGTGAAGGAGCGCGCAGCCGCCTATATCCGTTTCGGCGGCTTGGTGACCGCCGGGCTGTTCGTCCTTGCCGGGGTCTGGATTGCGTTGGGCGTCAAAGGCTACGCGATTTCCGGGACAGCCGTTGCCGACGGGCCATCGAATCCGCTGCTGAAGACAGTGGTCACGGCGCCCGGGCAATGGCTTGCCAACTACACGACCTACAAGTGGACGCCGATAGCGCCGGCGCTAGGCATTGCCGGTCCGCTTCTGGCGGTCTTGCTCACGAAGGCGGGGCGGGCGGGGCTTGCCTTCATTGCCAGCGCGCTCGGCATCTTTGGCATTATTTCGACAGCGGGCGTCAGCATGTTTCCGTTCCTGATGCCCTCGGACATCATGCCCGGCGCCAGCCTCACAGTGTGGGATTCGACTTCAAGCCAGCTGACGCTTTTCGTCATGCTGCTGGCGACGCTGATCTTCCTGCCGGTCGTGCTCGTCTACACCAGCCTAGCATTCCGCATCATGCGCGGCGTGGTAACGGCCAAGCAGGTCCAAGGCAACTCGGCCAATCTGTATTGAGGAGCGAGATCGATGTGGTATTTCACCTGGATTCTTGGGCTTGGTTTTGCCTGCGGCTGCGGCATTCTCAACGCGGTCTGGCACGAGCATCATCTGCCGGACGAGACGATCGCCAATTAGCGATCATCTCGGTGACTTGAAGGTGATACCAGCTGCTGCGGAATAGCCGTCACCGCGCCGTGACGCTGTCCTCGAGCGTCTCGGCGATCTGCTCGTGGACGAATTCGAGCGCAAAACCGTCATCGAGATTGCGCACCACGCGCGCCGGAACCTTGCCGAGCATCACCTGCGATTTCAATGGCGGCCTGCTTTCGGCAGCAATCGCTGCCCCCGAACGCGACATGTCGATGATGCGGCAGGTCATGCGTGTGCCGTCCTCGAGCGTGAGCAGCGCGATCGGATTGCGCGGCACGATGCGATCGTGGCGGCGATCTTCCGGCAGATTGAGAATGTCACGGTTGGCAAGCCAGGTCAGCTGCGCGGCCAGCTTGTCGCGCTTGCGCGCGGTCGCTCCCACCGTCATCGCAAAGCCGTTGTCGATGATGCGGGTGATCCGCCCCTCAACGCGTCCGATATGATCGAGATAGGCGATCACGCGGTCGCCGACATTGCCGATGCCGGGCGCAAGCAGCGCGAGCCCGCCTGGCGACATGTTGATGATCTGGCATGGAAATTCGCGCCGGTCGGGCAGCATGTAGCGGCCCAGCAGATGCACCCTGACCCGCTGGAAGCGCCGTCGCTCTTCAGCGGACGGAAGAATCGATTTTTTATTTGCCAACGCCATCTTCGCCGCCAGAGCACCAGCTACTGGTGTCGTCCAACCCTACGGCCAGCAAGGTTAATGAGCAGTTAGCGGATTGACCGGGCGACAACCACAGCGCGACAAATGCGCAGATTCCCGCAGCCTGACCAACGGTCAGTTCAAGGGCACGGGCGACGTTGGAATCATGGCCCGATTCACATAGGCTGACATCCCGCCCAAGCAAGCGCCATCAGAGACGCGAGCGGGCCGGGAGGAAATGTCGATGCAAGAGATTCGCGTATGCACATATGACGGTCCGGGCGCCACGCCGGTTATCCGCACGGTGCCATGGCCGAAAATCGGCAAGAAGGCGGCGCTGATCAAGGTGGGCGCCTGCGGTGTCTGCGGCACCGATCTGCACATTCTCAAGGGTCATTGGCCCAAACCGCTGCCATGGCCGTTTACCCTTGGCCATGAGATCGGCGGCGTACTGGCCGAGGTCGGCTCGGAGTTCACTGAAGATTTCATGAGCAAGCCGTTGAAAGCGGGATCGAAAGTCATGATCCCGCCCTTGATGCCCTGCGGCCATTGCTACTACTGTATCCACTACCCGCAGAATGCCAACAAATGCCTGACGCCAGTCTATTACGGCCGCTATCTCGGCTTCGAGAAAGCGCCGCATCTGTGGGGCGGTTGGGCCGAATACGTCTACGTCGATCTCGATATGCTGCCGGGCACAAAGATCTACAAGCTGCCTGATGACATGCCGCTGCGATTGGGCGCGCTATCGGAGCCGCTGACATCCTGCATCAGGGCCTTCAACCGCGCCACGCGCGCCGGCGGATTCAACTGGGGCGACACCGTCGTCATCCAGGGCTCGGGTCCGATCGGCATTCTTGCGGTCGCTGCCGCGCGTGAAATGGGCGCGGGAAGGGTGATTTGCGTCGGCGCGCCCGAACAGCCGCGTCTGGCGCTTGCGCGCAAGTTCGGTGCCGAGGCAACCGTCGATATTGAAGTGGCGAAGACGCCGGCTGAGCGCATCAGCAGCGTGCGCGACATCGTCGGCGGATTTGGCGCCGATCTCGTCATGGATTGCTCCGGCCATCCGAGTGCCGGCCCTGAAGGCATCGAGATGCTTCGAGATGGCGGCACCTATGTCGAGATGGGGCAGTTCACCGACGCCGGCGCCATCGAAACGTCCTGGCACCGCATCTGCACCAAGGACCTCAACGTGCTGGGATCGTGGGGATTCACCGGCAACGACTTGCCGCTCGGCGTCGACATGCTCTACCGCACCCGGGACAAGTATCCCTGGCTCGAGATGCAGACGATCTACCCGTTCTCGGAAGAGGGCATCGGACAGGCCGTTGCTGACGCCATGGCGATGAAGACGGTGAAATCTACCATCGTGCCATGGCCGGAACTGGTAGAGTGAGTCTGGCCGAACCGGAAATCCTTTCGGATTGACCACGACCGGCCGACAGCTAATCAACGAACTTGTTGTTGCAGCAATACTGAAGTTTCTCGCTTTAACTTGCGTAACCGGATGGGGGGCACCATGGCCGAGCAAGGCAAAATATCAGTCGAGCGGGATCTCAGACTGGATCTGTTCCGGGGCGTCGGACTGTGGATGATATTTCTCGATCATATCCCGCACGACGTCGTATCCTGGCTCACGCTTCGCAACTACGGCTTCAGCGACGCCGCCGAGTTCTTCGTTTTCATATCCGGCTATCTGGCCGGCTTCATCTACGGCCCGGTCATCAAGGCCGGGCATTTTCTGGCGGCGCTGAAGCGGCTGTGGAAGCGGGCGATGGAAATGTATGTCGCTCACATCATGCTCTTCCTGGTCTTCACGGCGCAAATCGCCCGTACCGTGCGGAAGTTTGACAATCCGCTGTATGAGGACGAATTCAACGTCCACAATTTCCTGCTGCACCCGGACACGCTGATCGGGCAGGCGCTGACCCTGCGCTACAAGCCGGTCAATCTCGACGTTCTGCCCCTTTACATCGCGTTGATTGCGACTGCGCCCTTCATGCTGTGGGCGATGGTGCGCCGGCCGAACCTGACGCTCCTCGGCTCGATCATTCTTTATGTTTGCGCACGCAATTTCGACTTGAACCTTGCCTCCTATCCGCCGAACACGACCTGGTATTTCAATCCCTTTGCTTGGCAGCTGATGTTCGTCTTCGCGGCCTGGTGCGGCACTGGCGGCGCCAACCGCCTCTGGCCGATCGTCCAATCGCGCCTGGCGCTCGCCCTGGCAACGTTATGGCTTGTGTTCGCATTCTTCATTGTCATGAGCTGGCACTTCGCCGTCCTGGGTTCCTGGATACCGGCATGGCTCAACAAGATCATCTATCCCATCGACAAAACCAATCTCGACATGTTTCGCTTCACGCATTTCCTGGCAATTGCGTTGATCGTGTCGCGCTACGTGCCGCACGGGTGGTCGGTGCTCAGGCAACGATGGCTTCGTCCGGTCGTCTTGTGCGGCCAGCATTCGCTGCCGATTTTCTGTTTCGGGGTGTTCCTGTCCTTTGCCGCGCACTGGGTCCTGATGCAGTACACGAGGGGCGTGTGGGAGCAACTCGTGGTCAGTGCTGCCGGCATCCTCGTCATGATTGGAATTGCGTGGGTGCTGGACCGGGCTGACCGGGTGCCCGATCTGTTCGTCGATTCAGCCGAAATCAACGGCCGCAAGGCTGCGCTCGGGCCGGCAGGCAGCTAGCAGCTAACGCAGGCCTTCATAGACCATCAGCCCGCGCGCCAGCTTCAACTTTCGCAAGGCGCGAGGGACGAGCCGTTCGGTCGGCGGATGGAGATAGCGCCACGACGTCAACTCGAAATTCCGTAGGCGGCTATGCCCACTCTCAAACGGGGCGAGCAGGCCGGTCAGGCTCATCGGTGCGTGCGCGCGCTGATTGAAGGGCAACAGCAGCAATTCAAAGTGCATGGCCCCTTCGTCGGAGGTCGCAGTGATGCCGGCGACGGCCGGCAGCATGTCCTCGGTCACCGCCGTAATGATGTCTGTAATGTCGCGCCGGCTTTCCCGCCCGAACAGGCCAGGAAAGCTCTGATCCTTCAGATCGCGGCCCAGCAGGGCGGAAAGCCGGGTCCCTGCCACGCGAAACGGATAGCGGCCGGCCTCGTCGCAGGCCAGCACGAAGATGTCGCCGAGCAGTTCCCGAAAGGCGTCGGGTTTGAAGTCGCTACGGTCCGGCGCGCGGGAGTCGCCGCGTTTTTCGTCCCAATACGCGAAGAATTGCCGATTTGACGGATGCTTCATGGCCCTGTCCTTGCTCCGTGCCGGCCGCCGATGGGACATTTCTGTCCCGCTTTCGCGCATGCGCGGACCCCGGTTTTGTTGTGCAGAAAGGGATTTGCAGCGTCCATGCCGAAGCCGCTTCGCAGCGGCGGTTTGCAGCGTTAACGTTAAATTAACGATCGGCTTGGCGGGAGAGATCAGCCTGCTAGGCTCTCTTCCATCAGATCGCTTCGCCGGGCTTTTCGAGGTCCGGCAAAGACACAAGGCGTCGAACAGATTGGCGGCTTGCGCGGGGAGGGGTGGGGATAAAACCCCAAATGACCCCGCAAAAGACAAGGCCAACGTCAACAAGGCAGGGCTTTCTCAGGGCCCTGCCTTTTCATTTTGCAGATCGAGGCGCGTGTTCAAGCCTTCCAGTTCTTCTTCTGCAGCACGTCGAACCAGACGGCGAGGCTGATGATCAGTCCCTTGATGATCAGTTGGTAGAACGAGGAAATGCCGAGCAGGCTCATGCCATTGTTGAGCACGCCAATGATCAGCGCGCCAACGATAGTGCCGCCGATCGTGCCGGAGCCTCCGGAGAGGCTGGTGCCGCCGATCACCACCGCAGCAATGGCGTCCAGTTCGAACATGTTGCCGAGATTGGGTGAGGCGCCGTTCAAGCGCGAAGCCAGCAAAATGCCCGACAATGCCGATAGCAGCGACACGGTGACATAGACGATAATTTTCGTCGCGTAGACGTTGATGCCCGAGAGGCGGGCGGCTTCCTCATTGCCGCCGAGTGCATAAAGCCTGCGGCCGAACCGGGTATGCCCAAGGAGGAAGATCGCAATGGCAGCGATCACGACAAAGATCGCGACCGGCACGGGAAGACCCTCACCGGTGCCGAACACATAAGCCGCGAGCAACAGACCGGCCGCGGCGGCCAGGGTGCCGGGAAGGTCTCTTTCGAGCAGCGCGAGGCTCTTTGTCCTGCCTTCGCGCCTGCTCTTGGCAAGTGTGTAAAGGCCAGCCAGCGCGCCGATGGCAAGAAAAACCAGCGTCGGGATCGGCGGAATATAGGAGCTGCCAAGGACGGCAAAGGAGCGATCGGCAACCGGAATGGAGCTGCCGCCAGACAGCGACAGCGCCACGCCGCGCCCGATCGTCAGCATGCCAAGCGTGATGATGAACGGTGGAATGCGGTAATGCGCGATCCAGAAGCCGTTCCAAAGCCCAATGACGCCGCCGACGACCGCTAGCGTAACCGGGACGGCGAGCCAAGCGGCAAGGCCGTATTGCATCAACAGTGTCACCACGACCGCGGCAACGCCGACGACCGACCCGACCGAGAGATCGATACCGGCGATCAGGATCACCATGGTCATCCCGACCGCGATGATGCCGACGACCGTCACTTGGCGCGCCACATTGCTCAGGTTGCGCGCGGTGGCAAAGGTGGGGTCAACGACCGCGAGCGCAATCGTCAGCGCCACCAACGCGATCAGCGTCGCGTTGCTCCTGATGAATCGAAGCGCGGGATTGCCCTGCATTGTGCCCTATTGCTCCGCCCGGCGCGCGCCGGTCGCCCATTGCATCACTGCTTCGCGGCTCGCATTCGCCTTGGTGAATTCCGAGACGATGCGCCCTTCATTCATCACAAGAATCCGGTCGCTCATGCCGAGCAGTTCGTCGAGTTCGGAGGAGATGATGATGATGGCGACGCCTTGGCAAGCGAGCCGATCGAGAAGCCTGTGGATTTCGATCTTGGCCCCGATATCGATGCCGCGGGTCGGCTCGTCCAGGATGAAGATCTTTGGGGCTGCATTGAGCCAACGCGCGAGCAGGACCTTCTGCTGGTTGCCGCCCGAGAGCGTTCCGACAATGGCATCGACGCTAGAAGTCTTTACGTTCAATTGCGCGACGTACTTCTCGGTTAGCGCGCGCTCTTTGTCCGCGTCGATAACCCCGATCTGCGGCGAGCTGACCGTCTGCAGCGAGGATATCGTGGTGTTAAAGGTGATCGGCTGCTTCAGGAACAGGCCGAGCGCCTTGCGGTCTTCGGTGAGAAGCGCAATCCCGCAGGCGATCGCATCGGCGGGCGAATTTATCTCAACTTGCGTGCCCTCGATCAGCACCTCGCCATGTGTCGCAGGTGGGAATGCGCCAAAGATCGCCGAAGCCAGCGTGGTCCGACCCGAACCCATCAGGCCGCAAAGCCCGAGGATTTCGCCGCGATAGGCTGAAAACGAAATGTCCTCGATCTTGCGCATGCCGGGCAGGGAAGGATGATCGACGGCGAGGTGCCTGACTTCCAGAATTTTCTCGCCCCGCTGGCGCGAGCTTGCCGGATACATTTCCTTCAGTTCGCGGCCGACCATCCGGGCAATGATCTGATCGAGCGTGATGTCGGATATCGCCGCCGGCTCGCCGATGGTCCGGCCGTCGCGGAGGACGACGACGCGATCGGCGATCTGCGCGATCTCCTCCATCTTGTGGGAGATATAGCAGAGGCAGACGCCGGACTGCCGCAAGCCTCGGATTACGCGGAAAAGTTCGGTGACCTCCTTGTCCGACAGCGCAGATGTCGGCTCGTCGAGAATGAGGATCCGGGCGCGCCTCGACAGCGCCTTTGCGATTTCGACCATCTGCTGCTTGCCAACGGCGATGTGTTTGACCCGGTCGGCGGGGCCGATGTCGGTCAGCCCCAATTCGGCGAGCAGAACCTCGGCATCCCGGTTCAGTTTTGCCCAATCGATGGCGCCAAACCTGTTGACCGGCTGATTGTCGAGAAAGATGTTTTCGGCGATTGAGAGCTCTGGAAGAAGATTGAGCTCCTGGTGGATGACGGCGATACCGGCGTCCATGGCGTCACGGGGGCCACGAAACTGCCGTCTCTCTCCCTGGATGAAAATATCGCCCTGGTAGGTGGGATAGGGCCAGACGCCGCCGAGCACCTTCATCAGCGTGGACTTTCCCGCGCCATTCTCGCCCATCAGCGCCAGAACCTCGCCTGCGCGTGCCTCGAAATTGACGTCGTCGAGGGCTCGTACGCCCGGAAATTCCTTGACGATATGCTCCATCTTGAGGACGACGTCGGACATGCGCATCGGCACTTGCGGCTTACCTAGTTTCCGTAGACCTGCTTGTGGGTGTAAAACCCTTCTGCAATGATCGTCGAGTCCAGATTGCTCTTGTCGATGAGCACGACCGGCGTCACCAGCGTCGGCACATCGACGGCGCCGTTATTGATCACGCGGTCGGCCTTGATCAGTGTTTTCGGTTCCTTGTCCGGATTGGCCGCGAGTTTCACGGCGATTTCGACCGCGGTTTCTGCCAACGGATCGATCTTCTTCCAGACATCCACGGCCTGCTTGCCTTGCGCGATATACTGGACGTTGACGAGGTCGGCGTCGGAACCGGCGACGAACACCTTATCCGCGCTGGCGAGCCCCTGTGCGTCGAGCGCGGCGATCACGCCGCGCGCCATGCCTGAGTTGTTGCAGATGATAGCATCGATCTTGTTGCCTGACTTGGTCAGGAGATTTTCGGTGGTCGCCATCGCCTTGTCCGGCGACCATCCCTCATGCGATTGATCGGCGATGAGCGTGAGGCCTGGGTTGGCCTTGAGCACTTCGAGCACGCCGCTGGACATGGTATTGGCGTTGGAATCGCCGGGTTGGCCGCGAATGAGCACGACGTTACCCTTGACCGATCCGTATTTCGCCTTGAGCCAGGCCACCATGGCTTCGGCCTGAAGCTTGCCGACGGCCCAGCTGTCCTGCATCACCATGGCATCGAGCGGGCCGTTGACCAGCATGGCGTCATAGCCGACCACCCTTACGCCGCTCTTGTGGGCCAAACTGACCATGCTGCCGGCGGTGCCGGTATTGACCGGCTGGAGCACGATCGCCTGCGCGCCCCGCGACAGCATGTTCTCGAAGGCGGCAAGCTGGGCCTGTTCGTCATTGTTGGCGGAATCGAAAATGACCCCGGCGCCCAGCGCCTTCGCCTTGGCGAGAAAGGCAGCCTTGTCGCGCTGATAGCGCTCCTCCTGCATGGTTTTCAGTAGAAAGCCGATTCTCACCTTCTCGGCGGCGCCGGCCGGTCTGACCCATGCGTTGAGCGTCATCGCCGGCGCCAGCGTGAGGCCGCGCAGGATCAATCTGCGGTGAAAATTCATGGTGTTTCTCCCCGATCCAGCCTGTTTGCAGGCGACCCACGCTCTCTTTGGTCAGGATAACGGCTAGTGCCGCGCATTTGAAGTTCCTGCACCGGCTTCCACTTCGAAGCAAAACCCTCTAATGGGGCGCATCGCTCGAAAAGCTGCCGTCTTGAGGTTGCAAACCCTTGGAATCCAGACCTGAAAAATCGCCGCCGGAAACCCTGCCGCAGCTTCCACCGTCCCGCCGTCGCGAGCCGCTACTCACGCTGCCCGGTGCATTGACCGCCTACATTCTCCTGCTCGCGGTGATCCACCTGCGCGTGCTTTTGCCACGCGACCTCGACAACTGGATCGTCATTGCCTTCGGATTCATCCCCAAGCGCTATGACGCGACATTGCTGCCGGATGCTTTTCCCGGGGGGGAGGGGGCGAAATACTGGACGTTCGTGACCTATTCCCTGCTGCACGCCAACCTCAGTCATATCGGCTTCAACGTGCTGTGGCTCCTTCCGTTTGGCAGCGCGCTGGCGCGCCGTTTCGGCGCAGTCCGTTTCTACGTTTTCATGGCCGTTACAGCGGCGGCCGGCGCGCTTGCCCATCTGATCTCGCATGAGCATGAGCTCGCGCCGATGATCGGTGCGTCGGCCTCGGTCTCCGGCACGATGGCTGCCAGCATCCGCTTCGCATTCGTGCGGGGCAGCTTTCTTTCTTTCAGCAGAGGCGATGCAGACCGCGCCGCGAAGGTGCCCGCGCAATCGCTGTGGCAAGCGCTGCGCGACCGCCGCGTCATCGCCTTCCTCGCCGTCTGGTTCGTTGTCAACCTCATTTTCGGGATTGGTTCGATTGCGATCGGCATGGAAGGCGCCACAGTCGCCTGGCAAGCGCATATCGGCGGTTTTTTGGCCGGTCTTGTCCTGTTTTCGCTGTTCGACCCGGTTCCGCGCTCATCGTCCGACGTTGCGGACGCAGACGATTAACACCGCGAATTTGAAGTTTCTGTCAGTTGGGCCGCGCGTCCTTCATAGGAGCTTCGAATTCAAAAGCCGCACAGGAAACAAGAAGTTGCTGAAGCTCCTTTGAGGTCGACGTTCGCGTCAGAGGATGCCGCGGCATCCTGCGACCTTCGGAAGCGGAGCGCTATGTCTGAATTCTCTGGGCTTCGCTTGCGGGGCGGTGAGATTTAATCCATCATTCGCGACATGCGGCACGGCACGAGCCGCAGATGTTGCTCGTCAGGCCGTGGCAACCGCACAAGCGCCCCGCAACCAAAGTGGCGCATCACTGTTGTTTGAAGACTCAAATGAACAAAGAACGCGCTCGCTTTTCAAGGGCGCGATCGACTTCAAGGAGGCGACAATGACGGTACGTGCAATTCTCGATACCAAAGGCCATCAGATCACGAGCGTCGAGCCGGAGGCGAGGCTCTCCGCCGCCGTCAGGATTCTAGGGGAACGCAAGATCGGCGCCGTGCTCGTCATGAGCGCAGGCCGGATTGAGGGTATTCTGTCGGAGCGTGACATCGTGCGCGTCCTGGGCGAGCGGGGGGCGGCCATCCTTGAAGACCCCGTCAGCGCGGTGATGACCCGCAAGGTCGTCAGCTGCAAGCAGTCCGATACCGTCAGCGCGATCATGGAGATGATGACGCGCGGAAAATTCCGTCATCTGCCGGTCGTCGATGGCGAGCGGGTGGTCGGCCTGATCTCGATTGGCGACGTTGTCAAATGGCGCGTGCAGGAATATGAGCGCGAGCAGGAAGCGCTGCGCGAATATATCAAGACGGCCTGACGTAAGAGACCACCGCTCAGGACGAACCGTCGAGCGCGTCCTTGCCAGAGACGCCGTTATCGATCGCAGCAGCCGGGGTGGCCGGCGCCAGAACGCCGATCACTTCCTGGATCGAGGCCATGGCGCGTTCGGCCGCGCGCGCGCCGTGGGCGATCAATTCGTCGGCCCGATGAAAATCAAACCACCCAATCTGGCCGATTCGGGGTGTGATCAGGAGGTCGGGCGGGTCGCCGGCAAGGCGCGCCCGGGTAATGCGGTCCTGCATGATGTTGAAGGCATCGACCATCACCGAGGAAATCCCCGGTCGGCCGCCGCCGCCGAAAAACTCCCGTTTGACCGCCCGTTCCGCCGAAAAGAACTTGCCAATTCCGCGTCGCGCCGGCCCGACGGGGACTTCCTTGGCAACCTCGGAAGCGCCGTGCGAATAGATCGTGGTCGAATGGGCGAAGATGTCGCTTGAGAGATTGGCGGCAATCACGATCTCGGCGCCCAGGGCCCGCGCCGCCGAGACCGGCACCGGATTGACCAGCGCGCCGTCAACCAGCCAGCGATCGCCGATGAGGACGGGCGCGAAGATGCCGGGCAATGCGTAGGAGGCCCGCATGGCCTCGACGATGCGGCCGTGCGTTACCCAGGTCTCATGTCCGGTCCGGACTTCGGTTGCGACCGTTGCGAATTTGAGCGGCAAATCCTCGATCAGGGTCGTGCCAAGCGAGGTCTCAAGCTCCGCGGCAAGCTTGTCACCGCCGATCAGGCCGGAGCCGTTGAGCTTGAGGTCGAGGTAGGAAAGGACATTTCGCGGCTGCAAGCCACGCGCCCATGTCTCCAGCGTGTCGAGATGACCGGCCGCGAAGGCCCCGCCGACGACCGCTCCGATTGAGGTACCGACTACAACGTTGGGGACGATGCCGTAGGCGATCAGGGTCCGAACGATGCCGATATGGGCGAAGCCGCGCGCGGCTCCGCCACCGAGCGCAAGGCCGATAACGGGACGCCGGCCAGCCGTTTTGTCCCGGAACTGTCCGCCATTTTGGCCTCGCCCCATCCAACTATCCAACACGGAAGGTTCTCCCTCTTGGGGCCAATTCCAACATCCCTGCTCGCCGGGAGCGAATGTCAGGTCCACTCGATCGAGGCTATCGCCAGACGGCGGCTCCCGCCAGAACGGCAGGCAAGCATGGTTTATGCCGGGGGCTGGGGTGAGATTGTGACAAGGCCGCGGCCAATCCTAAAAAGTAACCGGGGTGCCCCGCACCGGTTCCGTATCTCTCCGGTCAGGCCAGTGCAGGCTTGAATTTGCCGCGTTTTCAGTGAAAACCATCAAAGATGAAGCGGGGCAGGCAGGTTACCGGTGGGGCAGGGCGAGCGTGTTCGCCTCTGCCGGCCTTTGCCTTGATCTTGGGGCTGGTCGTCACCGCCCCCGTTTCGGCGCAATTGTTCAGCGACAGGCCCCCGCCGGTGCCTCCGGCGCTCGTGCCGGATGTTCCCGGCGGACCCGCAATGAATCTGGCGCCGTCCTCTGGTCCGGCCGTTCCCAACCTGCCGCCGCCCTTGAACGCGGCGCCTTCCGTCGCCGCAGTGCCGCCGGCTCCGCCCGGAAGCATTGCCCCGTCGAACCAGGCCGTGCTGGCGCTGACGGCGCGTTTCGGCAAGGACCTTCCGCTGATAACCGGCGGTCTGGTGTGGCGCATCTTCTCGGACAAGCCGGATGAAACCGGCAATGTGAAGATGATCCGCGAGGACCGGAATCCTTCGCCGAACATCGTGCTGCCGCCTGGCAACTACGTGATCCACGTCGCACTTGGCCTCGTCAGCGCCGTGCGGCCGGTGACGCTGAAGGCGGAGACCAATCGGGAATCCTTCATCCTTCCCGCAGGCGCCCTGCGTCTCGAAGGCCGCGTGGGCAGCTCGAAGATTCCCCAGAACCAGGTTTCATTTGCGATCTACAAGGGCAGCCAGTTCGAAGGCGGCGAGCGTGCACCGCTGGTACCCAGCGTGTCTCCAGGCGACCTCGTTCTGCTTCCCGAGGGGACGTACTACATTGTTTCCAATTACGGAGACGCCAATTCCGTGGTGCGCTCGGATATTCGCGTGCAGGCCAGCAAACTGACCGATGTTACGGTTACCCATCGCGCCGCCGTCATCACGCTCAAGCTCGTCAGCGATCACGGCGGCGAGGCCCTCGCCAATACCGCATGGTCGGTGATCACGCCGGGCGGCGACGTCGTCAAGGAATCGATCGGCGCGTTCCCGCGCGTCGTTTTGTCGGAAGGCGAATACCGCGCCATCGCCAAGAACGAGGGCAAGGTCTATGAGCGGGCTTTCAACGTCGTTAACGGCGTCGACGGTGAGGTCGAAGTGATCGCTCACTGATGCTTGCCCGCGCTGTCATAGTCTCTAACGCGCACTAACCATCGCGCGACTTAAAACTGTCATAATTGCTGCGGCGCTTTTCTGCCGGCGGAATTTTTACATCCCTTTAAAGCGCAGGCGTCATTGCATGCGGCGTGCATTGCTCGCGCACGTTGGGAAATGTCATGCTTGCTGCCAGGAAGCCGTCGGGAAAAGCCTTACCGGAGATGTTCGATGATGTCCCGGTCCTCCAGCGCAAGTGGCAGGCCGGACTTCGTCCCGGCGAGAAGCTGCCGGCCTATGAAGATGTCATGCTCGGAAGCCTCGGACGGCTCGCCGACCATATCATCCTGCTCAAGGATGGCGAGCGCGGCCTCGAAGTTTCACGTACCGGCCGCTACGCCCAGAAGTGGCTCGGTCACGATCACCTGAATTCTCCGATCAGTCAGTTGTCGCCGGATTGCGCGACCATGCTCGCGGAAGCGGCGGCAAGCGCGCTCAACAACAGCCGCCCCTATGTTGCTGCAGCCTACTGCGTGCGCGACGGCCTGGTTAAGACCTATGACCTGCTGGCGCTGCCAACCGCCTCGCGCTGGGGCCATACATTGATTGGCGTCTATGTCAACGAGCGTGCTCCCCAGTACAATTTGCTCGATGCGATCTTCTCCGCCACCGATGAAGGCGTGCTTTCGCTTGCGGTGATCCGCGACTCGGAAGGCAGGCCATTCGACTTCCAGATCGTTCATCACAATGCGGGGGCTGCACGGCTTTTGAAAGTGCCGGCGGAGGGATTGCTGTGGCAGCGGCTGAGCGCAAAGGGAAATGTTCTGTGCTCGGGCGACGTAATTGAGCGCTTGCTTCAGGTCGTCGAAACGGGCAACGGCTATCAGTTCGAGATCGACAGCAATGATCGCAGCCTGCAACTGGGTGCGACCGCCTTCGGCGACATCCTCGCGCTGACGGTCTCCGACATCACGGCGTTGAAGCGGCGCGAGGCGTCGTTCCGACTGCTGTTCGACAACAATCCAATGCCGATGTGGGTGTTCGAACCGGCGACCGCGCGGTTTCTCAGCGTCAACGATGCGGCAGTCCAGCATTACGGCTACGCCCGCGAAAAATTCCTGGCCATGACGCTCGACGAGATCTGGCCGGAGGACGAGCGGATCAGCCATAAGGAAGCATTGGTGAACATCGGCGATTCCTATCATTCCGGCCGCAACTGGCGGCATATCAGAGCCGACGGCAGCGAGATTCATGTGCTGACCTATGGCCGCCGGGTCGCATTCAACGGCCAGGACGGCTATCTCGTGGCCATCGCCGACATCACCGAGCGTCTCAAGGCCGAGGCGCGCATCGCGTATATGGCGCATCATGACGGGCTGACGGATCTGCCCAACCGCGAGTTCTATCAGGAGCGGCTACGCCAGTCGCTGGAGGAAGCGCAAGGCTCTAACAAGCGGGTGGCAGTGCTGTGTGTCGACCTCGATCTGTTCAAGAACGTCAACGATTCCTTCGGCCATCCGATGGGCGACCGCCTGTTGCGGCTGGTCGCCGGCCGCTTGCAGTCACAGGTTCGCGGCAATCACATCGCCGCGCGTCTCGGAGGCGATGAGTTTGCATTGATTCTCGTCTCGGATCCGACGCCAAAGGAGATCAGCGACTTTTCCACCCGCCTGATCAGCGTGCTGAGCGAAAGCTACGATATTGACGGCATCGAGGTTGTGATCGGCGCCAGCGTTGGTATTGCGCTGTCGCCGAGTGACGGCACGACGTCGGAGGAATTGATGCGTAGCGCCGACATGGCGCTGTACCGCGCCAAGTCCGACGGCGGCGGCGTCCATCGCTTCTTCGAGCGCGAAATGGACCTCCTGGCGCAAAAACGCCGCGACATGGAGGTCGATCTGCGCCGCGCCTTTGCCAACGGAGAGTTTCAACTGCATTACCAGCCGCTGGTCGACATTGGAGCCAATCGCATCAGTGGCTTCGAGGCGCTGTTGCGATGGCAGCATCCCGAGAAAGGCATGATCTCGCCGGCCGAGTTCATTCCGATCGCCGAAGATATCGGCCTGATTGTCTCGATCGGCGAATGGGTGTTGCGCGAGGCATGCACCGAAGCCGCGAAATGGCCCGGTGACGTCAAGGTTGCTGTCAACCTGTCGGCAGTGCAGTTTCGCAGCCGCAATCTGGTTCAGGCCGTGATCTCGGCGCTGGCGCATTCCGGCTTGTCGCCGCTGCGGCTTGAACTCGAAATTACGGAATCGGTGTTTCTGGCCGAAACGGAAGCCAATCTCGCCATCCTGCATCAGTTGCGCGGACTCGGCGTGCGCATCTCCATGGATGATTTCGGTACCGGTTATTCCAGTCTGAGCTACCTGCGCAGCTTTCCCTTTGACAAGATCAAGATCGACCGATCGTTCGTCAAGGATATCGCCGAGCGGCCGGATTGCGTTGCGATCGTCCGCGCCATCTCCGGTCTGGGCCGCAGCCTCAACATCAGGACAACTGCGGAGGGCGTGGAAACGGTCGATCAGCTCGACTGGCTACGCAACGAGGGATGCGACGAGGTGCAAGGCTTTCTGTTCAGCGCTGCAAGGCCGGCGAGCGAAATCGCCGCATTGTTTTCCAGATTTGACGAGCGTGCCTCGCAGGCGGCGTGATCTAAAACCGTGTAACGAGATCCGACAGCGCAGGACGCGGGCGGTCCTCGTTCGGTCTGGTCATTTTGCCGATATGAATGAATCCGGCAAGTTTTTCCTCCGCCTTCAACCCCAGCCTGTCGAGGACATCGCGGTCGAAAGCAAACCATCCCGTGAGCCAGCACGCGCCATAGCCGAGCGCGGTCGCGGCCGTCACGATGTTCATCGCGCTCGCGCCGGCTGACAATTCCTGCTCCCACGGCGGCACTTTGGGATGCGGCTTTGTCAGGCTAACGACGCCGATCACGAGTGGTGCGTCGGTCAGGCGCCGTTTCTCGACCTCGATATCAGCGGGCGCGGCATTCGGATGTTTTTTCGCAAAGACGCCGGCGATGACTTCGCCCGCGCGAAGGCGCGCATCACCTTCGAAGATGATGAAGCGCCATGGCGCAAGCTTGCCGTGATCGGGCACCCTGGCGCCGATCGTCAGGATCGTTTCCAGTTCGGACGGCGAGGGGCCGGGACCGCTCATCTCACGTGGCTTGACGGAGCGGCGGGTTTTCAGGAGTTCAAGGGCGTCGGGCATTGGAATCCGATAGATTGGGTTGCCATGCAGATATCTGCATCTGCAAGGCGGATGCAAGCCGGGTTTATTTTGGGAGCTCTCCAAATTCGTTCGCGGCCGCCTTTTTTGATTGTGCGCAAAGATCGCCCCGTCGTCTCGGCTCCGTTGCCTTCATGCTTATCGGAGGCCCGCAATGGCGATACCAGCAGATCCCAAACCCGAGGTGGCCTAGAATCTTCAACCGCGACTGCGCAATCGAGCATTGAGCGGAGGCCGGATCGAACGGCCGATCGATCCCGATACGCCACAGCGTGAGCGCGAGCGACGAATTGACCGGCTGACCGAAGGTCCGCCGGAATGGTCAAGATTCGCGCCGAGCAGGCGCGAACTAGAAAAGGCGGCTAGGCGTTCGACCGTGCGCGCTTGATGTCGGGCGGCGTCGCCTCGTCGACCAGGGCAGCGATCGCTTCCTCGGTCGCCATCACCTTCTGTCCGTCGCTGCCCAGCCGCCGCACCGAGACCGAATGCGTCTCAGCCTCCTTCTTGCCGACGACAAGGAGCGCGGGGATCTTCGCCAGCGAATGTTCGCGGACCTTGTAGTTGATCTTCTCGTTACGCAGGTCGATCTCGACGCGCAGACCGGCGCGCCGCGCGGCCGCCGCGACCACCTTGGCGTATTCGTCGCCTTCCGAGGTGATGGTAGTGACCACCGCCTGGATCGGCGCCAACCAAAGCGGAAAGTTGCCGGCGTAATGTTCGATCAGGATGCCGATGAAGCGTTCCATAGAGCCGCAGATCGCCCGATGCACCATCACCGGTGCCTTCTTCGAGCCGTCGGCGTCGATGTAAAATGCCCCAAACCGTTCGGGCAGGTTGAAGTCAACCTGCGTGGTGCCGCATTGCCAGTCGCGGCCGATGGCGTCACGCAGCACATATTCGAACTTCGGGCCGTAGAATGCGCCTTCGCCGGGATTGATCGAGGTCTTGATGCGCTGATTGTGGCTGTTCGCCTCGATCTCGCTCAAGACTGTTGCCATTACGCGTTCGGCATGGTCCCACATTTGATCGGTGCCGACCCGCTTTTCGGGACGGGTCGAAAGCTTGACGGTGAGTTCACCCTCGAAGCCGAAGTCGGCGTAGGTCGACAGGATCAGCTCGTTGATCTTGAGGCATTCCTCCGCGAGCTGCGCCTCGGTGCAGAATACATGCGCATCGTCCTGCGTGAAGCCCCGCACGCGCATCAGGCCGTGCATGGCCCCTGAAGCCTCATAGCGGTGCACGACGCCGAATTCCGCCAGCCGCAAGGGCAGATCTCTATAACTCTTCAGGCCATGCTTGAAGATCTGCACGTGGCCGGGGCAATTCATCGGCTTCAGCGCAAACCAGCGCTTGTCCTCGGCCTCGTCGCCGGCGGATTGCGCGGCGAACATGTTCTCGCGGTACCAGTCCCAGTGGCCGGACGTCTCCCACAACACCTTGTCGAGGATTTGCGGCGCATTGACCTCGCTGTAATCGCCGGTGAGCCGGCGGCGCATGTAGGCGATCAGCGCCTGGAAAATCGTCCAGCCCTTGGGGTGCCAGAACACCACGCCCGGACCTTCTTCCTGGAAGTGGAACAGATCGAGTTCACGCCCCAACTTGCGGTGATCGCGCTTCTCGGCTTCCTCGATCTGCTTCAGATAAGCGTCGAGGTCCTCCTGCCTGGCAAACGCCGTGCCGTAGATGCGAGTCAGCATCGGATTGTTGGAATCGCCGCGCCAGTAAGCGCCGGCCACCTTCATCAGTTTGAATGCGTTTCCGATCTTGCCGGTCGAGGTCATGTGCGGGCCGCGGCACAGGTCGAACCAGTCGCCCTGGAAATAGATCTTGATCGGCTCGTCGCCCGGGATGGCGTCGACCAGTTCGACCTTGAAATTCTCGCCCTTGTCGCGGAACACCTGCTTGGTTTTCTCGCGGTCCCAGACCTCCTTGGTGAATGGTTTGTCGCGGGCGACGATCTCGCGCATCTTCTTCTCGATCGCCGCGAAATCCTCCGGCGTGAACGGCTCGTTTCGGAAGAAATCGTAGTAGAAGCCGTTTTCGATCACGGGTCCGATCGTCACCTGCGTACCCGGCCACAGCGACTGCACGGCTTCGGCGAGCACGTGCGCGGCGTCGTGGCGGATCAGTTCGAGTGCGCGTGGATCTTCGCGCGAGATCAGCTCGATCTTTGCGTCGTTCTCGATTCCGTCGTTGAGATCGGCCAGGCGGCCATCCAGTGCCATCGCCACGGTACGCTTGGCAAGTGAGGGCGAGATGCCCTTTGCAATGTCCATCCCTGTCGTGCTCTTGGGATAGTCGCGCTTGGCTCCGTCGGGGAAGGTGAGGGTGACTTTTTGCACGGGCTCGGCCGGCTTCAAGTTGGTAATGCTGTACTGGAATCCCGACGCGGGGGCGTTCTTGTCCGACATGATCATCTCCTCAGGGCTCACTCCTGCGAACGAGCGCAGGTAAGCGGGGAACCGAAGTCGTATAACAGCCGATTCGGGCACTGCAATCCGGCAATATCAAGAAAATCGTGCCATGCCGACAGTTCGTCCAGGGTTGGCGAAGGGCCTTGACACTGGAAGGCTGTTGGCGTTCCTCCCCGTCGCTGGAATTCCTGGGGTCTCCATGACACTGCGTCCCGTCCTCGCCGCCTTGTTCGTGCTGGTATGTGGACCGGTGGCGGCGCAGCCGCTCGCGCGGCTTGCCCAGCCGGCGAGGGCCCGGGCGGCGATAACGGTCCGGCCAATACAAACACATCCCGTCGTCTTCTACGTCGCCAAGGGCGCGCCCGATTCATGCGGCAGCGGCTGCGACACCTGGATCGCGATCGAGGGCCAGATCGATGGCGGCGCAGCCGCGCGGTTTCGCAGATTTTTCCAGCCGCTCAGGAATCGCAACCTGCCAATCTACATCACCTCGCCCGGCGGCAACCTCGATCAGGCGCTCGCGATGGGGACGTTCCTCCATGCAAAGCCAGCAGTCGTGCGGGTGGCGCGCACGGTCGTGAAGGAGTGCGGGTTCGAGGCGCAGGACAGCGACGTCTGTCTCAAGCTCAAACAATCCGGCCGCGAACTAACCGGCGATCTCTGGACCCGTAATGCCATCTGCAATTCGGCCTGTCCCTATTTCCTGCTCGGCGCGTCCACGCGCGAGATTGCGCCCGACGCCTCGCTTGGGGTGCATTCGGCGAAAGTCATCACGCAGTTCGTTGGGGTCGTGCCGACGCCGGCGATGCTCGCCGCGGCAGCCCGGCGCGGCCAGGAGCGCTCCAACGGCCTGCTGGCGAACTATTTTGCGCGGGTGGGCGCCGATGCCGGGCTATTGAAGCTCGTGGGCACCGTGAAATTCGAGGACGTGCACGTGTTGACCCGCGAAGAAATCATCCGTTTCGGAATCGATCGGCGTGAGCATGTCGAGACGCCGTGGCATTTCGAGAACGGCGGACGCAGTATGGTCGACAAGGTCGCCTCCGAGAAGGTCGAAGGCGCCAGCTCGTATCGGCTGCTGCAGTGGCGGTTGATCTGCTCGAGCGCCGAGCAGTTCGAACTCGACCTCCAGCGGCCAGCCGCAAAGTCGGTCTTTCCCGCCGTGGCTATCACCGATTCAGCCGCCGCGCCGCTTTATTTTACGCAGATCACCGCACAGGCGGGCGGGGCTGAGTTCTGGGGCGTGCGCATGAAGCGTGCAGCCCTCGACGAACTGGCTGCGGAGCCGCAATTTGAGTTCATCGAATCGTCGGAGACGCCGGACGGGCGGCAAGCCACGCAAACGGCGCTGTCAACCGAGGGCCTTTCCCGCGCCCTTGATAGCCTGCTGCCAACCTGCCCGCCGGCCAAAGCAGTAACCGTCAGCACCCGTGATGCAGCCGAAAAATAGCGTCGGCTGAACGTCTTTCTGTCATGTATCGCACGATTTTCTTTCATGCACACAGAGCGGCGTCCAAACAAGTCGCATCGCGGCCTTCCCATCGCGAAACGGGAAGGTTAGATGCGGCTGCATGAAAAATCTCTCGCCCGGGATTCCCGTTCACCGTCGTTTCGCTCCGACCGCCTTGATGTTGGGCAATATCGCGACGGGCTGTTCGATCCTGGCACCGGCCGGCATGCTGATCGAACTCGCGGCAGATCTCGACATCACGGTCCACACTGCGGGGCTCCTCGTGACCTTCGGTGCGATCATCCTCTGCATTGGCTCGCCGTTGACGGCGTGGCTGACCAGCCGGATCGAGCGACGCGCCTTGCTCGCGTTCACGCTTGCCGTTCTCGCGCTCGGTAATATTGCTTCGGCCTTCGCGCCCGATTATGCGGCGCTTCTGGCCATCCGCCTCGTGACGCTGGCGGTCGGCGCCCTGTACACGCCGCAGGCCGCAGGCACGGCGGCATTGATCGTCCCAGCGGAAAAGCGCGGCGGTACCATCGCCTATGTATTCCTCGGCTGGTCGCTGGCAGCTGCTATCGGCTTGCCGCTGATCACCTTCCTGACCAGCCATTATGGCTGGCGCGCGGCCTATGGCAGCATCAGTATCATTGCAGTGGCGAGCTTGCTGTCGCTGCTCTGGCGATTGCCGAAGGGCCTGGTCGGGACGCCCGTCGATCTCAAGACATGGACCGAGCTTGCGCGCAACCCGGTGATCGTTACGCTGCTCGGCATCACCACGCTATTGACGTCGGGTCAGTTCGCCGTCTTCACCTATATGGGGCCGCTGTTATCGAAGCTGACGCATGTCGGTCCCGATGCAGTGGGGCTGGTGTTCGGTATTTACGGTGTCTGCGGCTTCATCGGGCTCGTGATCATCAGCAATATCGTTGATTCCTGGGGTCCCCTGAAGGCATCGGTGCTGTCCGTCGGACTGGTGCTGGCCGGAGTTGCCGGCTGGGCGCTGAGCGCGGGCTTCTATTCGCTGACGGCCGCGGCGGTTGCGATCTGGGGACTGGGTTTTGCATCCAGCAATTCGATGCAACAGGTGCGGCTCGTCGCTGCTGCGCCTCCGCTTGCCTCGGCCTCGGTCGCACTCAACACGTCATGCTTGTATGTCGGGCAGGCGATCGGGTCTGCGATCGGTGGCCTGTTGTACGCGCATGAACGTCTTCATGGTGTCGGTTATGCGGGTGCGGCATTTGTCGCGCTGGCGCTGGTCATGGTGGTTCTGACACGGCGCCTCGAGACGCCGGCCTGAAGCCCGACCGTTGTCTATCTGCTGATCGGCGTACCGGAGCCGCTGGCCGCATAGCGCGTCAGCGCCGGTGTCAACGACATCTTGGCGAGCACTTTGCGGATCGGCTCGTCGGACCACGCATGCGTGACATAGTCGCGGTGCCGCACGCCATCGGGCGTCTTGACGAAAATGACACTGCCGGGGCGCAAGGGACCGTCGATGTCGTCCGAGACAGCGATGCCCTTGTCGCGGATCATCTGCATCAGCTCGCGATCATGCGGCTGGGTATAGCGGGTATAGGCACTGACGAAGAATCCCGAGCGGTTGTTGGCAACCCAGGAGGCGAACTTGTCGAGTTCGCCATAGACCGCATCGAGCAGCACGACGCCGCGGATGCGATTGCCGACTCCGCCGACATCCAGGCTGTATGCGGTCGGAAGGAAGCCGCCGCTATAGCCAACGATCACGATCGGCATATTGGCAAAAGTCTTGGCCGCGGCCGGATCGCCGTAGAGTTTTGCCAGATGATCGGCCGATTCATTGATAAATCGCTTGAGACCGCCAGGCTGCCAGAACTTGCCGGCACTGGAATCGGCGGCATCGACGGCAAGCTGCGGCGCGAGCAGCACGGCGTTGGCGCCTGATTCCGAAATCTGTTGCGGCACGCGTTGACGGTCGCGCACGTCGCGCTCCAGCGTCGCGCCGTTGCCGTGGAAGAACACGACGATCACGCCGGGCTTGTTGATGTCGAAATGTTCGGGCACGTGCATCAGCACGCGATTGTCGTTGAAGGTCTCGTCCTGCCAGAAGACGCGGCCTGAATAGCTGCGGTGGCCGCGCCGTTCTCCGTTGGAGACGTTCAGGAACGGTGCGTCCGTGCGTGGATTGTTGCCGTCATAGGGGAAGGCCGATGATTTCAGCCCGATCAGCGCGGTCTGATCTTCGCGCTGCGGACGCTGGTAGGGGATCACCGGCGCCAGCGAGGCAACGCGATAGGATTTGGTTTGCACGATGCGCCGGTTTTGCGCATCAGCCGTGTTCGCCGGGCGCTGCTGCAAGCTTTCCGCCGCGGTCGGGAAGCGGTCGTTGAATTGCGGTTTGGGGAAGCGGTCGTCGAAGGTATCGCCGCTCGAGCCTTGAATGTTGGCGGCCAGCGTCCCCGCACTCGGCGAGTTGCCGCATTGGGCGAGTGTGAGCGAGAGCGGGATCAGGAGCAAAAGGCGGACAAGCCAGCGCATCGGCGAGACGGCACGCGAAAGCGCAACGCACGTCGTGCCCGGTTTCCAGGGCAACTTCACGCAACCGCAGCTTTCAGATTTCGGATTGGCCCCGACCATCCACCCCTTTGCCCCCAACAGCCATCCAGCGGCTGATGTCAGCGCGTTTGTGTTGCGGTGACGTTAATCCTCCGGAAATCTTCCCCATTTCCGGAAACGGCCTTGGGAACACGGAATCGTGTCCTCATTGTGGGAAGGGCGCACTTCTTCCCAAGCAGCCGGACGATATTGGTATTATATAACCGCTCCTGATGGATGGATCTCGGGGCTGGGGCTTCCTTGAATTGGCCCCAGCCTGCCTGCACGATGAAACTGCAGGGCATGGCGCCCGTGTGCGGGTGAACATGGCGGCATCTGAGACCGAAGGCATGGCGTGGGGAGGTCCGCTCTCCAGCGGATCGAACGTCTCCGTCGCTGTTGCAACCGCCATCGTCGTGGCCGACATGATCGGCGTCGGCGTCTTCACGAGCCTCGGCTTCCAGGTCAAGGACATTCCCTCCGGTTTTGCCATTCTCGCGCTCTGGACGGTGGGCGGCATCGTCGCGCTATGCGGCGTGTTTTCATACAGCGAATTGGGCGCCATGTTTCCGCGCTCGAGCGGCGAGTACAATTTCCTCAGCCGCGCCTATCATCCCGCCTTTGGCTTTGTCGCCGGTTTCGTCTCGGCGACTGTCGGCTTTGCGGCGCCGGTGGCGCTTGCGGCGATGGCGTTGGAGCAGTACGGGCGCGCGATCGTGCCAAATGCGCCGCCGCTTTCGCTTGCGATCGGAATCGTCTGGGCGGTATCGCTCGTCCAACTCGCGGGCGTCAGGCATTCCTCGATTTTCCAATTGATCGCGACGGTCCTGAAGGTGGTGCTGATCACGGCTTTCCTGATCGCGGGCTTCGTCATCGGCCAGGGGCAAGATGTATCGTTCGCGCCGCAAGTCCGAGATATCGGCTATGTCGCCAGTGCGCCGTTTGCGATCGGGCTCGTCTTCGTGATGTATTCGTTTTCGGGCTGGAATGCCGCGACCTATATCATCGGCGAGATGCGCGATGCCGACCAGAATTTGCCGCGCGCGTTGTTCACGGGCACGCTGATCGTGCTGGTGCTTTATGTCGCGCTGAACGCGGTCTTCCTTCATACGGCACCGATCGACAAGCTGGCTGGACAGATCGATGTCGCACGCATTGCGGGCAGCTATATTTTCGGCGAGACCGGAGGCCGTATCGTTGGAGCGATGATCTGCATCGGGCTGATATCGTCGGTCAGCGCCATGATGTGGATCGGTCCGCGCGTCATGATGACGATGGGAGAGGATATCCCGGCGTTGCGCGTATTTGCCCGCAGATCGACGCAAGGAGCGCCGGCATACGCCATCCTGTTCCAGTTGACGGTCGCAACGCTGATGTTGTTCACCCGCAGCTTCGAGGCGGTGCTCGACTTCATCCAGTTTTCGCTGCTGTTCTGCTCCTTCTTTACGGTGCTCGGCGTCATCAAGCTGCGCATCATGAGGCCCGACCTGCCAAGGCCGTACCGCGCCTGGGGATACCCGGTCACGCCCGTGATTTTCCTCCTCGTGACACTTTTCATGATGTACTATCTGGTCGTCGATCGGCCGCTCCAGTCCTTTTTTGGCGCACTGATCATGGTGTCAGGCCTGTTGATTTACCTGGTTTTCCGCAAGCGCGACGCCGGCGCTGCGAGTTCATCGCCGAGGGCAGGTCGCAAATAAGATGCTTCACACACTGAAAATCGTTGTGGCCGCTGCGGCCTTGCTATTTGCAGCAGCGCTCACTGACGCGCGTGCGTCTGATGCGCCGACGGCCGACGATACCGCGCGGTTTTTGGCCGGCATGATGCCGTCCGCCGATTCGCCGCTGACGCCGCTGACCAGGGATCCGGCCTGGCAGCGCCATTCGAGGCTTTTCGATTCCGCATTCGGCCAACTCGATCAGCGGCAGATATCGAAGGTCCGCGCCTGGTCGGAGGCCAATATCGCGGCGCCAAAGCCCACGATGTTTTACATGTTTTCGGGCCCGGACTTTCTTTACGCCAACGCATTCTATCCCGGTGCCACCACCTACGTGCTGAGTGCGCTCGAGCCGCCGGGGGCGATCCCGGACCTGACGAAGGTATCACGTGGCAGCGTTGCGGCTGCCTTGTCCAATGTCGAGCATTCGCTCGGCTCTATTCTCAGCTTCTCCTTTTTCATCACCAAGAAAATGAAGGTGGACCTGCACGAGGGGGACCTCACCGGTGCGATGCCGCTGCTGTATATATTCCTGGCGCGCTCCGGCAAGACCATCAAGAATGTCTCGACTGTTGCGCTCGACGCAAAGGGCAGCGCGTACTTCGCCAGCGAGAACTCCGGCCCCAATGCCGTGCACGGAGTTCGCATCGTGTTTGCGGGAGGCGATGGCATCGACAAGACGCTGTACTATTTCTCGACCGATCTCTCAAACTCCAGCGCCAGAGCGAGCGGCTTTTTGAAATTCTGCGCCACGCTCGCCCCCGGCAACAGCCTGATCAAGAGCGCGTCCTATCTGATGCACTCCGCCAACTTCTCGACGGTGCGCGATTTCCTTCTCGCCCACAGCGCGACCATCATTCAGGACGATTCCGGAATCCCGCTGGACTACTACGCCGCCAGGAAGTGGCGCTTGTTCCCGTTCGGCCGCTACGCCGGTCCGATCGCCGAGTTCCCGAGCAAATATCAGGAATCTTATGCCGAACTGTTTCAGCGCGCCCAGCCGCTCGATTTCGGCATCGGCTATCGCTGGCGCTCGCATGAATCGAACTTGCTGCTCGCCGTGCGCTTGCCGGATGATGGCGCGGCGACCGCAGACGCCACGCCCTCGACCGAGGCGGTTCCTCCGCCGCCGAGGCCCAGGCGGCCGCGCAGGTCTCGTCAGTTGTCGGCCCAGCCGCCGCCACCCGAGCCGTGGCACGGATTTCTCTGGTTTCAGTGAGCCGCTGAAGCCTGTCGGCGCGGGTACATCAAGCTCGCCGCAGGCCGACGCGGCGAAGAACATCACGGCGAGTTGACCCCGCGCCAGCGTCCGTATTTCCACGGTAAATACCACCGCGCACCGTCAGGTCTCGTGGCCGGCACGTTGTCGATGCCGGAGGTGCCGAACGGTTGACAACGCAGCAGCCGCGCCAGCGTCATCCATCCGCCAGCCCACAATCCGAAGCGTCCTATCGCTTCATCCGCATACACGGAGCATGTCGGCAAATGCCTGCAATTATAGCCAACCAGCGGAGAGAGCGTGTGACGGTACAGCCAGATCATCGCACGACCGGTTTGCCGCGGCAGATGTTCGACGTTGTGAGCGCAAGTCGCGCAATGGGCTGACAGCCGGTTTAGCTTGAAGAACGAATGCTTCATGAAAGTCGTGCCACGATGTCGTGTGGGCTGTCTGGTTCCACATGGGAACCCGTCTGCGTCAATAATTGTGCCACAGTTTTGGAAATATCAACCGTCTGCGCCGCGGCGCAACAAGCGCTCTATAGACGGTTCGGGTAACTGCGTTTACGCTTTTTGACGTGGGGATGACAGAATCGTTTTCGTGTTGAACCGATCCGGCCGCGGCTTGGCGTTGCGGGGGGAGGAACCAAATTGAAACTCGTCAGACTTCGCTTCCGTGGCTTGGCGCTTATGGCTCTTGCCACTCTGTGTGTTGCCGTGCCAGGCATTCTGGCCGCACTTGGGGGGCTGGCGCACGCCGACGGAACGTTGGAGGAGCGCAAGCTTCCGATGCAGTTCAGCTGGGTGGCCTGCCAGCCGCATTGCGGCGGATGGATCAGCGCCGTCGGCATCGTGACCGCGGACAGCCCGCAGGAATTCGAGGATTTCGCAAAAGGACGTGACCTTCATGGCGCGACGATCGTGCTGGATTCCAGCGGCGGCTCGGTCAACGACGCCATCACGCTTGGCCGCCGCTTCCGCGGCCTCGGTCTGATGACGACGGTCGGCACAAGCGTCCTGACCCACACGGCGCAAGGCGAACGCGACGTTATCGACCCCGACGCCTATTGCGAGTCGATGTGCGTGTTTCTCCTGCTGTCCGGCAAGACGCGCTATGTGCCGGAGGCGGCGCATGTGCGGGTGCACCAGATCTGGATGGGTGACCGTGCCGACGACGCGAAGGCCGCGAACTATTCCGCCGACGATCTCATGATCGTTGAACGCGATATTGGGCGCCTTGCCAAATACACTTTCGAAATGGGCGGCGCCGGCGACCTGCTTGCACTCTCGCTCAGCATTCCGCCGTGGGAAGAATTGCACGAATTGTCCCGCGAGGAATTGCGGCTGACCAATCTGGTCACCACCGATGCCGTCGCTGAAGTGCTGCCCTCGACAGGCGGATCGGTCATGCAGGCGGTGGCCACGAAACCGGTGCAGGATCGCTTCGTCAGCAACGCAGTCGGCGACGAGCAGGCCAAACCCGTTGCCAAATCCACCCGGACCGCCGAGGCGCTGACTCCGACCGCCAGTGTGGCCGCAGCGCCGGCCCAGTAAACGAGGCTTTGGCTTGAAGCGGTAGTCTGCTTTTACGCGGAGGCAGGCTGGGCCGCTTCCTTGCCGTTGGCCTTCGCTGCCGCTTTTGCCTCGATTTGTCCGATCGCGTCCACCACGGCGTCGAAAGTCAGCATCGTCGAAGCGTGGCGCGCCTTGTAGTCGCGGACCGGCTCGAGCACGGCGATCTCGGCCCATTTGCCCTCGGGCGGCTTGCCGTTTTCCTTCAGCATCTTGCGAACAGTCTCGCGCAGCGCCCGCAATTCGCTGGCAGTCGAGCCCACGACATTGGCTGCCATGATGGAGGAGGAGGCCTGGCCCAGCGCACAGGCCTTCACATCGTGGGCAAAGTCGGTAACCACGGGGCCGTCCATCTTGATATCGACCTTCACCGTCGATCCGCACAGTTTGGAATGCGCGGTGGCGGTGGCGTCGGGCGAGGGCAGGCGGCCGAGCCGGGGTATATTGCCGGCAAGTTCAATGATGCGCTTGTTGTAGACGTCGTTTAGCATAGTCTGAACCCACGCTTCCCGCCCTTGGCGGCCAAGGAGCATGGTCCTATATATGGTTGGAAATGGTGGAAAAACACCCCGCCATTTTCGCAGGGTGGTCTGAAACAGGTACCCGTTGGCCACCGTAAGCAATCGTAATGGGGGGACTCAGGCGCTAGGTGGAACTTCCGCCCCGTCTGCCGGTGACACTCCGGTCCTTTTCTGACCGGTCGAACGGAGCTGACATGGACGCATTGATCAAATCCCTCCGCCCGAAGACCTCTGATTCCAAGCCTTCCGATCTGAAGACCTCAGATGTGAAGCCCTCCGAAACGAAGCCGGCGGATGTCCGTCCTGCCGAGCTTGATCCTTCCGAATTTCTGGCCGCTGCGGTTCGCGCCGATCAGCCGCGCCCGTCGCGCGCCGAGGCGGAATCCGCCGTGCAGACCCTGCTGAGCTATATTGGAGAAAATCCCGAGCGCGAGGGCCTTCTGGACACGCCGCGCCGCGTGGTGGAGGCCTTCGATGAACTGTACCAGGGTTACCACCAGTGCCCGGCCGAGGTACTCGACCGCACCTTCGGCGAGACGGCCGGCTATGACGATTTCGTCCTGGTCCGCGATATCGAATTCACCTCGCAATGCGAGCATCACATGATGCCGTTCTACGGCCGGGCGCACATCGCTTATACGCCGGTCGAACGTGTCGTCGGCCTGTCTAAGCTCGCCCGGCTGACCGACATCTTTGCGCGACGGTTGCAGACCCAGGAACATCTGACGGCGCAGATTGCCGCGGCGATCGACGAGATTCTCAAGCCGCGCGGTGTTGCCGTCCTGATCGAGGCCGAGCATACCTGCATGTCGGTACGGGGGGTCGCCAAGCATGGTGCGATGACCTTCACCAGCCGCTACACCGGCATGTTCCGCGACAATCCGGCCGAGCAGGCCCGCTTCATCTCCCTGGTGCGAGTACCGCAGCGCTGAGGCGGAATCGGAGCTTTGGTGGCTAAATTGTCCGACAGTAACGAGATCGAAGAAGGGCTGAAGCTTCAGCCCAAATTCGACGCGAGCGGCCTCGTCACCTGCGTCGCTGCCGACGCGGCGACGTCCGAGGTGCTGATGGTCGCGCACATGAACGAGGAAGCGCTCCGCAGGACGATCGCGAGCGGCGAGGCCTGGTATTTCAGCCGTTCGCGCGGGGAGCTGTGGCGCAAGGGCGAAACCTCCGGCCACGTCCAGCGCGTGGTTGAGATGCGTGTCGATTGCGATCAGGACGCGATCCTCCTTCGCGTCGAGCAGACCGGTGCGGCCTGCCACACCGGCCGTCGCTCCTGTTTCTATCGCAAGGTCGAAACTACGGAGGGGAGATCGCGGCTGTCGTTCGTGAACGCAGAGCGCCAGTTCGACCCCAAGGCCGTCTACGGCGAGTAATCCGTGGGCTTCGGGCCCGCGCGGTGAGCCGTCTTAACGCCCTCTTAACCATAACCGCGGCAGTTTGGAGTCGGCTGAGCGCTGGTGGGAGCCTTCGCGTCGGTCGCCATAACTACGGGTGGTTTCGCGGGGGAGCGGAGACCAGGCAATGTCGGTCGACACATCGAATGCCTCGGCTGCGGCTGGTGTCGATCCCGCGCGCGTGCGCGTTGCCGGCGCGATCAAGCAGGCCGCTATGTCGAGCGGCATGAGCTTTCAGTACCTGTTGGCGACCGCGAAGATGGAATCGGATTTCAATCCGGGCGCGGCAGCCCCGACATCTTCCGCCCATGGCCTGTTTCAGTTCATCGATCAAACCTGGCTGGCCACGTTCAAGGACGCGGGCGCGCAACTCGGCTACGGCAGCTATGCCAAGATGATCACGCAATCGCCCGATGGCACCTATTCGGTATCCGATCCCGCTGCGCGGCAGACCATCATGAAACTGCGCGACGATCCGGCGGTCGCGTCCGAAATGGCTGCGGCATTGACGCAATCCAACAGTTTCATGCTGACCGGCATGATCGGCCGCCGTCCAACCGAAAGTGAATTGTACATGGCGCATTTCATGGGGGTCGGGGGTGCAGCCAAATTGATCGGCAATGCCGAGGACAATCCGCAGGCTTCCGCCGCGCGGCTGTTTCCGAATGCCGCGGCCGCCAACCGTTCGATCTTTTATGACCGCGCCACCGGCCGGGCGCGGAGCGTTTCCGAGGTCTACGCGGTGTTGCAGCAGCGCTATGCCAGCGCGGCGAATTCATCGGCAACCCAAAGCGCGATGGCAGCGGTTGGCGGCGACGTGAAGCCGGGCGTGGCGATGGCGAGTGCAGGCAGTAGTTCCATCCTTGCTTCGCCTCCGGTCGACAACGCGGCCTATCTCTCGACGTTTCCCGACACACGGCCGGCGGCATCGGCAGCCGCGGCATCGACGACGACGGTTGCAAGTGCAGCTTCCCCAAGCCCCGTCTTCCGTTCGCTGTTTCAGGATGGCGGCCGCAGCCAGCCGGTCTCCCAGGCGGTGCGCGAATTGTGGGGCAAGTCGGCCTCGCTGACGGCAGATCCGCCGGTCTCGCCCGGCATAACGGCGCCATCGGCCGCGGTCGCGGCGTTGCCTGCCTCGTCCTCGGGTGGTGGGCTTGATCTCTTCAGCGATCGCAACGGCACCTTCAGCGGCTGAGCCTTGTTGAACGCCCGACTGGCGCCGCCGCAGGCCTTAACAAAACGTCAATAAAACCAGCTGCTTATAGTGAACGCTTTGTTAAGCGTCGTGGTTTATTTTGTCTTGCAGCGGCGCAAAATGAAGGCGCCGAGGTTTTGCGTAAGCCGGCAGGGCAATGATCGTTCGGCAGTTCATCAGTTGGATTAAGACCGCCGGCGCGGGCGAACGCGCCGAAGCCACGCGGGCGTTGGCGCGGGCCTGGCTCATTTCCGATCTTTCCGAAGACGATCGCGCGGCCGCTGAGGGTGCGTTGCTGATGCTGCTCGATGATCCATCGCCGCTGGTGCGCCGCGCCATGGCTGATGTTTTCGCACGCAGCTACGAGGCTCCGGCTGCCATCGTGCAGGCGCTGGCGTTCGATCAGCCATCGGTCGCCCTGCCGATCCTCGAACATTCACCGCTCCTGATCGATGCCGATCTCGTCGACATTGTCGCAACCGCCGGCGGCGAGGTGCAGTGCGCGATTGCGCGCCGCACCAGTCTGCCGCCTTCCGTCTGTGCCGCGATTGCCGAGGTTGGCTCCGCTGCAGCGGCGCTGGAACTGATCGAAAACGCCTACGCGGAACTGCCGGCATTTTCCTGGGACCGCATTGTCGAGCGGCACGGTCATCTGGCGGCGATCCGCGAATCGATGCTGGTGCTGGAAGACCTGCCGGCTGCGACCCGGGTTGCGCTGGTCGCCAGGCTATCGGATACGCTTGCGCAATTCGTCGTTGCAAAGAACTGGCTGAGCGCCGATCGCGCCGAACGGGTGGCAGGTGAGGCGCGCGATCGCTCCACGGTCAGCATCGCGGCCTCCTCGCGGGGCGAGGACATGTGCGGACTGATCGCGCACTTGCGCGCGACCTCCCAGCTCACTGCGGGTCTGATCCTGCGTGCGCTTCTGTCAGGCAACCTCGAATTGTTCGAAGCGGCGCTCTCAGAATTGTCCGGTCTGCCGCGCAGCCGCGTCTCGTCGCTATTGCTTGATCGCGGCGAAGCCAGCATGTTGGCGCTCCTCAAGCGGGCGGGCTTGCCGGAATCGACCTTCGCGGCGTTCCGCGCCGCGCTTGAAGTCATTCACGAGACCGGCTTCACCGATTCGGCTGCCGACGCGGCACGCTTGCGCCGCCGCATGGTCGAACGCGTGCTGACGCATTGCGAAGCCGATCACAGCGTGACCGACCCGCTTCTAATCCTGCTTCGCCGCTTTGCGACTGAATCGGCTCGGGAAGAAGCACGGCTGTTCTGCGAGGAGCTTGCGGCCGAGCAAGCTATTGGCTTTGAGCAGGGCCTGATCGCCGCCTAGCTGATCAGTGGTCCCCGTGGAACGCAGGGACCTGTAACCAGAACCGCTTGCCCTAGTGCCCACTTTCCGAAGTTCGTGGT
>NZ_DAIDJE010000207.1 GCF_027451485.1 Bradyrhizobium sp.
CCGAAGCAGCTGCGCCGATCGACAGCGGCATCGATATCGGCAAGCTGCGTTTCCGCTATGCGATCGAGGGCGACAGTCCGCCGTGGCGACCGACGCAGGTGTTCGACGACGGCGCGAAGGTCTATATCGAGTTCGCCCGCGGCATCGCGCAAGGCGAGATGCCGCCTCTGTTCGTGATCGGCAGCGACGGGGCTACCCAACTCGTCAACTACCGCGCGCGGCAGAACTACTACATCGTCGACCGCCTGTTCGCCGCGGCCGAGCTGCGGCTCGGCGGTGACGGCGCACAGAAGGTGCGGATCGTGCGCACGGACGGGTGGAAGCCGTGGTGAATGAACCGGACCTCACGCGAGAAGATCAGCTCGCGGCTGAACTGCGCCTGCGGCCCGAGCCGTCGCCGGTGACGCGGCTTTCGCGGAAGGTGCTGGCGACGCTTGGCGCGGTGGCGGCGGCTGCAATCCTCGGCGCGCTGGTGTTCGCGTTGCAGTCGCGCGGTCCTGGCCAAGAGTCCACCGAGCTCCACTCGACCGGCCACAAGACGACCGCCGACGAGCTTGAGAAGCTTCCGAAGGACTATTCCGGGCTGCCGCAAGCGCCGCCGCGGCCAATCCCGCAACTCGGGCCTCCCCTTCCCGGCGACCTCGGCCGTCCCATCCTCAATGCGGTAGGCGCGGCACCGTTAGCGGACGAACAACGCATCGCGCAGGAGGACGAGGCCGCGCGGCTGAGCCGGGTGTTCGCGACCACGAACACGCGTCAGGAAACGGCGCCAACCGCGCCGACTCCAGCGGCGAGCGGCGTGCCGGGACAGCCCCAAGCGGCCGACAGCAGGCCGCCGCTCGATCCCGGATCGCTGCAAAACATGCAGGACCGCAAGCTTGCATTCCTGAATGCCGACACCGACCAGCGCACGGTGAGCCCGGACCGGCTGGCGCGGCCGGCGTCGCGCTATGTCGTGCAGGCCGGATCGGTGATCCCGGCAGCGCTGATCACGGGCATCCGATCCGACTTGCCTGGCGAGATCACCGCGCAAGTGACGGAAAACGTCTATGACAGCAGAAGCGGAAATTTCCTGCTGATCCCGCAAGGCGCACGGCTGATCGGCCAGTACGACAGTCAGATTTCGTTCGGCCAGTCGCGCGTGCTCTTGGTGTGGACGCGCATCATCATGCCGAATGGCACGTCGATCGTGCTGGAGCATCAGCCGGGTGCCGACAGCGCGGGTTATGCAGGACTCGAGGACGAGGTCGACTATCACTGGGGCAATCTTGTCAAGGCAGCGGCGATCTCCACCCTGCTCGGCATCGCCAGCGAGCTCGTGCTGAACAGCAATAATTCCGTGGTGGAGGCATTGCGCACAGGTGCCGAGAACACCGTCAACCAGACCGGGCAGACGTTGGTCAGCCGCCAGCTCAATGTTCAGCCGACACTAACGATCCGACCGGGCTTTCCGGTACGGGTGGTGGTCAACCGCGATCTGATATTTGTGCCCTACAAGGGCTGACGGAGCGGGACATCGTGACCAAGCTGAAACTCGGCCCGCTTATGGACGACAAGCCAGTCAAGCTGACGGTCGAGCTACCGGCTCAAGTTTATCGGGACCTCGCCGCCTACAGCGACGTGTTGTCGGCAGAAAGCGGCCAGGCGGTCGAGCCGACCAAGCTGATTGGGCCGATGCTGGCGCGTTTCATGGCGACGGACCGCGCTTTCGCGAAAGCCCGAAGGAAACTGCCATCTCGCAAATCTCAACCTCCACCAGCCGCGGGATGAGTGTGGCGGCGAGCGAGCCCGGCATCCTCGCGCAAGAGATCTAAGAACTGTCGCAGCGCGGGATTGTCGTTTCGTGTGTGCCAACAGGCCAAGCACGGCAGCGGCAGCGTCCGGCGTCTCTCAGTTATCTCGCGGTAGACGACGCCGGGGTGGACGACGCCGGCATTGGACGCATAGAGCAGCGTGATGGAACGGCGCAACGCCACGAGGCCGATGACCGTGTCGCGGTCGGCGCTGGTCTGGACAATGGCGGGCAGGACGCCGGAGCCGTTCAGTTTCGCGATCAACGCATCCCTTAGCTCTGGACCAGGATCGCGGTTGCTGAATAGGATCTGTTCCTGCCGCAAATCATCCCAGCTCACGGCCTGCGCGACGGCGAAACGATGGGCGTCAGATATGGCGACCAGGATTTTCTCGGTCCACAACGGAAGAACTTCGTGTGAGCCGCTTTGGATCCGGCCGGTGACGATGACGACGTCGAGGGCGCCGCTGTTGAGCCGTTCCATCAGGCTGTGCCGGCTTTCATCGATGACGCTGATCTCAACATCGGGGAAGCGCTCCGCGTAAGCCAGAAGGGCTGCGCGCAGCGGTCCGGTAGACAGCGACGCGTAGAGGCCGATACGCAACCAGCCGGATTCGCCGCGGCCGGCGGTGCGCGCGTTGGTGAGCAGCGACTCTAGATCGCTCACGATGCGCCGCGTGCTTTCCAGGAAGGCTCTGCCGGCATCGGTCGGACGGATGCCGTGGCGATGGCGCTCGAACAGGGAAACGCCGATGCGTGCTTCAAGCTGCCGGATCCGTCTGCTGATGGTCGACGTCTGAACTCCCAGTAGCGAGCCGGCTCTGTGAAAACTCCCCTGCTCCGCCGCGATTAGGGTTTGAAGCAGCGCATCGAGTTCAATGTTCCTGATCATGGGCGGGCGAGTTGTCAGAAAAGGCGTCGAAGCAACCGCAGGGAAATGGCTTTGCGGCGGGTGAAAGCGGCAGCAACCGGTGCGGCGCCATAGGCGGCGATGTTCGCCCCAATGCGGGTATGCGGCGCTTCACGCATTCAGCGGTTTCCCCTGATCTGGGCGACCAGAGTGGAGAGCCTGGGTGTTAGGGGCGACGACAGTCGCTTCCACGTAGGTCTCCAGCAGGGTTTGGCTTGCGAAGTCGGAAGACCCAAACCGAGGCGTCAGTCGGGCCAGGAGATAATTGCAATCCGCAACGAGGACAACCTGTAAGACACAATAGTTTTAACGTACTCACGTCGCTTACTCTCGCGCTACTAAGACGCGCCAAAATACACAACCAAAAATAGACATGCTTGGTTATCCAGCGGAGATGACAACGAGATGAAAACATGCTGCGGAAGCACAGCTGGCCGTTCGACAGGTCGGGCCCGCGAACGACACGGGAACGAAAATGACAACGGCAGGTCGGGCGGGATCGGCGCAGCGGTGGTGCCCACGAGATCGTTTCGGCAGCCGCCGAACCCCTTATGCAGAGATTTTGTGACAATTCGTTAGATTAGAGCGAAAACGAACAACTCCGACAGTCGCCATCGGTATGGCGCGGCCCGATAGAGGCGCTTTGAACCTCTCCGCCCTAAGAGTCAAAAGTGCGGTGCGCCCGATTGTTCTGTAAGAATGCCTTAAGATGCGGCGCTCGAACATCTCGATGAACGCGATGCATCCATGACGCCTGATCGCGAAACCGGCGAACGAGCCGCTCTGGTCTCATCATAGACCTGACATGGATCGAACAACATCGTCACCGCTACCGCCGACGGTCGGGGCATGACTGATCCGAGTGGCTCAGATGAATGACCCAAGCAGCGCCAATAACAAACGTCGAAGGGCGTCATTGACTGTTTCTCATGAAAAAAGCCCCAGACAATGCTGGGGCTCTCATCAGTTTAGCATGCGATCAGATCAGTAACCGGCCATCACCGGGCCGCCGAACTTGTAATTCAGACGAACAGTGAAGAGATCGACGTCCTGTTTGATGTGGTCAACAGTAGCCGACGCAAAAGTCACGTCGTTGCCACCCATGAACAGGTGATCATATTCGAAGCCGAGCGACAGGTTCGGCATGATGGCATATTCGAAGCCGGCGCCAACCGCAGCGCCCCACCGAGCTTCACTGGCATTGTCTTGCAAGAAGCCATTGTTATAGACATTGTACCGATTGTCCGTGACTGCGGCACCGCCCTTCACGTAGAATAGCGCGCGATCCCACGCATAGCCGATCTGACCGGTAAACAGGCCGAATGCGTCCACCTTAGTTTGGTTCTCAAAGCCGGTCTGCAAGCTAATGTTGCTACCCCTGAAGTCAGCCCAGTTGCCCTGCGCTTCCAAGCCGAACACCCAAGAGGCCATCTGCCAGCGGTAGCCGACCTGTCCGCCGAACGTGGCTCCAGACGGATTGTGGCTGCCTTCATCACCGATGCCAATCTCATTCCAGTCGACGTTGCCGGTGGCGCCGCCACCGTTGATACCAATATAGAAGCCGCTCCAGTCGTAGGCAGCTTGCATCATCGCGGGCGCCTTCGTGTACGCACGAGCGGGCAGATCAGCGGCAAAGGCTGTGCTCGAGAGACCGATCGAGGCGATAGCGGCGGTTAAAATGAGTTTACGCATTTGATTCCCCCAAACGAAAGGTTTGACCACCGTATAACGACGCAACGTAAAGATAGTCTCACTCCCACAATAAACGAGGATGATTTTATGGCTGCCTGTGGCAAAATCAACACAGATTGGCGGGCGCTCCATGCAAGTCGTGGATGTTCTTGAAAACGCGATACGCAACACCAACGACAAGCGAATAGCGGTTCAGATAAGGCGTCCCGCGTTCGGCCGCGCCGGCTTATCTACGCTCTGATTTGGCTTTGGGCTTGCGGCGGCGTTTTGACCCTCGACAATCGTTGTTCAAGCGGACCTGCGAGGCGTCGCGCTGGGGCATGGCAAGCCGATACGGGTGGCAGGAGTGCGGAAGAAGGCGGTCAGGAAGCATCAGATTATCAGCGCCGGCCACCCGTATAGCTGAGGCTTTCGTTGCGGCATGGGGGAGCAGTAGCGCAGACCGTAACACGCCAACGAAGCCCGCCGGGGTTGAGCCGGCGGGCTTTTGAGCTTCGACCAAAAGTGATCTTCCCTCGAAAAAATGGACAGA
>NZ_DAIDJE010000208.1 GCF_027451485.1 Bradyrhizobium sp.
GCCTCGAGCGGCGCCTGATAGGCCAGCGCAAGGCTGTTTGCCACAGCCTCGCAGGTCACCTTGCCGCGATGGATGTTCAACCCGGCACGCAGGTGAGGATCGCGCCTGATCGCCGAAAGCCCCTCGGAGGCCAGCGCAAGACCGAACCGCAGGGTGGCGTTGTTGAGCGCGTGGCTCGACGTCAGGGGAACGGCGCCCGGCATGTTGGCAACGCAGTAGTGGATCACGCTATCGACGACGAATGTCGGGTGATCATGGGTGGTCGGGTGAGACGTTTCGAAACAGCCCCCCTGATCGATCGCGACGTCAACGACGACGGCGCCCTTCTTCATCGTTTTCAGCATCGGCCGCGTCACCAGCTTCGGCGCGCTGGCACCGGGAATCAACACGGCACCGATCACCACGTCGGCCGCAACAATCTCCTGATCCAGCGCCTCGCTGGTCGAAAACCGAGTTCGGACCCGGCCCGCGAACATATCGTCGAGTTCTTTCAGGCGCGGCAGCGAACGATCGAGGATGGTGACTTCGGCCCCGAGGCCGACGGCCATGCGTGCGGCCTGCGTGCCGACGATGCCCCCGCCGATGACGACGATGCGCGCCGGCTCAACGCCCGGAACGCCGCCGATCAACACGCCGCGACCGCCCGCCGGCCGCTTCAACGCCGAACCCGCAGCTTCGACCGACAGGCGCCCCGCGACCTCGCTCATCGGCGCAAGCAGAGGCAAGCCGCCACGCTCATCGGTGACGGTCTCGTAGGCGACCGCCGTGCAGCCCGACCGCAGCAGGCCTTCGGTCTGCTCGCGATCTGCAGCGAGGTGCAGGTAGGTAAAGAGGATCTGGCCCTCGCGAAGCTGCTGCCATTCCTGCGGCTGCGGCTCCTTGACCTTGACGATCATTGCGGCGCGCTCAAACACTTCTTCGGCGCTTGCCGCGATCGAGGCACCGGCGCGCTGATAGATTTCGTCGGACGCGCCGATGCCCGCCCCGGCCTCCCGCTCGATCAGAACGCTGTGACCTGCCGCCACATATTCGCGCACGGAAGAAGGCGTCAGACCGACGCGATATTCCTGCGCCTTGATTTCTCTGGGAACACCTACCAGCATCGTCGTCCTTCCCTCTTCAAGTCTTCTATCTAACAACGCAGCCGCTGGCGTTTCCGGCAAAGGCTACGCCACGCACCCCGAATTGCGCTGTATTCCTGCGTAAAAACTCGATATGGTGCAGGAATCATGCGAAAACTAGACCGATCCGATATCGCCTTGCTTCGGGAAGTGACTTCGAACGCCCGCACTTCACACGTCGAACTCGCCGAACGCGTCGGCCTTTCAAGCACCGCCTGCGCCCGCCGTCTCGCCGGGCTCGAACAAGACGGCTTGATCGAGGGATATCAGGCCGTACTCGGGCTGAAGGCCCTGGGTCTCGGCACCACGGTGGTGGTGCGCATCACGCTCGACAGCCAGAGCGAAGACGCCCTGGAAACCTTCGAACACTCGATTCTCAAATGTCCGTCGGTGGTGCGATGCTTGCTGATGTCGGGTAGCGACGACTATCTGGTCACGGTGATCGCGCGCGACATCGAGGATTTCGAGCATATCCACAAATCGCAACTCGCCCGCCTGCCGCGGGTCTCGCGCATCCAGTCGAGCTTTGCGATTCGCGATGTCGTCAACCGTTCGTTTCCGCCGGCGGCGCTTCTGTCGCCGGACAAGAGCCGCTGACCTCCAAAGCCGGGAGCGATCACCGCAGCAAAATCCGGCTACGCCGAAGCAGCGTGCTGCCATCTTGATTTTGCCGGGCGGAAATCGTCCAGTGCTGGCGCGATCGGTGAGCCGGCAAGGTGAAGGGAAACAGCGTATTATGGCGGGTCATTCCGGGGCTTCGCAGCCTTCCACCTCCGACAAAGCATGGCCGCTCTTTCGTTCGCTTGAAGGCTATCGCGCCGCGTTTCTCAGCCGTGATCTGTTCGCAGGAGTGACGCTTGCCGCCATCGTCATCCCCGAACAGATGGCGACCGCTCGCCTTGGCGGCTTCGCCCCGCAGATCGGCTTTTTGGCCTTTGTGGCGGGCTCGCTTGCCTTCGCAGCGTTCGGCAGCAACCGCTTCCTGTCATCGGGCGCGGATTCGACCATCACGCCGATCTTTGCCGGCGGCCTTGCAGCGCTCGCGGCCACTGGTTCGCCGGATTATGCGACGCTCGCCGCCGCGCTTGCGCTGATGGTCGGTCTGATGCTGACCGCGGCCGGCATTTTCCGGCTGGGCTGGATTGCCGATTTGCTGTCGGTCCCGGTCACGATCGGCTTTCTGGCAGGAATTTCAGTGCACATCCTGATATCGCAGCTGCCGGGAATTTTAGGAGTGCCGGCGCCTGAAGGTCCGACGCTCCAGCGCTTCGCGACCCTTGCCGAACATCTTGGGGAGGCTAACGTCTTTACGCTCGTCATCGGTTTAGGCGTGCTCACGATCATCGCGTTGTCAGAACGGATCGACTCGCGGATTCCCGGCGCGCTGATCGGTCTTGCTTTGGCCGCCGCCGCGGTCATGCTCTTGCATCTGGAGGGCCGCGGCGTCAGCGTGCTCGGCGCAATTTCGGTCGAACCGCCGAAGCTCGCAATTCCCGTCGTGTCGGTGGGGCACCTCACCAGTCTGCTGCCGCTCGGCCTGATCATCTCGATCGTCGTCATGGTACAGACAGCGGCGACGACGCGATCCTTTCCAACCGATCCCAATGAACCGCCGGACGTCAACCGCGACTTCGTCGGTGTCGGCATCGGGAGCATCTTTGCCGGCACGATCGGCGCCTTTGCCGTCGATGCGAGCCCGCCGCGAACTGCCGTGGTTTCCGAGACCGGCGGCCGCTCGCAGATCGCGGGCCTTGCGTCAGTTGCGATCGTCATCGCGCTGCTTGCCTTCGGCACGTCGCTGCTGCACCGGATCCCGAACGCTGCCCTTGGCGGGGTCTTGTTGTTTGTCGCGCTTCGCATCGTCCGCCTTGGCCAGATCATCGCCATCTTCCGGCAGTCGTTCGGCGAATTTCTGCTGATCCTGGTGACCGCGGCCGGGATCATCCTTCTGCCGATCGAACAGGGCGTCGGCATCGGCATCGGGCTGTCGCTGTTGCATGGTATCTGGACCACGACCCGCGCCCGCGTCCAGCGCTTCGAGCGCGTGCCGGGCACGTCGATCTGGTGGCCGGTGAGTTCAAAGCTGCCCGGCGAGCAGGAGCAAGGCGTGATCGTGGTCGGACTGCAGGCCCCGCTGTCGTTTCTCAACGCCTATGATTTCCGGCGCGATGTTATGGCAGCGCTTAAGTCGTCGCCCCAAAAAGTGCAGCTCATGGTACTGGAGGCGACCGGCATCGTCGAGATCGACTTCACCGCCGCGCAGGTACTCATCCAGGTTATCCGCCAATGCCAGGAGGACGGCATCGACTTTGCCATCGCCCGGCTGGAATCCGAGCGCGCGCAAGCCGCGATCAACCGCTTCGGCATCGATGCGCTGCTGGGGCCGGATCGCCAGTTTCGCAGCGTCGAAGAGGCGATCCGCGCCCGCGCCGGAAAAGGTTAAGCGAAGGCGCGAGACGCTTACGCCGGAACGATCGCGCGCCCGATCGGCCACAACGCGATGCCGGCGAGCTTCAAGTGCGCCCATGCAAAGGGAAGGCCGATGATTGTCACGGCCAGGACCACCGCGGTCGCAAGATGACCAAGCGCCAGCCACCAGCCGGCCAGTACCAGCCAGATCAGGTTGCCGATCAGGCCCAATAGACCGGTGCCGACATCGGACTCGCCGGTCAGAAGATCGCGCCGCACGGCTCGCTGGCCGAACGGCAACAGCGTATAGACGGCGATGTTGAAGGCCGCCCGCGCCCACGGCAGGCCGATGATGGTGATCGCCATGATCACCGCAGCAACAACCCATCCGGCGGCCATCCAGACCCCGCCCAGCAGCAGCCACAGGATATTCAGAAAAAGCGAGACCGGTTGCATGTGACCTCTTCGAACGGTGCGCGAGCTGCGACAGGCGTTGCGGCCGCACTGCGCGGGAAAAGCGCAGGCATCCACGGCAGGCAACACGACGAGAGGATAGCAGGGAAGATGCCGCGCCGGAATGGCCGGACAGGAAAACTCGAATACGGGCGCTAACGCCGATAGCGGCCCGGTCGTGACGAATAAGCGTTCCGGCTCTGCTGCGCGGGCCGGCTCATCTCGCTGACGCGCGACTCACTGGCGGCGGGCACCACCAGGTTGAGCTCTTCCAGGAAGACGGGCCTTGCAAAGTAGAAACCCTGCGCGTAGCGAATCCGCGTAGCCGCCTGGAGGTAGGCCAGTTCCTCGAAGCTCTCGACCCCCTCCGCAATCACGCTCATGCCGAGCGCTTCAGCCAGCGATTCGATCGCCCGCAGAATTCCCTGGCTGCGCGGACGAAGGTGGATGTCGGTGATGAAGGAGCGATCGATCTTGATTTCGTCGGCCGTGATGTCGGCGAGCGCCGACAAGGACGAATAGCCGATACCAAAATCGTCGATCGATATCCCTACCCCCATGTTGCGGAAGATCGGCACAACCACTTCCTGGAATCGCCGCTTGGTGACAAAGGCGTCTTCCGTGACCTCGATCATGAAACGTCGCGGGAAGCCGGTTGCCTCCAGCGCATCGGCAAATGACCGCATGAATTCGGGATTGTCGGCCTGCCTGGCGGCGACGTTGATGCTGATCGTCGCCGTGGACCCGAACGTCTCGTTGATGAGGTCGATCGAACGGACGATCTCGGCCAGCACAAGATGGGTCAGATCGTCGATCAGGCCGAGCTCTGCGGCGAGTTCGACGAAAGTGCCGGGCGCCTGGATGATACCCTCCTCGTCGCGCAGTCGCACAAGCGCCTCCACGCCTTTGACTTCCTTGGTCCGGATGTCGACCTTGGCCTGAAAAGCGCAGCAGAAGCGCTTCTCCAGGATGGCGTGCCGCAGCGACTGCTCGACCTTCATTCGCGCAAGCGCCTCGCGCTCCATGCCGGCATCGAAGAGAGCGGCCGCCCCCTTGCCGTCGTTCTTGACCCGGTACATCGCAATATCAGCGTTCTGGAGCAGCGCATCGTAACTGCGCCCATGGTCCGGAAACAGGCTGACACCGATCGAGGTCGATGCGAATATCTCCGAGCCGTCGATGAAGAACGGCGCCTTCAGCCGCTGCAAGGTCGCCTCGAAATAATCGGCGACATCCATCTCGCTCTCGATCGGGTTGAGAAGCAGCAGGAATTCGTCGCCGCTGATCCGCGACAGCATGTCGGTCTCGCGGAGGTGGAGACTGATCCGCTTGGCTACCTCGACCAGCAGCGCATCGCCGACCGAGTGGCCGTAATAGTCGTTGATGTGCTTGAAATTGTCGACATCGAGAAAAGCGACCGCAAAAGCATCGCGCTGTTCGGAGCGCTGGATCAGAGTCTGCACGCGGTGCTCGATCACCCGCCGCATCGGCAGGCCGGTCAATTCGTCAAAATAGGCCGAACGGAACAGATGATCCTCGACGGCCTTCTGTTCGCTGATATCGGTCGAACTCGAGAGCAGCAGCTTGCGGCCCGCGATATCCACCGGCCGATGCGCGGCGAGCAGGACCTGCTCGCCGCCGTTGCCGGCAACGGGCATCTCCACAACGGCCGCGCGGCCGGCGCGAAGCAGCTCACGTCCGTGTTTCTGCCGCTCGTCGAGATATTTCGAGACAAACTGTCCCGCAGGCCCGGCGGCCATCCCCAGCTGCGACGCCGCGGCGTCATTGATCAGAAGAAATCGGCCCTCCTCATCCTGAACGGTGACGCCGGTGGGGAGCAGGCGAAGAATATCCCGAAGCAGGCCGAGGTCATGCTCGGCTGCGAATTCGGTGGAGTCGGCGCTGATTGCGGATGCTTGGAGCGGTGACGCGTTCTGCATGACCGGGCGAGACTGGCAAAGTCTCTTGTAGTTTTGGTTAAGTGGCCTCTCACGGATTCGCGCGTCGCCGCTTTCAAACCGGGCGGTCGCGATCGTCATTAACAGAACGTCAATGATCCGTCCCGCGCGCCATCGGCTCGCCCGATCCTGCCATGAACAGGCCGTTGATCAGGTTTTGGGCACGCGGCATTGCATGGTGCAATGGAGGCCGCTCTTCAAGAAGCTGAGTTCCGTCTTGCCATCGAAAGGGGCGAGCGCCGATTGGAGCAACTTGGTGCCGAATCCGGGCTGCCCGACGGCGCCGATTACAGGTCCTTCGGTTTCGTCCCATGCGATACGCAGACGATCGTCCGTGATGGACCAGGACACCTGAAGCACACCGCGCTCGGAGGAAAATGCGCCGTATTTCGCCGCGTTGGTCGCAAGCTCGTGGAAGATCAGCGCGAGGCTGACGGCGAGCTTGGCCGGCAGAAACAACCGCTCGCCGTTGAGGTTGAAGCGGACATGGCCATAAGGTCCAAGTTCAGAGAGCAGCAGATCCTTGATGTCGCAGCCGCCGCCGTCGACCTTGGTGATCAGTTCGTCGGTCGCGGCCAGCGCGCGGAGGCGATGGTCGACGCTCTCCCAGACCTGCGGCTGGTTTTGCAGCGCCTGATGCAGCACGGCATGGATAGTCGAGAGCTTGTTCTTCAGCCGGTGTTGCAACTCCTCGACGATGAGCTTGCGATACTCCTCTTCCCGGATCAGCCGCCTGGAAATTTCCCGCTGTCTGGCAGTGAGCGACCGATAGTGCTCCACCCCCCAGATCGTCAGCCCGGACACCACTGCGAAAATCGCCAGCAGCATAAGCCGCGGGAAAAAGCCGCTCGGCGCCTCGCCGAAATTCAGCGCAATGCCGAACCCTCCGGCGGCGGCGGCCGTGCCAATGCCCGCGCGATAGCCGCCGAGAGCGGTTGCAAAGAGCACGGCCGGGAAATACGGCGTGAAATAGACGTCCGGCCGGAGCATGGAGAGAATCCAGCGCGCCGCCGTCGAGAGCGCCAGGCAGGCAATTGAAAATCCCAAGATGAACGCCGGTGAGGGCCGGCCGATTCCTTGCCAGCCTCGCCGAAACTCACCGACCAAACCTGCCATAGGCTGCATCACGGGGTATTCTGGACTCGAAGGAGACGTCATCATAACCGAAATTGGCCGGCCGCCGAGAAGGGATGTGAGCGTAAGAATCCGACCACCAGGATGAGCCAAGGCATTCCTTGGGATGAAACCGATCTCGGCGGGAGCGCCAATCGGCAGCAGGCGACTTGCGCTGACTGGACCTGCCTAACATAGTTCAATGAGGCCATCAAAAGGAGGACGATTCCAATGGGCAGGCTGGACGGGAAGATTGCTGTCATCACCGGTGCGACGAGCGGAATTGGTTTACGCACCGCCGAGATATTCGTGGCCGAGGGCGCAAAAATTGTCGTCGCCGGGCGCCGCTCCGCAGAGGGCGACGCGCTTGCGAGAAGGCTCGGCCCAGCCTGCCTCTTCCGCCGCACCGACGTCACCGTCGAAGACGATATTCGAAAGCTGATCAATGAGGCTGTCGACAAATTCGGCCGCATCGACTGTCTTTTCAACAATGCTGGCGGACCGGCGCAGACGGGTGGGATCGAGGGCCTCGAAGCCGAGCGTTTCGATGCCGCCATGGCGACGCTGGTGCGCAACGTCATGCTCGGCATGAAGCATGTCGCTCCGCACATGCGGCGCCAGGGCTCCGGCAGCATCATCAACAATGGCAGCATCGCCGGCCGGCTCGCCGGCTTCTCATCCTCGATCGTCTATGGCGCCGCCAAGGCTGCCGTCATTCACCTGACCAAGTGCGTCGCCATGGAACTCGGCGAAGCCGGCATCCGCGTCAACAGCATTTCACCGGGCGCGATCGCCACCGGCATTTTCGGCAAGGCGCTGGGACTGTCGGTTGAGGCTGCCGAGAAAACAGCGGCGGTGATGCGCGAGGTCACCAAGTCGGCACAGCCGATCCCGCGCGCCGGTCTGCCAGATGACATCGCACATGCGGCGGTGTTCCTTGCCAGCGACGAATCCACCTTTATCAACGGGCATGATCTCGTCGTCGACGGCGCCATCACCGGCGGCCGCAACTGGACCCAGCAACAACAGGGTTATGTGGCCATGCGCAAGGCGTTCGATCAGATCGGCGGCTGAACTCTCGATCGGCCTAAGCCGTCGGCGTCACCATCACCCGCAACCCGTCGCGCGGCTTGGGGATCGGCCACATGTACCAGTCCGGCGCCCGGCCACTCGGCAGCGAGACGCTGACGCTTTGCAGGAAATGCCGCGCAAAACATTTCGCCTGCATGTAGGCGAAATGCAGTCCCAGGCACATATGCGCGCCGCCGCCGAACGGCACGAAAGCGAAACGATGGCGGCTGCGCTGCGCCTCCTCGGTGAAGCGCAGCGGATCGAAGCCATCGGGATCGGGCCAGATATCGCGCATGTGATGCGTGAACAGCGGGTTGATGCCGACCAGCGTACCGGCCGGAATGTCGTAGCCGCCGAAGGCGAAATCGCGCGTCGCGCGCCGGGGGACCGACGGTACGGGCGGTCGCAGCCGCATCGCTTCCTTGAACGCCATTTCGGTGAGCGGCATCGCTTCGAGGTGCTCGAAGGAGGTCGGCGCATCGCTCGCAACGCCGAGACTCGAAACTTCGTCACGCAGTTTCTGCTGCCACTGCGGGTTCGCGGCGAGTGCCGCCACGAAGGAGGTCAGCGACGATGTCAGCGTGTCGTGCGCGGCCATCATCAGAAAACTCATATGATCGACGATATCCTGCGGCGACAGCAGCGCACCGTCCTCATGGGTGGCACGGCAGAGCTGGGAGAACAGATCCTCGCCGCCTTTGGCCCGGCGGATGGGGATCTGCTCGGAAAAGTAAGCCACGATGCGCGCGCGGCCCTTGACGCCGCGCGCCATCTGCGTGCCCGGCAAAGGCGTTCGGATCGGCGCGATCGACGCCGCGACCATATCGACAAAGGCTTTGGTGATCTCCTCGACCTCGGGACCGATCGCGGTGCCGAGAAATGACGTGGCGGCAAGATCGAGCGTCAGCTGCTTCATCGCCGGATAAAACAGCATTTCTCCCGGACGCTGCCGCCACTCGGCGACGCGCTGCGCAATGCCGGCGTCGAGCGCCGCCAGATAGGACTTCATCGGACCGGATTTGAACGCGACCGACAGGGCGCGGCGGTGCAGCCGATGCTCGTCGAAGTCGAGCAGCATCAGGCCGCGCGGGAACAGACGGCCCAGGATGGTGCCCCAGCCATGGGTGGACGAGAACAGCCTGACCTGATCGAACAGCACGAGCTCGTTGGCTTCAGGTCCGAGAATCGTCAGGCTGGTCTCGCCAAGCACGCGGCTCCGATAGACGTGGCCATATTTCGCCGCCATCCGCTCGACCTCGCCCTTCGGATCAGCAAGGATGTTGAGGGTCCGGCCGACCAGCGGCCAGCCCTCGTCGCCCGGAATGTGCGAAAGCGCCTTGCGGTGCGGCGCGGTCAGTGCCATCGGCTGAAAAGTCGCACTTTGCATCGACATGTCGGAAGCTCCATGGACTCGAGGGAACGATTAAGCGCCTATCAGGCCTTTTGGTGTTTGGCCGCTTCCTTCTGCAAATCCGGTGCATTCACGGCCGGAATGGCGACGCGGCCCGGACCGGTCAACGGCAGGGCCGCGGCGGCCTTTTCGTTCTCCATGATCTTGGCCATCACGGCCTGGCCGGCGCGCTCGAACACCGCGCGGTTTTCGATCAGGAATTTCTGCGACTCGCGAAGCTTGGTGACATAGCCGTTGATCTCCGGGATCACATAACGCGCCACCATGTCCCAGCTGCGGCGCGTATTCTCGGGGCTCGCCCAATCGTGGACGAAACCGATAATACTGCCGACGCCGCCGGACACCTCCATCAATTTTTTGATGGTTTTGACGAGGTCGTCGGGCGTGCCGATAGTGGACGCGGCATTCTCGCCCCCGGCGGTCTTCTCCAGCGCATCCTCGGGCGAGGTAAAGGGCACAAGGCCCGGACGCTGCAACGTCTGCACATTATATTCGTTATGCCAGCGCATCAGCCCGGCGCCAGCCTCGGCCCTCGCCTGTTCGCGGCTTTCGGCAATGTGCCAGGACAAAAGCACGCGCCAGTCGGCGCGGCTGACGGTCGTGCCGTGCTTTTTCGCGGCGTCCTCGGCAAAACTCCACTGGGTGGGCAGCGCCATCAATCCTTGCGTCGACATCGAGCCGAGCGAAATGATGCCGATGCCGTATTTGCCGGCGAGCGTCATTCCGGACGGCGAAATTTGCGAGGCGACTACAAATGGCATGTCCTCCTGAAGCGGAAGGATCTGCAACGCCGCATCGTTCAGGGTGAACCAGTCGCTCTTCGCGGTCACCCGCTCACCGCGAAACAGCCGGCGGATGATCGCGATCGCCTCGTCCTGGCGGTCGCGCTGCACCATCGGATCGATGCCGAGCGTATGCGCATCCGACGCCAGTGCCCCGGGGCCGGAGCCGAAGATGGCGCGCCCGCCGGTCATGTGATCGAGCTGCACCATGCGCTGGGCGACGTTGAATGGATGGTGGTAAGGCAACGAAATCACGCCGGTGCCGAGCTTGATGCGCTTGGTACGTTCGCCGGCAGCCGCCAGAAACATTTCCGGCGAGGCGATCATTTCCCAGCCCGAGGAGTGATGCTCGCCGCACCAGAACTCGTCATAACCGAGTGAATCGAGCTGCTCGACCAGATCGAGATCGCGGCGGAATTGCAGCATCGGGTGCTCGCCGATCGGATGATGCGGGGCGAGAAAGGCGCCGAACTTGAGACGGGCCGACTTTAGAGAAGACATGGGTGTTCTCTCCGGGCGTTTATCGCTTTTGCTTGACGCCACGTTAGGGGTTGAAAAAGCACAAGGCAATCGGGGGCTTCCGCACGCGCCGCATGCATCTCCCGTCCGGCAAAATCGGTCATTTTCGATCGAATTTACAGCTCTTTACCGTTCGGCTAAGAGGGCGCTCGGTTTACCGAGATCGAGGTTGGGATGTATTTGAGGCCGTCCGACTCTGCGCGCTCCCTCGAGCTGCCGACGCAGCGCAAGCGCGACCTCGTCGAGCATTTCGAGGCCAATGGCGATGAGCTCCAGAGCTGGCGCGAATTCAACGCCGCCTACCACGAAGACGATTTGAAGTTCATGCGCTTCCTGGTTCCACCGGGCAAGCGCGTGCTGGAATTGGGATGCGGCCGCGGCGATCTGCTTGCCGCGCTGGAGCCTTCTTATGGCGTCGGCATCGACTTCGGCGCCAAGACGATCGCCAAGGCCAACGAACTGCACCCCCATCTGTATTTTGTGCTGGGCGACGTCGAAGATCCAGCGACGCTCGCCTCGATCGAAGGACCGTTCGACTACATCGTAATTGCCGACACCATCGGTATGTTCGAGGACATCGATGCGACCTTGCGGCTGGTGCATCAGCTTTGCGCACCGTCGACGCGCATCATCATCTCCTATTACTCCCATCTGTGGGAGCCGGTGCTGAAGGCGGCCGAAGCGCTCAAGCTGCGGGCCACGCAGCCGACCATCAACTACATCGCGACCGCCGACTTCCTCAATCTGATGGATCTTGCGGATTTCGAGGTCATCAGCCAGGAACAGCGCCAGCTGTTACCGCGCCACTGGCTGGGGCTGGGCCCGTTCATCAACCGCTTCATCGCGCCGCTGCCCGGCATCAGGAAACTGTGCCTGCGGACTTATCTGGTCGGCCGTCCGGTGCGGCAATTTCCGGACCGGAAATTCTCCGCGAGCATTCTCATTCCCTGCCGCAACGAGAGAGGCAATATCGAGAACGCAATCCGGCGCATGCCGCGGTTTGGCACCTCGCAGGAAATCCTGTTCGTCGAGGGTAATTCCAGCGACGGCACTTTTGCCGAATGCGAGCGCGTGCGCGACGCCTACAAGGACAGCTGGGACATCAAGGTGCTGAAGCAGGACGGCAAGGGCAAGGGCGATGCGGTGCGCAAGGGTTTTGCTGCCGCAACCGGCGACGTGCTGCTGATATTGGACGCCGATCTGACGATGCCGCCGGAAGCTCTGCCGAAATTCCACGCCGTCATCGAGACCGGTAAGGCCGAGTTCGTCAACGGCACGCGCCTGATCTATCCGATGGAGGACGAGGCGATGCGCCCGCTCAACTTCATCGCTAACCGCATCTTCGCCTATCTCTTCAGCTATCTCGTCAACACGCGCCTTACCGACACGCTGTGCGGCACCAAGGTGCTCCTGCGCAAGGACTACGAGGTGCTGGCGCGCGAGCGCAGCTATTTCGGCAACTTCGACCCGTTCGGCGATTTCGACCTGATCTTCGGCGCGGCGAAGCAGAACCTGAAAATTATCGAGACCCCGATCCACTACAAGGCCCGCACCTTCGGCGAGACCCAGATCTCGCGCTTCCGCGACGGATGGCTGCTGCTGAAGATGGTGTGGTTTGCCTACCGCAAACTGAAGGCGATTTAGACGACGTTGTCCGAGCAAGCACGCCGTCGGGCTTGAACCGAGGGTGGAACCGGCTGGCGCGCGTCAAAGCCAGAATCCGGAGCCGCAGCCCTGCTTTGATCAAAGCCGGCTAGGCGCTGGTGCCAAACGCGGGCCGCAAGGCGGCTGCAAAATTGCCTCAAGCCAGTCATCGTTTCGGTCGAAGCACGGGGCAACCATTCAACGGCTGTCGAGTGTGCCCGAGTGGAGTAGCGTCGGTGCTGAGTGAGCTTCAAACCAAACTTGAGAAATATGAGCGCAAAGCCGCACAGTACGAAAAGGCGGCGCAACAAGCGACCAGCGGGCCTGACCGCGCGTTTTACCAGGGACTTGCTTCCTATTGCGACGATCTGGCTGCAAAATTTCGGCAGGTCATTGCGAAGCGGGCCAATACACCCCTGGCTGCCGAATGATCCGGTCCGGAATGCCGGTCGTCATGGTGTGACATCGCCGCACGGCGAGCACGTCGGCTGATTCGCGCTCACGCCCACCTTTTTCCGAACACGGGGGCCTTCGGCTGATCGATCTTCCAATCGAAGAAATCGTGATTGCCGGACCAGGCGTGGACTTCGACACCGCAAACCTCGCAATCAAAACGGCCGGAACGCCTGGCCGAGTGCTGCTCTTTCGTTGCAGCGTAACCTAGCCCGCAATTGGGACAGTCAAAAAATTCGGTGGTCCAGATGCTGCCTGCCATGGCCGCGATGATGCTATGCCTCAAGCTGATCTTCCAGCCTGCTCGTTCGACATAGTCAACGACCTGCTACCCGGGCATTCGAGGCCGGCGAGCTACCCGATAGCCATTTTTTAAACTTTACCGCCCTGCAAAGCGGCCTGATGAAGCGCCGAACTGTTCGTTCCGTGCTTCGACTATCCCGCCCCGACGACCGGCGTGTGCACGACCCGGCGATTGAGCGGAATTGCGATCGTGCAATGCAGCCCTGACGGATCATAGTTCAGCATTGTCTTGCCCTTGAGTTCGAAGGCCAGGGTCTTTTCGAGCAATTCGGTGCCGAAGCCCTTGCGCTGAGGCCGCTCGATGCGCGGCCCCCCCCGTTCCTGCCAGTCAAGGATCAGCTCAATCGGATTGACACTATCATCGAGCCGCCAGGACACGTCGACCTTGCCCGTCGGCCGGCTCAGCGCGCCATACTTGATGGCGTTGGTGGCCAGCTCATGGATCGCGAGCGCAAAGGTCTCGGCCGCCTTCGGCTGGAACCGCACGGGCGGACCTGAGACGCGAAGCTGCTCCCCTTCGCGGGCGTTATAGCCGAGCATCTCTTCGACCACGAGATATTCAAGATCGACGCCGCCCTCGGGATCGCGTGTCACCATGGCCTGCGTCCGCGCGAACGCATTGAGCCGGCCGTCGAGATGCGAGGCATAGTCCTCGACGCTGGACGATGTTTCGGCCGACCGCCGGGCGATCGAGCGCACGACGCCGAGGGTGTTGCGAACGCGGTGCTGCAATTCGGCAAGCAGGAGACGCTGGCGCTCCTCCGCGCGCGTAATGGCGGTCACGTCGATGAACGTGATCACGACGCCGGCGATGAAATTGTCGATGCTTCGATAGGGCAGGATGCGCACGATGTAGCGCGTGCCGCTGTCGGGTGCGGTCAGTTCGCGCTCGGCGCTGGCGAGCGTGCGGAGAACGCGGCGAACGTCGTCGTAGAGATCCTCGATCGGAATACGGGCCTTGATGTGGGCAATGGGGCGACCGACATCGGTTTCGACCAGATGCAGCACCTGGGTGATCGCCGGGGTAAAATTCATCACGCGCAGATCGTTGTCGAGAAAGACCGTTGCGATCTGCGTGCTTTCCAGGAAATTCTTCAGGTCGCTGGTGGCGCGCGTCAACTCCTGAACGCGGTGCGCCAGCTCGCCATTGACGGTGGTCAGCTCTTCGTTGACCGATTGCAGCTCCTCGCGCGAGGTTTCCAGCTCTTCATTGGCCGATTGCAGCTCTTCATTGAGGGACTGATACTCTTCATTGGAAGATTTCAGCTCCTCGTTGGTGCTTTCGAGTTCCTCGATCGTCGCCTGCAAGCGTTCCCGCGTGGCGCGCAATTCGCTTTCGAGCCGCTCGACATGCTCGGTCCGCACCAGCACATTCGAGTTGCTCTCAGCGGTATCGGCGAGGCGCACGGGGCCGTCCTTGAACAGCACAACGAAATTGCGGTGTCCGGCCGGCCCATCGAGCACCGGTTCGACCGTGATGTCGACAAGCACGCGGTGGCCGTTGACGCCGAGCTGGACCTGGTCGGCGTGGGCCGCCTCGTTGGTCTCGAGAGCGCGGCCCAGCGCGGTGCGCAATTCGAGCCGGAGATCGCGGTGAACGAGACCCAGCAGATCGAGCGTCGCGGCTCCGGCGGTCGGCTCGATGTAACGGCCGGTGCGGCCGGAGAAATGCAGGATCTGGAAGTTCTCGTCGGTGATCACATAGGCCGGCGCGTACCGCTCCGCGATGCGCTGGGCCCGCCGCTCCAGGCCGACATCGGGTCCGAAGGTGCGCACCGGCGGCACCTCGGCCGCCGCACGGCCGGCGGCGGTCGTGATCGGAAACTCCGGCGGCAGCCGCGTGCCGGTTTCGAGCTTCTTGAAAATCCGCGCGCGGCGATCGACAGGCGCAAACAGCTTCGGATGCCGTGTGACATTTTCTGAATTGCCCAGGAAAAGGAAGCGGCCCGGCAGAAGCGCGAAATGAAACAGCGGGATCACCCGGTTTTGCAGCTCCGCATTCAGGTAAATCAGAAGATTGCGGCAGGACACCAGGTCGAGCTTTGAAAACGGTGCATCCTTGATGACATTATGCTGAGAGAAGATGCACATTTCGCGCAGCTCCTTGACAACACAGTACGTGTCGCCTTCGCGAACGAACCAGCGCGCCAGCCGCTCCGGCGACATGTCATCCTCGATACTGGTCCGGTATCGGCCGACCCGTGCGGTGGCGAGCGCGCGGCCGTCAATATCGGTGGCGAAGATCTGCACCTGCGGCGGCGCATCGAGCTTTGCCATCTGCTCGCGGAGCAGAATGCCGATCGAGTAGGCTTCCTCGCCCGTAGCGCAGCCCAGTACCCAGATACGAACCTGCTGGCCCGCCCCCTTGTCCTCGAAAATCTTCGGGATCACCTGGGTCTCGAGCACCTCAAACTCCCGCTTGTCGCGAAAGAATTCGGTCACGCCGATCAACAGATCGTTGAAGAGATGCTGTGCTTCGTCCTTGTCGTTGCGCAGGAAATCGACATAGGCGGCGATCTCGCCGATCTGAACGACCTGCATGCGCCGGTGCACGCGGCGCAGGAAAGTGTTCTGCTTGTAGCCGTGGAAATCGTTGCCAGTCTTGTTGCGCAGGATGTCGGCGATGCGCGACAGCGAGGTGGCTGCCGCAGCCAACACCTCGTCAAAGCCCTGCTTTTCGTCGAGGCGGCGCAAGTGCCGGGCATAGACCTGGATATGTTCGGGAATCTGTTCCGGCGCCAGCACGAAGTCGGCGATCGCCGCCGGCGTGTTGCTGTCGGTGAGATGATCGGAGCCTTCATTGACGGCCTGTTCCGAGATCGCCAGCCCGCCATGGTCTTTCAGGGTGGCAACGCCCAGCGTTCCATCGCCGCCGGTGCCGGCCAGCACCACGCCGATGGATTGCTCCGCGCGCTCTTCCGCCAATGACACGAGAAAACTGTCGATCGTGGCGCGCTCGCCCGGTGCCTGCTGTGCGGGCCTGACCGCAAGCCTGTCGTTCTGGATCGTCGTAATCACGCCGGCCGGACACAGATAAATCGTGCCGCCTTCGATCTTTGCGCCGTCATGGGCCTCGGCAAGCCTCGTCCCATCGACACGCGCGAGAATACCTCGCAGCCAGGTTTCGTCGAAGGCCTCGCGGTGCTGCAGAACGAGGACGATCGCCTGCTCGGCTTCAAGCGAGAACTTGGAGAAAAATCGTTCGATGCTGGTCATCGTGCTGGCTGACGCGCCAACTCCGATCACCAAGGGGGCTTTCGCCTGACGCGAAGTGTCTCCTGTCGGAGACTGGCTGGGTTCATCCATGCCGGACGGCTTTCTGAATTATTCGGCTATTTCCCGGACTCGCGTGAATAGCAGATTGCAAGCCCATTCAACAGACTATCGGGGAATCCGGCAACCGCGCGCCTGCATGCGGCGCGGAATTGCAAAGCCGGCCGAAACGGATGATAGTGGGCCATGATTCCCGCGCCCGCCCCCCGAGCTGCTGGCTCTCTTCAGCCGCGCAGAGCTTGCGAGCACTCAGGCCCGCCGCCTTCTCGACGAAAACGGCCGCTGGCGCCAAAGCGCACTTGAGCGACTGGACACCATATTCGAACTCGGAGCCGAATTCAGGAACACGCGCCGCGTCAACCCTGCCTGAGATTCTCCGGACAGAATTGCCGCTCAAGATAATTCACCCGCTCTGCGATCAGTGCGCGGTGCCGTTCCCACTCGACGAGGGTCTGCTGCAGCAGCTGAACGAGCCGTTCGGCCTGCCTCGAATCGTGACCGGAGGCCCGCAATTCCGAGAGCAAGAGCTGCTGGTTTCGCAGCCGCGCCCACCCCTGCTCAATGTCGCTGTCAGCTTTAACCAGAAGCGCCTTTTCCGTGCTGAGTTGCTCGGCCGGATCGGCGGGAAAGGCTGTCATGCCGCGACCTAACTCTCCGGTTTCGGAGCCTGGGGGTCGAGCGAATGTAGCACGACACGCCGTACCATGTCGGCATATTCGCGATATTCGGCGGCGCGGGCGTCATACATCTGTGCCACCGCCGTGCGCCCGCTGTGCCGGCCATCTTCCGCCATCCGGTGCACCAGTTCGGCGCGCTCCTCGATGATCCGCAGTGCCACGCGCAGCGCTTCGTCGACCCGACCCTCCTGTTCCCTGGCGAGCACATCGGCCGTGAAGCCGTGGCCGACCTGGCAACGAAAGCGCAGCGGATTTTCCATTTTGAGCGCAGAGAGCACGCCGCCGCAACTCGGGCAGGTGAGCGGCGCAGGATCGGCGATCTTCGCCAGGCTATCGCTGCCGATGCGCTCGCCGGCGGCGATTTCGACCTCAAGGCGGATTTCCGGCGGCACGGGAAGCCGGGTTCCGGGCTCCTCGCGCACGAGATCCGACAAGACATCGCCGATCCTGACGCCCGGAACACAGAGATCAACCGTGGTGGACTCCAGAGCTCGTAGCGGCATCTCGTTGGCGATTGCATCCGCTGGATCCTGCACCAGCGCAACGCCGCCACATTGCTTGATCGCGGTCAGGCCAGCAGCGCCATCCGACAACAGCCCCGAGAGGACCACACCGATCACACGAGGGCCGTAATGCAGCGCCGCCGAGCGAAAAAGCGGGTCGATCGCCGGCCGCACCATGTTTTCGCGCGGGCCACGACCCAGCATCATGTGGCTTTCGAGCAGCAAGAGATGATGATCCGGCGCGGCCAGATAGATATGACCGTTCTCGATCACCATGCCGTTCTTGGCCTGAACCACCGGCATTCGCGCCGAAGCGTTCACGACGGTCGATAGAATCCCGATCCCCTGCGCCGGGATATGCAGAACCACGAACACCGCCGCCGCAAGGTCGGCAGGTAGCCGGCCAAGAATGTCTTTCAAAGGTCCGGTCGCGCCTGACGAGCCGCCGATCACGATGATGTCGCGGTTAGGCATGGAACCAGCCTCGAGCCATTGCCGTTTGCATTCAGTTTGCACCAAGGCATGCCCGCAGCATACGTTCCTAACGAAAACCGGCCGTTGAGCTTGGGAAGCGAGATGATCACCCATCCCGAACGTCCAGGTCCGCTTGCGGGCCGCCGCGTCCTCGTGATCGAGGACGAATATTTTCTCGCCGATGATATCGCCCGCGCGCTGACCGCGCTCGGCGCACGGATCGTCGGCCCCTATGGCGATCTTGATGAAGCAGCCGACGTCGTTGACCGCGACGTCGCGATCGATGCGGCGGTCGTGGATATCAATCTGAGAGACAAGATGGCTTACCCGCTGGCGCACATCCTGCGCTCCCGCAAGGTGCCGCTTGTCTTCACTTCGGGCTACGACAGGAACTCGATCGCCACCGAATTGCAGGATGTGCAGTTGTGGGGCAAGCCATTGGACATCAAGGCTTTGGCTCGAGAATTGACCAGCATGATAAAGGGCAACTGAGCGCCATCCCGGCCGCAGAATCCGACAACGCCTGATCGAGGCTGGTCTTGAGGCGGGCTGAGTCTCTTTCCGCGCGTTGCGATTGCACGATGGTGTGGCCGATCCGATTTGTCAGGGCGGAAGCCTCAAAACGGAGAGAACGCCGTTCTCGTCGCAAGTGCTGCGATTCCACGATGGACTGGTTAGCTCTTGTGAGCAACTCCCGCATCGATAGATCATGCAGGTGATTTGCTGTTTTGCGCGCTATCGCAGGTAGTCCGGCGAGATGAAAAAATACTGACGCACCGCCGCGCTCCTCTGATCTGACGACGAATCGAATGTGACAGTTCTGTGCAAGTTGATGTTTGAGTTCCATCCGTCGCGTTGAGGTGCTTCTGCATGCGGCTGGAGGTTCATTCGATCGAACAGGAACTCCAGGCGCGCTTCGTTTTTGTCAAGCGCACTCCGTCTGCATTTCGGTCGCGGACACGAACAAATATTTCCGAGGACTGTCAGCGCACGGGCTTTTTATCTTGCAGTGCAGCAACTATCTAGTTTTGAGTCTGTCCCTATTTTCGGGCCGAGGAGCAGCCGTGTCGCTTGCGAAAAACATCGAATTCCTGCGCCACCTGCCCCGGCTGCACGGATTGAATACATGGGATGCAATGGGCCTGACAGCGCAGCGCGGCAGCGCGTTGATGGAGACCCGGCAATTCGGCACCAATCCGGGCGACCTGCGGATGTTCTCCTACGTGCCTGCGGACTTGCCGCCGTCGTCGGCCCTGGTCGTCGTTCTGCATGGCTGCGGACAAACCGCGGCCGGATACGACCTCGGTGCAGGCTGGTCGACCCTCGCCAAACATTACGGCTTCGCGTTGCTGCTGCCCGAGCAGCAGGCAAGCAACAACACCCATACCTGCTTCAACTGGTTCAATCCGGACGACACAAGGCGCGGACATGGCGAAGCCAGCTCCATCCGCCAGATGATCGCGCGAATGGTGAGCCAGCATCGGATCGACAAGAGCAGAATTTTCATCACCGGACTGTCCGCCGGCGGCGCCATGACATCCGTGATGCTTGCGACCTATCCGGAGGTTTTTGCCGCCGGCGCGATCATCGCCGGATTGCCGTACGGCGTTGCGAGCAACGTGCGCGAAGCGCTGAACGGCATGTTGCGCTCGTCTTCCCGTTCGGCCGATGAATTGGGCGATCTCGTGCGTAAGGCGTCAAAACATCGTCCACCCTGGCCGCGGATTTCGGTCTGGCACGGCAGCGCCGATCGTACCGTCAATCCTGCCAATGCCGACGAAATCCTCAAGCAATGGCTCGATGTGCATCGGCTGCCGCCGGAACCGATGTCGGAAGGCATGGTCGACGGCCATCCGCACCAGATCTGGTGGAACGCGGACGGAGAAACCGTGGTGGAATCCTACACCATCACCGACATGGCGCACGGCACGCCGCTCGGAAAGGCCGAAAACGACCAGCGATACGGCAAGGAAGGACCGTTCCTGATCGAGGCCGGCATCTCGTCCTCCTACCACATCGCGAACTTCTTCGGCCTGACCGGCACCGTTGCGAAAATTGCAAGGCCTTCGCCGCGCGCGAGCGTCGAATCCCCAAGCGCAAAACTTATCCCGCTGGCCTCGCCGATTTCCACGCTGGCGCCGGACCTCAGCAAGCTCCTGCAGCCGCTGATGACGGGCCCGGAGCCTGCGGCGAAGGCGCCGGAAAAGCCAAGCGTCAAGGCGAAACGACGCCGAGCTCTCGACATCAACGCAGTCATTACCCGCGCGCTGACCGCCGCGGGGCTGCTGAAATAACGAGCGCGCCGCCTGAAAGCCCTTAAATTGCGCCGGTGAGGAATGGATTGGTCATTCGCTCGTGACCGATCCGCGAACCGGGGCCGTGCCCGCAGATGAAGCCGACATCGTCGCCGAGCGGCAGCAGCTTTTCCCTGATCGACCGGATCAAGGTGGCGTGATCGCCGCCGGGCAGATCGGTGCGTCCGACCGAGCCGTTGAACAGCACATCGCCAACATGGGCAAAGCGCATGTCCCTGTTGAAGAACACCACACTGCCCGGCGAGTGACCGGGGCAGTGCAGGATATCGAATGTCAATTCGCCAACCAAAACCTGTTGGCCTTCCTCCAGCCAGCGATCCGGCGCAAAGTTGCGCACGCCAGTCATGCCGAAGCGCGCACCGCTCTCGACCACATGGTCGAGCAGGAATTTGTCAGCGGCATGCGGGCCTTCGATGGCGACGTTGAGCGCATCGCGCAGATCGGCCGCGCCGCCAACGTGATCGATATGGCCGTGGGTGAGCCAGATCTTCTCGACCGTCACGTTGGCCTGTTTAATCGCGGCCTGGATCTTTGGAACCTCGCCGCCGGGATCGATGACGACGGCTTTCTGGGTCGCCGTGCACCAGATCAGCGTGCAGTTCTGTTCAAATGGCGTCACCGGGACGATCATCGCCCCGGCCTTCGCCTTGGTGTCGGATTGCTGTGCCATGGGAGGGGACAATGCCTATTTTTCTGCGTCCGCCAAGACAAACTTCCCGCGAGACTGACCTTTATTTCGGAACATGGCAGCCATCGCCCGGGCAGATCGACCTTAAAGCAAGGCCTCCAGCGCGCGCCTCGATCAAACGCATTGCCCCTTTGTCGGGTCGCGTTCTATGCTTGCTGCGATGGAATCATCCGCCCAGAAAGCCGTTCTCGTGCCCGCGCCGGACCGCCGTCAATCGGAGATGGCCCTGTTGATTGCGCGCGGCACCGCGCGGCTGTTGCATTCGCTGGGCTTTGCCTGTGTAGCCGAATTGCCGCTGCCCTCGGGTCGGCGTGCCGACCTTGTCGCTCTGAACGAGCGCGGCGAGATCTGGATCGTCGAGATCAAATCTTCGGTCGATGATCTGCGCGCGGACCAGAAGTGGCCGGACTATCGCATCCATTGCGACCGCCTGTTCTTCGCCTTCACGCAAAATCTGCCTTGCGACATTTTTCCCGACGAAACCGGGCTGATCATTGCCGACGCCTATGGCGCGCATCTTCAGCGCCCCGCACCGGAGCACCGCCTGCCGGGCGCGACCCGCAAATCGATGACGGTGCGGTTCGGAATGGCGGCAGCCTTGCGAATGAACCGTCTGGTCGATCCGCAGGGTCACCGCGAGTTCTGAATCTGCCGCCTAACGCGGGGCGCGCTTGGCGAGAATCCGCTGCAGGGTGCGCCGATGCATGTTGAGCCGCCGCGCCGTCTCCGAGACGTTGCGGTTGCACATCTCGTAAATCCGCTGGATGTGTTCCCAGCGGACGCGATCCGCCGACATCGGGTTGCTCGGCGGCTCGGATTTCTCATTGCCGCTGGCGAGAAGCGCCGCCACCACGTCGTCGGCATCGGCAGGCTTCGAGAGGTAATCGACCGCGCCAAGTTTGACCGCGGTCACGGCAGTGGCAATGTTGCCGTAGCCGGTGAGAACGATGGCGCGCGCCTCCGGACGCTTGCGCTTCAAGGCAGAAACAACGTCGAGGCCATTGCCGTCGCCGAGCCGCAGATCCACCACGGCAAAGGCCGGTGCGGCCTTGGCGATCTGGCGCAGGCCGTCGGCTACGCTGTCGCAGGAGGTCACCGAAAAGCCCCTCGTCTCCATGGCGCGCGCAAGGCGCTCCAGAAACGGCTTGTCGTCCTCAACTATCAGGAGTGAGCGATCGGTATGTCCAGTCAGTTCCGCGATAGCGTTCAAGATACCGTTGTCCTTTCCCCTCTACCTCTCAACATATGGCGTCTGCCGCGGCGCTGCCAAGGCCGGTTCCCGCCGATTTCCCTCTCAGGTTAATGCCGGCGCGGCCTCCTTGACCTCGAAGCGGTTGCGCGGCCACACGATCTGGACGACGGCGCCGTGATCCGGAAAGACCCGGTTGGTGAAGGAAACCTTCGCACCGGTGCGTTCGAGCAAGGTGCGAGCGATGAACACGCCAAGCCCGAGGCCACTGTGAAGACCGCCGGATGAGCCCCGGACCTCCTCGGTCTCGCGCCGCCGGGACAAATACGGCTCGCCGATGCGCTTGAGCAGATCGGGCGCGATGCCCGGACCATCATCGGAAATGACGATTTCGACGCTCTCAGCGTTCCACCACGCGTTCACCTCGACGCTCTCGCGGGCAAAATCGACAGCATTCTCCAGGATGTTGCCCACCCCGTAGATGATGGCCGGATTTCGCGCGCCGATTGGTTCGGGCGTGCCGGATACCGCTATGCGCACCTTGATCGCCACGCCGAAATCGCGATGTGGCGCCACCGTCTCCTCGATCAGGGCGGACAGCGGCATGCTGTCGAACGGCGCTCCACTCGAGGACAACTGCGTGATCTTCCCCAGAATGTCGCGGCAGCGCTGTGTCTGCTCCCGCAATGTCCTGATGTCGGCGGCGAACTGCGGCTGATCCTTCAGATCCTGTTCCAGCTCTCGCGAGATCAGGAAAATTGTCGACAGCGGCGTACCCAGCTCATGGGCCGCGGCGGCGGCAAGGCCATCGAGCTGGGTGAGATGCTGTTCCCGCGCCAGCACAAGCTCCGTTGCGGCGAGCGCATCGGACAGTTTGCGTGCTTCTTCGGCGACCTGAAACGCGTAGAGGCTGGTGACGCCGATGGCGACCACGATCGAGAGCCACACGCCAAACAGATAGATCGGCGGCAGCACCAGAGGATCGTCGCTGTCCCAGGGCAGCGGAAAGGAGAAGAAGACCAGGACGGACGCGCAGGCGACCGCGAGCAATCCGAGCGCAATGGTCAGCCGGATCGGCAGCGCAGTGGCCGAGATCAGCACCGGCGCCAGGAACAGGAATGAGAACGGGTTCTGCAAGCCGCCGGTAAAAAACAACAAGCCAGCGAGCTCGATGATATTGATCGCCAGCAGCGCCGCCGCAAAGAACGGCTCCAGCCGCTCCATCGGGTTGTACCAGAGCTGAAGGAAGAGGTTGAGCAGCGCGGAGAAGCCGATGATCGCCAGGCACGGCACGACCTCGACGTCGAATTCGAGACCCTGCTGGACGATGAAAATGGCGGCAAGCTGGCCCAGCGCGGCAAGCCAGCGCAGCCGCAGGAGCGTATCCAGGCGAACTTGGCGGCGCGGGAGGCGGAAGTCGGTGGCGGCGGCGTCGGACATGATTATTCGACCAATCTAACGGCGCGCGCGGCTGTCGACAAATTTCCCTGGTCGCTTTTCACGCGGCGTAAGGCCACGGCAAGCCTTGCGCAGGCAGGACGGATGGCTCAATGAACAGGCCCGATGATAGGTAATGGCACCATAACGTCCTCTCCGGCGAGCGAGGCCTGCGAAGCCGCCGCGATCGCGGTCACGCAGCTTTCGAAGCTCTACAAGCAGACCCGCGCGGTCGACGATATCTCATTTTCCATCACGCGTGGCAGCATCACCGGGCTGCTCGGCGGCAACGGCGCCGGCAAGACCACGACGATAGCAATGATCATGGGACTCGTCTCGCCAACGTCGGGGCACATCGAGGTGCTGGGTCACCCGATGCCGGACCACAGCGCCGATGTTCTCGGCCGGATGAATTTCGAAAGCCCTTATGTGGACATGCCGGCGCGGCTCACCGTGCGGCAAAACCTCACGATATTCGGGCGCCTCTATTCGGTGGCAAATCTCGAAGCGCGGATCGCAAGGCTCGCCTCCGATCTTGATCTCGGCGATTTCCTCGACCGATCCAATGGCAAGCTCTCCGCCGGGCAGAAGACCCGCGTGGCGCTGGCAAAGGCGCTGATCAACCAGCCCGAACTACTGCTGCTCGACGAACCGACGGCCTCGCTCGACCCGGACACTGCCGACTGGATCAGGCAGCATCTTGCGACCTATCGCAAGGAGAACGGCGCGACCATCCTGCTCGCCTCCCACAACATGCTGGAGGTGGAGCGACTGTGTGACCGTGTCATCATCATGAAGCGCGGCCGCATCGAGGATGACGACAGCCCGGAAGCGATCATGGCGCGCTATAACCGCTCTACGATGGAGGAAGTGTTTCTCGACGTCGCCCGTGGCCGCGTTCAGGAGACGACATCATGAGCGAGGTGCGCCGGCCGGCCATCTCGCTGCGGCGAATCGCAGCCATGATCCTGCGCTACTGGTATGTCCTGATCTCGTCATGGCCGCGGATGCTGGAGCTGCTCTACTGGCCCGCGCTCCAGATCATCACCTGGGGCTTCCTTCAGAATTATGTTTCGCAGAATGCCGGGTTTTTCGCCCGCGCAGGCGGCACGCTGGTCGGCGCGGTGATCCTGTGGGACATCCTGTTCCGCGGCCAGCTCGGCTTTTCCATCTCGTTCCTGGAAGAGATGTGGGCACGCAATCTCGCCAATCTCATGATGAGCCCGCTCAAGCCGATCGAGTTTCTGCTGGCGCTGATGGCGATGAGCCTCGTTCGCCTCGCGATCGGGATCATCCCGATGACGCTGCTCGCGATGGTCTTTTTCGGCTTTAACTTCTATGCCATCGGTCTTCCGCTGATCGCCTTTTTCTGCAACCTGATCTTCACCAGCTGGTCGGTCGGGATCTTTGTCTCCGGCCTTGTCCTGCGTTTTGGCCTCGGCGTGGAGAGCATCGTCTGGACGCTGATGTTCGGCATGATGCCGCTCGCCTGCGTCTATTACCCGGTGACGGTGCTGCCGCATTGGCTTCAGTTCGTCGCCTGGGCGCTGCCGCCGACCTATGTGTTCGAGGGGATGCGGGCCTTGCTGATGCAGCACGTGTTTCGCGCCGAACTGATGGCGGACGCGCTCGCGATCAACGTGGTCCTGATTGCGGCCTCGTTTTCCGTCTTTCTGATGCTTCTGCGCAGCGCCCGCGAGCACGGTTCGTTGATCCAAACCGGCGAATAGTCCCGTTAAAACCCGGGGGTTTGGTCCCTAATTAGCTTGTTAAGTACGGGGGCAATGACGATCTAAGCATTGACGCTTTATTGGGCTTTTTGCACTATGCTGCGACGCAAAAGAGATGAGGGCGACATGCCGATTGGGGAGTTTGGCGGCGCGCCGCCACTGGCGGCCGAAGGCAGTCCGGCGCTGACCACGCCGATGTACTGGATGTACGAGATGGCGCACGCGTCGCTTAATCCGGTGCGCGCCGTCAGCGACGCCACCAAGATCCTGTTTCAGAATCCGCTCAATCCGTGGTCGCACACCGAAGCGGGCAAGTCGATCGCCGCGGCCTGCGAATTGTTCGAGCGCACCACGCGCCGCTACGGCAAGCCCGAATGGGGCCTCCACGATACCGACGTCAACGGCATCCGCACGCCGATCGAGGTTCGCACCGTGTGGGAAAAGCCGTTCTGCCGCCTGCTCTACTTTGAACGCAAGCTGACGCGCCCTTTGCGCATCCAACAACCGCGCGTGCTGATCGTGGCACCGATGTCCGGCCATTATGCAACGCTGTTGCGCGGCACGGTGGAGGCCTTTCTTCCGACGCATGAGGTCTACATCACCGACTGGGCCGACGCCCGCATGGTTCCCCTCGCCGCCGGTCGCTTCGACCTCGACGACTACATCGACTACGTGATCGAGATGCTGCATGTCCTGGGTGGCAACATGCATGTGATCGCGGTCTGCCAGCCCTCCGTGCCTGTTGTGGCCGCGGTTTCCGTCATGGAAGCGGAGAATGACCCTTTCGTTCCGCTCTCCATGACGCTGATGGGCGGTCCGATCGATACCCGCCGCAATCCGACCGCGGTGAACAACCTGGCTGCCGAGCGCGGCATCGACTGGTTTCGCCACAACGTCATCACCAAGGTGCCGTTTCCGCATCCCGGCGTCATGCGAGACGTCTATCCGGGCTTTTTGCAGCTCAACGGCTTCATCAGCATGAATCTCGACCGCCACATGGACGCTCACAAGGAGCTGTTCCGCAATCTTGTGAAGGGCGACGGCGACCTCGTCGACAAGCACCGCGACTTCTACGACGAATATCTGGCGGTGATGGATCTGTCGGCGGAATATTACCTGCAGACGGTCGATACGGTGTTCGTCAAGCACGCTTTGCCCAAGGGCGAGATGACCCATCGCGGCAAGCCGGTCGATCCCTCCAAGGTCAGGCGTGTCGCGCTCATGACGGTTGAAGGCGAGAACGACGATATCTCCGGCCTCGGCCAGACCGAAGCGACCCATGCACTTTGCAGTTCAATTCCCAACCATCGCCGCGTGCACTACGTGCAAAAGGGCGTCGGGCACTACGGAGTGTTCAACGGCTCGCGTTTCAAATCGGAAATCGTGCCGCGCATCTCCGATTTCATGATGTCTTCCGCCAATGTGAAGCCTTCGCTCGCTTACGCTGCGGAGTGATCGCATCAGGCGGCGCTGAATCAACGCGAATGCGCACACTTGCGCAATCATCAGCGTTCGCCGCGGGTCGGCTAACCCCCTGAATTAACCTCTGGAAACGCGAATCTGAGCCCGCCTGAGGTAATGAATCTTAATTCAAGCCATGGAGGCGTTAGCGAGGGATTGTCTCACCCAAATTTTTGGGTTCCAGCCCCATTCTATAGGGTCTGTTAAGCCGCCGACCGCTGTATATTGGGCAAATGATTTGTTTTTGCGCCGAGCGATTTCCCTGGCGGCGGATATGGCAGAATCCGGGCGAACTCCTAATCCCCGGATTGACAGACATGGCCACACGCGCGCTTCTCTATCGGCGGCCCTACGAGCCTTCTCGCCTTTTGATCAAACACGGCTCGCAAATCTATTCCGTCCGGCTCAGACGGCACCGGCGCGCGCGCCGGTACACCTTGAGAATCCATCCGAGCGACCGCGAAGCGATCCTCACCATCCCGCCCCGCGGTACGATCGCCGATGCCAAGGATTTTGCGCAGCGTCACGGCGGCTGGATCGCTGCCCGTCTAGGCCGTTTGCCGAAGGCAGCGCCGTTTCTTCCGGGCACGGTAGTTCCGCTGCGCGGCAACCCCCATCGCATCGTGCATCGCGCCGGTCAGCGCGGCACGGTCTGGCTTGAGGTTCGCGACAGCGGCGAGCGCATTCTTTGCGTCGCCGGCGGGGTCGAACACACCGAGCGGCGCGTGCATGACTATCTCAAGCGCGAAGCCCGCAAGGATCTGCAGAAGGCAGCCGATGCCCACGCACTGGCGCTGGGCGTGAAGGTCAAGCGGTTGTCGATCCGCGACCAGTCGAGCCGCTGGGGTTCCTGCACCTCGGCCGGATCGCTGTCATTCTCCTGGCGGCTGATCCTCGCCCCGCCCTACGTGCTGGACTATCTCGCGGCCCACGAGGTCGCGCACCTTGTCGAGATGAACCATTCGGCGCGATTCTGGAGGGTCGTCGACAAAGTCTGCAACCACGTCGAACGCGCCAAGACCTGGCTCGACACCCACGGCAACGATCTGCATCGTTACGGCATCCAGGATTAAAGCGTCGCCGATTGTTTGGCGGCAGGGCCACAAGCCGGCGCTGCCGCTCGCTTGCGCAAACAGCTGCGCGAAAAAAGCAACAGTGATTGATTATTCGACGGACATCACCCGGGCGTGCTGAGCAGCGCACAGCTATGCGCTTTTGGTCAGTTCATGAATTACGTATGGATGTTGTCAGGCCGCACGGGGCGTTGGATAAATCAAGATATGTTTGGGGGTAGGTTTCTAGGCGGGGCAACGACGGCCGTCGTTTTCCTGGGGCAGGTCGCGGCATTTCCTGCGTGCGCCGAAACCATGGAGAGCGCGCTGCAGCGCGCCTATCAGAGTAACCCGCAACTCAATGCCCAGCGCGCGCTGGTGCGCGCCACCGACGAAAACGTTCCGCAGGCGCTGGCCGGCTATCGCCCGAAAGCTGCCGTGACCATGAGCGGCGGCTATTCATATACCAGCGAATTGTCCAACTTCGGAAGGCCCAAGGTATTCCAAGGCCCAAACAGCCCGCACGCCATCGGCCTTACTGTCAGCCAGACGCTCTATAACGGAAATCAGACCGCCAACAAGACCCGCGCCGCGGAAAACCAGGTTCTTGGCGCGCGCGAAAGCCTGCGGCTCATGGAGCAGTCGGTGCTTCTTGCGGCGGCGACCATCTATATGGATTACCTGCGGGATGCCGCGATCCTGGAAGTCCAGCGCAGCAACACCAAAGTTCTCGAAGTGACCTTGCGGCAGACCCGCGAGCGCTACGCCGCGGGTTTGGTCACGCCGACGGACGTCGCGCAGTCGGAAGCACAGCTTGCGGCAGCGAAGAGCCAGGAGCTTTCGGCCGAATCCACCCTCACGACCACGCGTGCAAACTTCCGCCGTATCATCGGCAACGAACCTGCGAACCTGAAACCGGCCTCTCCGGTCGACCGCTATTTGCCGGCGACGGTGCGCGATGCGACCAACCTCGCTCTGGTGGAAAATCCGAGCGTCACCGCGGCGATGTACGGCATCGACGTCAGCTTCCTCACTGTGAAGATCAACGAAGGGGCGCTGTTGCCGACGGTCACGCTCCAGGCGGCGACCCAGAAATCCTGGCAGCAGACCATTATACAGACAAAGCAGTTCACCGCGTCGGCGACCGCGCAGGCAACCGTGCCGATCTACCAGGGCGGAGCCGAATATTCGCTGATCCGCCAATCCAAGGAGACATTGGAGCAGCAGCGGCTCATTCTCGAGCAGGTGCGAGACCAGGCCAGGGCCGACCTTGTCACCGCATGGGGCCAGCTTGCGGCCGGCAAGGCGCAGGTGGCCGCCGCCCAGTCCCAGGTCGCTGCGTCGGAACTCGCTTATCTCGGCACGACCAAGGAAGCCCAGGTCGGCCAGCGCACCGTCATCGACATTCTGAACGCCCAGCAGACGCTGGTGAATGCACGCGTCGCGCTGGTGACAGCGCAGCACGACCGCGTCGTCGCCTCCTATGCGGTCCTCAACGCGATCGGCCGCCTCTCGCCAGAAGTGCTGCATCTGCCGACAATGACCTACGACCCGAGCGTTCATTACCAGCAGGTACGCGACAACTGGGTCGGCGTCCGGACGCCCGGCGGGCGCTAGGGTGCACGTCTACATTGCAGCGCTCCCAAAGCACGATCCGGAAAAGTGTGTAGCGCTTTTCCGACAGATCATGTCAATCAACTCTCCTCAATCTCATCGCGCTTTAGCTGACTTCAGCCCGCGTGACGCTCGCCTGGTTGCGGCCGGACAGTCTCGTGTCCAGTCAGCGATCGGCGAGACGAGAATGACGCGGCGACGCGATCGATTCTTTGGCGAAAGCTAACATTGGTTATGGACCCACTTCGAATCGGGCCGCAGGATTTCTGCAAAGTCGGGGAGGGGGCCATGCTCGATCAGCTATCGCGGAGATCCAGTTTCACGCATCAGCCACGCGTAAGCGAAATGCCACGCTGCGCGGATTGTCTCGATCGAATGACTGCGCCCGAGGGCTCGGCGCTGCTGGCCGACGGCGCGGTAACCTACCTCTGGAGCTGCGACCGCTGCGGCAAAACGCTAATTACCGAGTGTTTCCGCTTCGTGGCAAGACCGTCACACTGACGGTCTGCTCTAGCGCCCGAACAGCCGCTGCATCAGCCAGCCGTCGAGACCGGCGTCGGCTTCGGGCCGCACCGACGTTGTGCGCATCGGCGCTGGGCGGCCGGGAACGAAGGGCGGCGGCGCAACGGCCGCGCCGGGGCTGGCAGCCTGGGCGATGGTGGTCGGCAGGACAGGCGGCGCGGCGGGCAGCGGAATCGGCGTCACGCCCTGATGCGCCGCCTTCATGAAGCGCGTCCAGATTTCCACCGGCAAGCCGCCGCCGGTCGCCTTGCGGGTCGGCGAGTTGTCGTCATTGCCGAGCCAGACGCCGGTGACGAGGTTCGCCGTATAGCCGATGAACCAGGCGTCGCGGAAATCCTGGCTGGTGCCGGTCTTGCCGGCCGCCTGCCAGCCCGGCAGCTCGGCCTTGTGCGCGGTACCGGAGAGCAGCGTCTCCTCCATCATCGTGTTCATCATCCCGACGTAATGCGGATCGACGACCTGGCCGAGCTGATCGGGCTGACGGGCATAGAGAACCTTGCCGTCGAGGGTGCGGATCTTGGTCACGACATGCGGCGAGACGCCGAAGCCGCCATTGGCAAACGGCACATAGGCGCCGACCAGTTCGACCATCGAGACTTCGCTGGTGCCGAGGGCGATCGAGGCATTGGGCTCGAGCTTCGATGAAATGCCCAGCCGATGCGCGGTGCGCACGACATTCTTGGGGCCAACCTCGAGCCCGAGCCTCACTGCGACCGTGTTGAGCGACATCGACAGCGCCTGGGTCAGCGTGACCGGGCCGAGGTAGTGGTGGGTGTAGTTTTCGGGCTTCCAGCCCTTGATGTCGAGCGGCGCGTCCTGGCGGATCGTGTCCGGCGTCAGGCCGGATTCGATGGCGGTGAGATAGACGAACGGCTTGAATGCGGATCCCGGCTGGCGTTTCGCCGTGACCGCCCGGTTATACTGGCTTTCCGAATAATTGCGGCCGCCGACCATGGCACGCACTGCCCCATCGGGCGACATCGCCACCAGCGCGCCCTGGCTGACATTATACTTGACGCTTTTCGCCGCCAACTCATCGATGACCGCGGCTTCGGCCACCGCCTGCAATTTCGCATCGATCGAGGTTTCCACCACCACGCTCTGATCGATCTGGCCGACGAGATCGTCGAGCACCTCGCCGATCCAGTCCGCGACATAGTTGACCGTGCCGGCGCCGACCGGTCTGACGCTGTAGGCGGGATGGCCGATCGAGGCTTGCGCCTGCGCCTCGGTGATGAACTTGGCCTCCGCCATCGCCGCGAGCACCGTGTGCGCACGCTGCTCCGCCCCTTCCGGATTGCGATTGGGCGCCAGGCGCGACGGCGACTTGACGAGGCCGGCGAGCATCGCGGCTTCCGCCAGCGTGACGTTCCTGGCCGACTTTCCGAAATAGCGCTGTGCCGCGGCCTCGACGCCATAGGCACCGGAGCCGAAGTAGACGCGATTGAGATAAAGCTCGAGGATCTCGTGCTTGGAGTACTTGCGCTCGAGCCACAGAGCGAGCTCCGCTTCCTGCAATTTGCGCTGGAAGGTGCGCTCCTGGGTCAGGAACAGGTTTTTGGCGAGCTGCTGGGTCAGCGTCGAGCCACCTTGCGACACGCCGCGATGCAGAACGTTCGTTACTGCTGCGCGCAAAATACCCCAGGGATCGATGCCGAAATGATGATAGAAACGGCGGTCCTCGATGGCGATGAACGCCTTCGGCAGATAGGGCGGCAGATCCTTCAGCGCGACATTGGCGCCGGGCATCTCGCCGCGAATGGCAAGCACGCTGCCGTCGGCAGCGGTGATCTGGATTGTCGGGGGCCGTTTCGGGATTTCCAGCGACTGGATCGGCGGCAAATGCGCGCCGACCCAGACGACGAGGCCAACCACCGCGATTGCGGCCCAGAGGCCAAGCACCGCGCCCCAATAGACCAGCCGCGAAATCGAAAGGCGGCTGCGCGATTTCGAGCGCCGCTTGGCATCGCTGCGGCTCACGCGCGGCTTCCGCTCTGGCGGTGGCTCGTCGTCACCATCGTTGCTCTTTCGCGGCGGCGATTTCTTCGGCCGGCCATCCCCGCCGGGGATCCGGTCATCGGGCGACAGCCGCAAGTCGGAAAGCGCCGCGGCAAGACCGAATATCGGCTCCTTGCGCCCACCGCTCTTTTTCCGTCCCAAAGCCATACGCAATTACGCCTGCACACCCGATGCGATCGACGTTAACCGCACCGGTTTAAGGCCGTCTTAAACGATGGTTAATTGAAGGTGGCCTCGCGTCTCTTGAGCGCCTGGGCCGCCAGGGATTCAGACCGGCTTAACCCTGAGCAGCGCGAATCTGCCCGATCATGCGCGCTGGAAACAAAAATGCCGCCGCGAGACGATCCTTTCGCGGCGGCATTTTGCGGGATGGCGCTAACCTGCCGGACCGTTGTCTTCCATGATCGGGCCGAACAGCTCCCAGCGCTGGCCGTCGAAGCGCATCATCTGCATCTGCTTGTTGACGCGATAGTCGTTCGGCGTGGTGCTGGTCGACATTCCGGGCAGCGCGAGATCGGCCTGGAAGTTCTTGATGTTGGTGGCCTGCTTCATCACGTTTTCACGGGTGAGGTCGTCACCGCACTGTTTCAGCACATGCACCATCAACTGCGCGGTCGAGTAGCCATAGGTGTTGAAATTCGAGTTCTTGTCGCCTTCCGGATAGTACTTCGCCATGAAGTCGAAATACTTCTTCATGCCCGGATCGTCTTTCCAGGTCGGATCCAACGGGTCCTTGCCGTAATTGGTGCTGATCACGCCCTTGGAGGCCTCGAGCCCTGCCGGCTGCAGCACCGCGCCGACCGAAGTGGCGTTGATGTCGAGAATATGCACCGGCTTCCAGCCGAGCTCGAAGGTCTTCTTGATGGTTTGCGCGGCAAATTTCGGAGTCGAGGCATCGAACAGCACATCGACGCCGGCGCCCTTCAACTTCAGTATCTGCGAATCGACGGTCGGATCGGACATTTCATAGGAGGCTTCCGCCACCACCATCGTCGATGCCTTGTCTCCGAGGCCCGACTTGATGCCGTTCAGATAATCGCGGCCCAGATCGTCGTTCTGGTAGATCACGCCGACCTTGGCATTCGGATAGTTCTTGAGAATGTACTGCCCGTAGATGCGGCCCTCGACGAAGTAGTTCGGATTGAAGCCGAGCGTCCAGGGATAGTGCTTCGGATCAGTGAAGCGGGACGCGCCGGTCGCGGCGAACAACTGCGGCACCTTCTTCGCGTTGAGATATTTCTGGACTGCTGCGTTAGGAGGCGTGCCAATGAGCTGGAACGTCAGCAGAACCTCGTCGCTCTCCACCAGCTTGCGCACCTGCTCGACTGTTTTCGGCGGGCTATAGGCGTCGTCATACTGAATGAGATTGATCTTGCGCCCGTTCACTCCGCCCTGATCGTTGATCATGTGGAAGTAGGCCGCCTGCGTCTTGCCGATCGAGGCATAGGCGGAAGCCGGGCCGGAGAACGGCACGGTCTGGCCAATCTTGATCTCGGTATCGCTGGCGCCGGGATCGTACTTCTTCTGGGCGTGAACCGCAGGCGCGGCGAATGCCAGCGCTAGCGCGGCCGCGGTGACGAAATGAACAAAGCTCCTCATGTCGTGCCCTCTCCCTGCTGTTTTTGATTTCGTTCGGCGAATTCATCCATTGCTGATGGACGCTCGCCGCTTGGCCTCGATACTGGATGAACGACCAAGGCAAAGCAAGGCAGCGTCGCCTTAACCAAAGGCCTATATCAGTCGCCGAAAAGACCCGTCCCAACGCGGACAAATGGAATTTTCCGGCTGACGGAAGCCGCCATGAACGCCGATGTTCCGGTCCAAATCAATAATTCGAGCGAGAGAATAATAGACGTGTAGCGCAGTATCCCGCGCGACTAGGATGGCCGGCGCGCTTTCACGCCATCCCGCGTCCCCGACGCGACTGATTTCAGCGAGGCATCGAAGATGACAAGTTACATTGATCCGACCAAGGAAACGTTCGCCAGATTCCGCGAGAGCGATCGCCCCGGCCCGATCCACATGCTCAACCTGGTGAAATTGCGCGAACGCGCGGCGTATCCGGACGGCAGGTCGGCGTCAGGCGCGGAGGCCTACGCCGCCTACGGCCGGGAAAGCGGACCGGTCTTCACCCGCCTCGGCGGCAAGGTGGCGTGGCAGGGCCGGTTTGAGTTGATGCTGATCGGCCCGCAAACCGAGTCCTGGGATCACTGCTTCATCGCGGAATATCCGAGTGTCTCAGCCTTCGTCGAGATGATCCGCGATCCGGTTTACCGCGAGGCGGTCAAGCACCGGCAAGCCGCGGTGGAAGACTCGCGCCTGATCCGTCTGAAGCCCCTGCCAACCGGCAAGACCTTTGGCGAGATTCCCGAAGGCAAGTAGGCGGCGTGGTTACGCCGCCACCTTCTCGCTCGTGAGCAAATGCAAGAGCGCACTTCGGATCGCGGCCTGCCGCGTCGGGGCCGTGATCTGCGCGCCGAGCAGATCGGTGACGTAGAACACGTCGCGCGCCCGCTCGCCGAACGTCGCGACATGGGCGGAAGCGATGTTGAGGTTGAGCTTCGAGATCGCGGTGGTCAGTTCGTACAACAGTCCAGGCCGGTCAAGGCCGGAGACCTCGATCACGGTGTAGCGATCCGACCACTGGTTGTTGACGGCGACTTCCGGCTCCACGACAAAGGGCCGCGCCTTGCCGCGGCTGGCGGCACGCCGCGCCACGACTTCCGGCAGCCGCAGCTTGCCTTCCAGCACCTCCTCGATCATTTCGCCGATCCGTGTCGCGCGGCGGCCCTCGTCTTCGTCGCGGTCGTATTCCCGCGTGATCGCGATGGTGTCGAGCGCGCGCCCGTCGGTCGTCGTGTAGATCTGGGCGTCGACGATGTTGGCGCCCGCCGACGCGCAGGCGCCCGCGATGATCGACAATAGCCAGGGATGGTCCATCGCCAGGATGGTGAGTTCGGTGACGCCGCGCGCCTCGTCGAAGCCGACATTGATCGCGAGCTTGTGGCCGGCCTGCTCGCTCGCCCGCACAAACCGGGCCTGGCGGATCTTGCGCGGCAGCTCGACCTTGAGCCAATAGGCTGGATAGTGCCGCGCCACGTAGGAATTGAGTTCCTGCTCCGGCCACTCGGTAAAGGCTTCGCGGAACTCGGCCTGCGCGATGGCGATCCGCCGGGCGCGATCGAATTCCGAGAAGCCGCCGGTCAGAACCGGCTCGGTCTCGTGATAAAGCGTGCGGATGAGCTGCGCCTTCCAGCCGTTCCAGACCCCTGGGCCGACGCCCCGAATATCTGCGGTCGTCAGGATGGTCAGAAGCTTCATCTGCTCGACCGACTGAACCACGGCGGCGAAATTTTCGATGGTCTTGCGGTCCGACAGGTCGCGCGATTGCGCGACCGTGGACATGGTCAGGTGCTGTTCGATCAGCCAGGCCGTCAGTTCCGTGTCGGCGGTGTTGAAGCCGAGCCGCGGGCACAGCCGGCGGGCGACCTTGGCGCCGGCTATTGAGTGATCCTCGGGCCGGCCCTTGGCGATATCGTGCAACAGCGTTGCAACATAGAGCACGGCGCGATGCTCAGGCCTGATCTTGCGCATCAGGTCGCTCGCGACAATGAATTCATCGCTGCCGCCGCGCTCGATCTCCTGCAGGAAGCCGATGCAGCGGATCAGATGCTCGTCCACCGTGTAGTGGTGGTACATGTTGAACTGCATCATCGAGACGATCTTGCCGAAGGCGCGGATGAAATGACCGAGCACCCCGGTCTCGTTCATCCGCCGCAACACGATCTCGGCGTCGTTCGAGGTAAGGATCTCCATGAACAGCCGGTTGGCCTCGGGGTCGGCGCGCAATTCGGGATTGATCAGCTTCAGCGAGCGCGTCACCGTGCGCATCGCATCGGGATGGAAGGCGAGGTTGTTCTTTTGGGCGAGACGGAAAATCCGGATCAGGTTGACCGGATCGTGCCTGAAGACGTCCGGCGCGGCGAGGTTGATGCGGTTGTTGTCGACGATGAAGTCGTCGCTGTCCGGCACGCGCCGCCGCGCCGCGCTCGGCCGGAACCGCGCCATCATGCGGCTCAGCACCGGTACGGGCTTGGCCTGTTCGTTCTCCAGCTTGGCGCACAGGATCGCGGTGAGGTCGCCCACTTCCTTGGCGACCAGGAAGTAATGCTTCATGAAGCGCTCGACGTCCTGCATGCCGGGATGCGACGTATAGCCGAGCCGAACCGCGATCTCGCGCTGCATGTCGAATGACAGCCGCTCTTCGGCGCGCCCGGCAAAGAAATGCAGGTTGCAGCGGACCGACCAGAGGAAATCGGCGCAGCGGCGGAAGGTGCGGTACTCCTGTGCGTCGAACACGCCGCGCTTGAGCAGCTCGTCGGTGTCGCGAACGCGATAGACGTATTTCGCGATCCAGAACAGCGTGTGCAGGTCGCGAAGGCCGCCCTTGCCGTCCTTGACATTCGGCTCGACCAGATAACGCGACTGTCCGGCGCGGCGATGCCGCTCCTCGCGCTCGGCAAGCTTGGCTGTGACGAATTCGGTGGCGTTGCCCTGCACCACTTCCTTGTCGAAGCGCGTGACCAATTCGTCATAGAGCGGCCGATCGCCTGTCAGGAAGCGCGTCTCCAGGATCGCGGTGCGGATCGTCATGTCGCCGCGCGCCTGCCGGATCGATTCATCGACCGAGCGCGTCGCGTGCCCGACCTTCAACCCCATGTCCCACAGGCAATAGAGAATGGCCTCGGCGACCTGCTCGCCCCAGGCGGTCTGCTTGTACGGCAGGATGAACAAGAGATCGATGTCGGATTCCGGCGCCATCAGGCCGCGGCCATAACCGCCGGTGGCAACCACAGCCATGCGCTCGGCACCGGAGGGAATCGGCGAGTGATAGAGGTGGCGCGTCGCGGCATCAAAGAGAATGCGGATGATCTCGTCCTGAACGAAGCACAGCCGTTCCGCGCAGCGTCGCCCGTGCCGGTCCTTCAGCAGCACGGCTTGCGCGGTGGCGCGCGCGGTGACCATCTCGGACTTCAAGAGCTTTGCGACGGCTGCGCGGAACACGTCTTCGCGCCCGGCATGCTCGGCCGCCAGCGCATCGACTGCGGCCGTGATCCGCGCGGTGTCGAAACGTTCATCGGCCTCGGGGGGGGCCTCTTTGACGATGTCATCCATTCGTTATTCCGATAATGGACCCGGCACGGCCTGTCACGATCCATCGCGTCGCTTGCAACCAAGCCATCCTCAATTCGCGCCGGCTTGCGTAACGCTGTTCCCGGCCTTTCGGGCCCTTGGGAGCCAATCCCTAAATGGCAGCCGCCCTAACGTATTGCAACCGAACAGTTTTCCGGGACCGCGAACCTGCCTTCCGAGAACTGCCCTCATTGCCGGAACGATGACCTATCCTGCACCGAACTCGCGGTGACATCCGGGCGCCGACCCGGTACACCTGAACTCATAAAACATCCGGGAGAGAAAAATGGACGCTGCCCAACTTCGCGCCACGCAGGCCCCGTTCAAGGAAAAATACAGGTCCGACCCGAAAAGCGCGCTCATCACGCTGAAAGCCAAAGGCTCGATCGACAACGAAGCCATCGCCTGCAAGGTCGAGATCGGCCGCGCGCTCGCCGTCGCCGGCCTGCATCCGGGATCCGGCGGCTCCGGGCTTGAACTTTGTTCCGGCGACATGCTGCTGGAGGCGCTGGTCGCCTGTGCCGGAGTCACCCTGAAATCCGTTGCCACCGCGATCGAGGTCCCGCTGAAATCGGGCAAGGTCAGTGCCGAAGGCGATCTCGATTTTCGCGGCACGCTCGGGATCGACAAGGAGGCGCCGGTGGGTTTTGCCGAAATCCGCCTGCGCTTCGATGTCGACACCGACGCACCCCAGGAGAAACTCGATCTGCTGCTCAAGCTCACCGAGCGCTATTGCGTGGTCTACCAGACCGTCAAGAACGGCCCCAAGGTTTCGGTGACGATGCATCGGGTGTGATCAACCAGAAGGTGTCTTCCCCGCGAAGGCGGAAACCTATAACCACAGGCGCTCCAGTATTGACGAGCTGTGGCTCCAATTCGGCGCAACAATCAATATCGGTGATTATAGGTCCCGGCTGCCGCTTCGCTTGGCCGGGAACGGCGAACAACAAGAATGTCCCCCGACCTTTCTTTTCTCCTGCTGCTGGCCATTCGCATGGCAGTTGCCGCCGCCTTCGTGGTGACGGCCTCGATCATCACCGAGCGTTCAGGCCCGGTGATCGGCGCGCTGATCGCGACCTTGCCGGTTTCGGCCGGTCCCTCCTACGTCTTCCTCGCGCTCGACCACGACGCGGCCTTCATCGCCGAAAGCGCGCTGGCGAGCCTACCGATCAATGCCGTGACCATGTTCTTCTGCTTGGCCTACGTTTTCCTGGCCCAGCGCCGCAGCGTCGTGGTCAGCGTCGGCGGCGCGATTGCCATATGGCTGATCCTCGCCGCGCTCGAACGTCTGGTCCCCTGGACGCTGGCGAGCGGATTGATCGCCAATGCGATTGCTTTCGCCATCTGCATTCCGCTGTTTCGGCGCTTTCAGCATGTCAAGAAGATGCCGCTGATCACGCGGCGCTGGTACGACATCCCGCTGCGCGCCGCCATGGTCGCCACGCTGGTTGCCATCGTGGTCACGATGTCGCATTGGGTCGGCCCCCGTGTCAGCGGCACGATCGCCCTGTTTCCGGTGGTGCTGAGTAGCGTGACGATGATCCTGCATCCGCGCATCGGCGGCCCGGCCACCGCGGCGGTGATCGCCAATAGCGGCTGGGGCATGATGGGGTTTGGCGTCTCGATCGCGGTCCTGCATGTCGCCGCGGTTCCGTTGGGATCGGCTGCCGCGCTAAGCCTTGCGCTCGCCACCGGCGCCGTCTGGAATCTCGTGCTGTGGTGGCTCGGACGGCGCCAGATCAAGGGCTGACCATCCGAACCCCATGGTGAGAGGCGCATCTTTGCGTCGTCTCGAACCAGGAGGCCACAGACCGGCCCCATCCTTCGAGACGCGGCTCGCGCCGCTCCTTGGGACGGGGGTCAGGCTTTCGGCAATTTTTCCTTCAACGCATAGAGCGCCTCCAGCGCCTCGCGCGGCGACATTTCGTCGGGATGCAGCGCCCTCACGGCTGCAACGAGCTTGTCGGCCTCGCCCGGGGCGGCAGGCTCCGGCGCGGCGCGCGAGGGGACGGCAAACAACGGCAGATCGTCAGCGAGCGCTCGCGCAGTCTGGCCGCGGTCCTGCGCTTCCAGTTTTGCGAGCACCGATTTGGCCCGCGTGATCACGGAAGGCGGCAATCCGGCCAGCTTGGCGACCTGAATCCCGTAGGAGCGGTCCGCCGATCCCGGCAGCACCTCGTGCAGAAACACGACGTTGCCCTGCCACTCCTTGACCCGCACCGTAGCGTTGAACAGCCGCGGCAACTTGGCCGACAGCGCGGTGAGCTCGTGGTAATGCGTGGCGAACAGCGCGCGGCAGCGATTGGCTTCATGCAGATGTTCGATTGCCGCCCAGGCGATCGACAGGCCATCGAACGTCGCCGTGCCGCGACCGATTTCATCAAGGATCACGAGCGAACGTTCGCTGGCCTGATTGAGAATGACGGCGGTTTCCACCATCTCCACCATGAAAGTGGAGCGGCCGCGCGCCAGATCATCTGCCGCACCGACGCGCGAGAACAGCCGGTCGACAATGCCGATCCGCGCCTTTGATGCCGGCACGAATGAGCCCGCCTGTGCGAGCAGCGCGATCAGCGCGTTCTGACGCAGGAAAGTGGATTTGCCGGCCATGTTGGGGCCGGTGAGCAGCCAGATCTGGCCGGATTTCTGCGCCGGCGCGGGAGACAGATCGCAGGCATTGGCGATGAAGGGCTGACCGTCGCGCTTCAAGGCCTGCTCGACCACCGGATGGCGGCCGCCCTCGATCGCAAACGAGAGCGAGCCGTCGACTTCGGGGCGGACATAATTGTCGTCGACCGCGCGCTTGGCGAGCGCGGATGCGACATCGAGGCTGGCGAAGGCGTAAGCGGCGGCACGCAGGTCCTCGCTCGCGGCGACCGCCATCGCGCAGAGCCTCTCGAATATCTCGAGCTCTAGCCCAAGCGCGCGGTCGCCAGCGTTGGCGATTTTCGCTTCGATTTCGCCGAGTTCGGACGTGGTGAAGCGCACCTGCCCCGCCAGCGTCTGGCGATGGATGAAGGTGGCGTTCAAAGGCGGCGACATCAACTTGTCGCCGTGCTGCGCCGTGACCTCGACGAAATAACCGAGCACGTTGTTGTGGCGGATCTTCAGCGCCTTTACGCCCGCCTCGTCGGCATAACGCGCCTGCATGGAGGCGACGACAAGCCGTGAGGCATCGCGCAGGTTGCGGGATTCATCGAGCGCCGCCTCATAGCCTTCGCGCACGAAGCCGCCATCGCGCTTGAGCAAAGGCAACTGCTCCGCCAATGCGCGTGCAAATTCCCGTGCCAGTTCGCGCGATGGCCGGCGCAGCGCCGCCATCGCCGCCGCGATTTCCTGCGGCGGCTGCTCGATCCGCGCCAATAGCGCCAGGGCCCGATCCGCGGCGAGGATGGCATCGCGCAGACCCGCAAGGTCGCGCGGACCGCCGCGCCCGACCGACAGCCGCGCCAGCGCGCGCGACAGATCGGGCGCCGCTTGCAGCGTGGTACGGAGATCGTCGCGCAGGCCGCTGTCGGCGACAAAGGCCGCAATGGCATCAAGCCGCCGCGCGATCGCCGCGCTGTCGGTCAGTGGCGCGGCCAGGCGTTGCGCCAACAGCCGCGAACCTGCCGAGGTGACCGTGCAGTCGATCGCGTCGAGCAGCGAGCCGCGACGCTCGCCGGAAAGCGTGCGGGTCAGTTCGAGGTTGGCGCGGGTTGCCGGATCGATCGCCATGGTGGTGCCGACCGCCTCGCGCGAGGGCGGCGACAGCGGCGGACGTTTTCCGACCTGGGTACGGTCGATATAGGTGACGGCGGCGGCGGCGGCGGTGGCCTCGAGCCGCGACATCGCCGACAGCCCGTCCATGGTGGCGACCGCGAAGTAATCGCATAGCCGCCGCTCGGCCGTGGAACTGTCAAAGACATCGCGAGTGAGTGGCGTCACCGCCGGCCACTCGCGCAAAACGGGGCCAATATCGGCATCGCCATAGAGCGCGTCGGCGACGATGATCTCGTTGGGATTGATCCGGGCCAGCGTGGCGGCAAGCTCGCTTGCCAAACATTCCGTGACGATGAATTCCGATGTCGAGATGTCGATCCAGGCGAGGCCCAAGCGATCCGCGCCGGATGAGCCGCGCATCCGCGCGATCGCGAGCAGATAGTTGTTGGTCCTCGCATCCAGCAGCGTGTCTTCGGTGAGCGTACCCGGTGTCACCAGCCGCACCACGTCGCGGCGGACGACGCTCTTGGCTCCGCGGGCGCGCGCCGCGGCCGGATCCTCCATCTGCTCGCAGACCGCGACGCGAAAACCCTGCGCGATCAGGCGGTGCAAATAGTCGTCCGAGCGCTCCACCGGAACGCCGCACATCGGGATGTCCGCGCCCTGATGCTTGCCGCGTTTGGTCAGCATGATGCCGAGCGCGCGGGAGGCGGTTTCGGCGTCCTCGAAAAACAGTTCGTAAAAGTCGCCCATCCGGTAGAACAGCAGCAAGCCCGGATTGGCCGCCTTGATTTCCAGGTATTGTTCCATCATCGGCGTGACGCGCGCCGGTGCTTCGGCCGCAGGCGGGGCGTCGGATACAGGAAATGTCGGCTGGATGGTCATTAAGCGTTTTCGAGTGGAGTGGGTACCGGTTCGCGTGAAGAAAACGCGTCAAATAAGAGGTTCGGCGCCCGGTTCTGATCCAATCAGAGCCGGGCTTCGGCGGCGCAAGCTAGCCAATTTCGCCACCCGATCCTATTCGGTTTACCGCCTCTATGCGTGTTTTCCACGTCCCGGGAGGAATGGCCGCAGCTTCTTGCACGAGCGTCCATGCGAGAAAGGAAAGCCGGGTCAATCCCGGTCAATTGACCTCGTTTATCGCCGCTCCTACAACTCGCCCTCAATCAGGGAACATCAAGGAGTGACCGATGGGTGAGGTATTTGTATGTGACGCGGTCCGGACTCCGGTTGGCCGCTTCGGCGGTTCGCTGGCCAAGGTTCGCGCCGACGATCTGGCGGCAACGCCGATCAAGGCGCTGATCGCCAAGCACCCGAACCTCGACTGGTCGCAGGTCGACGAGGTCTATTTTGGCTGCGCCAACCAGGCTGGCGAGGACAACCGCAACGTGGCGCGGATGGCGCTGTTGCTTGCAGGTCTACCGGATTCGGTTCCCGGCCAGACCCTCAACCGCCTCTGCGCGTCGGGACTGGACGCGGTCGGCGCCGGAGCCCGCGCGATCCGCGCCGGCGAGATCGATCTCGCAATTGCCGGCGGCGTCGAATCGATGACGCGGGCCCCCTTCGTGATGGGCAAGGCGGCGGAGGCGTTTTCGCGCTCGGCGGAGATTTTCGACACCACGATCGGCTGGCGCTTCATCAATCCACTGATGAAGGCGCAATATGGCGTCGACGCGATGCCGGAAACCGGTGAGAACGTCGCCGAGGAATTTCAGGTGTCGCGCGCCGATCAGGACGCGTTCGCGCTGCGCTCGCAGCAGCGCGCCGGCAAAGCCATCGCGGCGGGTTATTTCGCCGAGGAAATCGTTGCCGTGTCAGCGCCCGGCGGCAAGGCCGGCCCGATCACCGTCGACAAGGACGAGCATCCGCGCCCCGAAACCACGATGGAAGGCCTCGCCAAATTGAGGCCGATCGTGCGTAACCCGGGCACCGTGACCGCCGGCAATGCGTCCGGCGTCAATGATGGCGCCGCCGCCATGATCCTCGCGTCGGAGGCCGCCGTTAAGAAGCATGGCTTGACGCCGCGGGCCCGGATCCTCGGTCTGGCCTCGGCCGCCGTGCCGCCGCGCATCATGGGTATCGGCCCGGTGCCAGCGACGCGGAAGTTGATGGAGCGGCTGGGATTGAAAATTTCCGATTTCGATCTGATCGAGCTCAATGAAGCTTTCGCGAGCCAGGGAATAGCCTGCCTTCGCCAGCTTGGCGTTGCGGAAGACGCCGACTTCGTCAATCCGCATGGCGGCGCCATTGCGCTCGGTCACCCCCTGGGCATGAGCGGCGCGCGACTGGTCGTGACTGCCGTGCACGGCATGGAGAAGCGAGGCGGAAAAAGGGCGCTCGCGACGATGTGCGTCGGCGTGGGCCAGGGCGTCGCCATGGCGATCGAGAAGCTGAACTGACTGCGCGGGCATCGCGCAGTTTGCATCGAGTCGGGCTGCCCTGTTCTGCCTGCCAGGCGCTAGGACGACCGGGATCTAGAGGCGCGCAGAGACAAACAATCGCGGTTCCGCGAGCACCCTCGCTCGCATTGACGACCTGAAATCGATTCACGGATCGGCGCTCTGCCGGGCCGGCGATCCTTGTTGACTTATCCATATCGTTTGTACAAAGGTACAAATGATATGGATAGAAAGCCCGCCGATAAGGAACGGTCGCGCAAGCCGAACATGCGCGAAGCCATTCTCGTGGCCGCGGAGGAATTGTTCTCGACGAAAGGGTTCAGCGCCGTGACGGTGCGGGATATTGCGCAGGCCGCCGGCGCAAATCCGGGCAGCGTGACGTATCATTTCCGGACCAAGGACGAGTTGCTTCTGGAAATCTACCGGCGTCACTGCAAGCCGATGAACCTCAGGCGCGCCGAGCTACTGGCCGCCGCCAATCGGGTGCGCGATCTGCAGGACAGACTGGAGGCAATCGTCCGTGCCTACGTCCTGCCGGCATTTTCTTCCGGCAGCGATCTCGCCGGCGGAGGAGCGCGTTTCACGCGGTTGCGCGCCATCATGTCGGCCGAGGGAAATGAAGTCACCCGGCGCATCATCGCGCAGACCTTCGACGACATCAGTCACGCCTTTATCGATGCAGTGCATAACAGCCTTCCACATATCCCGCGCGCGGACATCGTCTGGCGCAACCATTTCCTTCTCGGGGCACTCTATTATACGCTGGTGATGCCAGAGCGCGTGTCCCGGCTGTCGCGCGGCGATTCCGACGGGGCCGACGCCGGAGATGCGATCGAGCAGTTGGTAAAGGCGACTGTGGCTTCGCTGCAAGCGCCTGCACTCGATCGGGGGGGACCACCTTTGCGGCGATCCGCGGCACCAACCAAGTCTCGCGCGGGCGACGGTTACACGCCAAGATAAAGGGATTTCCGATCGTCCCGGATTATTCGAAGAGGAAAGACGAACGGGGCAGGTGGGCAAGCCGGCAGCGCTGACGGCAGATCGATCGCTTGGGGACCCGCAGCGACCCCCGTCCCACTGCCGCAACTGAAGAGGAGATCACGTGATCATCGATGTGCACGGCCACTATACCACGGCGCCGAAGGCCCTTGAGGATTGGCGCAGCCGGCAGATCGCCGGCATCAAGGATCCCGCGGTCAGACCCAAGGCCAGCGAGCTGAAGATCAGCGACGACGAGCTGCGGGAGTCCATCATCGACAACCAGCTCAGGCAAATGAAGGAGCGTGGCAGCGACCTGACCATCTTCAGCCCGCGCGCAAGCTTCATGGCCCACCACATCGGCGATTTCGAGGTGTCGTCGACATGGGCCGCGATATGCAACGAGCTGTGCTGGCGCGTCAGCACGCTATTCCCGGACAATTTCGCCGCTGCTGCGATGTTGCCTCAATCGCCCGGCGTCGATCCGAAGACCTGCGTGCCGGAGATCGAGAAGTGCGTCAAGGAGTATGGCTTCGTCGGCATCAACCTCAACCCCGATCCCTCCGGAGGGCACTGGACCTCGCCGCCGCTTTCGGATCGTCATTGGTACCCGATCTACGAGAAGATGGTCGAGCTCGACATCCCGGCCATGATCCATGTCTCGACGAGTTGCAATCCCTGCTTCCATACGACCGGGGCGCACTACCTGAATGCCGATACGACAGCCTTCATGCAGTGTTTGACGTCGGATCTGTTCAAGGATTTCCCGACCTTGAGATTCCTGATCCCGCATGGCGGCGGCGCGGTTCCTTATCATTGGGGCCGCTTCCGCGGCCTCGCGCAGGAGATGAAGAAGCCGCTGCTCAAGGATCATCTTCTGAAGAACATCTTTTTCGATACCTGCGTCTATCACCAGCCTGGAATCGACCTGCTCACCAGGGTGATCCCGGTCGATAACGTCCTGTTCGCCAGCGAGATGATCGGCGCCGTTCGCGGCATCGATCCGGAAACCGGTTTCCACTACGACGACACAAAGCGCTACATCGAAGCCGCCTCCACCCTCAGCGCGCAGGACCGGTACAAGATCTACGAAGGCAATGCGAGGCGCGTATTTCCGCGCCTGGATGCGGCGCTGAAAGCAAAAGGAATCTGAGCATGAGCGGTGCGATGAACGACCTCGGAATCGTCAAGCGCAATATCGACCGGGCAGATAAGGCCGCGGTCGAGAAATTGTCGCGATTCGGCGTCGCCACGATCCACGAGGCGATGGGTCGGGTCGGCCTGATGCATCCTTATATGCGTCCGATCTATGCCGGAGCCCGCCTGTGCGGCACCGCCGTTACTGTGCTGCTGCAGCCGGGGGATAACTGGATGCTGCACGTGGCGGCCGAGCAGATACATCCGGGTGATGTCGTGGTCGCGGCCTGCACCGTCGACAACACCGACGGCTTTTTTGGCGATCTGCTCGCTACCAGCTACCGTGCCCGCGGCGCGAAGGGTCTCGTCATCGATGGCGGCGTGCGCGACGTTACGGATCTTACCGAAATGCAATTCCCGGTGTTTTCGCGCGCGATCAGCGCTCGGGGCACGGTCAAGGCGACGCTTGGCTCCGTGAACATTCCAGTCGTCTGCGCCGGCGCAACCGTAAATCCGGGCGACGTGGTGGTTGCGGATATGGACGGAGTGGTGATCGTACCCGCCCGGATCGCGCAGCAGGCGGCGGATGCGGCGGAAGCACGTGAGGCCAACGAAGCGGACAAGCGCGACAAGCTTGCGCAAGGCGTTCTGGGCATCGACATGTACAAGATGCGGGAACCGCTCGCAAAGGCTGGGTTGAGATATATCGATTGACCCACAGCGGCGAGAGTTCAAGAGAGTTTGTCAATGACCGCTGATATCGTTGGCATTTCATCGATGGCCACCCGTCAGATCCTGGCGGAGTGTTCCGGCGCATATCGGCAAAAGGCGGGACGCTCGGTCGCTATCGAGTCAGTCGGCGGCGTCGATGCTGCGCGCCGCGTCCGGGCCCGCGAGAAATTCGACATCGTCGTGCTCGCCGACGACGCCATGAGGAAGCTCGAAGAGGACGGTTTCCTCAAACCGGGGACCCGCGCTGCCTTCGCCGAGTCGGCGATTGCGGTGGCTGTGCGAGGCGGCGCCACACGTCCCGATCTCTCGGACGAAGCCGCGACAAAAGCGGCAGTTTTGTCCGCGCGCTCGGTTGGCTACTCCACGGGTCCCAGCGGGACGCATGTGCTCAAGCTACTGGAAAAATGGGGGGCCGATCGGTCAAACACGGTGCGTATCGTTCAGGCTCCCCCGGGCGTTCCGGTGGGCACCTTGCTGGCGCGCGGGGATGTTGAACTCGGCTTTCAGCAATTGAGCGAGTTTCTGGATGTCCCGGGCATCGATGTCGTCGGGTCCTTGCCCCGGGAGATTCAATCATTGACCCGGTTTTCATGTGGGGTGTGCGCGCTGACATCCAACGAAGCCGCGGCGCTTGATTTTGTCAGCTATCTGACCTCGACAGAGGCGGATGCATCCATACGGCGTCACGGCATGCAACCGACGCAACCAAGATCGTGACGCGAGGGTTGGAACATTGAAGGAAGCGTTTATGTCGAAACCTGTTACGGGGCCGTTCGAGAAGACCCCGGGTTGGCTTGACTGGTATGCCGCTCCCTCGAAGCCGCGCTTCGTGGTGCCGGTCGGCGCAGTCGACGCGCACTGCCATGTGTTCGGGCCGGGAGCCGAATTCCCTTACGCGCCGGAGCGCAAATACACGCCCTGCGATGCGTCGAGGCAGCAGCTCTACGCGCTGCGCGACCATCTCGGCTTCGCGCGAAACGTGGTCGTTCAGGCGACCTGTCACGGCAGCGACAACCGCGCGATGATCGACGCACTCGTTCATTCGGGCGGCCGGGCGCGTGGTATCGCGACCGTAAAGCGCGGCGTAAGCGATGCCGAGCTCAAGGCGATGCACGAGGCAGGCGTGCGCGGGGTTCGCTTCAATTTCGTCAAGCGACTGGTCGATTTCACGCCGCGCGACGAACTCATCGAGATAGCCGGCCGGATCGCAAAGTTGGGCTGGCATGTCGTGATCTATTTCGAGGCTGTGGATTTGGCCGAGCTCTGGGATTTCTTCACGGCGCTGCCAACCACTGTCGTCGTCGACCATATGGGCAGGCCCGACGTCGCCAAGCCGGTAGACGGCCCCGAGTTCGGGCTGTTCGTGAAATTCATGCGTGAGAACCAGAACGTCTGGTCGAAGGTCAGCTGCCCGGAACGCTTATCTGTTTCGGGACCGCCGGCGCTCAATGGCGAGCAGAACGCCTATCGAGACGTCGTGCCATTCGCAAAGCGGATCGTCGAGACCTTTCCGGATCGCGTGCTCTGGGGCACCGACTGGCCGCATCCCAATCTCAAGGGGCACATGCCCGATGACGGTCTCCTGGTCGATTTCATTCCGCACATCGCCACCACGCCTGAGCTTCAGCGCAAACTTCTGGTCGACAATCCGATGCGATTGTACTGGCCGGAGGAAACATAAAGGAGGCACTGCGATGCCGCTCGAAAAACCCTACACGGATGTTCCCGGTACGACGATCTTCGACGCCGACATGTCGCGGCAAGGCTATCACCTGAACCAGTTTTGCATGTCGCTCATGAAGGCGGAAAATCGCGCGCGCTTCAAAGCCAACGAGCGAGCCTATCTCGACGAATGGCCGATGACCGAGGATCAAAAGCAGGCCGTGCTCGCACGGGACCTCAACCGCTGCATCCAGCTCGGCGGCAACATCTACTTCCTTGCGAAGATCGGCGCGACCGACGGCAAAAGCTTCCAGCAGATGGCCGGCAGCATGACGGGCATGAGCGAGGAACAATATCGTGAAATGATGGTGAAGGGCGGTCGCTCCATCGATGGCAACCGTCGCATTGGGGAGAAGAAGTGATGGCCCGTATCACCGCGAGCGTCTACACCTCACACGTCCCGGCGATCGGGGCGGCGATCGATCTCGGCAAGACCAACGAACCCTATTGGCAGCCGGTCTTCAAGGGCTACGAATTCTCCAAGGATTGGCTGAAGGAGCAGAAGCCGGACGTGATCTTTCTGGTCTACAACGATCACGCCAACGCGTTCAGCCTCGACATTATCCCGACCTTTGCGATCGGCACCGCACCCGAGTTCGCGGTGGCCGACGAGGGCTGGGGTCCGCGTCCCGTGCCCAAGGTCATCGGCCACCCGAAGCTCGCCTCTCATATCGCGCAGTCGGTGATCCAGGACGACTTCGATCTGACGATCATCAACAAGATGGATATCGACCACGGCCTCACGGTGCCACTCAGCCTGATGTGCGGCCAGCCGAAGGCGTGGCCCTGCCCGGTCATCCCGTTCGCCGTCAATGTCGTGCAGTACCCGGTGCCGTCCGGCCGGCGCTGCTTCATGCTCGGCAAGGCGATTCGCAAGGCGATCGAATCCTATGAGGAGCCGCTCAACGTGCAGATCTGGGGTACCGGGGGCATGAGCCACCAGCTCCAGGGTCCGCGCGCCGGGCTGATCAACAAGGAGTGGGATCAGGCTTTCCTCGATCGGCTGATCGCCGACCCCGAGGGGCTTTCCAAGATGCCGCACATCGACTACGTCCGCGAAGCGGGCAGCGAGGGCATTGAACTCGTGATGTGGTTGATCGCAAGGGGCGCCATGAGCGACGTCGACGGCGGCAAGCCACCGACGGTCCGGCACCGCTTCTATCATGTGCCGGCGAGCAACACCGCCGTCGGCCACCTGATCCTGGAGAACAACTGACATGACCAAAGTCATCAAAGTCGCGCTCGCCGGCGCCGGTGCGTTCGGCATCAAGCATCTCGATGGCATCAAGAATATCGAAGGCGTCGAAGTGGTGTCGCTGGTCGGCCGCAGGCTGGAACCGACCAGGGAAGTCGCTGCCAAATACGGCATCGCCCATGTCTCGACCGATCTCGCCGACAGTCTTGCACTGAGGGAAGTTGACGCCGTGATCCTGTGCACGCCTACCCAGATTCATGCGTCGCAATCGCTCGCCTGCCTGAAGGCCGGCAAGCACGTGCAGGTCGAGATCCCGCTGGCCGATTCCCTTAAGGATGCACAGGCTGTCGTCGACTTGCAGAAAAAAACCGGACTGGTCGCGATGTGCGGCCACACCAGACGTTTCAATCCCAGCCACCAATGGGTGCACAAAAGGATCGTTAGCGGCGAATACAACATCCAGCAGATGGATGTGCAGACGTTCTTCTTCCGTCGGTCGAATATGAACGCGATGGGCCAGCCGCGGAGCTGGACCGACCACCTGTTGTGGCACCACGCGGCGCACACAGTGGATCTGTTCGCCTACCAGACCCGTTCGCCGATCGTAAAGGCGAACGCGGTCCAGGGGCCCATCCACCCGACGCTGGGGATCGCGATGGATATGTCCATCCAGCTAAAAACCGAAAGCGGCGCGATCTGCACCCTCAGCCTGTCGTTCAACAATGATGGCCCGCTCGGCACCTTCTTCCGTTATATCGGCGATACCGGCACGTATATCGCGCGCTATGACGATCTCTTCAACGGCAAGGAAGAAAAGATCGACGTCTCAAAGGTCGATGTGTCGATGAACGGCATCGAACTGCAGGATCGCGAGTTCTTTGCCGCCATCCGCGAAGGCCGTGAGCCCAACGCGAGCGTCGCCCAGGTCCTGCCGTGCTATCAGGTGCTGCAACAGCTGGAGCAACAGCTGGTTTAGGCCTGCCATGACGTATCAATCCCGAACTCCACTCGCAACACGGCCGCAGTTGTTGCAAGCTATTCCATCACGGCGTGATCGGGCGCCGGCACCTGCTTGCGAAGCGCGGCCTTGGTCGACCCGATCATGATGGCGAGCGGGATCGAGCAGAGGATGAAGATCATCACCAGCTGATAATCCTGCGAGAATGCGATGATCTGCGCCTGGATCGCCACCATGACATCCGCCATCGCGCGGCCCTTGTCGGTACCGAGATTGATCAAGCTGTGCACGTCAGGCATCTGGAGTGCCTGATTGAACGGATTGATGTGTTCCGACAGGATGGCGTAGATCCGCCGGCCGCCCTCGGTCAGTTGCGCGATCACGATGGAGATGCCGACCGAGCTCGCGACATTGCGCATCAGGGTCAGCATCGAGGTGCCGTCGGTGCGCAGATTGTTCGGCAGCGTCATGAATGCCACCGTCGAAAGCGGCACGAAGACGAGACCGAAGCCGAACCCCTGGATGATGCTGATGGTGACGACTTCCGTCGCGCCGGTCTGATCGGTCCAGCCGGTCATGATGTACAGCGACAGCGCGGTGATGCCGAGACCAGCGATGATCAGCGTTCGCGCCTCGATGTAACGCATCAGCCGGCCGACCAGCATCATCGAGACGAAGGTACCGCAACCGCGGCTTGCCAGCAGCACACCGGCGGTGATGATGGGATAGCCGATCACGTTCTGCAGGTAGGGCGACGCCAGCGCCATGGTCGAATACAGCACGAGACCCATCACCGTCATGAAAATGCAACCGGTGAGGAAGTTGCGATCGGTAAACAGCGAGAACTGGATGAAGGGGCGGTCCGTGGTGAAGGAGTGCGCGAGGAAATAATAGAAGCCGGCGATCGAGAGAATGAACTCGGCGATGATCTCGTTGGATTCGAGCCAGCCGAGCTGTTCGCCACGATCGAGCGCGACCTGGAGCGCGCCGATGCCGACGGCGAGCGCGGCAAAGCCGAACCAGTCGAAGCGCAGCTCGGTATCCTGTTTTGTTTCGTCCATGAACACCATCAAGCCGAGCACGGTGATGATGCCGAACGGCAGGTTGACGAAAAACACCCAGTGCCAGGAATAGGTCTCGGTCAGCCAGGCACCGAGCGAGGGGCCCATGATTGGACCCATCATCACGCCCATGCCCCAGATCGACATCGCCTTGGCGCGCTCCTGCAAGGAGTACATGTCGAGCATGACCGCCTGCGACAGCGGCACGAGGGCGGCCCCGAACACGCCCTGCAGCAGGCGGAACAGCACCATCTGGTTGATATCCTGCGCGAGCCCGCACATTACTGAAGCGACGGTGAAACCGGCGGAGCAGATGATGAAGGTGCGCTTGCGGCCGAAACGGTTGGCGATCCAGCCCACCGGCGCCGTCATGATCGCCGCCGCAACGATGTACGACGTCAGTACCCAGTTGATCTGGTCCTGCGATGCCGACAGGGTGCCCTGCATGTAGGGCAGCGCGACGTTGGCGATGGTGGTATCGAGCGCCTGCATGATGGTGGCAGTCATGGCGCAGATCGTCACCATGTTCCGCCGCAGGCCCGGAACGGTGCTCATCAGTTTTCGTCTTGCTTCGCCGTCGCCCGCAGACCCAGCAGCCCCGCAAGCGTACGCTTGTGCCCGGTATCGATCGTGGCATAGGCGCTCATGCCGGCCTTCAGCTTCTTCACCATCGGATCGTTTTTGTCGAAGTAGATCCGCACCGGGATTCGCTGCACCACCTTGACGAAGTTGCCGGTGGCGTTCTGCGGCGGCAATATTGCGAACTGCGCACCGGTCCCGGGCGAAAGCGAGCCCACGGTGCCCTTGAAGGTATGATCCGGGAAGGCGTCGACTTCGATCTCGACCGGCTGACCGACTGCGACATGCGTCATGTCGGATTCCTTCAGGTTGGAATCGACCCAGGGCTTTGCGACATCGATGATGGTGAAGACCGGCGAACCGGCGACGACGAAGCGTCCGAGCTGGATCTGGTCGACCAGCGTTGCGATGCCGTTCATCGGCGCGCGCATCTCGGTGTGGTCGAGGTCGCGCTCGGCCTGCGCGAGCGCGGCCTGCGCCTGGTAGTAGGGCGGGAAATCGTCAAGCTTCAGGTTCGGGTTGCCGAGCAGCTGCGTCAGCGAACTCGAGCGCTGCTGCTGGACGAAAGCGAGCTGGGCGCGCGAGGTGACGAGGGCGGTGCTGGACCTGTCGAGGTCGAGCTGCGAGCCGAAGCTGCTCTTGGCCAGCGCCGCCTTGCGGTCGACGTCGCGCTGCTTCAGGTCGATGTCCTGCTGCATCAGATCGGCCATCTTGTCGTAAATCTTGATGTTGGCGACGAGGTTGTTGTAGCTCATCTTCGCCTGTTCGACGGCGGCCTTGGCACGGTCCACGGCGAGACGGAACGGGACCGGATCGATCTCGAACAACACGTCGCCCTTGTGGACGAGCTCACCTTCCTTCACGACCACCTTATCGATGCGGCCGGAGATGTCGGGCGTGATCAGGACCTTTTGCGCACCGACATAGGTGTCATCGGTGCCGACGTAGCGGCCGCCATTCAGATAAAAAGCGAAGCCGCCAATTACCGCAACGATCGGCAGCACGACCAGCAGCAGGAACCGGCGATAGCGGCGCAGCGCGGCCAGCAGCCGCCGACGCGGCCGTGCCGCAACCTTCTCGTGCGGCTGCGCCGGCGCGCCCTTCTGCTCGGGTGCAAATTTCAATACGGGCTCAGCCATAGCGCTGTTCTTTCCTTGCATCATCTTCGGCGTCGGCAATCGCGTTGCGGACGTTTTCCTTGACTGTTTCCAACTGGGTGAGAAGCCGCTGCGCGTCGGCCGGACTGATGCCTTCGAGCGCGGTTGCGGTGATCTCCGTCTTCAAGCCGTTCATCTTGCCAAGCAACACCCGCCCGGCCTTGCGCAGGTAAAGCCGGTTGACGCGCCGGTCGGTGTCGTCGCTGCGGCGTTCGATCCAGCCGCTGTCGCAGAGGCGATCGATCAGCCGCGTCAGCGTGATCGGCTGCATCTCCATCTGCTCGGCAAGTTCGGTCTGCTTCATGCCTTCGAAGCGCTCGACCTTGGCGAGCACTGCCCATTGCGCGCGGGTGATGCCGTAGCGTGCCGCCTGGCGGTCCGCATAGGCGCGCACCAGCCGCTGCAACTCGCCGAGCGTAAACAGAAAATTCGCGTCCACCGGATCGCGGGACATAGGGGCGCACCGTTTGAAAATCGAGAAGCGTCACGGCCCCTCTCGGGACCTTCATAAGCTTGCGATATAATAAGCTTGCTTATGAATTTTTCATGTCGATGGCAATGCGGCCCTGCCCTGTCGAATTGGCATGGCTAAGGAACCGCTAAGGCCGGCGCCGGCCCCAGATCGCGGGGTTGAAAAGGCTCTTCGAGCAACGAGATTTCGGGAAACCTCCGGAAAATGGTAAACTTGATGTTATGACGTTCGCCAAACCGACCTTTCCAGTTCCCGGCCACGATCACGGCCGCTGCACGGCGGAGGCCTTGCAGCATGCCGAACGGGTCTGCGCCAGGCGCGCGCAAAAATTCACGCCGATCCGGCGCCAGGTGCTCGAGGCGCTATTGTCCAGTCATCGGCCGCTCGGCGCCTACGAGGTGATCGAGGAACTGGCCAAGACGAAACCCCGGCCGGCGCCGATCACAGTGTATCGCGCGCTCGAGTTCTTGATCGAGAACGGGCTCGTCCACCGCATCGAAAGCCGCAACGCCTTTCTCGCCTGCGGGCATGACCATGATGAAACCGCGATGGTGGCGTTTTTGATCTGCGAACGCTGCGGGCTCGTCGGGGAAGTGCCGGCTGCGCCCGTCGCGCAAAGCCTCACCGCGTCGGCGCGCGCCACCGGTTTCACGCCGAAAATGTCGATCGTCGAGATTACCGGCATCTGCGCGCATTGCCAAAACTAACAAGAAGGCGATAAGCCGTCGTCCATGACTTCAGACAGATTGCCGCACTCATTCGCGGAGCGTTCGCTCAGCGCGCAAGCGATCGGCTTGATGCTGATGCTGTGCTTCAGCTGGGGTTTCAACCAGATCGCGGTCAAGCTTGCATTGCCGGACATTCCGCCGCTCTGGCAGGGCACGATCCGCTCAATGGCCGCGCTTCCCGTGCTGCTTTTGATCGCGCACTTTCGCGGCGTGAAGCTGTTCGAGCGCGATGGCACGCTTCGCGCCGGCCTCCTGCTCGGCGTCACCTTCGGCATGGAATTCGTGCTGGTCTATCGCGGGCTGGAACTGACATCGGCCTCACGCGCCGTGGTGTTTCTCTACACCGCGCCGTTTTTCGTGGCGCTTGGTTCCTTTCGCTTGCTGGGAGAACGGCTGCGCGTCCTGCAATGGGGCGGGCTCGCCTTGAGCTTTGCCGGCGTCGCCCTGGCGATCGGCGTGCCGCAGCCGGATGTCGATGCGAGCGTGCTGTGGGGCGACCTGTTGATCGTCGGTGGCGGCGCGCTATGGGCGGCTACCACGCTGATCGTGAAGGCAACCGCCTTGCGCCACGCCCCGGCCGAGAAAGCACTGATCTACCAGGTTGCGATATCGATCCCGATTTTGGGCATGGCTGCCTTCTCCTTTGGCGAGACGGTGACCCATTTTCCCGGACCTCTGGCCCTGTCCCTGATGGCCTATCAGGCGATCTGGGTGGTCGGATTGACATTTTTGCTGTGGTTTGTGCTGGTCAAGAGCTATTCGGCCAGCAAATTGTCGGCATTTACCTTCATCACCCCTTTGTTTGGCGTCGCGGCTAGTTATTTCATCCTGCATGATAGGCTGACCCCCGTTTTCGGGGCCGCGGCACTCCTTGTCATCGCGGGGCTTTACCTCGTAAACCGACCCCATCCGGGGGACCCCGTTACCGCTGATCCGTTGCTCACCGTCACCGAAACCTGATATCTGACGCCCATGAACAAGCCCGAGATTTTGCCAGATTCCGATATCGCCGGCCCCAAGGCGCGGCACAAAACCACCCAGGTCAAGGTCGGCCACGTCGCTGTTGGCGGCGGCGCGCCAATCGTCGTGCAGTCGATGACCAATACCGACACCGCCGACGTCGAAAGCACCATTGCCCAGGTTGCAGCGCTGACGCGCGCCGGCTCCGAGATGGTGCGCATCACCGTCGACCGCGAGGAAGCTGCAGCCGCTGTTCCGCATATTCGCGACGGCCTGCGCAAGCGCGGCATCAACACGCCCTTGATCGGCGATTTCCATTACATCGGCCACAAGCTGCTCGCCGAATATCCGGCCTGCGCCGAAGCGCTCGACAAGTACCGCATCAATCCCGGCAATGTCGGCTTCAAGAACAAGCGCGATACGCAGTTCGCCGACATCATCGAGATCGCCAACAAGAACGACAAGCCGGTACGCATCGGCGCCAACTGGGGCTCGCTCGATCAGGAACTGCTCACCAAGCTGATGGACGAGAATACGGCTTCCGCCAATCCGCGCGATGCTCGCGCCGTGACGCGCGAGGCGATGGTGCAGTCGGCGCTGCTGTCGGCCGCGCGCGCCGAAGAGCTCGGCATGCCGAAGAACCGCATCATCCTCTCGGCCAAGGTTTCCGCCGTGCAGGATCTGATCGCGGTCTATCAGGAACTGGCACGCCGCTCCGACTACGCCATCCATCTCGGTTTGACAGAAGCCGGCATGGGCTCGAAGGGCATCGTCGCCTCGTCGGCCGCGCTTGGCATTCTGCTGCAACAAGGCATCGGCGACACCATCCGCATTTCGCTGACCCCCGAACCCGGCGGCGATCGCACGCTGGAAGTCCAGGTGGCGCAGGAATTGTTGCAGACCATGGGCTTCCGCACCTTCGTGCCGCTGGTGGCGGCATGCCCCGGTTGCGGCCGCACCACCTCGACCACATTCCAGGAACTGGCGCGCTCGATCCAGGATTTCATCCGCGACGAGATGCCGAACTGGAAGACAAAGTATCCTGGCGTTGAAGAGCTCAACGTTGCGGTCATGGGCTGCATCGTCAACGGCCCCGGCGAATCCAAGCACGCCAATATCGGCATCTCATTGCCCGGCACCGGCGAAGCGCCCGCGGCGCCGGTGTTTGTGGACGGCAAGAAATTCCGCACGCTGCGCGGGCCGACAATCGCGACCGAATTCAAGGCGCTGGTGATCGACTATATCGACCAGCGCTACGGCAAGGGCGCCAAGCTGCCGGAGACGACGGCCGCGGAGTGAGACTTCGTCGGCTTAATCCCGTTGCTTCAAACCCTCATGGTGAGGAGCCGAATCGTCTGACGCGGCGTCCCGAACCATGAGGCCGCCGACTTGAGCCCCATCTTTCGAGACGCGCGCAACGGTCGAGTAGCAAGGCGTCTGAAGGGTAACGCGAAATTCGAAAAGTCCGCCCCGGACGGACGCGGATTCGTTTAGCGGGTAGACAGACCTTTGCGCCTGTTCGATGCTAGCCCTTGCCGGAGTCCATCATGGGAGGGTGAACGATGACTGCACTGGAAAAGGGCATTACTGCGAGCGGTACCGGTTACGGCGGCAAGAGCTGGAACATTCTCGGCCAGCTTTATTTCCCCAAGGCAATTTGCGATTCCACCTTCGCGTTCGAAACCAACAGCGAACCGGGCCAGTTCGTTCCGGTTCACGTCCATCCCACGCAGGATGAGTTCATCCTCGTGCAGGACGGCGTGCTCGACCTCAAGCTCGACGGCCAGTGGGTCAAGGCAAAGGCCGGCGACCTCGTGCGTATGCCGCGCGGCATTCCGCACGGCTATTTCAACAAGTCGGACAAGCCGGCGCGCGCGATGTTCTGGGTCTCCCCGATGCAGAAGCTGGAAGCGCTGTTCAACATGCTGCACAACCTCGCCGATCCTGCTGAGGTCGTGCGCATCTCGGCACTGCACGAGGTCAATTTCCTGCCGCCCGAGGCCAACGAGTAAGCGGGCAGCCGGCAAGCGGCGAGCCAGCCGTCACATCAGGCACATCAGCGGGTCGGGCGGCCGGGCGCTTTGCGGCCGACATGCGGTCTGCTGCCCGATCAGGCTGGCCGACCGGTTCTTCAAGGGAAACAGCGGGCAGCCACCGCGTTTCTAGCCCATGAGCGCGAGAGCTGAACTCCTGCGGGTGGCTTTGCGTCTGGTCAAGCGGCTGGGCAAAGCCCGCGAGATGTCGCTTGCAACGGCCCGCCGCCGCTTGCCGCTGCTCGAACCGCTCGTGCCCGGCCCATCGAAGGGAACACGGACCGAAGCGCTCGATGCCGACGGCGTGAACGCCGTGAGGATCACAGTTCCCCAGGCGCGCGAGAATACCTGCGTTCTGCATTTCCATGGCGGCGGCTACGTGATCGGCAGCGCGGCGCTGTATCGCGACTTCACCTGGCGGATTGGCGCCGCAGCACGCAGCTCCGTGCTGTATTTCGATTACCGCCTGGCCCCGGAGCACCCGTTCCCGGCCGCGCTTGACGATGCGATGACCGTCTATCGGTGGGTGGCGAAGCGCATCGACCCCAAACGACTCGCGTTCATCGGCGACTCCGCCGGCGGCGGTCTCGCGCTCGGCACGCTCTACCGGCTGCGCGACGAGGGGCTGCCGCTTCCTGCGGCCGCGGTAGCCATCTCGCCCTGGACCGATCTTGCGCTGACCGGGCCGTCGTTACAGAGCAATGCGGCGGCCGATCCGATGATGGAGGCCACGCATCTTCCTGCAACCGCCGATCGCTATCTGGCCGGCGCCAATGCGCGCCATCCTTACGCCTCGCCGCTCTACGGCGACGCATCCGGCCTCCCGCCGATCCTGCTTCAGGTGGGCAGCGACGAAATCCTGCGCGATGACGCGGTGCGAATGGCCGAACGCCTGAAGGCGGCGGGATGCGATGCCGAGATCGAGGTCTGGCCGCGCATGCCGCACGCCTGGCATCTCTACGCGCGCATCCTCCCCGAGGGCCGCGAAGCGATCGCGCGCGCCGGACGCTTCGTGCAGCACTGGTTTTCGCCATGAGCCGGCAATGCGGCTCCATTCGAACCTGATCTCATCATGCGCCGATGTTGTTCAGCCCATCCGCGCGACATCGATGACGGCCTGCGCGAACGCCTGCGGCGCTTCCTGCGGCAGGTTGTGGCCGATGCCGCCCTTGATGTCGCGATGCTCGTAGCGGCCGGAAAACTTCCCGGCATAGGCGGCCGGCGGCGGATGCGGCGCGCCGTTGGCATCGCCTTCCATGGTGATCGTGGGCACCGAAATGACCGGGGTTGCGGCGATGACCTTGTCGATAGCCGCATAACGCACTTCACCCTCGGCGAGCGCGAGGCGATAGCGGTAGTTATGCACCACGATGGCGACATGGTCGGGATTTTCAAGCGACCTGGCGCTGCGGTTGAAAGTCGAATCGTCGAACTTCCACTGCGGCGAGGCGAGTTGCCAGATCAGCTTCGAGAAATCGTGGCGATATTTCTCATAGCCCTCCTTGCCGCGTTCGGTCGCGAAATAGAACTGATACCACCATTGCAATTCGGCGGACGGCGGCAGCGGCATGTTGCCGGATTGCTGGCTCGAGATCAGATAGCCTGAGACCGAGACCATGCCCTTGCACCGTTCGGGATGGACCGCTGCGATGATGTTGGCGGTCCGGGCGCCCCAGTCGAAGCCGGCAAGCGTCGCCTTCTCGATCTTCAGCGCATCCATCAGCGCAAGAATGTCGGCGGCGATCGCTGCGGGCTGGCCGTTGCGCAACGTATCGCCGGACAGGAAACGCGTGGTGCCGTAGCCGCGAAGGTAAGGTATGATGACGCGATAACCCGCTTGCGCGAGCAGCGGCGTCACATCGACAAAGCTATAGATGTCGTAAGGCCAGCCGTGCAGCAGGATGACGACGGGGCCGTCGGCCGGGCCGGCATCGGCATAGCCGACGTTCAGCAATCCTGCATCGATCTGCTTTAGCGACGCGAAGGAGGTGTGAGTTCCCGGCCCGGCCGCGGGCAGCGTCGAATTCGCCTTGGCCTGCGCCTTCGCAGCTCCGATCGCGCCCAATTGAGCAGTCGCCAATGTCGCCGCGGCAATGCCGAGAAAGTCCCGCCGATGACGCTTGATGGGGTCGGACATATCGATCTCCTTCATTTCCCTGCGTTCCGGCGCTCGCACCTTGCGGCCCCGGAACTGCGAAAACCCTAGCTTGATGCCGCCCCGCTCGCTTTCAGAAGGCGTGGATTTATGCTTCAGAATGTCATGATTTTTGCGGCAGGGCGGACATGCCCGTGTCCCCTGCCAGGTCCGGCGAGAGCGACCATTGCTCTATTGTTTCAGTGACTTCGTGCTCGATACCGGCCGCCGCGAGTTGCGCCGCGGCGGCGACCGGATCCCGCTCGAGCCGCAGGTATTCGATCTGCTGGAATTTCTGATCCGCACCCGCGAACGCGTGGTCAGCCGTGATGAGCTGCTCGATACCATCTGGCATGGCCGCACGGTTTCCGATGCCACGCTTTCGAGCCGGGTCAATGCCGCGCGCAGCGCGATCGGTGACAGTGGCGAGGCGCAGCGGCTGATCCGCACGCTTCCGCGCAAGGGCATCCGCTTCGTCGGCGAGGTGCGCGAGGCGGAGGATCCGGATCGATCGCTGCCGCCGGCTCCGCCTTCAGTGAAGCCGGAACAGCCGTCGATCGCGGTGCTGCCCTTCACCAACATGAGCGGCGATGGTGAGCAGGATTTCTTCGCCGACGGCATGGCCGAAGACATCATCACCGCGCTGTCACGTTGCAGCGGACTGTTCGTGGTCGCCCGCAACTCGTCCTTCATCTACAAGGGCAGGCCGGTCGACATCCGCGAGGTCGGCCGCGAGCTCGGTGTTGACTATGTGCTCGAGGGCAGCGTCCGCCGCGGCGGCAACCGCCTGCGGATCACCGGCCAATTGATCGATGCGGCTTCTGGCCGGCATCTCTGGGCCGACCGCTTCGACGGCGATCTCAGCGACGTCTTCGACCTTCAGGACCGCATCACCGAAAGCGTGGTCGCCGCCATCGAACCGACTGTGCAGTTCGCCGAGATGGCGCGTCAGAAATCAGGCAGACCGGCCCGGCTCGAGGCCTATGACCTTCTGTTGCGCGCCTATCGTTTCGAGCATGAGTTTACAGCCGACAGCACCGCGTCGGCGCTTGCCTGCCTCGACCAGGCGATTGCCATTGATCCGTCCTACGCGCCGGCTGTCGCCATGGCGGCCTATTGCCATGCGCTGCGCCATTTCCAGGGCTGGATCTCGCCCGACCACAGCTACCTGGCCGAGGGCCTTGCGCTGGCGTGGCGGGCGGTCGAGCTTGCGCCCAATGATGCCCAGGTGCTGTGGATGGCCGCATTCGCCATCTGGAACATGTCGGAAGACAAGCGCGACGCCGCGCCGGAACTGTTCGCCCGTTCGCTTTCCGTCAATCCGAACTCCGTCATGGCACTCACGCTCGGCGGCTGGATCGAAATCATGCGCGGCAACCAGGGCTCAGGCCGCACGATGATCGAGCGCGCCCGGCGGCTAAGCCCGCGGGATCCGCGCGGCTGGCTCACCTCCGGCGCCATGGCGATCGCCGCCCTTGCCGACGGCAATTATCCGGATGCGGTGCAATGGGCCGAAAGGGCGCTGACGCAGAACCGCCGGTTTGCCGTCGCCCTGCGTGTCTTGATCGTCGCTTTGGTCAAGCTCGGCCAGAACGGCAAGGCTGCCACCGTCGCGGTGGAGTTGCTTGACGTTGAGCCCGAGCTGACGATCGCAGGCTTCTTCAAGCGCATCCCCTTCCCACGCGAAACGATGGCGGCAAGCTATGCAGAAGCGCTCCGCGCTGCCGGCGTGCCGGAGTGAGCTGCGCGAAGCGACCAGGCGCAGCCGTCGCTGGTTGACGGCCATACTGCATGAGGCAATCGGCGTCCTCTTCGCCCGTCACCAACCAATGCCCGCTGATCAGGCACGACGCGTTGCAAAATTCTTATAGCTCGATTCACCATATCTCAACTTTGGCGATGCAAAGGTTCGCGGCTGACAGCGCTTGCCTCTCAAGGAGATAGGCCGCTGTTCAAACCTTTTTAGCAGCTTTTTAAAGGATGCATCGTGGCGATTTTTAACCTTCGAATCAGCGGCAGGCTTTATCTGGGGTTCGGCATCCTGATCGCCTCGATCGCCTTGCTTGCCGGGATCGGGTTCTGGCAGCTCAGCACCATTCGCGCTTCAGTCGATCTGATGACGCTGCAGTCGAAGGTCTCCGTCCGCGTGGGCGAGATGACGACGCATCTGCAGGCCATTCGCCGCGGCCTTTTGCGCTATTCGTTCGATCAGGACGAGGCCTCGCTCGCGGACGCCGACAAGCGGATGGCCGCGGCCATCGCCTTGCTCGAAGACGCCGCGGCAACAACGCGTATCGAGGAGCGGAAAGCCGAATACAAGCGTGTCATTGGCGATATCAACGAGCTGAAGGCCAATCGCGCTGAACTGGCCGATGCCGTCAAGCAGATGCAGGCTGGACGCGCGTCTCTGTTCACCGACGGCGACAAGATGGCGGAAGACCTCAACAAATTCGTCGCGGCCACCGCCGGAACACCGTTCGCGGTCGAGGCAAATGCGCTGCTGGAGAAGGGCCTGCTCGTGCGCGTCGCCAACTGGCGGATGCTCGCAACCCGCGACCGCAAGGGGATCGAGACGTTTAAGGTCAATCTTGCCAAAGCGCAGCAGGAAGTCGCCCGTATCGAGAAGCTTGAGCTGCCGCAGGGTCTCGCCGCCCAGCTTGCCGCGGTGAAGACTGGCCTGACCAAATATGGCGAGGCTTTCGAGAAGACCGGCCCCAACATCGTTCGGGCCGACGAGCTCTACTACAACGCCATCACGCCGGCGATCGTGGGCGCGATCAAGAGGATGGAAAAGATAAAGTCAGAGACCGACGGGCGCTTGGTCTCAACCGTCGCTGAGACGGACGACCGCATCGACGGCACCATCTCGGCCCAGGAAATCGTTGCCGGCGCCGCCGTATTGTTTGGCTTGCTGATCGCCTTCCTCATCGCGCGCGGCATAATCCGGCCTCTTGCCGGGCTTACTTCAGGTATGAAGGAGCTTGCCGCGGGCAATTTCGACGTGGTTTTGCCGGGACTGGATCGCAAGGACGAGCTCGGCGACATGGCGCATGCTGTTTCCGATTTCAAGCTCAAGGCCGAGCAGAAGGCGCGCGACGAAGCCGAAGCCAAGATCAGGCAGGACGAGGTCGTTGCACGCCAGCGCAGGGAAGACATGCAAAAGCTCGCCAATGGATTTGAGGAGGCTGTCGGCGCAATCGTCCACACGGTTTCGACCGCCTCGAGCGAGCTCGAAACTGCAGCCCGCACCATGACCTCGCAGGCAGAGCACGCCCAGGACCTCGCCACCAGGGTGGCCGGCGCTTCAGAGGAAGCATCCACCAATGTGCAATCCGTCGCCAGCGCCACGGAAGAGCTTTCCTCGTCGATCAGCGAGATCAGTCGGCAGGTGCAGGAATCCACGCGTATGGCCGGCGCCGCCGTCGATCAGGCTCACAATACGACCGCGCGGGTCAGTGAGCTTTCCAAAGCCGCAACCCGTATCGGGGATGTCGTCGAGCTCATCAATACCATTGCCGGGCAGACCAACCTGCTCGCGCTCAACGCCACCATCGAAGCTGCCCGTGCCGGCGAGGCGGGCCGCGGCTTTGCCGTGGTGGCGTCGGAAGTGAAGGCGCTGGCCGAACAGACGTCGAAGGCGACGGGCGAGATCAGCCAGCAGATCAGCGGCATCCAGAGCGCGACGGAGGATTCGGTCGGGGCTATCCGGGAAATCAGCGGCACGATCGAAAAGCTTTCCGAAATTTCCGCGACCATCGCGGCGGCCGTCGAAGAACAGGGAGCGGCGACCCAGGAGATCGCCCGCAACGTGCAGCAGGCGGCGACCGGCACGCAGCACGTCTCTGCCAACATTGCCGACGTCCAGCGCGGCGCCGCCGAAACCGGTTCCGCGTCTTCCCAGGTGCTGTCGGCGGCGCAGACGCTGTCGACGGACTCCGGCCGGCTCCGGTCCGAAGTCTCAAAATTCTTGGCGTCGGTGCGCGCCGCCTGAGGGCCGCGCGCAAGCGCAACTCGTACCCTTCCCGAGCGCCGCGCAGGCGACCGCGCGCGCTGGGCGCACGTGCTCCCGGATCTGCGTAGCGGCATCATATGCCGCAACGCTTCCAAGACACGAGAAAATGCGCTTGACAGCACCTACTCGCCCCGGCCGATTTGCCCGTCGTGTTGAAATGTCGCAGGCACATCGCTTGCGACGACGGGCAAATCACCTTTAGAAGCCCGCCCCGTCCCGCCCCAAACGAGGGGCGTTTCGCGATCGTCACGGACGTTGGGTGCGGGATGCGATGGACGCGATAGCGCAACAGACGAATGCGCTGTCGCGGACGGCAAAGCCATGTGGTCCTGACGCCTCGACGCTGGCGTCAAGCTGCCGATAATGCTCCGCATTGCGGCGGCGACGGTGACAAAAAAGCCCGATCGCCGGGGAGAGCGTGGAATAAGCCGTTAAAACCCTCGCGTGCGGGAATGCCGGCTTGCTCGGCGTAACCGTGGTGACTTGCTTGCGTGCTTTTTTCATTCGCACGCAAGGCTGCGGGTGCGCTTGGCATCCGGCATTCCCGCGCGCCCTCCGATCTTTAAGAGGAGCGCTGGTCTCCCTACAACTCGGGCGCACCGCGCCGCGGGAACGACAAGTTGCGTTGACGGCCCGCTTGCCCTGCGCCAAGCTTGCTCAAAATCAGAACCTTGATCCCGGAGGCGCGCCATGCTCCGTGCGGAGGACAACCGGCTTCTCACCCAAAGCGATGCCGGTACGCCGATGGGGGACCTGCTCCGGCGTTTCTGGCTTCCGGTTCTGCTCTCGAAGGAATTGCCGGAAGCCGACGGGGCGCCAAAGAAGATCGTGGTGATGGGCGAGGAACTGCTCGCCTTCCGCGACTCCAGGGGCGTGGTCGGGGTGATCGATCAATATTGCCCGCATCGCGGCGCCAATCTCTGGCTCGGCCGGGTCGAGGAATGCGGCATCCGCTGCGTCTATCACGGCTGGAAGTTCGACACCGACGGAAGGTGCGTCGACATGCCGACCTCCTATCCCGACCTCAACGCCAAGGACCTGATCCGCATCAAGTCCTATCCGGTGCGCGAATGGGGCGAGATGATCTGGGCCTATATGGGACCGGCGGACGAGGCGCCGGAGCTGCCCGCGCTGGAGATGGCGCTGGTGCCGGCCTCCCACCGCTTTGTCACCAAGAAATGGCAGGACTGCAACTGGGTGCAGGCGCTGGAAGGCTCGATCGATACCGCGCATTTCACCTTTGCGCATCTCGCGTTCGACAAGGACGAAGACGAGATCCTCGACATCAAGAAACATTTCATCAACCCGATCTCGCGCATGAACAGCGGCCACATGCGCTGGATCGCGGAAGACCCCCGGCCGGTCATCAAGATCAACCCGCATGAGGCCGGGCTGACCATTGCCGGCGGCCGCATCGCCGGCGACGACAATATCTACTGGCGGATCGCGCAATTCCTGATGCCGGCTCACACCTATGCGCCGAGCGCGATGCCCGGGGACAGCATCTTCGGCCAGAGTTTTGTGCCGGTGACCGACACCGGTTGCTGGATCTACACCTATGCCTGGAATCCGGATCGTCCACTGACTTCAGCCGAACGCGAGGCTTATTCGCATGGCCACGGCGTGATCGCCGAGGTCGACGAGAATTACGTGCCGCTTCGCAACAAGTCGAACGACTACCTGATCGATCGCAAGCTCCAGAAGACGAAGAGCTATACCGGCATCAAGGGCGTGTCCGAGCAGGACGCGGCGGTGCAGGACAGCCAGGGTCCGATCGCCGACCGCACGCGCGAACACCTCGGCCCCACCGACCTTGGCATCATGCATTTCCGCAAGCTGATCATGGAGAGCGCGCGTGCCCTCCAGCAAGGCACGGCGCCGCCGCACTTAAACCATCAGCAGCGCTATACCGTACGCTCCGGCGGCTGCGTGACGCACAAGGAAAAAGACCTGCCCGAAGTGATGGTCGAGCGCTTCGGCGATCCCAACGGCTATGTCGGACAGCAATACGTCGCCGCGGCGGAATGAACGGAGAAGAAAATGAGCTGGCAACCCTCGAACGATCCGGTCCTCGGCGATCCCCTGTCCTGCGACGCGCTGGAGCTGGTCATCGTGCCGCGCACCCGCGACCTCGGCGATGGCTTTGCCGTCCGGCGCGCGCTGCCGCACGGAAAGCGGCAGATGGTCGGCCCGTTCATTTTCTTCGATCATTTTGGCCCGGTGCAGTTCCTGTCCGGCAAGGGTATGGACGTGCGTCCGCATCCGCACATCGGGCTTGCCACCGTCACATACCTGTTCGACGGGGCCATCATGCACCGCGACAGCGAGGGCAATATTCGTGAAATCCAGCCCGGCGCCATGAACCTGATGACGGCTGGCCGCGGCATCGCCCATTCCGAGCGTACGCCGGACCTTGAGCGCAAGAACGGACAAAAGATGCTGGGCTTGCAAAGCTGGATCGCGCTTCCGGCAGGCAAAGAAGAGATCGCGCCGACCTTCCAGCATTATGCGGCTACCGATCTGCCGACGGTGACCGATCGGGGCATATCGGCAAGGATCATCGCAGGGAGTTCGTTCGGTGCGACTTCGCCGGTCGCGATGGTCTCGCCCTGGTTCTATGTCGAGGTGACGGCCGACGCAGGCGTCAATGTGCCGCTCGATGCCGACCACGAAGAACGGGCGATCTATCTCGTGGATGGTGAGATCGAGATCGCGGGCGACCGTTACGAGGGGCCGCGTCTGCTGGTCTTCCGGCCCGGCGACCGCATCGCTGCCAAGGCCCTCAAACCCGCGCGGATGATGTTTCTCGGTGGAGATGCCCTCGAAGGTCCGCGTCATATCTGGTGGAATTTCGTTTCATCCAGTAAAGAGCGGATCGAGCAAGCCAAGCAGGACTGGAAGTCCGGCCGCTTTGCTCCCGTTCCCAACGAACACGAGTTCATTCCGCTGCCGGAGTGAGACCTTCTCCATCCTGACGCACCGGCGCGTCCTGTTTCGAAAGTGGATTTCATGACCACCATGCTGGCGAGCGACTTGCCTCTTCCGCGGATCGGGCGCGGCAAGGTTCGCGATATCTACAGCGTCGGCGACGACCGCGTGCTGCTGTTGACCACCGACCGCATCTCCGCCTTCGATATCGTGATGGGCGAGACCATTCCGATGAAGGGCGCGGTGCTGACCCAAATCAGCGCCTGGTGGTTCAATCAGCTCGATGTCGTGGTGCCGCACCACATGATCACCGCGGACGCCGATGCGATCGTTGGCGAGGTGCCCGAGCTGAAGGCGCATCGCGATGCATTGGTGGGCCGCGCGATGCTCTGCAAGCGCACCAAGGTGTTTCCGATCGAATGCGTGATCCGCGGCTATCTTTCCGGCTCGGCCTGGAAGGAGTACGCCGCTTCCGGCACGCTGGCTGGCGAGAAACTTCCATCCGGCCTTCTGGAAAGCGGCAAGCTCGAACCCGCGATCTTCAGCCCCGCCACCAAGGCCGAGAGCGGCCACGACGAGAACATCACAATCACCCGGATGCGCGAGATCGTCGGCGATGACGTGGCGCGCCAGCTTGAAAGCATGACGCGCGCGGTGTACGCGCGCGGCGAAAAGATCAGTCGCGAGCACGGCATCATCATCGCCGATACGAAATTCGAATTCGGCCGCGACGCGGATGGCCGCATCATCCTGATCGACGAGGTAATGACGCCGGACAGCTCGCGGTTCTGGGCTGCCGACATTTATCAAGCGGGCCGGCCGCAGCCGAGTTTCGACAAGCAGCCGCTGCGCGACTATCTCGATGGCGAGCGCCGCGCCGGCCGCTGGAATGGCGAAGCGCCGCCGCCGCCCTTGCCGGCCGATGTCGTCGATGCCACGAGCAAGCGTTATCTCGAAGCCTATCGCCGCGTCACCGGACACGATCTCAAATTATAACGCCCGGGGAAAAGGGGCGCGTGAGCATTCAGTCAATCAATGCCCTGCCGAGGCTGTCGCCGCGCGGGATGCTCAAGGATATTCTCGGCGGCAGCGCCGCCAGCGTGCTGACCGTCACCTTCGGACTGTCCTATGCGCTTTTGATTTTTGGCGGGCCTCTGTCGCCGTACCTGTCCTACGGCGTCGCCGCAACGTTCATTTCCTCCGCGATCCTTGCCGCCGTGGTCGCACTGGGGAGTTCGCTGCCCTTCGCTGTTGCAGGACCCGACAGCTCCACCGCGGCCATGACCGGCATTCTCGCCTCTTCCATGGTGGAACGCATTGTCGCCGCCGACCCATCCGCGCCCCTGCTTGCACCCGTCCTGATCACGCTGGCGGTGACGACAGTGATCACGGGGGCCGTGCTGTGCGGCTTCGGCATGACGCGCATGGGCCGCGCGATCCGTTACGTGCCTTATCCGGTGGTCGGCGGCTTTCTTGGTGCAACCGGGTTCCTGATCCTTCTAGGCGCGGTCCGCGTCATTACCGGCCAGCGCCTGCAATTGGCAACGCTGGGCCAGTTCCAGGACATACTCACTTTGTTCAAGCTTGCCGCCGCCTGCATCATGGCACTGGTGCTTTATATGACCTGGCACCGCTCCCGCTCGTCATTCGGACTGCCTGCCATTCTCATCGGCGGCGTTATCGCGGCGCATATTCTGTTCTGGCTGGCAGGCATTTCGCTCGCCGACGCGCAATCTGCCGGCTGGACCTTTCAGCCGCCGCCCCGCATCAGCTTCATGCTGCCCTGGAGCAGCGACGCTCTCCGACACTATCCCTGGCCGATGCTGGCCGATCTTTCCGGCAATCTGGTCGCCGTCATCTTCGTGACCGCCTCGTCCACGCTGTTCAACACCACGGGTATCGAAGTCGCGACGAACCGCGAGGCCAATCTGGAGCGGGAGCTCAATATCACAGGCCTTGCCAACATGCTCAACGGCGCCTTCGGCGGCTATCCCGGCTGCATCTCGATCAGCCGGTCGGTGCTCAACTTCAATTCCGGCGGCACCGGCCCCCTCTCAGGGCTGACGGTTGCGGTGATTTCGCTTTTGATGCTGGCCTTTGCGCCCACCCTGCTCGGCTACATGCCGAAATTCGTGCTCGGCGGCCTCTTGATCTATCTCGGCGCAGACGCGCTCCACAAATGGATCGTGCAGTCGCGGCGGCGGCTTTCCGTCACCGAATATCTGTCGCTGCTCGCCATCATCGTCATCATCGTGCAATGGGGGTTCATTGCCGGCATACTGATCGGCGTCGTCATCGGTTGCGCGACCTTCGCCCTCAGCGCCTCGCGCATCGACTCCATCAAATTTTCCTTCGACGGATCGGAGTATCGCAGTTCGCTCGACCGCTCCCGCGAGCAGCTCGCGGTGCTCGCCGCCCATGGCGGCAGCATCCAGGGCCTGAACCTGCAGAGCTATCTGTTCTTCGGCTCCGCCAATCGCCTCTATCAGCACGTCAAGGCGCTGCTGGCGCGCCATCCGGAGTGCCGCTTTCTGGTGTTCGACTTCAAGCTGGTGACCGGCATCGACTCGTCGGCAGCGTACAGCTTTGCCCAGATCAAGCGCGTAGCACAGGACCGCGGCATCCGCCTGGTGCTGGTGAACATGCAGGCAGCCGCGGAAAAGGCGCTTCGCTCAAGCGAGTTCATTTCCGGCGAAGTCAGCATCATGCCGGAGCTCGATCATGCCCTGGAGTGGTGCGAAAACGAGATCATCGCCCAGCACGAGGGTCACGGCGGCGAGGAAGCCTCATTGCGGGACTGGTTCACCCGTATCCTCGGCACCGAGAAAGATGCGGCGGAATTGATGCATCGCTGCGAGCGGCTGGAGGTTCGCGCCGGAGACATCATCGTACGCGCCGGCGATGCCGCCGATTCCATGCATTTCATCCTCGATGGGCGCGTCGGCGTGATGATCCCGACCGGCGATGGGGGGCTGACGCGGGTGCGAAGCCTCGGCCGCTATACGACCATCGGCGAGATGGGCCTCGTGGCGGGTGCGCCGCGCAATGCCACCATCCAGGCCGAGATCGCCAGCGTTCTCTATGTCCTCAGCCGCCGACAATTCGAGGCGATCAAGACGGAAAGTCCGCTGCTCAGTCAGAAACTGCTGACGTTTTTTGTGCTAGTCATGGCCGAGCGACTGACCTTTGCCAACCGCCTGATCGGTGTGCTCCGGCGGTAGATGCGAGGTCGTGACAGCAATGCCATTGCGGCATGTTGAGCAGGTTATCACGACGGCCTATGATCGCGTCCGCATCCGCGGTCGCCCGTTTAGGCAAAGGAGCGCAATCATGCGTGAATGCTGCTTGGTGCCACACTTGCCGCCACGGCGGCGCTCACTGCCGGCTTCCCCGCTCTCGCGCAGGACGCGAACGATCAAAAGCTCGGCAAGGTGCACTTTGCCACAACCTGCAACGAGGTTGCGCAGCGGCGGTTCGACCGCGCGATGCGCTATCAGCATTCGTTCTGGTATGCCCAGTCGAAGGAGATTTACGAGGGGGCCCTCAAGGCCGATCCCACCTGCGCCATCGCTTATTGGGGCATTGCGCTGTCGCTGCTCGGCAATCCCCACGGCGCCATCCCCGCCCCCAATCTTCCGCTCGGGCTGGTCGCCATCCAGAAGGCCGAAGAGACCGGGGCCAGGAGCGAGCGCGAGCACGACTATATCGATGCGCTCTCGGTTATGTATGTCGACTGCGACAAGATCCCGCAGCAGGCGCGCGTGCAGGCCTATCTGAAGAAGATGGAAGCGCTCGCCGCGAAATATCCCGACGACGACGAAGCGCAGATATTCTACGCCATCACGCTGAACGTGGCGGCCTCTCCGGCCGACAAGACCTACGCCAACCAGCTCAAGGGCGCAGCCATCCTGGGAGCCGATCTGGCAGCGCCAGCCGCAGCATCCCGGCATCGCCCATTATTTGATCCATCTCTATGACTATCCGGCGCTCGCGGCCAAGGGCCTGCCGGCGGCGCTGCGGTATGCCAAGATTGCGCCCAAAGCACCGCACGCCCAGCACATGCCGTCGCACATTTTCACCCGCGTCGGTTATTGGAAGGAATCGATCGCGGCCAATCTCGCTTCGGTGGAAGCCGCCAGGCCGCCGGGGAAACCGGCGAGCAGCTGCATGGCCGGGACTATCTCGTCTACGCGTATCTGCAACTCGCGCAGGACGAAAAGGCGCAGCATGTCATCGACGCCATCGAAGCAGTCACGCCCGATCCGGATTCGTTCGGCGGCGCGTTTTCGCGCGCCGCGGCACCGGCCCGTTATGTGGTCGAACGCGGCGACTGGCGCGGGGCGGCCAGGCTTGACGTCGTTCAGAACAAGTTTCCACAGGTGATGGCGATTTCTCATTTCGCCCGCGCGCTCGGCGCGGCACGCTCAGGCGATGTCGCAGCGGCGCGAGCCGACCTCGCCAAACTCGTCGAAATTCGCGATCGCTTGCGCGAGGCGAAGAACGACTATTGGGCGACACAGGCGGATATCGAACAGCAGATCACGGACGCCTGGATGCTACGCCGAAGGCAGGCAGATACGACGATGCGCTGAAAGCGATGGCTGCGGCCGCAGACGCCGAAGACAAGACCGAAAAAGCGCCGGTCACGCCCGGCCCACTCGCGCCGGCCCGCGAACTTTACGGCTTCATTCTGCTCGACCGCGGCATGGCCAAGGAGGCGCTGGTAGAGTTCGAGGCAACGAAAGCCAAGGAGCCAAACCGCTTCAACGGCTATGCCGGCGCGGCGCAGGCGGCCCAGGCGCTCGGCGACACCACCACGGCCAAGGCGAATTACAAGAAGCTGCTGGCCCTCGCCGCCAACTCCGATTCAGCGCGGCCGGTACTCGCCGTGGCGCGAACCTTTGTCGCGAGCAACTAGGATGCCGAGGAACCGAAGCGCTGCCATTGCCGTGGTGCTGGGCCTGGCGCTCGGAGCCTCCTTTGGCCTGTCGGCGTTCTTCGCCTGGCCGATGCGCCTTCAAAGCCAGGCACTGACGGCGCCCAACCATCCGAAATTTGCCGAGGCGAAATGGCCATTCCCCACCGACGAGTGGGGTGAAGGCAAGGCCTTCCGCTGCGCGGCGGCCGATTGCGGCGTCGAGGTCAATGTCTACATCCGGCCCAAGATCGGCTTCTGCAATTGCCTGACCGGCGTCTCCGATGACAACGAACTCGATTGGCTCAGTGACTTCAATTTGATGGGCGGCAAGCCGGCGGTGCTGGGCGCAGGCCATGAGATCAAGGTCGCCTGGATGAAGGGCCGCAGCCGCGCCTATACGGTGAGCGAGCCCTACCATGCCCCCAGCTCGTGCTCGCCATCGCCTTCAATGACCATTGCGATGCGATTGTGGCGACCGCGACAGTGGCACACGATGCGCCGAAAGAACTTGAGCCCAGCGTCATCGCCTTCCTCAACAGCGAGGTCGTCGTGCACTGGGCCGAAGTGACGTTAGGTCTCTAGACTCGATGATCTGGCGACTGGTCGCGTCAGACGCCCGCCATCATCACATACTTGATTTCGAGATATTCCTCGATGCCGTGGTGAGAGCCCTCGCGGCCGAGACCGGATTCCTTGACGCCGCCGAATGGCGCTACTTCGGTCGTGATCAGGCCGGAGTTGACGCCGACCATCCCCGACTCCAGCGCTTCGGCCACCCGCCACACCCGCCCGAGATCGCGGGCGTAGAAATAGGACGCCAGACCAAATGGCGACTTGTTGCACATCGCAATCACGTCGGCTTCGTCCTTGAAGCGGATCACCGGCGCGACCGGCCCGAACGTTTCTTCGCGCGACACCAGCGCATCCGCCTTCACATCCGAGAGCACGGTCGGCTCAAAGAAGGTACGGCCAAGCGCATGGCGCTTGCCGCCGGTTACGACCTTGGCGCCGCCCTTCACGGCGTCGGCAATATGCCGCTCGACCTTCTCGATTGCTTCCATGTTGATCAGCGGACCCTGGATGACGCCCTGGTCGGTGCCGTCGCCGATCTTCATCGCCGCAACCTTCTTGGACAGCTTCTCGACGAATTGATCGTAGATCTTGTCCTGTGCGTAGATGCGATTGGCGCAGACGCAGGTCTGACCCATGTTGCGGTACTTCGAGACGATCGCACCCTCGACGGCGGCGTCGATATCGGCGTCGTCGAACACGATGAACGGCGCATTGCCGCCAAGCTCGAGCCCGAGCTTCTTCACGCCGACCGAAGCCTGTTTGTAAAGGATCTTGCCGACCTCGGTCGACCCGGTGAAGCCGACAAAGCGCACCGCCGGATGCTCGCACAACACGAGCCCGATCGGCGGCGCGTCGCCGGTGATGACGTTGAAGACGCCCTTGGGCACGCCGGCCCCTTCGGCGAGCGCCACCAGCGCCAGGGCGCTGAGCGGCGTTTCATTGGCCGGCTTGAGCACCACGGTGCAGCCGGCGGCCAGCGCCGGCGAGACTTTGCGGGTGATCATCGAGCTCGGGAAGTTCCACGGCGTGATCGCCCCGCACACGCCGATCGGCTGCTTGATCGCCAGCAGGCGGGCGTCGCTGCGCTGGCTCGGGATGGTCTCGCCATAGATGCGGCGAGCTTCCTCCGCGAAGAACTCGACATAGGCGCCGCCGATATCGACCTCGCCGAGGGCTTCGAACAGCGGCTTACCCTGTTCCGAAGTCAGGATGAGCGCCAGGTCTTCGCGGTTGGCGACGATCAAGTCGAACCATTTGCGCAGAATATTCGAGCGCTGTTTGGCGGTGAGCTTCGCCCAAGCTGGAAACGCCCGCTCGGCGGCTTCGACCGCACGGGTCGCGTCAGCCGCACCCAGTTGGGCGATCCTGGCGATCTCCACGCCGGTGGCGGGATTGGTGACGGGGAATTCGGGTTGCCCGACCCAGGTGCCGTCGATGTAGCACTGCTCGCGCAGCAGCGAGGGGTCCTTCAGGCGGTCTCGCAAGCTTGCGGCAGCGGACTGGGATGTACGTGCAGCGGCGGTCGGGGTCATGGCCTTACTCCCAAGGATTTTCTGGTCCGGCCCCATATAGGCCGGAACCGGCCGCAATGCACGGTCCGCCCGCGCGGCAGCCGCATCAATCCGACGTGCGAAAATCGCAGGGGCGGGAGACGGTCCAGGCGGCCGCAATCAGGCCGCGCCGCTCAGATAGGTTTCACGCCGCCCAATCATGCGCTCGGCTGCCGCCTTGGCATCCGCCTTCGTGGACGTCGCGCAGGTGCGATATTCGAGATCGGGCATCTGGGCCGGCCCGCGGCGGCTGAACCAGGATCTGGCAGCCATCGGCAGCAACGCCAGCGCCTGTGCGACATTGTCGACCGCGCCGAAGGAATGCAGCGCACCGGTCGCCGCAAAACGGACTTCGTAAATGCCCGGCGAGATCGGTGCTTCGAGGTTCTCACCGCGTCCGGCCCGAGGGTACCGTTTCCATTCGCTCCAGGTGGTGATCATCCGACGTCCCTCAATGCCTCGGCAATGCCACACTTTATTTGGTGCAAAGGCGGATCAATTGCAACGCGTACGCTGCATTTTCGCTTTGATGTGAACGCATTACTGAGGATGCGGCAGGGAATTTGTCCCAAAACGATCCGTGCCGCCAATCGAATCTGGCCCAAGATGCGGTCTGATTGGTGGAAAATTGTGGCATCTGTGGCGAGACAAAATGCGCAAGCTGTTGCCTGGTTCCAGCCGTTCACGAGATCGCGACCGGAATGCCGCGCGCTTGCGGCGGCAAATATCGGGGAGGATGATCACGCACTCTAAAAAAATAACCTAGGAGGTAACCCCATGCAAAGCAAAGCCCAGATCGATCATGTTCTGCGTCAGAAGAGCGATGCCTTGGAAATTCCCGGGGTCGTTGCCGTGGCCGCCAGCGGCAGTGAGGTGATTTATCAGGGCGCATTCGGCAAGCGCGACCTGTCCAAACCAGATGCCATGACGACGGACAGCGTGTTCTGGATCGCCTCGATGACCAAGGCGATTACGACTGCGGCGGCGATGCAACTCGTCGAACAGGGCAAGCTGGCGCTGGACGAGCCGGTCGGCAAGCTGTTGCCCGATCTCGCCGCACCGCAGGTGCTCGAAGGATTCGATGCCGACGGCGAGCCACAGCTGCGGCCAGCCAACGGCGCCATCACGCTGCGCCACCTCATGACGCACACCGCGGGCTTTTGCTACGACATGTGGAACGGCGACATGGGGACCTATTTGGCAAAAGCCAATATCCCCGGCATCATCACCTGCCAGCATGCCGCGCTGAAAACCCCGATCGCCTCCGATCCCGGCACCCGCTGGGAATACGGCACCAATATCGATTTTGTCGGCAAGGCGGTGGAAGCGGTCAGCGGCAAAAAGCTCGATGCCTATCTGCGCGACCATCTGTTTGCGCCGCTCGGCATGAACGACACCGGTTTCAAGCTGACGGACTCCATGCGCGAACGGCTGGTCGGCATGCATGCGCGGGACGCCGACGGCTCGCTGTCATCGATCGAGTTCGAGCTCGAGCAGAATCCGGAATTCCACATGGGTGGCGGAGGCCTCTATGGCACCGCCGGCGACTATATCAAGTTCACGCAGATGATCCTCAACAAGGGGCGCGGCAACGGCAATCAAGTACTCAAACCCGAAACCGTCGCCATGATGGGTCAGAACCACATCGGCGACCTTGTCGTGACCAAGATGATTTCGGCGGCGCCGCCATACACCAACGATGTCGATCTCTACCCGGGCATGGTCAAGAAGTGGGGACTTTCCTTCCTGATCACGACCGAGCAGACGCCGGAAGGCCGCAGTCCCGGCAGCCTCGCCTGGGCTGGTCTTGCCAACACCTATTACTGGATCGATCCGGCCCGAGACGTGACCGGCGTGATCCTGATGCAGGTGCTGCCGTTCGCCGATGAAACGTGTCTGGAAGCCTTCGCCGGATTCGAGCGTGGCGTCTATGATGGGCTAGACGCCACGACGGGGCGCAAAGCAGCGTAGCTTCACAGCCGTCGTGCCCGGCCCTAACCGGACATGACGGACTGTCGCGTGGCTTAAACCGGCAATCCGTTTTGCTGCGCCAGTTCCTTCAGTGACACCTGCGGCCGCGCGCCGATGTGCTGGATCACCTCGGCCGCGGCGAGCGCGCCGAGGCGACCGGCATTCTCATGACCCGCGCCGCGCGAGAGGCCGAACAGGAAGCCTGCCGCGAACAGATCGCCCGCCCCCGTCGTATCGACGAGCCGCTCGATCGGAAATGCCGGGACCGCCGTCACGCCGTCCTTTGCAGCGACGACGCAGCCCTTCTCGCTCCGGGTCACCACACCAAGACCGATATCGCCGCGCAATTGCTTGAGTGCGGTGTCGAAATCAGCTGTCTGGTAAAGCGAATGCAGTTCGGCCTCGTTGGCGAAGACGAGATCGACCGTGCCGCTACGCATCAACTCGAGGAATTCGTCGCGATAACGGTCGACGCAAAAAGAATCCGACAAGGTCAGCGCAACCTGACGGCCCGCTTTGTGCGCGATCGTCGCCGCCTTCACAAAGGCTTCCTTGGCGCTTTTGGGGTCCCACAAATAACCCTCGAGATAAAGGATCGCGGATGCCGAGATCTGATCGGCATCGATATCGGCCGGCGTCAGTTCCTGGGCCGCGCCGAGATATGTGTTCATGGTGCGCTCGCCGTCGCCCGTCACCAAAATATAAGAGCAGCCGGTCGCGGGACCGTCAGCCGCCGCCCTGGTTTCGAATGTGACGCCTGCGGCGCGGATGTCATGCGCATAGAGACGTCCGATCTGGTCGTCCTTAACTTTGCCGACGTAGGCGGCGCGGGCCCCGAGGCTGGCGATGCCGACTATGGTGTTGGCCGCCGATCCGCCCGACATCTCGGTTGCCGTTCCCATCTCGCGATAGATCGCCGCCGCGCGCTCCTCGTCGATTAGCGACATGCCGCCCTTGGTCATGCCGTGGCGGATCAAAAAACCCTCGTCGGTCTGCACCAATACGTCGAAAATGGCATTGCCGATCCCGAGCACGTCGTATTTCGCGGGGGTCATGTCGCTGTCCTGATGAGGCGTCCAGTTGATGGGTGTAGCCGCCTATCACGATCGCGGCGCGAGAGGCAAACTCAAATCGACCCTTCTGCTATAGAAGAGCCGATGATTCGCCCGTTTCTCACGGTCTCGATGGGGACGCTGGCCTCGCGGCTGCTCGGCTTTGCGCGCGACGCCATGGTCGCGGCGCTGCTTGGCGCTGGACCTGTGGCCGACGCCTTTCTGCTGGCGTTTCAGCTCGTCAATGTGGTGCGCCGGCTCCTGACCGAAGGCGCTCTGAACAACGCCCTGGTGCCGATCTGGCTCGCCGCAAAGGAGACGAAAGGCACAAACGCAGCCAGCGCCTTTGCCGGCCGGGTGCTGGGCACCATCAGCATGGCGCTGATCGCCGCAACTCTCGCGGCAGGACTGTTGATGCCTCTGATCATCGCGGCGCTGGCGCCAGGCTTTGCCACGACAACCCTGCAGCTCGCCGTGAACGATGCCCGCCTGATGCTGCCGTATCTGGCTTTTGCCGGACCGGCGACGGTGACAATGGCGCTATTGAATGCGCAAGGCCGCTTCGCGCTGACGGCGTTCGCGCCGCTGTTTTTCAATGGCACCCTGATCGCGGTGATGGTCGTCCTTCTCTTCCGGCGATGGGATGAATTTCATGCAGGATTTGGCATCGCCGCTACGGTCGGCGTCGCCGGCCTGATGCAGTTGTTGATCTTGATCTTGCGATCGCGCGGCAGCCATTTCGCGACACCACTGCGCGTCGCCTTCGATTCCGAGATGCGCGGCTTTGTGGCCCGGGCAGTTCCCGGAATGGTGGCCGGCGCCGGACCACAGCTATTGATCGTGGTGGGCGCGATCGTCGCATCGAGCTCATCATCCGCCGTGTCCTGGCTCTATTTTGCCAACCGTCTGATCGAGCTGCCGCTCGGGATCGTGGGCGTTGCCGTCGGCGCCGTGCTGGTGCCCGAACTGGCGCGCACCGTACATGCCGATGATCAAAGCGCAACGATTCACGCCCAATCGCGCGGGCTCGAACTTGCAACCGGGCTGGCCCTTCCGGCCGCGCTTGGACTGATCGCGTTGAGCGAGCCGGTGGTGCGGTTGCTGTTCCAGCACGGCGCATTTGTCGCGAGCGACACCACGGGCACCGCGCAGGCGCTGGCATGGCTTGCGCTCGCACTCCCGGCACAGGTGTTAACCAAGGCGACCTCGCCTGCATTCTTCGCCCGCGGCGATACTGTCACGCCGCTGTGGGCGACACTCAAGGGCCTTGCGGTCACGATCGTTGTCGCCGTCATGCTCGACCGGTCGTTCGGCATCCGCGGCATCTCGGTCGCGATCGCGCTCGGCGCCTGGAGCGGCGCGCTGTCGCTGATCCGGCGAAGTCTCACCACATTCGGTTTCTCGATCGACGCCGCCGCTCGGCACCGTCTGCCGCGGATCGTTGCTGCGGCGCTCGCGATGGGCGGCTTGTTGTGGCTGGCCGTCCCGTTCGTGCTGTCGTCGGCCGATCCATCCGGGCCTCTGCATTTACTCCTGGTGGCCGCGCTCATTGCAGGGGGAATCGCCCTCTACGGCCTGTTCCTTAGCCTGCTTGGCGTTATTGACTGGAATGAAGCGATCCGCGCAGTGCGCCGAACCGGCGTCTGAAAGCTTGCGCAGGGCGGACTTGCATGGCAATGGACGGCGCAAGACGCTGTGACCCGTGTCGGTTGCCGCGATACGAAGCCCCTCGGAAACTGACCATGGCGATTGTTGAACGGGTTTTTTCAGGCGTGCAGCCGACCGGTAACCTGCATCTCGGCAATTATCTCGGCGCGATCGTCAACTTCGTGAAGTTGCAGGAAACGCACAACTGCATCTATTGCGTCGTCGACCTGCATGCGATCACGCAAGGCATCGACGTGTGGGGTGGCCCCGCCCAGCTTGCGCGCAACACGCGCGAAGTGACCGCGGCCTTCATCGCCTCAGGCATCGATCCAAAGAAGCATATCGTGTTCAACCAGAGCCAGGTGACCGGCCACACCGAGCTCACCTGGATCTTCAACTGCGTCGCGCGGGTCGGCTGGCTGAACCGAATGACCCAGTTCAAGGAAAAAGCCGGCAAGGACCGTGAAAACGCGTCCGTGGGACTTTATGATTATCCGGTGTTGATGGCGGCGGACATCCTGCTCTACCGCGCCACGCACGTTCCGGTCGGCGAAGACCAGAAGCAGCACCTCGAACTCTCCCGCGATATCGCGCAAAAGTTCAACAACGACTTCGGCGATTCGATCCGCAGGCACGGCTTCAATGAAGGCCTGTTCTTTCCCCAGCCGGAGCCGCTGATCACGGGTCCGGCGACACGGGTGATGAGCTTGCGCGACGGCACCAAGAAAATGTCGAAATCCGACCCCTCCGATTATTCGCGGATCAATCTGACGGACGATGCCGACACGATCGCGCAGAAGATCCGCAAGGCGAAGACCGACCCTGAGCCGTTGCCGTCGGAAGAAAAGGGTCTGGAGGCGCGGCCGGAAGCCGACAATCTGGTCGGAATCTTTGCGGCATTATCCGCCCGCAGCAAGGCCGACGTGCTTGGCGAATTCGGGGGCGGACAGTTCTCCAGCTTCAAGAATTCGCTGGTGGAGCTTTGTGTTACAAAACTGTCGCCGGTTGCATCCGAAATGAAGCGGCTGGTGGCGGATCCCGGATATGTCGACGGCGTTCTGGTGGATGGCGCCGACCGGGCGCGGGCGATCGCCGACGAAACCATGGAACTGACGCGGGACATCGTCGGCTTTATCCGAAAGCATTAGTTCCGCGTCATCTCGCGGCGCACTCATTCGGTTTTCCGGAAAACCCCGCCGCCTCCCTGCTTGTCGTCGATGGCTGCGCCGTGGCACCATGTGAGCTGGTTGCAGCTTCGGAACACGCATGGTCACCCAGCGACGCAGCTACGAGACGGGTCACAAGCCGAAATGTCTGGTTATCGTTGACGACACCGAGGAAGGGGACCGCGCGGTTCACTATGCGAGCCGCTGGGCGGTGAGGGCCGGCGGAAGCGTGGTGATGCTGCGTATCGTCGAGATCGAAAACCAGAATCAACAGTGGCTGGGCGTCGCCGACATCATGCGCGCCGAGGCTCTGGAAGAGGCGAATGCCGCGCTCGATCGCGCCAGCGGCCGCGCCAACGGCATTGCAGCGATCACGCCGGAGCGGGTGATCCGCGAAGGCGATCCCACCGAGCAGATGATCGACGTGATCGAAAAGGACGTCGATATCGTCATGCTGGTATTGGCCGCCAATCCGGGCCCCGAGGGCCCGGGACCGATCATCACCGCCATGGCCAATGCGGTTGGCACCTTCCCGGTACCGGTCGTCATCGTTCCCGGCGACCTCTCGGGCGCGCAAATTGACGCGCTTTCATAAAGGTTTAGGCGGGATTTTCGCCCTTGACCGTGCTTTCCTGATCGCCATCTGATAGACACACCTCACACGCCAGTTTAACTGGCGATGCCGGAGAGATTCATGTTTATCCAGACCGAAGCGACGCCCAATCCCGCTACCCTGAAGTTCATTCCGGGCCGCACCGTGCTCGACGGCGGCACCATGGAATTCTCGAACCGCGAATCCGCCAGCCGCTCGCCGCTTGCCGAACGGCTGTTCAGTGTCCCGGGCGTGAAGAGCGTTTTTTACGGATCCGACTTCGTCACCGTCACTAAGGACGACAGCGACTGGCAACACCTGAAGCCCGCGATCCTGGGCGCCATCATGGAGCACTATATGTCGGGAGCGCCGCTGCTGGCCGACGGCGCGGTGGGCGGCGATGACACGAGTGACGAGGCGGACGAGTTTTTCGACGAAGCCGACGCTGAAACGGTGGACATGATCAAGGACCTGATCGAAACGCGCGTGCGGCCGGCAGTCGCCAATGACGGCGGCGACATCACCTTCCGCGGCTTCAAGGATGGCATCGTCTATCTCAACATGAAGGGCGCCTGCTCGGGCTGCCCCTCATCAACCGCGACCTTGCAGCATGGCATCCAGAACCTGCTCAGGCATTTCGTGCCCGAGGTGAACGAAGTGCGGCCGATGTGAAAGGGACGAATGGGGAACAGCGAATGGCGAGCAGAGATGAGAGACCCTGACGTTCTCTTGGCGATTCAAGGTTCGCTATTCGCTCCCCAATGCTGATCCTTGCCATCGACACGGCTCTTGATGCCTGCGCTGCTGCGGTGCTCGATACCGAGACCGGCAAACTGATCGCACAGGAATCACAGGCCATGAAGCGCGGGCACGCCGAAGCGCTGATGCCGCTGATCGGACGTGTGATGGGCGCATCCGGAGTAGCTTTCAAAGGGCTCGGCCGTATCGCTGTGACCGCCGGGCCGGGAAGCTTTACCGGGCTTCGGGTCGGCCTGTCGGCGGCGCGCGGCATTGCACTGGCAGCCAATATACCTGCGGTCGGCGTCTCGACGCTGGCAGCCTATGCCGCGCCGATCGTCAGCCAGAACGCCGAACACCCCGTGGTATCGGCGATCGATGCCCGGCACGACCACGTCTATCTGCAGGTCGTCAGCGGCAATGGGAGCGCGCTGGTCCGGCCCCGCGTGGCGCCGATCGCGGAAGCGCTCAACACCTGGCAGTTTGGCGCGCCGCATCTGGTCGGCAATGCCGCAGGCATGGTCGCCGAGCGCTGGCCTGAGCATGCGGTTGCCCCGTTTAAGGTCGATGCGCAACCGGCCCCGGACATTTCCTGGGTCGGATGGCTTGGAGCTGCCGTCAGTCCCGATACCGCCCCGGCGCGCCCGTTTTATTTGCGGGCCCCTGACGTCAAGCCGCCGAAGGCGCAACTCGCCGGCGGCGTGCCGCCTGTTTCACCATGAACTCATGGCTCTCCGGACTATGGAGCGGCGACCAGCCGGTCGTCGAACCCGCAAGCCAGCGCGACGCGGCGACGCTGGCCCGCATCCATGGCGCATCGTTCCATCAGGGCTGGGGTGAAGACGAATTCGAACGCATGCTGAGCGAGCGAAACACGCTGATCCACCGCTTGAGAATGGGACGTAAAATCGTCGGCTTTTCGGCGTCCCGGATCGGGGCAGACGAAGCCGAAATACTGTCCATTGCGGTCGCTGAAGCGTATCGGGGCCGGGGTCTTTCCATTGGCTTGTTGTCGACCCACCTGGGCCATCTCGCCGGTCGAGGCGTCCGGAGGGTATTTCTGGAAGTGGAAGAAAATAACCAGCCGGCCCGGCGGCTCTACGAGCATGCCGGATTTAGCGTCGTCGGGCGCCGCGAACGCTATTACAAGCACAGCGGCGGCGAGGCCATGAATGCACTGGTGATGCGGCGCGACTTGTCGTGACATTTGCGTGATGGCAGAACGTGTTATGATCAACTCCAGCAGCCCGATATCTGACGGTGACGGCCCGAATGACCGCGCTTAGATCCAACCCCGCGCCCAAAACGACCGGCATCGAAGAACGGTGCGCGGCAACCGGAATGCGCATGACCGAGCAACGGCGTGTGATTGCGCGCGTGCTGGCCGAGGCGGAAGACCATCCCGACGTCGAGGAACTGTACCGGCGCTGCGTCGCGGTTGACGACAAGATCTCGATTTCGACCGTCTACCGCACGGTCAAGCTGTTCGAAGACGCCGGCATCATCGAACGGCATGATTTCCGCGAGGGTCGCGCCCGCTACGAGCAGATGCGTGACAGCCACCACGACCATTTGATCAATCTGCGCGACGGCAAGGTGATCGAATTTACCTCCGAGGAGATCGAGAAGTTGCAGGCCGAAATCGCCCGCAAGCTCGGCTACAAGCTCGTCGACCACCGCCTGGAGCTCTATTGCGTCCCGCTGGACGACGACAAATCCTGAAACGCGCGGCGCGCAAAACCTGAATTCCATGAAGCCACGCAAACTCCATATCAAATCATATGGCTGTCAGATGAACGTCTACGATGCGCAGCGCATGGTGGACACGCTGGCCGGCGAGGGCTTTGTCGAGAGCGCGAACGCGGCCGATGCCGATCTCGTTATTCTCAACACCTGCCACATCCGCGAGAAGGCGTCGGAGAAAGTGTACTCCGAACTCGGCCGGCTGCGCGTCATGAAGGAGGACGCCGCGCGTCAGGGCCGCCGCATGAACATCGCGGTTGCAGGTTGCGTGGCGCAGGCCGAAGGCGGCGAAATTATCAATCGGGCGCCCGCGGTCGACGTGGTGGTCGGCCCGCAGAGCTATCATCACCTGCCGGAACTATTGGCGCGCGCCGAAAAGGAGGGCCGCGCGCTGGAAACAGAATTTCCGGCAAAGGATAAATTCTCGTTTCTGCCGCCACCGCAGCCGGACGTGATCCGCGCTCGAGGCGTATCTTCGTTCGTCACCATCCAGGAAGGCTGCGACAAGTTCTGCACTTTCTGCGTCGTGCCCTATACGCGCGGCGCCGAAGTGTCGCGGCCGGTTGCCAAGATCGTCGATGACGTCAAACGCCTCGCCGAACATGGCGTGCGCGAGATCACGTTGATCGGTCAGAACGTCAACGCCTATCACGGCGAAGGGCCCGATGGACGAACCTGGTCGCTCGGGACATTGTTGCGGCAGCTCGCCGAGATTCCCGGCATCCTCCGACTGCGCTATTCGACGAGCCATCCCCGCGATATCGACGAGGCGCTGATCGAAGCACACCGCGACATCCCGGCGGTGATGCCGTTCGTGCATCTGCCGGTGCAGTCGGGCTCCGACCGGATCCTGATGGCGATGAACCGCAAACATACCGCTCAAGATTATCGCCGCGTCGTCGACCGGTTCCGCGCGGCCTGCCAAGGCATTGCATTTTCATCAGATTTTATCGTTGGCTTCCCCGGCGAGAGCGAAGAAGATTTTCGAGCCACCCTCGCTCTGGTCACACAAATCGGATACGCTGGTGCCTATTCATTCAAATACTCGCCGCGGCCCGGCACCCCGGCCGCGGAAATGCAGGAGACGGTGTCAGCGGAAGTGATGGACGAGCGATTGGCGCGGCTTCAGGAACTGATCGACAGCCAGCAATCGGCCTTCAACAAGGCCTCGATTGGGACTACCGTCGATGTGCTGTTCGAGCGCGCGGCCCGCAATCCTGGACAGATCGTCGGCCGCACCGCCTATCTTCAACCCGCGCATGTAATGGCGCCGCAGAGCATCATCGGACAGGTCCTGCCGGTGAAGATCGAAAGCCTGGAGCGCTACAGCCTGCTCGGTGAACTCGCGGAGAATGCGCCGCCGCTTTCTGCCTCGCCCGATACGCGGCTTGTGACCACCTCTCATGAAACGCCAATGGGAGCCTGAACACTTGCCAAAAAGCGCATCGGATTCACAGTCGCTCGCTAATGGCGCCGCCGATTTGAAATTTCCTCCGAGTGCGCTGCAAACTCCTTTTGGAAACTTCAAATCGATAGACGGCGCCACGACAACAGATTTGCTGGTGCTCATGACTTTCCGTGGTTCGTAACAGATGGGCGCTGCAATGGACTACGAACCACGGAAAGTGAGCACCAGCCGCAGACCTGACCGCGACATGCAAGTTCCGCCCGAGACTCAATTCGTCATCGACTTCGACGATAACCGAGCCGCTTCCGCGCTGGTCGGCCCCTACGGACAAAATCTCGCGATGATCGAGCGGCGTCTCGGCGTCGTGGTCGATTCCCGCGGCAATCACATCACGGTGGCCGGTTCGCGCGACGGCTGCGACGCGGCGCGGCGGGTGCTGGAGACATTGTATACGCAGGCGAGCCAGGGCCAGGACATCGCGCAAGGTGACGTCGAAGGAGCGATCCGCGCCGTGATCGCCCAAGGTTCGCTTTTCGAATTCGACCCCAAAGCAGCCAAGTCTTCGTTCGAGACCATCAACCTGCGCAAGCGTCCGGTGCGGGCGCGCACCGCAGCTCAGGATTCCTACATTCGCGCGCTCAAGCGCCACGAACTGGTATTCGGCGTCGGGCCCGCCGGCACCGGCAAGACCTGGCTCGCGGTCGCGCATGCCGCGCAACTGTTCGAGCGCAAGGAAGTCGATCGCATCATCCTGACGCGTCCGGCGGTGGAAGCCGGCGAGCGGCTCGGCTTCCTGCCCGGCGATCTGCGCGAAAAGGTTGACCCCTATTTGCGCCCGATCTACGACGCGCTCTATGACCTGATGGATGCGCGCATCGTCGAGCGCGCGCTGCAAACCAGCGAAATCGAGATTGCGCCGCTGGCGTTCATGCGCGGTCGCACGCTCACCAATGCCGTTATCATTCTGGACGAAGCGCAGAACACGACGTCGATGCAGATGAAGATGTTTCTGACGCGCCTCGGCGAAAACAGCCGCATGATCGTCACCGGTGATCCTTCCCAGGTCGACCTGCCGAACGGTCAGGCGTCCGGCCTTGCGGAAGCGGTGAAACTGCTCGACGGCGTGACCGGCATTGCCCAGGTGCATTTCACCGCCGAAGACGTGATTCGCCATGAACTGGTGGCGCGGATCGTGGCGGCCTATGAAGGAAAGCCGCAGCGGCCGGCAGCCGGGAAAGCATAATGCCGGAACACCGCTTCTCCGCCCGCTCGCCTGTTGTCACACTGGCGGCCGAACCACCGTTGCATAGATAACGCCCTAACCGATGGCACCGTCTGCCCTTCCGATTACCGAAATTCTCGTGACCGCCGACTGCTGGCAGGCCGAACCTGAAGCGGCGGCTGTGATCGACCGCGCCATCGCGGCTGCGGCCGAATTCGTCACCGCCGATGTCGGCGAAAGCGAACTCGCGATCATGCTGACCGACGATGCCGGCATCAGGACATTGAATCGAAACTGGCGCGGCATCGACAAGCCGACCAACGTGCTATCGTTCCCGGCCCTGCAACCACGCGGCCCGCGGCAGACTGATGATGCACCGCGCATGCTCGGGGATATCGCGATCGCCTACGAGACGACGCGGCGCGAGGCCGACGAGGAGCAAAAGCCGTTCGATCAACATCTCAGCCATTTGGCCGTGCATGGTTTCCTGCATCTGATCGGCCATGATCACGAGAAGGATCAGGACGCCGAGACCATGGAGCAACTGGAACGCGAAATCCTGTCGCAGCTGGGCATTCCCGACCCTTACGCGGAGCGGATGTGAGATGCCGGACTCCGACCCGATCCAAGACAATCCGCGCAACACGCGCAACCTGCCGGCGGTCGTGCAGGAGGGCGAGCTTATGCGCCCGGTCGCGGATAACTGGCTGGTGCGCGCCATCCGCACGCTGTTCGGTTGGAAGCCAGGATCGGTCCGTGACGACCTGCAAGTCGTGCTCGACGCCTCGCGGCCCGATGAGGTCGGCTTTTCCGCCGTCGAGCGCACCATGTTGCGCAACATCCTTTCGCTGCATGAGCGACGTATTGCGGATGTGATGATCCACCGCGCCGATATCGTTGCGGTCAAGCGCGACATTCCGCTCGGTGAATTGATGAGCCTGTTCGAGAGCGCCGCCCATTCCCGTCTTGTGGTGTACAACGAAACCCTCGACGACCCCGAAGGCATCGTTCACATCCGCGACCTGCTGGCGTTCATGACGAATCAGGCGGCAAAGCCGAAAACCAGGCCGAAATCCAAGAAGCCGCTTCCGGCAGGACTTGATCTACGCGCGGTCGATCTGGCGCTGCCGCTGTCGGAGGCCAATATCATCCGCAAGCTCCTGTTCGTGCCGCCGTCGATGCGGGCGATTGATCTCCTGGCGCAGATGCAGGCCTCGCGCATTCACCTGGCGCTCGTTGTCGACGAATATGGCGGCACAGATGGCCTGGTTTCCATCGAGGACATCGTTGAACAGATCGTCGGAGAGATCGACGACGAGCACGACAGCGACGAACCGCCGGCGATCGTGAGGCAGGGGGATAATTCCTTCATTGCAGATGCGCGCGCAAGCCTCGAGGACGTCCGCTCCGTGATCGGCGAAGAGTTCGTAACCGGAGAGGCCGGCGAGGAAGTCGCAACACTGGGCGGTTTTCTGGTCAGCCACGTCGGCCGACTGCCGGTGCGCGGCGAGGTGATCTCCGGGCCCGGCAACTTCGAAATCGAAGTGCTCGATGCCGATCCGCGGCGGGTCAAGCGGCTGCGCATCGCCACGCGCAAGGAGCGCACGCCGCTGCGCACCCAGCGTGAAAATCGGCGCCGCGAGGCGGCGCCCGACGCTACCCCGCCGGGCGAGCAGACCAACCCGCCCGGCGATGGAGCCGCCTCGTCGTGACGATCTCCCATAAACTGCGGGCAGGCGGTCTTGCGATCATCCTGGCCTGGGGGTGGAAGCGCGCAGCGATCGCGCTTCTCGCCGGCGCGCTCTCCTCGCTCGCGATGGCGCCGTTCAATGCGTGGCCGATCCTGTTTGTCACCTTTCCCGTCATCGTCTGGCAGATCGATGGCGCCGGTGCGGGGCGATGGCGCGGCGTGCCGGCAGCGGCGCTGACCGGCTGGTGGTTCGGGCTCGGCTATTTCGTGCCGGGACTGTACTGGATCGGCTATGCTTTCCTGGTGGACGCATCGACCTTCGCCTGGCTGATGCCGTTCGCGATTCTGGGACTGCCGGCCTATCTCGCGCTGTTCATGGCGCTCGGCTTTGGGCTCGCGCGGCTGTTCTGGACTCGCGATGCGTCGCGCGTGGTCGCACTCGCCGCCAGCCTGACCATGAGCGAATGGCTGCGCGGCCATGCGCTCACGGGGTTTCCGTGGAATGCGCTCGGCTACGCGCTGACCGAACCGCTGGTGCTCGCACAGACCGCCTCGCTGATCGGTCTGTGGGGCCTGACATTTCTGGCGGTGGCGATCTTCGCAAGTCCGGCGGTCCTGATCGACGGCGCCTCGCGCAAGCGCAAGCGCTGGATCGCGCCGGCACTCGCCCTCGCCGTACTGCTCGCCATGACGGTCTTCGGTGCCGTCCGCTTGAACCGGCATCCGACCGTGATGCTGGCGGGCCCGAAACTGCGGATCATGCAGCCCGACTTGCAGCAGGATGCGAAGTTCAACTATGGCGCCAGGGCGGAGGTGATGAAGAAATATCTCTCGCTGTCTGACCGCGCCTCCGGACCGCAGTCCACCGGCGTGCGCGACGTCAACATCCTGGTCTGGCCGGAATCGGCGTTTCCATTCTTCCTGACCCGCGAACCTGAGGCGATGGCAGAGATCGCCGACCTGTTGCCCAAGGGTGCGGTCTTGATCACCGGATCGGTGCGCGCGCCCGACGTGCCGCCGGGCACGCGGATCCGGCGCGCCTATAACTCGATCTATGTCATCGACCACGAGGGCAACGTGCTGTCGGTATACGACAAGCTGCATCTGGTGCCGTTCGGCGAATTTCTGCCGTTCCAGGGCCTGATGGAAAAGATCGGCTTCGAGCAGCTGACCAAGGTCCAGGGCGGATTCATTCCGGGGACGGTTCGCCGCAGCATGAAGGTGCCGAATGCACCGCCCATGCTACCTCTGATCTGCTATGAGGCGATCTTTCCCGGTGATGTTGTCGAACAAAAGGACCGGCCGGGCTGGATCGTCAACGTCACCAATGACGGCTGGTTTGGAATTTCCACGGGCCCCTATCAGCATCTGCAACAGGCGCGCATGCGCGCCGTCGAACAGGGGTTGCCGCTGGTTCGCGCAGCAAATACAGGCATCTCCGCGGTGATCGACCCGGTGGGACGCATCGTCGCGCGGCTCGGACTGGGGCTGGAAGGCGTGCTGGATTCGTCCTTGCCGGCCGCCATCCCGCCGACGACGTACGCCCGCGTCGGCGATGTTCCGATCCTGATCATCCTGGCCGCTGCATGGTTCTTGGTGCTCCGCCGTCGCACTGCAAAATAAGTCATGGAGCGTCATTTCGGCCACAGCTTCGCGCCGCTCAGCATTTGACGGCTTCTCCGCCTGAGGCATAATTCGTATCCGCTGCACCGTGGCTGGAGGAGCGTCGGCGATGTCGACCAAAGCGCCCAACCCTGTTGACAAATATGTCGGCAGCCGGGTGCGTATGCGCCGCATCATGCTCGGCATGAGCCAGGAAAAATTGGGCGAGGCGCTCGGCCTTACTTTTCAGCAAGTGCAGAAATACGAAAAGGGTACCAACCGCGTCGGTGCGAGCCGCATTCAGCAGATCGCCGAAATCCTTCAGGTACCGGTATCCTTTCTGTTCGAAGGCGGCCCAAGCGGCACGGCGAAAGCGGACAATGTCATCGACGGCCCCTCGCCCTCCTACGTCTCCGATTTCCTTGCGACATCGGAGGGTCTGGCGCTGACGCGCGCTTTCACGCGCATCGGCGACGCCAAGCTTCGGCGCAGCATAGTCGAACTCGTCGAACAGATCGCTGCCCATGAGGGCGCGGACAAGCGTCCGATATAGGCGATCGGCACGGATCGCTTTCACACTATCCGTTGCCGGAATTGGCAATGATGCTATTGAACCGGGCTTCCAAAGTACCGGCGGCTCGCCTTTGCGCGGGAGCGAGCAAGGCTTAAATCGATCGGACAAGTAACCCCATGCCAATTGCAACCGCCCGTCCCCTTGATCCCGATGCGATCCTCGACGGCATCCGCCGCTGGGTCGAGATCGAGACGCCGACCGACGCACCCGATCAGGTCAACAAGCTTGCCAGCATTGTCGCCGACGGCTATCGCGGCCTGCCCGCAAGGCTCGATCGCGTCGCAGGCCATTCCGGATGCGGCGATCACCTCGTGGTGCGGTCGTCATGGGGCCAGGAGCGGCCGGGGATTCTCGTCCTGAGCCATCTTGACACGGTGCATCCGCTTGGATTCATCGGGCGGCTGCCATTTCATGTGAAGGACGACAGCGCCTTCGGCCCAGGCATCTACGATATGAAGGGCGGCGCCTATCTGGCTTTTCATGCGTTTCGCGAACTCTGCGCCAATGGCGAACATTCGCCGCTCGGTATCACCCATCTCTATGTTTCCGATGAGGAGATCGGCAGCCCCACCTCGCGCGCCCTGATCGAGGCGGAAGGGCGCAAGGCCAAATATGTGCTGGTCACGGAACCGGCGCGCGACGGCGGCAAGATCGTCACCAGCCGCAAGGGCGTGGCGCGCTTCGAGGTGTTCATCAGAGGCGTGCCTTCCCACGCCGGCACGCGGCCGCAGGATGGCCGAAGCGCCATCCGTGAACTGGGCAGCGTCATCCAGACGCTGGAGGCGATGAACGATCTTTCGCGCGGCATCACGGTGAACGTCGGCGTTGTCAGAGGCGGCACCAAACCCAATGTGATTGCGGAAGAGGCCTATGCCGAAGTCGACATGCGCGTGCCGACCCTTGCCGATGCGGAAGCGCTGATGCAGAAGATAATGGGCCTGACGGCAAAGACCGAAGACGTCAGCGTCAAGGTGACAGGCGAGCTCAACCGTCCGCCGTTCGAGAAGAGCCCTGGTGGAACCGCACTGTTCGAACATGCCAAGGCGCTTGCCGCAGACATCGGCTTTGAACTGCGCGACAGCTATTCCGGCGGCGGCTCCGACGGCAATTTTACCGCGCCCTTCACCGCAACACTTGACGGTCTCGGCGTCGACGGCGAGGGCGCGCACACCCACTACGAGCAGATGTACATTTCGTCGATCGAGCCGAGGACGCGGCTGTTGTACCGGCTCTACCAGACGCTGCAATGAACACGCGAACCGGCGATCACGACATCGGCGAAAAGCGCCCGGGCGATGCGACGCCCCAGGGTCAGCGCGCGTTTTTCGGCCGCCGCAAGGGCCACAAACTGCGTGCCCATCAGGCTGACCTCGTCGCGCATCTGCTGCCGAAGCTGTCGCTCAACATTGCTGATGCGCCGGTCACCGACCTGAACGCGCTGTTCGACGCACCGGTCGATCATGTCCGGCTCGAGATCGGCTTCGGCGGTGGCGAGCATCTGATCGCCGAGGCGCGCGCCTTTCCGAATGCCGGCTTCATCGGCTGCGAGCCCTATGTCAACGGCATGGCCAAGATCCTGACATTGATCGAGACAAACGGCATCGGGAATGTCCGGCTGTTCGCCGGTGATGCCGCGGAGCTGCTGGCCTGGCTGCCGGCATGCTCGCTGGCACGGATCGATTTGATCCACCCGGATCCATGGCCAAAACGGCGCCACTGGAAACGGCGCTTCGTGCAGGATGCGACCATATCGGCGATGGCGCGCGCGTTGAAGCCGGGCGGAGAGTTTCGCTTTGTCAGCGACATCGATGACTACTCTGCCTGGACGCTGAGGCATTTTGCGCACGCGCCGGATTTTGTGTGGACGGCGGAGCGAGCATCCGATTGGTGCGTGCCGTGGCCCGGCTACACGATGACCCGCTATGGCCGCAAGGCGACGCGGGAAGGCCGCGCCGCCACGTATCTGACTTTTAAGAAGATCGACTAATTTAGCCACGCTGGATCACGCCGTCTCGCGCGCCCGCCAGAAACTGACGACCCGCTCAGCGGTGGAGGGCGCGAGCCGCATGAAGTTCATCCTGATATTGTCGATATCCGCCGCGGCCGGTATCCGCGCGGGCCCGAGCCGCAGCAGAACCAGCGCACGCACGGTCGGCCAATCGAGCCCGATCGATTTGGCGATGATCAGGATAGGATCGTGACGATCACCGGCCATCAACCGGTCAACGGCGGCGATCGGAACACCTGACATCGCCGATAAAGCGGCGACCGTCTCCGCGTATTTGAAGCCCTTGGCAAATCCGAGCAACGCGTCCTGGTCCAGATCGCCGGCGCGATACAACGAGAGAATCGTGCGTTGCGCCGGCACGAAGTCGCGCTGCTTTTCGGGCTGGTCCGCCTTGCCGGAAATCTCGCCCATCGCTTTTGCGACGGCAGCCTGCCGGGTGGGCTCGGCAATGTCGAACAGGCGCCGCCGCAAGACGTCGACCGATCCCGACAAAAGCTCCTTCAACAGTCGGTCAGGGAGATCCCTGCGCTGGCCGACCGTGAGCGTCAGCATGCCATCCTTGGCGGCGCGTTTGACCAGCGCGGAGTAGCCGATCGCCGAAAATCTCGCCCCTGCATTGGCGGCCGCCCGGCGGATGACATCGCGCTCGCCGCGTTGAACCATCACGTCGGTCAGGCCAGGCGAAAGTGTCGCGCGCTCCGTCATTGCGAGCAGATGATCCTGCCCCTTTGCGCGCGCAATCTCGACCAGCGTCCGCTCCTCGAGCACAGGCGACCGGCGCAGCACCGGGCCTGCCACCGATATGTTGTCTTCGCGCGCGAGCTGGCCGATCAGCGTCGGCGGCGCGTTGACAAGTGCTGCGATACGCTCGGCAATAGCCGCGCGAGCCGAGATCTCGGTTTGCGGAACAATGCCGGTCAGGATGTGATCGAACAATTCAATATGGCCGGGCTGAAAGCTGACCGCCCGCTGCACGAACAGCTCGGCGATGCCGCGGCTCACTTTGGCGAGGCGCTGTGGATCGCCGCGCCTGACGATTTCTTCGATGTCCGGTAACAGCGACGTGACGACGGTCATGGACTACACGTAAACCGTTGGGACGCTAGCCGGCGGCAATCTAGGTTGGCATGGTGAAAGAAGCGTTAGGTTTGCCGTGGGCCGGCGTCCGCGAAATTAGCGCCTCCGGCGTCTTGCGGGCCTTGTCGGACCCGCGAAAAAAAGCTATATTTCAATCCAACTTACATTTTCTCTACGATCGCGTAGTGAGAGTGGGCCCTGCGGGACCCGCTCTTTTTTATTACCTGAAAGGGCTTGGCCTGTTGAGGCCCGGAACCTGACATGGACGCGAGCAGCATCGACGCAAGACGCCCGAAGACCCCTTTGACCCCTGATATGATAGACCCAACGCCTGGTTCCCTTGAGACCGACCTGCTCGATGAGCCCCGGCTCGTCGTCGAGCCGGGCGTGGCGGCGCGCGTATCGGCGGTCGCTGCGCCAGTCTTGCACGGCATGGGGTACCGCCTGGTCCGGATCAAGATTTCCGGAGAGGCTGGCTGCACCGTACAGATCATGGCTGAGCGACCAGACGGTTCCATGCAGATCGAGGATTGCGAGGCGATCTCGCGAGCACTGTCGCCGGTGCTCGACATCGCGGACCCGATCGACCGCGCCTATCGGCTGGAGATTTCTTCGCCCGGCATCGATCGTCCCCTGGTGCGCCGCTCGGACTTCGAACGCTTTACCGGCCACCTTGCGAAGGTCGAGATGGCGCTTGCCCATCAGGGACGCAAGCGCTTCCGCGGAACGCTCGCCGGCGTCGAGGGCGGCGCGGTGCGGCTGCACCGGGATGATGCCAGAGCCGGTGAGGACGCGGACGTGTGGCTGACGATGGAAGATATCGCAGAAGCGCGGCTTGTTCTCACCGACGAACTGGTCGCGGAATCCATGCGGCGCGGCAAGGCTGCCGAACGCGAATTGAAGCGCAGCCTCGGTCTCGAGCCGCCGGGGGCGCCACACGCCAACATTCACACGCCGAAGCGGGCGAAGAAGCCATTTCCGAAGAACACCAAACAACATCGCTTGGCCGCCGAACGCGCGCGCCGGGGCGACATCGATCCCGAAAGAGGAGACTGAGCCATGGCCGTCAGCGCCAACAAGCTTGAACTGCTGCAAATCGCCGATGCAGTTGCGCGCGAGAAATCGATCGATCGCGGCATCGTGATCGCGGCAATGGAAGACGCCATCGCGAAAGCAGCCCGCGCCCGCTACGGCAGCGAGACCGACGTCCACGCCGAGATCGACGCCAAGAAGGGCGAACTGCGGCTGTCCCGCCACATGCTGGTGGTCGAGCATGTTGAAAACTCCGCCAACCAGATCTCGCTGGAAGACGCGCGCCGCGCCAATCCCGGCGCGCAGATCGGCGACACCATCGCCGACACGCTGCCGCCCCTGGAATACGGCCGTATCGCCGCCCAATCGGCCAAGCAGGTAATTGTGCAGAAGGTGCGCGAGGCCGAGCGCGACCGGCAATATCAGGAATTCAAGGACCGCATCGGCGATATCGTCAACGGCATCGTCAAGCGTGTCGAATATGGCAGCGTGATCGTCGATCTCGGCCGGGGCGAGGCCATCATCCGGCGGGACGAAATGCTGCCGCGCGAGGTGTTCCGCAACGGCGACCGCGTCCGCGCCTATATCTTCGACGTGCGGCGCGAAACCCGCGGGCCGCAAATCTTCCTGTCCCGGACCCATCCGCAGTTTATGGCCAAGCTGTTCGCGCAGGAAGTGCCGGAAATCTATGACGGCATCGTCGAGATCAAGGCAGTTGCCCGTGACCCCGGCTCGCGCGCGAAAATCGGCGTGATCTCGCGGGATTCGTCGGTCGATCCGGTCGGCGCCTGCGTCGGCATGCGCGGCTCGCGCGTGCAGGCGGTCGTCAACGAGCTGCAGGGCGAGAAGATCGACATCATCCCCTGGTCGCCGGATATCGCGACCTTCGTGGTCAACGCGCTGGCGCCGGCCGAAGTCTCCAAGGTCGTGATCGACGAAGACCGCGAGCGCATCGAGGTCGTGGTGCCCGATACCAACAACCAGTTGTCGCTCGCCATTGGCCGCCGTGGCCAGAACGTGCGGCTGGCCTCGCAATTGACGGGCTGGGACATCGACATCCTGACCGAGCAGGAGGAATCGGAGCGCCGTCAGGCTGATTTCGAAAACTCCACCCGCGTCTTCATGGAAGCGCTCAATGTCGACGAAGTGGTCGGCCAGCTGCTCGCCTCCGAAGGCTTCACCTCGGTTGAGGAACTGGCGATGGTCGACGTCCGGGAGCTGGCCGGTATCGAGGGCTTTGACGACGAAACCGCCAACGAGTTGCAGAACCGCGCCAAGGAATATCTGGAGCGGCTCGAGAGCGAACTCGAAAACAAGCGGAAGGAGCTTGGCGTTTCCGACGATCTGAAGAAGGTGCCGGGCGTCACCTCGAAGATGCTGGTGAAATTCGGCGAAAACGACATCAAGAGCGTCGAGGACCTCGCGGGCTGCGCGACCGACGACCTCGTCGGCTGGACCGAGCGCAAGGAAGGCGCCGAGCCGGTCAAGCATCCTGGCGCCCTCGACGGCATCGAGATTTCCCGCGATGACGCCGAGCACCTGATCATGCAGGCGCGCGTGCTCGCCGGCTGGATTAGCGAGGCCGACCTGGAGAAGAAGACCGAGGAGGCAACCGCCTCCGAAGCTCAGCCGGCCTGACGTTGGGAGCCATGTCGCCCGCATGCTCGCCGCCATCGATCCGGAACTCGACCATGGACCGCGGACTCACAAGTCCGCGACCTTGCGGATGTGCGCGGTCAGCCGGGATGTGCGGCCGATCGATGAACTGATCCGTTTTGTGGTCGCCCCGTCCGGCGAGGTGATCCCCGATCTCAAGCGCAGGCTTCCGGGGCGCGGCCTGTGGGTTTCCGCGTCCCGCTCAGCCGTTGCAGAAGCGGTGCGGCGTCACCATTTTACGAGAGGATTCAAGCGCCAAGTCCGTGTGGCGGCGACGCTTGCTGACGATACCGAGCGGCTGCTGGCGCGGTCTGCCGTCGAGGCTCTCGCTATGGCAGCCAAGGCGGGACAGGTCGTTTCCGGTTTCGCGAAGGTCGCCGAGGCACTCGATCGGCAACGTCAGAACCCGGTCCGGGCCTTGGTCCACGCCAGCGACGGGGCCACGGACGGAGTCCGCAAATTGGACGCCCTCGTCCGACAAAACCGCATGGGTGACGGCAGTCAGGCCGAAATTCTCATAGTTAATGTGCTCACTTCCGAGCAATTGGATTTGGCACTAGGGCGGTCAAATGTGATACATGCTGCCCTGCTCGCAGGCCCGGCGAGCGACACGTTCCTGTCACGTAGCCAGTTGCTGGTCCGATACCGGATGGCGGACGACGACAGATCCGCGGCCAAGAATTCGCCCATCAAGACCGTGCAGACGACGCACGACTAGACAGGATTAGGACTGCTGAATGGTTGATACCAAAACGCCTGGCGACAAGACGCTCAGTGTGCCGACCAAGACCCTGACGCTCAAACCGCGGGTCGAGACCGGAACCGTGCGCCAGAGCTTCAGCCACGGCCGCACCAAACAGGTCGTGGTGGAAAAGCGCGGCAAGCGCCGCGTCGGGGGTGAAGCCCCCGCCGCCGAAACGCATGCGACCGAACCGGTTGCTGCCAAGGCTGCGACCCCGGCGCCGACCGCCCGTTCCGCTCCGCCGCCCGCCGCAGCGCGCGGCAACTCGGGGGTGGTGCTGCGCACCCTCACCGAGGACGAACGCTCCGCGCGCGCGAGCGCGTTGGCGGACGCCAGGCTGCGCGACGTCGAGGAACGGCGGATTGCCGAAGAAGAGGCCCAGCGACGCGCCAGCCGGGAGAGCATCGAACGGGCCGAGCGCGAAGCGGCCGAAGCTCGGCGCAAGGCCGAGGAAGAGCGTCATCGCCAGGACGAAGAGTCCAAGCGCAAGGCCGAACTCGAAGCCAAGAAGCGTTTCGGCGAAGCCGAAGCCCGCCCTGCTGCGGCGGCACCGGCCCGTCCGGCAGCGCCGGGCGCCCGCAGCACGTCACCCGCCGCCCGCCCGGCAATTCCGGTGGCCCGTGCGCCCGGCATTGCCGCCGATGCTTCCGACGAGGATGAAGGCCCGCGCCAGATCAGGCGCGGCCCTGGTGCCGGCCGTCCCGCACCAGCTCCGAAAGCCAACAAGGCCGCTCCGCCCAAGCAGCGCGGCCGGCTGACCCTGGTCACCGCCCTTAACGCCGACGACGTACGCGAGCGCTCGATCGCCTCGTTCCGCCGCCGCACGCAGCGTCTCAAAGGCCACCAAACAGCCGAGCCGAAAGAAAAGCTTGTTCGCGAGGTGACGATCCCGGAAGCCATTACCATCCAGGAACTCGCTAACCGCATGTCGGAGCGGGCCGTTGACGTCATCCGCCTGCTGATGAAGCAGGGCGCGATGCACAAGATCACGGACGTGATCGACGCCGATACCGCACAGCTGATCGCGGAGGAATTGGGCCACACCGTCAAGCGCGTCGCAGCTTCCGATGTCGAGGAAGGCCTGTTCGACGTCGTCGACGATTCCACCGATACCGAACCGCGCTCGCCTGTCGTCACCGTGATGGGCCATGTCGACCACGGCAAGACTTCGCTTCTCGACGCGCTGCGCCACGCCAATGTCGTGTCCGGCGAAGCGGGCGGCATTACCCAGCATATCGGCGCCTATCAGGTGACCTCTCCGGAAAGCGGCAAGAAGATCACCTTCATCGATACGCCCGGCCACGCCGCGTTCACCGCGATGCGCGCCCGCGGCGCGAAGGTGACCGACATCGTCGTGCTGGTGGTCGCTGCCGATGACGGCGTGATGCCGCAGACGGTGGAAGCGATCAATCACGCCAAGGCGGCGAAGGTGCCGATGATCGTCGCCATCAATAAGATCGACAAGCCGGACGCCAGACCCGAGCGCGTGCGCACCGAACTGTTGCAGCACGAGGTTCAGGTCGAATCGCTCGGCGGCGATGTCGTCGACGTCGAGGTCTCGGCCAAGAACAAGACCAATCTCGACCGGCTGCTCGAGATGATCGCCTTGCAGGCGGAGATCCTCGACCTCAAGACCAATTCTGCGCGGCCGGCGGAGGGTACCGTGATCGAAGCCAAGCTCGACCGCGGCCGCGGCCCGGTCGCGACCGTGCTGGTACAGCGCGGCACCCTGCGCGTCGGCGATATCATCGTGGCCGGCGCCGAAATGGGCCGCGTACGCGCGCTGATTTCCGATCAGGGCGACACCGTCGAGGAAGCCGGGCCGTCGGTTCCTGTCGAGGTGCTCGGCTTTAATGGCCCGCCGGAGGCTGGCGACCGTCTCGCCGTTGTGGAGAACGAAGCGAGAGCCCGCCAGATCACGAGCTATCGCGCCCACCAGAAGCGGGAGAACGCCGCGGCCTCGGTTTCAGGCATGCGCGGTTCGCTCGAACAGATGATGTCGCAGCTGAAGACATCCGGCCGCAAGGAATTCCCGCTGGTCGTCAAGGCCGACGTTCAGGGCTCGCTGGAAGCGATCCTCGGCTCACTGGAGAAGCTCGGCACCGACGAAGTCGCCGCTCGCATCCTGCATGCCGGCGTCGGCGGCATCTCGGAATCCGACGTGACGCTGGCGGAAGGCTTCAACGCCGCGATCATCGGCTTCTCCGTCCGCGCCAACAAGGAGGCGGCGGCCGCCGCCAAGCGCAACGGCATCGAGATTCGCTACTACAACATCATCTACGACCTCGTGGATGACGTGAAGAAGGCGATGAGCGGTCTGCTCGCACCGACGCTGCGCGAAACCATGCTCGGCAATGCCCAGATCCTGGAAGTGTTCAACATCTCCAAGGTCGGCAAGGTTGCGGGCTGTCGCGTCACCGACGGCACCGTGGAACGCGGCGCAAATGTCCGCCTGATTCGTGACAACGTCGTCGTGCATGAAGGCAAGCTGTCGACGCTGAAGCGCTTCAAGGACGAAGTGAAGGAAGTGCAGTCGGGTCAGGAATGCGGCATGGCGTTCGAGAACTACGGCGACATGCGGGTCGGCGACGTCATCGAGTGCTATCGTGTCGAAACGATCCAGCGCAGCCTGTAAGTCTGATCCTTACGGCTACGTTACAAGGAAGGTTGAAATAATCTGACGTCACGCCCGGCTTTATGCCGGGCAGCCACGTCGCAAGGAATTCAGCAGCAAGGCAGACGTGGATGGCCGGGACAAGCCCGGCCATGACGACGTTCCGTTAGGATCCAATGCCCCGCCATCATCACAAGAACTCCGCCGGCGGCGGTTCGCAGCGCCAATTGCGCGTTGGCGAGACGGTACGCCATGCGCTCGCCGAGATTCTGGCGCATGGCAACGTCCACGACCCGGATCTCGAAGGCCACATCATCACGGTTCCGGAAGTGAAGATGTCTCCGGATCTCAAGCTGGCGACCATTTATGTGATGCCGCTTGGCGGCCACGACGCCGATGTCGTTATAGCGGCCCTCAATCGCAACAAGCGCTTCCTGCGCGGCGAAGTGGCTCACCGCGTTAACCTGAAATTTGCACCTGAGATTCGATTCCGCATCGACGACCGATTCGACGAAGCGGAACGTATCGAGAAATTACTGCGAACACCTGCGGTGCAGCGCGATCTCGCACCCGATTCGGATGACGAATGATGACTGTGACGACGGCCAACCACTCGATCGAATCGGAAAATGCCGATTCCGCCGCCGCGGAAAAAAATATTTTTTCAGGTTCCCGCGATGAGGCGCGGCACGTCAATAACGACCCTCGTCAGAAACAATCGAGGCAAAACCAGCCGCGCCGCGACAAGCGCGACGTCCACGGCTGGGTCGTGCTCGACAAGCCGATCGGCATGACGTCCACCCACGCGGTCGCCGTGGTCAAACGGCTGTTCTCCGCCAAGCGGGCGGGCCACGCCGGTACCCTCGATCCGCTGGCCTCCGGCGGTTTGCCGATCGCCCTCGGCGAGGCAACCAAGACCGTGCCGTTCGTGATGGACGGCCGCAAGCGCTATCGCTTCACCGTCACGTGGGGCGAGGAACGCGATACCGATGACACCGAAGGCCGCATTATCCGGACCAGCGAATTCAGACCCTCGGTTGAGGCGATCGAGGCGTTGCTCCCGCAGTTCACCGGCCTGATCGAGCAGATCCCGCCGCAATATTCGGCCATCAAGGTCCAAGGCGAACGGGCTTATGACCTGGCGCGGGACGGGGAAGCGGTCGAATTGAAGCCGCGCCCGGTCGAGATTCACCAATTAACCCTTGTAGAGCAGCCCGATAGCAGCCATTCGGTATTCGAGGCCGAGTGCGGCAAAGGTACCTATGTGAGGGCACTGGCCCGCGATATCGGGCGAATTCTCGGCTGTTTTGGCCATATCAGCGGGCTCCGGCGGACGCTGGTCGGCCCGTTCGTCGAGAACGACATGATTCCTCTGGAACAATTGGAGGCTTTGTGCCATAGAGCCGCGTCCGGTGAGGCTAGCCTCGCCGAGGCGCTTTTGCCCGTTGAGACCGCGCTGGACGACATCCCGGCACTGGCCGTCACTCGGGCGGATGCGGCAAGGCTCCACAGGGGCCAGGCCGTTTTGTTGCGCGGACGGGATGCGCCCAATTGTAGCGGCACAGTCTATGTCACGGTGGCAGGCCGTCTTCTGGCGCTTGCCGAAATTGGCAATGGCGAACTCATCCCCAAGCGCGTGTTCAACCTGAACGGACTGACTGCCAGTCCGGCTCGCAACAACGAAAGTAGCTGACGATGTCGATTACCGCCGAACGCAAAGCGGAAGTCATCAAGAACAATGCCAACAAGGCCGGCGACACCGGCTCACCCGAGGTGCAGGTTGCGATTCTGTCGGAACGCATCAACAACCTCACCGATCATTTCAAGAGCCACGTGAAGGACAACCATTCACGCCGCGGTTTGTTGAAAATGGTCGCCACGCGCCGTTCGCTTCTCGACTATTTGAAGCGCAAGGACGAGGCGCGCTATCTCGCGCTGATTGAAAAGCACAACATTCGGCGTTGAGCTTTTAGTGAAGTACGCGCGTCGCCTGGCGCGCGTTTTTGCATGATCGTCCGACAGTCCTCAGGTTCGGCCTTCGGAATCGGTCATGCGCAAGGGCAGGAAGCGTTCGTGCCCTCATAAGACGTCCAGCAGCAATCCGGCTGATGGGCGTGCCGGGCAAGGTGCCCGGGACTTAAGCGAAAGGATGGACGCCATCCTAAAACCAGAAACCATGGCAGGATCGCCGGATGCTGATGCCCCGTCGCGCTCAGCGTCTCGCCATCTTGCGCATGGTTTTTCGTTTTTGTGGCGCCTCTTCTTTCCTAAACAGATGAAAGAAGACTTCGATGTTCAATATCCATTCAGTCGAGATCGACTGGGGCGGGCGTCCGCTCAAACTTGAAACCGGAAAGATCGCACGCCAGGCCGGCGGCGCTGTTGTTGCAACTTACGGCGAGACCATCGTGCTAGCCACGGTGGTTGCAGCGAAAGCGCCGCGTGAGGGCGTCGACTTCCTGCCGCTGACCGTTGACTATCAGGAAAAGGCTTACGCCGCAGGCCGCATCCCGGGCGGCTATTTCAAGCGCGAGGGCCGTCCCACGGAAAAGGAGACGCTGGTCTCCCGTCTGATCGACCGCCCGATCCGCCCGCTGTTCGTCGACGGCTGGCGCAACGAAACCCAGGTGATCATCACCACCCTGTCGCATGACATGGAGAACGATCCTGACGTGCTCGCGATGGTCGCGGCTTCCGCCGCGCTGACGCTGTCGGGCGTGCCGTTCAAGGGACCGATCGGCGCGGCCCGCGTCGGCTTCGCCAACGACGAATTTATCCTCAATCCGACCCTCGACGAGATGACCGAGACCCAGCTCGATCTCGTCGTCGCCGGCACGGCGGATGCCGTGCTGATGGTGGAATCGGAAGCCAAGGAGCTCAATGAGGACGTGATGCTGGGCGCCGTGATGTTCGGCCACCGTCACTTCCAGCCGGTGATCAGCGCGATCATCGAGCTCGCCGAAAAGGCGGCAAAGGAACCTCTCGAAGTCACGCCGATCGACAATTCGGCGATCGAGAAGGAAATGCTCGGGCTGATCGAGCAGGATCTGCGTGCGGCTTACGCCATTCCGGTCAAGCAGGACCGCTACGCTGCGGTCGGCGTCGCCAAGGAAAAGGTGATGGCGCACTTCTTCCCCGAAGGGCAGGAGCCGAAGTACGACAAGCTGCGCGTCGCCGACGTGTTCAAGGAGCTGGAAGCGAAGATCGTCCGCTGGAACATCCTCGACACCGGCAAGCGCATCGACGGCCGCGACGTCAAGACCGTCCGTAACATCATCGCCGAGGTCGGCGTGCTGCCGCGCGCCCACGGCTCGGCGTTGTTCACCCGCGGCGAAACCCAGGCGATGGTCGTGACCACGCTCGGCACAGGCGAGGATGAGCAGTACATCGACGCGCTGTCGGGGACGTACAAGGAGACGTTCCTGCTGCACTATAACTTCCCGCCCTACTCGGTCGGCGAGACCGGCCGCCTCGGCGGCACCAAGCGGCGCGAGATCGGCCACGGCAAGCTTGCCTGGCGCGCAATCCACCCCGTGCTGCCGCCGCACCACGAATTCCCCTACACGGTGCGCGTGGTCTCCGAGATCACCGAGTCGAACGGTTCGTCCTCGATGGCTTCGGTCTGCGGCGCTTCGCTTGCGCTGATGGATGCCGGCGTGCCGTTGAAGCGGCCGACCGCGGGCATCGCGATGGGTCTCATCCTCGAAGACAAGCGTTATGCGGTGCTCTCGGACATCCTCGGCGACGAGGATCATCTCGGCGACATGGACTTCAAGGTCGCCGGCACCGATCAGGGCATCACCTCGCTCCAGATGGACATCAAGATCGAGGGCATCACCGAGGAGATCATGCGGGTCGCGCTCGGCCAGGCCAAGGAAGGCCGCATCCACATCCTGGGTGAGATGGCCAAGGCGCTGACGGCCGCCCGCGCCGAGCTCGGAGAGTACGCGCCGCGTATCGAGACCTTCAAGATCGCCACCGACAAGATCCGCGAAGTGATCGGCACCGGCGGCAAGGTGATCCGCGAAATCGTCGAGAAGACCGGCGCCAAGGTCAATATCGAAGACGACGGCACCGTGAAGGTCGCCTCCAATGACGGCGAAGCGATGAAGGCCGCAATCAAGTGGATCAAGTCGATCGCTTCCGATCCGGAGATCGGCCAGATCTATGACGGCACCGTGGTCAAGGTGATGGAGTTCGGCGCGTTCGTGAACTTCTTCGGCGCCAAGGATGGCCTCGTTCACATCAGCCAGCTCGCCCCCAACCGGGTGCAGAAGACCTCCGACGTCGTCAAGGAAGGCGACAAGGTCAAGGTCAAGCTGCTCGGCTTCGACGACCGCGGCAAGACGCGGCTGTCGATGAAGGCGGTCGACCAGACGACCGGCGAAGACCTCGAAGCCAAGCAGAAGGCGGAGAAGACCGAGGCCGCCCCGGCTGCTGTTGCCGGCGAGTAAGCTCGCAACAAATGGAACTGAAAAAGGGCGGCTTTTCAGCCGCCCTTTTGTTTTGGTTGCCTGCTCCGCGTTACGCCGCCAGGTCGAACCGGTCGGCGTTCATTACCTTCACCCACGCGGCGACGAAATCCTTGACGAATTTCTCCTTCGAGTCGGCGCAGGCATAGACTTCGGCGAACGCCCGCAGCTGTGAGTGCGACCCGAAGATCAGATCGACGTGCGTTCCCGTCCACTTCGGAGCCTTTGTCTTGCGGTCGCGGCCTTCATAAGTACCGTCGGCCGCAGGCTGCCAGACCGTGCCCATGTCAAGCAGTTTGACGAAGAAATCGTTGGAAAGCGTGCCCGGCTTCTGGGTGAAGACGCCATGCTTTGACTTGCCGTAATTGGCGCCGAGCACGCGCAGTCCGCCGATGAGGACCGTCATCTCGGGTCCCGTCAGCCCGAGCAGTTGCGCACGGTCCACCATCGCCTCGGCGGGCCCCATGAACTGCTGCTTCTTGCCGATATAATTGCGGAAGGCGTCGGCGCGGGGCTCGAGCGGTGCGAAGGATTCGACATCAGTCTGATCCTGCGAGGCATCCGTGCGGCCCGGCGTGAACGGCACCTTCACGTCGACGCCGGCGTCCTTGGCGGCCTTTTCGACCGCGGCGGAGCCACCGAGTACGATCAGGTCGGCAAGCGAAACCTTCTTGCCGAACTCCTTCTGGATTGCTTCGAGTTTGCCGAGAACGGTCTTGAGCTCCGCCGGCTCGTTGACCTCCCAGTCCTTCTGGGGCGCCAGGCGAATGCGCGCACCATTCGCGCCGCCACGCTTGTCCGAGCCGCGGAAGGTCGAGGCCGACGCCCAAGCGGTCGAAACGAGCTGCGACACGGTGAGGCCGGAGGCGAGAATCTTCGCCTTCAGCGCCACGACATCGGCCTCGCTGATCGGCGGATGGTCGGCAGGTGGGATCGGATCCTGCCAGATCAGCGTTTCCTTCGGCACCAGCGGGCCAAGGTAACGCGCGACTGGGCCCATATCGCGGTGCGTGAGCTTGAACCAGGCCCGTGCAAAGGCGTCGGCGAACTGATCCGGATGCTCGTAGAACCGGCGCGAGATCTTCTCATAGGCCGGATCGAAGCGCAGCGACAGGTCGGTGGTCAGCATCGTCGGGACATGCTTCTTCGATTTGTCGAAGGCGTCCGGGATTGAAGCCTCCGCGCCCTTCGCCTTCCACTGCTTCGCGCCGGCCGGGCTCGTCGTCAGCTCCCATTCGTTCTCGAACAGGTTCTTGAAGAAGAGATTGCTCCACTTGGTCGGCGTCTGTGTCCAGGTGACTTCGGGGCCGCCGGTGATGGCGTCGGCGCCGATGCCGGTGCCGTGCTTGCTCTTCCACCCCAGGCCCTGATCCTCGATCGCGCCGCCTTCCGGCGCCGCTCCCACCAGGGAGGGATCGCCCGCACCATGCGTCTTGCCGAACGAGTGTCCGCCGGCAATCAACGCGACGGTCTCTTCGTCATTCATTGCCATGCGGAAGAAGGTTTCGCGGATGTCCTTGGCGGCGGCAACCGGGTCCGGGTTGCCGTTCGGCCCTTCCGGATTGACGTAGATGAGGCCCATCTGCACGGCACCAAGTGGTTCGGCAAGTTGCCGTTCACCAGAGTAGCGTTCGTCGCCCAGCCAGGTGCCTTCGGGCCCCCAGTACAATTCCTCCGGCTCCCAGACGTCGGCGCGACCGCCGGCAAATCCGAACGTCCTGAAACCCATCGATTCCAGCGCGACGTTGCCGGCGAGAACCATCAGGTCGGCCCATGATATCTTGCGGCCGTACTTCTGCTTGATCGGCCAGAGCAGCCGGCGCGCTTTGTCGAGGTTGGCGTTGTCCGGCCAGCTGTTGAGCGGCGCAAAGCGCTGCTGACCCGCGCCGGCGCCCCCCCGGCCGTCGGTGATGCGGTACGTGCCGGCGGAGTGCCAAGCCATGCGGATCATCAAGCCGCCATAGTGACCGAAGTCGGCGGGCCACCACTCCTGCGAGGCCGTCATCAAGGCGTTCAGGTCCTTGATGACGGCATTCAGGTCCAGGGTCTTGAACTCCTTGGCATAGTCGAATGCCTTGCCCATCGGATCGGACAGCGTCGAATTGCGATGGAGAACGGAAATGTCGAGCATATCCGGCCACCAGTCGCGATTGGTGAAGCCGTGTGTACCGCCCGTAAACGGGCACTTCGTTTTGTCGTCCATGATCGTCTCCTCTTGTGGTTCGGGAGTTCGCCCTTAAGGCCAGCCGGCGCCAATCTACGCAGCCCTTTCCATCAGGTAAAATAGGGTTTAATGATAATAGCGATAGGATATTCTGATGGCTCGCGTCTCATGATAAACGTCTCCCTGCGGCAACTGCGCTATTTCGATGCGCTGGCACGGCACGGCCATTTCGGACGCGCTGCCGAGGCCTGCTCGATTTCGCAGCCGGCGCTCTCGATGCAAATCAAGGAAATGGAGGAAGCGCTGGGCGGGGTACTGCTCGAACGCAGCGCACGCCAGCTGCGGTTGACCAAATTCGGCGAGGAGCTGCTGCAACGCGTCCGCGACATCCTGCGTTCGGTCGATGAACTCGGCGATTTTGCCCGCGCTTCGCGCGACCGGCTGGCCGGACGCCTGCGCGTCGGCATGATTCCGACCATCGCACCATATTTGTTGCCCAAGGTGATCGAGAATCTGGCGCGGCTGCATCCGGAACTGGATATCCATGTGCGCGAGACGCTGACGCCGAGGCTGATCAAGGAAGTCGCCGAAGGCCGGCTTGATACCGCGATCGTGGCTTTGCCGGTCTCCGAACCCTCGCTGACCGAGATCGCGTTGTTCAAGGAAAATTTCCTGCTCGTGAGGCCGGGAGAGCAGGCGGGAACGCCGGTACCGAGCCGGGAGAGTTTGCGCGAAATGAAGCTTCTGCTTCTCGAAGAGGGACATTGTTTCCGCGACCAGGCCCTGTCGTTTTGCAACATGCACACTTCGCCGCCACGCGAAATGCTGGACGCAAGTTCGCTGTCGACGCTGGTCCAGATGGTCGGCGCCGGAATCGGCGTGACGTTGATTCCGGAAATGGCTGTCGCCGTCGAGACGCGCTCGGCTTCAGTGTCGGTTGCGCGCTTCAAGAATCCGCAGCCGTCACGTACCATCGGCATGGTCTGGCGCAAGACCAGCCCGCTCGCGCGCCAACTTGCGCAAATCTCCGACGTCGTATGCCTGTCGGCCGGCAAGGAGCGCCCGCGCCAGCCGATCGCGCCTGCCTTGCGCCGTCTGACCGGCTGACCATCGCGGTCATGCCGGGCTGCGCATAAGCCCCCGAGATCGAAGAGACGACGAAATATGATTGATGGGAGTGGGCGACCTTGAACGTCGCTCTCCTTGCCAGACGACCCCTGCACGTTCTAGTTTTCGGTGTCCTGCTCCTCAACTTTCATCCCGCTGGCCATTTTCATCTCATGCTACGTTCACTCACCGGCGCCGTCCTTTTCGCCGCATTCCTCACATCTCCTGGCTGGAGCCAGTCTCCTCCGGTAACAGCCACGCATTCCACCCCCTCGCCTGCCAAGTCCGCAGTCAAGAAGCGTGCGGCGAAAGTCAAAGCGACTGCAACGCAGGCCACGGTCACGACCGAGAACGGCCCGTGCCAGATCGGGGTCATTCCAGCGATCGGCGACACGTTTGTGATGGAGCACATTGGGCTCACGGTGTTCGGCAATGAACTGACCGAGGTACCGATCGAATCCTGGGGGCTCGACGATCTGGTGGTCGCGCGTGCTCGCGCGGCTGCCCCCGGTAAGTCGGTCAAGCGAATCCTATACGCCAGAGACGCATTTGAGCCCTTTTATCATCCTCCCAGAGAGTTGTTCCGCGACGCCAGCCATGATCTGGTCGACGTCGTCAGGCGAGTCGCCGGAAATGCGAATTGCGAGCGCTATCTCGTTGTCACCCGTTTCACGGGGCAAGTCTCCGGAACAAATCAGACGGCGACCGGCATCGGCCTGCTGACCAACTGGGCTTCCGGGACTTTCAGGAATGCTCAGTTGTTTTCCTTCATTGGCATCGTCGTTTACGACGGCAAGTCCTTTGCCAAACGTGCAGACCCGATCGGGTTCGGGGCGAGGCTCGCTGCACATCTTTCGAATCTGGGGAGGAGCGAGTTCTTCGAGCCGCTCAGGGATTTCGAAGTCCCAGCGACGTCCGAGGCAGTAGCTGGCAACAGCCGATTGCGCGACGGCGCGCGCGCCCTGGTCGCCGCAAAGCTGGACAAAGAATTGCCTGCATATCTTAATGATACTGGCAGCGCCCAATAGATAAAAACTTTCACCACGTCCGCTCGGAAAGCGACGGCATTGAAGGAACCGCCATTATGATGAAGCTTTATTGGTCGCCGCGCTCGCGCTCGTTTTCCGCTCTTTGGCTGATGGAAGAGGCAGGCCAACCGTATGAGCGGGTGCTGACCGACATCACCAAGGGCGCGCAGAAGACGCCGGAATATCTCGCAATCAATCCGATGGGCAAGGTGCCGGCCATTCAGGAGGGCGAAACGACGCTCGCCGAAGCGGCCGCGATCTGCGCCTATGTAGCCGAGCGCTATCCGCAAGCGAAGCTGGCGCCGCCCGTCGGCGATGCGCTGCGCGCGAAATATTACTATTGGCTATTCTTCGGACCGGGCTGCATCGAGCCGGCGATGGTACAGGTCGCAACCAAGATCGAGATGAATCCCGTCTCCGCTGGCTGGGGCGATGCGCAGCGGGTGTTCGATGTCCTCGATGCCGCACTTCAGAAAGGACCGTGGATTCTCGGCGAGAATTTTTCGGCCGCCGACATCGTGATCGGGTCGGGGCTGAATTTCTCGGTCCGCCTGTTCAAGATGATCCCGACACGTCCGTCATTCGATCGCTATCTCGACCGCTGCACGGCGCGACCGGCGTTTAAGCGCGCCGCTGAACTCGTGATGGGATGAGCTAACCGGGCACGACGCGGGGGTCGACGTCCTGCGCGTAGTCGACACCATCGATGCCGAATCCGAATAGGCGAAGGAATTGGCTCTTGTATTCTGCGAGATCCGCCAGTTCGCCGAGCGTTTCGGTAGAGAGCAGCGGCCAGCGCCGGCGCACTTCGTCCTGAACTTCCGGCGAGAGCTCCCAGTCGTCGACCCTGACGCGCTGCGCCTCGTCAAGTTCCCCGGAGCCCAGGCGTGTCCGGAACAAGCGATCGATCTGCTCGATGCAGCCTTCGTGAAGCCCGAGCTGCTTCATCACCTTGAACAGCACGGTGCCGTAGAGCGGCACCACCGGAATGGCTGAACTCGCTTGCGTGACCACGGCCTTCAGCGCCACCACGCGCGCGGCGTCCGTACCCAACCGCCCGCGGATCGCTTCCGCCTTGTGATCAAGATCGACCTTGGCGCGACCCAGCGTACCATTCCAATAGATCGGCCACGTTAGTTCGCTGCCGATATAGGTGTAGTTGAGTGTCCGGAAGCCCGGGGCCAGGACATCGGCATCCGCGAGCCGGTCGATCCAGCGCTTCCAGTCTTCGCCACCCATCACCGCGACCGTGGCCGTCGTTTGATCCTCGCTCGCCGGCTCAAGGGTCGTCTCGAAGACTTCGCCGGTTTCGGTGTCGAGGGTCTTGATCTGAACAGGCGCGCCCAGCGGCTTGATGACAGAGCGATATGTTGTTCCCGTCACGGGATCTGTCCGGACTGGCGCGGCCATGCTGTAGACCAGCATGTCCAGCTGACCGAATTTTTCCCGCACGCGCTCGATAAACGTTGCCTTCAGCTCGTCGGAGAACGCGTCTCCCTCCAAAGTGAGGGGAGATCGTCCGATCTTCCTGGCTTCGATCTCGAAGGCACGGTTGTTGTACCAGCCTGCGCTGGCCGTCCTTTTTTCTGTCGGCTCGCGCTCCAGCGACACGCCGATGGTGTCCGCCCCGCCCGCGAAGGTCGCGACGATGCGGCTCGCGAGACCGTATCCGGTCGAGCAGCCAAGCACAGCGACGCGCTGGGGACGATCCGATATGGGGCCCTGGCGGCGGACATAAGCGATCTGCTCACGGACATTCTGCGCGCAGCCGACAGGATGCGCGGTCGTGCAGATGAAACCTCGCACGCGCGGTTCGATGATCATGCCCACCCCGTCTTCAATCGCCAATCACGCGTCAAGCCGCTTGAACACCAGCGTCGCGTTGGTGCCGCCGAAACCGAAGGAATTCGACAGTACCGTGCCGAGCTTGGCGTTGTCGATGCGCTTGCGCACGATCGGCATGTCGGCGAACACGGGGTCGAGTTCATTGATGTGGGCGCTTTCGCAGATGAAGCCGTTGTTCATCATCAGAAGCGAATAGATCGCTTCCTGCACGCCGGTCGCGCCGAGCGAATGCCCGGTGAGCGCCTTAGTCGCGGAAATCGGCGGGCAGTTGTCGCCGGTCCCGAACACCTTGCGAATCGCCTCGATCTCCGGCGGGTCGCCAGCCGGCGTCGAAGTAGCGTGCGGGTTGATATAATCGATCCTGGTGTTAACGGTGGACAGCGCCATCCGCATGCAGCGCTCGGCGCCTTCACCCGACGGGGCGACCATGTCATAACCGTCCGAGGTTGCGCCGTAGCCGACGATTTCGCCATAGATGCGCGCGCCGCGCGCCTTGGCGTGCTCGAGTTCTTCCAGCACAACGACACCTGCACCGCCGGCAATGACGAAACCATCGCGACTGACGTCATAGGGCCGCGAAGCGGTCGCCGGCGTGTCGTTGTACTTCGAGGACATCGCTCCCATCGCGTCGAACAGCACCGACAGGCTCCAGTCCAGCTCCTCGCAGCCGCCGGCGAAGATAATGTCCTGCTTGCCGATCTGAATGATCTCGTAGGCATTGCCGATGCAGTGATTGGAGGTCGCGCAAGCCGACGAGATCGAATAGTTCACCCCCTTGATCTTGAACCAGGTGGCAAGGGTTGCCGATGCAGTCGACGACATGGCCTTCGGTACGGCAAACGGACCGACCCGCTTCGGCCCTTTGGTACGCGTGATGTCGGCAGCCTCGACGATCGTGCGCGCGGACGGACCACCCGATCCCATGATGATGCCGGTTCGGATATTGGATACGTCAGATGGCTCCAGGCCGGAGTCCCGGATCGCCTGTTCCATGGCGATATGATTCCAGGCTGCACCATCAGCGAGGAAACGCATCGCGCGGCGATCGATCACGCTGGAGGGATCGAGCGTGGGCGCGCCCTGGACCTGCGAGCGGAATCCCATCTCGGCGTATTTTTCCGCCCGCGTGATTCCCGACTTGGCCTCGTGGAGGCTCGAAAGCACTTCCTGGGTGTTGTTTCCGATCGATGAGACAATGCCCATCCCCGTGATCACAACCCGCCTCATGACGCCTCACCTCGTTGTCTTCTTCTGCGATCTTTGTCGCCAAAACTGAAAGTCGTCTCGCGCCGGCAAAAAGGTTCAGGCCGCCGGCAGAACAGCGGTATCCTGCTTGAACAGGCCGACCCTCAAGTCCTTGGCGCGATAGATAATCTCGCCATCCATGGAAAGCCAGCCATCCGCGATGCCCAGCACCAGCTTCGATCGCATCACGCGCTTGATGTCGATGTTGTACACAACCTTGCGGACATTCGGCAGCACTTGGCCGGCGAACTTCACCTCCCCCATACCCAACGCGCGACCGCGGCCGGTGCCGCCAATCCAGCCGAGGTAGAAACCAACCATCTGCCACATCGCATCCAGCCCCAGGCAGCCGGGCATGACGGGATCGTTCTTGAAATGGCAACCGAAGAACCAAAGATCCGGCTTGACGTCGAGTTCCGCGCGGATCAGGCCCTTGCCGAATTCTCCGCCGGTTTCGGTGATCTCCGTAATGCGGTCGAACATCAGCATCGGCGGTAAAGGCAATTGGGCGTTGCCGGGTCCGAACAGCTCGCCGCGGGCACAGGCGAGTAGATCTTCATATTCGTAACCACTGCGCCGATTCAGCATGTGCCAGCCCCTGATATAAAGACCCGATCAAGCAGTTGGCGCGACGCCTCCTATGGACGGGAAAGCGGTGCCATCATCCCGGTTCGCCCTCACTGCACAGGCTCGGGAACCCTGTGCCGGCGATTATCCATACTGTCCGGGATCAACCGAAGTTCGGGCTCTCTATCACAGGGCATGCGGGCCGCAAAGCGCGGGACCGGGGCCAAACGCGCGGTTTGCCGGGGGTTCGAACAACCTCGGGCAAGATACCTCGCATACGACACGGACATGGCTCGACCCCCCAACGCTCGGACGGCTCTAGTTGCGAAAAACTTGCATCTGCGAGCTCCGGTCCTTATATTCTCACGAAATATCATGGTTCTTTTTAGAGTTTGACGTGGAAATGAGCGACAGTCGACCGGTTTTGAATGGCGAGGTACCGGCTTCCGAGCCCAGAGCGACCGTGCGGGAGCCGACGCTGACCGGCTGCCCTTGGCATGACGTCAATGAAATGTTGCAGGCCGCGGGCCTGCGTCCGACACGCCAACGGATGGCATTGGGCTGGCTGTTGTTCGGCAAGGGCGCCCGCCACCTGACCGCCGAAATGCTTTATGAAGAAGCGAGCTTGGCCAAGGTCCCGGTCTCTCTGGCGACAGTTTATAACACGCTGAACCAGCTGACCGACGCCGGTCTTTTGCGCCAGGTCAGCGTCGACGGCACCAAGACCTATTTCGACACTAATGTGTCCGCGCATCACCATTTCTACCTCGAAAACAACCACGAGCTGGTCGACATCGAGGATCCGAATCTGGTGTTGCAGAAGATGCCTGAAGTTCCCGAGGGTTATGAGATCGCCCGCATCGACATGGTCGTGCGGCTGCGCAAGAAGCGCTGAGTCCTCGTCATGCGCGGGGCTTGATCCGCGCATACGATGTATTCATCTGGATCAGATGACTGCCGGTCAATCCCGATCGCGTCAATCCACCTTCTCGTCGGCATAGACGCCCCAGAGCCGCTGCTGCTCGATCCAGCCGTCGAAACCATTGCCCGCGACGTGGCACCATCCGGAACCGCAGTGCTTGACCTGCGCGACGACGCCGGCTTGCAGGCGGGCCGTGACCGGGCTCGTACTATCGGCGCGCTCGTAGATCGAGGCGAGGTCGTCCTTGTGCTTCATGGTCACGACCGCGGTGCGGCGGCCCGACAGCAGCGAATGATAGACCCAGCCCTCTGCGCCTTCCGAATCGCGGACCCGGCGCCAATTCTCGAATTCAGCCGTGATCTCGACCGGCAGGCCCGATCGCGTATAGACCCACTCCACGTCATTGTCCTTGGTGGGACCGGCGCGGACATTCACATGGTCGGATTTGAGACTGACGTAGCGCGGGATTGGCAACCCGCTGGTCGTGGACTCCTTGGCTGAAGCGGCCATGCCGGCCGTCACACACAGCAGGCAGACCAAAAGCGCCTGCGAACCAAAACGCCCCAACTCCATCAACGCGTCTCCCGCCGACACCCACCGGCCCGGATTCTTCGGGCCGCCGACCCAAACCCCGCTGCCGACCCGCATGGCCCCGGCTTAAATTCCTACCGCATCTCGCGGGTTCTTGTTTTGCCCCGGTCTTCTGCTAGAGAGGACCAAACGGCACGACACAGAAGCCCCCGGGAGGCCAATGGAAACGCCCGGACTACGTGGCTCCGGCAGTGTCGAACACCCGGGTTAATGAGGTCTGAACAACCTCATGAGAGCAGGACATGTCGGTCAGGAAAAAGCCTCTCGTTGTCGTCACGCGCAAGTTGCCGGACTCGATTGAGACCCGGATGCGGGAGCTGTTCGATGCGCGGCTTAACCTCGAGGATACTCCGCTGACGCGGGAACAACTGATTGATGCGGCCCGCACCGCCGATATCCTGGTTCCGACGGTTACTGACGAGATCGATGAAGAATTGCTCAACCAGCCGGATCTGCGGCTGAGGCTTATCGCCAATTTCGGCAATGGCGTCGACAACATCGATGTCGCGGCGGCGCATGCGCGCGGCATCACAGTGACCAACACGCCGAAAGTTTTGACCGAAGACACCGCCGACATGACCATGGCGCTGATCCTGGCGGTGCCGCGGCGGCTGATCGAGGGCGCTTCCGTGCTTACCGACGGCAAGCATTGGGCGGGCTGGTCGCCGACCTGGATGCTCGGCCATCGGCTCGGGGGAAAAAGGCTCGGCATCGTCGGCATGGGCCGGATCGGCCAGGCGGTCGCGCGCCGCGCGCACGCCTTCGGCCTGCAAATCCACTATCATAACCGCCGGCCGGTGGCGCCGCGTATCGCCGAGGAACTCGGCGCGACCTATTGGGAAAGCCTCGACCAGATGCTGGCGCGGATGGACATCATCTCGGTGAATTGTCCGCATACGCCGGCGACCTTCCACCTGCTGTCAGCGCGGCGGCTGAAGCTGATCCGAAAGGACGCCTATATCGTCAACACCGCGCGCGGCGAAATCATCGACGAGGAGACACTGACCAAGCTGATCGAAGCCGGCGAGATCGCCGGCGCGGGCCTCGACGTGTTCGAGCACGAGCCAGCCGTCAGTCCGAAACTGGTGCGGCTTGCCAAGGCCGGAAAGGTGGCGCTGCTGCCGCATATGGGCTCCGCTACGATCGAAGGCCGCGTCGAGATGGGCGAGAAGGTGATCATCAACATCAGAGCCTTCCTCGACAATCACAAGCCGCCGGATCGCGTGCTACCCAACATGCTGTGAAAGGCACTTCGCCGAGAGGTTTCAGCGATGCGCGCTCAGGTCGGTGACGACAGGCGCATCGCCGTTAAGCGGATTGAGCGGGTCGCGCGCGTAACGCAGCGTCTCGAAGCGCATGGAGCGCGCATCCACCATCAACAGCCGTCCGACCAACCCCTCGCCGAAGCCGACGATTTCGCGGATCGCCTCCAGCGCCATCATTGACCCCAAAATGCCGGCGAGCGCGCCCATCACGCCGGCTTCCGCACAAGTCGGCACCGTGCCCGGCGGCGGCGGCTCGGGAAACAGGCAGCGATAGGTCGGATTGAACTCGCCCTGGGCGTTTCTCTCGTGCGCACGAATCGTCGTCAGCGAGCCGTCGAACATGCCGAGCGCCGCCGTGATCAGGGGTTTACCCGCGAGATAGCAGGCATCGGAGACGAGATAGCGCGTGTCGAAATTGTCGGAGCCATCGAGCACCAGATCGTAGCTGCCGATCAATTCGAGCGCGTTTCCTGCATTCAACCGCGTGGCGTGAGCGGCAAAACTGACATGCGGGTTGAGACCGGCAATGCGCTCGGCGGCACTATCGACCTTCGCTTTGCCGATATCATAGGTGTCGTGAATGATCTGACGCTGAAGATTGGAGAGCGACACCACGTCGTCGTCCACCACGCCCAAGGTGCCGACGCCAGCCGCCGCCAGATACATCAATGCCGGCGCGCCGAGGCCACCGGCTCCGATCACCAGCACGCAAGCTTCCTTCAAGGCCGCCTGGCCGGGGCCTCCAACTTCGCGCAGCACGATATGCCGGGCATAGCGTTCGAGTTCTTCAGAACTCAGCATGTCGCAGACTTACCTTCGCTTCGGCCATGAACTCTCATGAACCGTCGGGCCGTTGGTACCGACCCAACAAATGTGCTTAAAAGAGGCCACGTCAATGGACTTTAGAAGTGTCATGAGATCGATGCTGAGCGCAACATTGATATTCGTGACAGCAATGGCCTCCGCGGACGCCCAGACCAGCACCCTTTCCTCTCACGCCAAGGCCAAACATGCCGCGCCGGCACGCCCCGCGCTGCAATCGCCCGCGGAAACCGCCAATGCGATGGACCAAAGCGAGCGGCTGGCGATCCAGTCCGACCTCGCCTGGGTGGGTCAATATAATGGCGCGATATCCGGCGACGTCAGCGAGCGGATGGTGGAATCGATCAAACAATTCCAGAAGGTCAATGGCGGCACGCCGACCGGCGTGCTCAATACGAAGGAACGCGCCGTGCTCGCCGAGATGGGACGGCGAAAGCGCGAAAATGCCGGCTGGAAGCTCGTGACCGATGCGGTAACCGGCGCACAGCTCGGCGTTCCGACCAGGCTGGTGCCGCAGCAGACCTCCGATGGCGACGGCACGAAATGGAGCTCGCCGAATGGCACCATCCAGGTGCTGCTGAGGCGACGCAAGGAAGCAGGCCCGACCACGGCCAAGCTGGCCAACCGAGAGAAGAAGGAGCCGGCCGGCCGCACCGTCGACTACAGCGTGGTGAAGCCGGAATTCTTCGTACTCTCCGGCCGGCAAGGCCTGAAGAAGTTTTATGTGCGCGGCGCCTTCAGGACTGACGAGGTCCGCATTCTTACCATCCTCTACGATCAGGCGACCGAAAACACGGTCGAGCCGGTCGTGATCTCGATGTCGAGCGCGTTCAAGCCCTTTCCAGTCAGTAGCGCGCCGCCGGCGAAAAAGACCGTCGAGTACGGCACCGGCGTGGTGGTGAGCGAGGACGGTGCGATCGTGACCGGCCGCCAGATCACCGAGGGCTGCCTCGCCATCACGATTCCTCCGTTTGGCAGCGCCGACCGTATCGCCGAGGACAAGGAACGTGACCTGGCGCTGTTGCAGCTTTACGGCGCGCGGGGATTGAAGCCGCTTGGCCTTGCCTCCGACCTCGCCAGCAAAACGACCGTCGAGTTGACCGGAATTTCTGATCCGCAAAACCAGGGCGGCGGTCGCGCCGCGACCACGGTCAAGGCCACGGTCGCGCGGGTCGCCGGCAGCAGCGGTCTCGCACTCTCGCCGGCGCCGGAAGTCGGCTTTTCCGGCGCCGCGGCGCGCGATGACAGCGGCAGGTTTGTCGGCCTCGCTTTGTTGAAGCCCGCGGTCATCGCCGGTGCCTCCACGCCAGGTCCCGCGCAAGCCGTGCTGGTGCCGGCCGAGGCGGTGCGCGGGTTTTTGAATGCGAACGGTGTGGTGACATCGCAAGCGTCGAACGATGCCGCATCGGCCGTCGTCCGCGTGATCTGCGTGAGAAAGTAGCGGCTAATCCGGAAACGCCGGTTCTCCATAGGGATAGAACCGCTTCAGATCTACGTTTTCGTAGGGCAGCGCATCGAGATGCACCGTGCCGAGGAACGGCTCGCTCGGCTCGACCAGCAGGATGGTTTTTGCAAAGCCGTTATCGTGGAACCCGCGCCGGAAGTGCACGCGCGACTTGATCGCAAAAACTTCGTACGCGTCGATGTCGAGCCCGAGCGGTTTGAGCGAGTCCGGTTCCATGATCTGCACGAGAAAGGTCGAGAGCACGAGCACATTGCCGCGGCCGAACGAAACCGTGACCCAGAACTGGCCATCACGGTCGGCCGCGTCAAGGATCGTCCCCTTGACGCGCAGCGGTGCGCCGGCCGACGGATCGACACGCCCGCCGATCTCCATGTCGAAAGCATCGCCTGCTTTGGCACCGTTCGCCTTCAACTTCGCGGTCGCCTCCTGATCGGCGATGGTCGCGATCAGCGTATTCGAAAGGTCCTGAGCGATGATCTCCTTGAGCAAGAAGGTTGCCGAGCCCGAGCGGTCGCTGTAGTCGGCGAGGACAACGGGCGCGGCTCGTTCGAATACGGCTTGCCGCGCAAGCCGCACGCCCTCGCCCATACTGACCACCTTGGCCGACCCCAACAGCGCCTTGCGCTGTCGCCACGCGGCCTCTGCCATGTCGCGCGCAATTTTTTCGGCGAGCTCCGGCTTGCCGTTGGTCAATACCTGGATGGTCATGCCGACATCGACCACATCGGCGAAGGGAAAGCCGAAGAACACATTGACATAGACGTCGACCTCGCGCGCCTCCCAGGTGAGCGCCCGCTGGATCAGGTCCATCCAGGGTGAGGCGCCGGTCCATTGCAGCACTGTCGGCGAAATGATCGGCACCTTGCGCGTGACGTGGGCCGGCCGGTAGTCGCCGCGGATCGCACGCACCAGCATACGCGCCGCACGCGCGCCTTGCAGATAGCCGTCGTAATGCGGAAAATATTTCACGCAAAACGCCATGTCGGCCGATTTCAGAAATACCTCGTCCTCGTTGCCATGCAGATCGAAGGTGCCGACGATGAACGCCTTCGGCCCGACCACCTCGCGTACCCGCCGCGCCAGCTCCGCTTCCGGGCGCGCCACGCCGCGCACAGCCATCGCTCCGTGCAGGCAAAGATAGACGCCGTCGAACGGGCCTTCGGCGACAAGTCCCTCGATCATCCTGCCGACAAAGGTCTCGAAGGCTTCCGCCGTCACCCAGCCCGACCCCATGTAAGTCCTGGGCCATAGCGGCGATTCGATCCCGATAAGTTCGACGCCCTCGAACTCGCGCGCCACCTTGACGAAGCCACCCATGAAGTAGGTCGGATCGAAATTGAGCAGGGCTTCACCTTTTGCGGGCGATCCCGGATAGATGAAGTCCTCAAGCGTCGTGTCGTTCTTGAGGAACGTCACGGTCTCATGCGAGAAGTGCAGCACCGCGATGCGGATCGGTCGAACCATGAATCACCCCGAGATGCGCGCACAGGCGCGCGATCGTTCGCCTGCCATTCCTATCAGCGCGGCCGGCGCGCCAGTAGACCCTCGCCTTCTCATCCCCGTATGCGCAGGCAGCGGAACCGCCGCGTCGCTATTCGCCACAGTCGTTAATGCTTGTTAATATTTCGGTATTCGTCCGGATGCCAGGCGTGTCACAAGTGTGTCATATTGCGCCATCGTGACCGGACCTGCCGATTCGGACCGCTATTCTTAAGGTGGCCCGCAGCATCTTGATCCGGCTCGACTTCGCATCCAGAATCGGTGCACATCCTTGTCAGTTCAGCGTATCCGCGGGCAAAGTCACCCATAGGAATCGTTGAGGAATGCAGACGATCGTTTTGGCGACCCAAAAGGGCGGGAGCGGCAAGAGCACGCTGGCCATCGGGCTCGCGGTCGCAGCCAGGAATGCCGGTCACAACGTGCGGCTGATCGAAACCGACCCGCAAGGCACATTGTCAAACTGGCAAAGCCGGCGCGGCGTCGCGGAGCCGATGGTCGAGACCATCTATAACGTGGGCCGCATCGAGAGCCGCCTGGAGCAGCTTTCGCGTGGCGGCGTCACGCTTACCATTATCGACACGGCAAGCGGGGTCAGCGCGATTACTGCGGCGGCAATCCGCTGCGCCGACCTTTGTCTTATCCCCACGCGTCCCAGCGTCACCGATATCGAAGCCAGCGCTGCGACGCTCAAGGCTGTTCGGGCCTGGCGAAAGCCGTTCGCTTACGTGCTGAATCAGACACCGGTGCGCGGCCGCCGCATCGACACCGCGGCGCAGGCTCTTGGCGGCGAGGACGGCTGCGCGATGAGCGAGATGATTGCGCGGCCGTTCATCTCAATGCGCAATGACCATCAGGATGCCCTTGCATCAGGCCTCGCGGTCAGCGAATACGCGCCCACGGGCAAGTCCGCGGAGGAGATCTCGCAGCTCTGGCGGTGGACCGAAGCCCGCCTGGGCGGCGACGTGTCCAGCCACGAAATCTTTTCGCTGGCGAGCGGTCCGGGCCGGCTTCAATCGGGCGCGGCGCAGGTCGTTGAGACTGCGACAGCGCAGCCACTCACCCCAGGCGCCGACGGCCTGACTTCGTGGGATGCGTGCCTCTGAGTCCTGTCGCTATTTCTGACATTTCGGACACCAGAACGTCGATCGGCCGTTCTGGTTGAACCGGCGTACGATTCCATCGCAGCCTTTGGTGTGGCATTTCTCGCCTTCGCGGTCGTAGACCTGAAACGAGTGCTGGAAGTAGCCGAGCTCGCCCGTGGTCTGCCGATGATCCCGCAGCGACGAGCCGCCGGCCTTGATGGCCTGATTGAGGACGTCATGGATCGCCTCAACCAGACGCCTTGCGTGGTCGGTGGTCTCGCCTTTCTTCGTGGCAAGCGTCGCCGCCAGTCTGCGCGGCGACAGGTGCGCGCGAAACAGCGCCTCGCAAACATAAATGTTGCCTAGCCCTGCGACGACGCGCTGGTCGAGCAGCGCCGCCTTCAGACTGGTTTTCCTGTTGGCGCAGGCGCGCGCCAGCATGTCGGCATCGAACTCGTTGCCCAATGGCTCGGGCCCGAGTCCTTTCATCAGCGGCTCTTCCTCAATTCGCTCCCGCGCAACGATCTTCATATATCCGAACCGGCGCGGATCGTTGAAAACGATCGCAGTCCCCGACGACATGTGGAATATCACATGATCATGGGCACGATCCTCGTTTCTCGCGTGGTGAAACCGGCCCGGCATGTGTCCGTTCTCATCGTTGATGACACGGAAAGACCCGGACATCCCGAGATGCATCAGAAGGACGTCCCCGGAGGCAAGATCGGCGATCAGGTATTTGGCGCGGCGGCCAAGTCCAATGACCCTTTGTCCCTCCAGCCGCGCGACGAAATCCTTTTGAAAAGGAAAGCGCAGGTCTTTGCGCCGGACTTCGGCCTTCGTGATCCGCGCCCCCTCCATGGCCGGCTGGAGGCCGCGGCGGACCGTTTCGACTTCGGGTAATTCAGGCATGATCCCATTCACACGAGTGCGGTGGAATTGACATTCGCTCCAGCATAGCCGCCGGTCCTCGAGGCGGATGTGTCAATTCCCAAACCGCACCGGTAACCATATCAGCAAGTGTCCCTTTGGTTCTGACATTCGTAAACGAACTTGCCGCAACGGGGTACGAATGCCAGAACCGGGGATACTTGAAACAGTGACGTGATAGCGCCATTGGCGCCGCTGGGCTATGGTCCGGTAGCGGAGAAGGATGTAATGAGCCAACCGGACGAATCCACGCATTTCGGCTTCAGGAACGTCCCCCTGGGGGACAAGCAGACGCTGGTGAATGACGTCTTTCACAGCGTGGCGGGGCGCTACGACCTGATGAACGATCTGATGTCGGGCGGACTGCACCGCGTCTGGAAAGACCTGATGATCAACGCCCTCAATCCGCCGCGCGGCGATACGCCGTTCGCATTGCTCGACGTCGCCGGCGGCACCGGCGATATCGCCTTTCGCGCGGCCGAGGCCGCGGGAAACGGCTTCAGGGCGACGGTGTGCGATATCAACGCCGACATGCTGGCGGTGGGGCGTCAACGCGCCGCCGCGCAACACCTCGACGATCGCGTCTCGTTTGTCGAAGGCAATGCCGAAGAGCTGGCTTTTGCCGACCGCGCGTTCGACGGCTACACTATTGCGTTCGGCATCCGCAATGTCCCGCGGATCGATCATGCGCTCCGCGAGGCCTATCGGGTGTTGCGGCCGGGCGGCCGCTTTCTTTGTCTTGAATTTTCCGCGGTTGACGTCCCCGGTTTGGATCGCCTCTATGATCTGTTCTCGTTCAAGGTGATCCCGCCGCTCGGGCGCGCGGTCACCGGCGACGCCGAGTCCTACCGGTACCTGGTGGAGTCGATCCGCAAATTTCCCAAACCCGGAGCCTTCGCCGAGATGATCGAACAGGCAGGCTTTTTGCGCGTGACCTGGCAAACTTTCTCGGGCGGCATCGTGGCACTGCATTCGGGCTGGCGTCTGTGATTTCCGCAACGATGCACATTGCGCGGGTCGCCCGCGCCGCTTTCGTGTTTGCGCGCGAGGGTGTTTTCGGCACCGTCGATCCCTCGCTGGTGCCGCCGCCCGGACAACTGGCGCTGAAATTCGCCCGGATGTTCGAGCGCAATGGCGCCAAATCGGGACCGCGCTTGTCTCGCGCGCTGACCCGCCTGGGGCCCGCTTATCTCAAGCTCGGCCAGTTTCTCGCGACGAGACCGGATGTCGTCGGCGTCGTGCTGGCGCGCGACCTCGAAAGCTTGCAGGACCGCCTGCCCCCGTTCCCGCAGGCCGAAGCCGAGAGCGTGATCGCGACCTCACTGGAGCGCCCCGTTTCACAGGCATTCGCGAGCCTCGGTCCCGCGGTCGCCGCAGCGTCCATCGCGCAGGTGCATCGTGGCGAAGTGGCTCGTGACGGAATTCGCCACGCGGTTGCGGTGAAGGTGCTGAGGCCCGATGTGGCGTCGCGCTTCCGCCGCGATCTCACTGATTTCTTCTTCGTGGCGCGGCAGGCCGAAATCTATTCGGCGGAGGCGCGGCGCTTAAGGCTGGTTGAAGTCATCAACACCATGTCGCGCTCGGTCGCGATGGAAATGGACCTGCGTCTTGAGGCGGCGGCGATGTCGGAGATGGCGGAGAACACCCGCGATGATCCTGATTTTCGCGTTCCGACGGTCGATTGGGATCGTACTACCCATAATGTTCTTACCATGGAGTGGATCGACGGCCTGCCGCTATCAGACTATGCGCGGCTCCAGCAATCGAACGTCGATCTGCCGGACCTCGGCCGGAAGGTGATCCAGAGTTTTCTGCGCCACGCGCTCCGCGACGGCTTTTTCCACGCCGACATGCATCCCGGCAATCTGTTCCTGGATAATGAGGGCCGGCTGGTCGCGGTCGATTTCGGCATCATGGGCCGGTTGGGACCGAAGGAGCGACGTTTCCTAGCCGAGATTCTGCTCGGTTTCATCATCCGCGACTATCGGCGCGTTGCCGAGGTGCATTTCGAGGCGGGCTATGTGCCGTCGCATCATTCGGTGGACAATTTCGCGCAGGCGATCCGCGCCATCGGTGAGCCGATCCACAACCGCACGGCTGAGGAAATTTCCATGGCGAAGCTTTTGACCCTGCTGCTCGAGGTCACGGGCCTTTTCGACATGCGCACACGGCCCGAACTGATCCTGCTGCAGAAGACCATGGTGGTCGTGGAAGGCGTTGCGCGCAGTCTCGATCCCAGGCTCGATATCTGGAAGGTCGCCGATCCCGTGGTTCGCGAGTGGATCGAACGCAATCTCGGACCTATCGGCCGCATTCAGGGCGCGATGGCGGGCGCTGGCGAACTCGGCCGCGTTGCCGCCAGCCTGCCGGCACTGGCGACCAGAGCAGTCACGGTGCTCGAACAGCTCGAGACCATGACGCGGGAGGGATTGAGCCTGTCGGCCGAGACCATTGCGGCAATGGGACGGACCGAAGGCCGCAAGAGCCGTTGGCGGGCGATCGCGCTCTGGATCATCGCGCTGACCTTTATCGGCATCCTGTTCGCGATCCGCCAGATGTGATTGCATTGCAATCATAAATTTGATAGCATTGCTGTCAATATTTGCGGGGAACGCCGATGGCCAGTCTGACCATCCGGAAACTGGACGATGCGATCCGTGACGCCCTGCGCCTGAGGGCCGCCCGCAGCGGCCGTTCGGTCGAGGACGAGGTTCGGGTCATCCTGCGCGAGGCGGCGCAGGACGGCGCCTCCGCGGCGCCTGCAGCGGCCTCGCAGGCGCAGCCAAGCCTCGAATCCGCATCCCGCGCCGAGATGGGCCTCGCCCGTGTCACCCTGATCATCGGCGGCGGCATTGCCGCGTACAAGGCGCTCGACCTGATCCGGCGGCTAAAAGAGCGGCGCATTGACGTGCGCTGCGTCCTTACCAAGGCCGCGCAGCACTTCGTCACGCCGCTGGCGGCAAGCGCTCTCTCGCATGAACGCTGCTACACGGACCTGTTCGATCCGGCCAGCGAGTTCGACGCCGGCCATATCCGCCTTGCGCGCGAAAGCGACCTGATCGTCGTGGCGCCGGCCACTGCCGACCTGATGGCCAAAATGGCACACGGCAGCGCCGACGATCTTGCCAGCGCCGTCCTGTTGGCGGCAAGCGTGCCGATTCTGCTGGCGCCGGCGATGAATCCGCTGATGTGGAACAATGCCGCGACCAGACGCAACGTCGCAACACTGCAACGCGATGGCATTGCCATGATCGGACCCAATGCCGGCGAGATGGCAGAAGCCGGCGAAGCCGGCGTGGGGCGGATGGCCGAGCCCTTGGAAATTGCTGCCGCAGCGGAACGCATGTTGCGTCCGCCGCAGGCAAGACCACTTGCCGGCAAACGCATGCTGATCACCGCAGGGCCGACACATGAGCCGATCGACCCGGTGCGCTACATCGCCAACCGCTCATCGGGCAAGCAGGGCTTTGCAATCGCGGCCGCCGCACAAGCCGCCGGCGCCGATGTCACCCTGGTTTCCGGTCCGGTCGAGCTCGACGATCCATCCGGCGTGACGGCGATCCATGTGGAATCCGCGCGCGACATGCTACGCCAGGTGGAAGCCGCGCTACCGGTCGATATCGCCATCTTCGCCGCGGCGGTCGCCGACTGGCGCGTCGCTCGCGAAGGAGAGCAAAAATTGAAAAAGACAGCCGCCGGCATGCCGCCGCTCCAGCTGGTCGAAAATCCGGACATTCTGGCGACGATTTCCCACCGCAAGGAAGGCCGGCCGCCGCTCGTCATTGGATTTGCCGCCGAGACCGAACATCTGATCGCGAACGCCAAGACGAAACTTGCGCGCAAGGGCTGCGATTGGATCGTCGCCAACGACGTCTCTCCGTCGACCGGCGTGATGGGCGGAGATCGCAACACCGTTCACCTGCTGATCCGCCAAGGCGACAACATCGATGTCGATTCCTGGCCTGTCATGACCAAGGAAGAGGTGGCTGCTGAATTGATCGCGCAGGTCGCCAAGGCCTTTGGCGCCGAAACTTCGGGCAAATCCCCATGAGCAGTTCCATCAAGGTCGAAGTGTTGCAACTGCCGAACGGCAAAGGCCTCAGCCTGCCGGCGTATCAAAGCGCGCTCGCTGCAGGCCTCGATCTGCTCGCGGCCGTGCCGGAGGATTCGCCCGTTATTCTCGCGCCGGGGAAATACGCGCTGATCCCCACCGGACTTTCGATCGCACTGCCGCCCGGATACGAGGCGCAGGTGCGGCCCCGCTCGGGACTGGCGGCGCGGCACGGCGTCACCGTGCTGAATGCGCCGGGCACGGTGGACGCGGACTATCGCGGCGAAATCGGCGTGCCGCTCATCAATCACAGCGACGTGCCGTTTACGGTCAGGCGTGGCGAACGTATCGCGCAGATGGTGATTGCGCCCGTAACCCATGCGGAACTCGTTCCGGTCGCGACGCTTTCTGTGACCTTGCGCGGCAGCGGCGGTTTCGGTTCGACCGGCCGCTAAGGAGCCATAGGCGGGGTTCAATCATCATCGCGCTTCAGCTCTTTGATTGAGCATGATCTTTTCGGCAACCGCTACACACTTTTCCGGAACATACTTTAGCCAGGCCCGAACGCTTCTTCGCAAAAGTCCGGCTGCATTTTCCTAAGAGAATCGCTTCGGCACTGGGCTAATCCCCCATTTTTTTCTGGCGGGATTCACGTTCACGAAATGGACTCTTACCCGCCGAGTCCCGTTGGCGATATTGTCGCTTGATTCGCGCACGGCGGGGGGATTCGCCGGGCTTGATGTCGTGCGGATTGGGGTATTCATGTCGGGCGTAGTCGCGGCGATGCGCCGGACCTTGCTGTCGTGCACCATTCTCGCACACGGCGGACGGGCAGCCTTGGGAATGATCGCAGGTGTCGCGGGGCTGGGCGTGGCCCAGCCGGCGCACGCCGTCGAGCGGCCTTTTGTGCACGTCATCAGCAACGTCATCGGTATCAGCCACCAGGAGTTCGCAGCGCTGACGACGGCGTTGTCCTTGCTCGGTTTTTCCGTCGTCTCCGCCATCCTTTTGATGCGTACACGGCTGCGCGCGGCGCGGACCGAGACCGGACTGCGCGGCGAAATCCAGAGCCTGCAAAGCGAGGCTGACCGATACCGAGCGCTGCTGTTCGCCGAGCCGCAAATCCTGATCGCCTGGCCTGCTGGCGAAGATCGGCCGCAAATCTCGGGCGACGTCGCCGCATTAACCGGCCAGGAGCATCCGCAACGCATCCTGGCGTTTGGGACCTGGCTGGCGGCGGGTGCAGCGCTGCAAATGGAGCGCGCGATCGACACCTTGCGCGATACCGGCGAAGGCTTTTGGCTCAACCTGACGACCTCGAAGGGCACCCCAGTCGAGGCCCTTGGCCGCGCCATCGGCGGCCAGGCTGTGGTGCGTATCCGCGAATTGTCCGGCGTGCGGCGGGAGCTCGCTGAAACAAATCTCAGACACAAGGCGCTCCTGCAGGAAACCGAAATGCTGCGCGGCTTCGCGCAAGCCGCACCCTGGCCGATCTGGGCCAAGCGCGCGGACGGCGGTCTGCAATATGCCAACGACGCCTATGCGAGGGCGGTAGACGCCGCCAGCATTGCTGATGCCGTCGAACGCAAGCTCGAATTGCTCGACAGCGGCAGCCGAGCCGATATGGAGCGGGCGCTGAATGAAACTGCGGCGTTCACGGCGCGGCTGCCCATCGTGGTCGGCGGCGAGCGCCGCTTCTACGACGTGCAGGCGCTCAGTATCGGCGGCGGCAGCGTCGGCATGGCCGTCGATGTGTCGGAAACCAACGCGCTCAACGACGCACTGGCGCGGATGATGGAGGGCCATCGCCGCACGCTCGATCAGCTGTCGTCGGGCGTCGCCGTCTTCGACGGCCGGCGACGGCTCGCCTTCTACAATGATTCCTATCGTCGCCTCTGGGATCTCGATCGCGCCTTCCTCGACAGCAACCCGGACGACTCAAGCGTGCTCGATAGGCTTCGCGCCGCTCGCAAGCTGCCGGAGCAGCCGGATTTCCGGGCGTGGAAGGCCAAGCTCCATGAGGCCTACCGCGCGGTCGAGGCGGAAAAAGACACCTGGTATCTGCCGGATGGCCGCGCGCTCAGCGTCGTCACCACGCCGAACCCGGAAGGCGGCGTCACCTATTTGTTCGACGACGTCACCGAAAGCCTCGACCTCGCGCGGCGGTTCGACGGGCTGATCCGCGTCCAGCGCGAAACGCTGGACAACCTCGCCGAAGCGGTCGCTGTGTTCGGCTCGAATGGCCGCGCACAGCTATTCAATCCCGCTTTCGCCAGCATGTGGAAGCTCTCAAACGAGGCGCTTGGCGAGCAGCCGCACATCGACACCGTCGAGACCTGGTGCAAGCCGTTGTTCGATGACGCGGCGACCTGGCGGATCATCCGCGAGGCGGTGACGCGGATCGGCAATCGCGTCGCGGTGCCGCTCAAGCTCGAACGCAGGGACGGCAGCGTGCTCGATTGCATGACCATGCCGCTGCCCGACGGCGCCACCATGCTGACGTTCCAGGACATCACCGATACGGAAAACGTCGAGCGCGCCCTGCGTGAGCGCAACGAGGCGCTGGAGACCGCCGACCAGATGAAGGTGGATTTCGTCCACCACGTTTCCTACGAGCTGCGCTCCCCGCTGACCACCATCATCGGATTTGCTCACCTGTTGAACGATCCGACCACCGGCCCCTTGATGCCCAAGCAGGCCGAATACCTCAATTACATCACCGCTTCGACCAATTCGCTGTTCGCGCTGATCAACAATATCCTCGACCTCGCCAGCATCGACGCCGGCGCGATGACGCTCGAGATCGGGCCGGTCGATATCCGCAAAGCCATCGATAACGCGGCCGAGGGCATTCAGGACCGGCTGGCCCACAACCGCATCGAACTCAAGGTCGAGGTTGCTCCCGGCATCGGCACGTTTGTCGCCGACGGCGGACGTGTGGTACAGGTGCTCTATAATCTGCTTGCCAATGCCGTCGGCTTTTCGCCACAGGATTCTGCGATTACCCTGAGCGCGAGGCGCACCGATCATCACGTGATTTTCGCCGTAACCGATCACGGCCCGGGGATTCCGCCCGAAGTGAAGGACAAGGTGTTCGACTGGTTCGAGAGCCACTCCAATGGATCGCGGCACCGCGGCGCCGGGCTGGGTTTGCCGCTGGTGAAATCCTTCGTCGAACTGCACGGAGGCCGCGTGCGCGTCGATTCGGTGATCGGCAAGGGGACGACCGTGACCTGCGACTTCCCGATTGACCAGGCGGCGCATCGCAACGCTGCGGAATGACGAACCCTTTCGCATTCACCGTTGCGCTGGCGAACGAGACCGCGACCGCAGACCTGATGGCCGACCTCGCTCTCCTGGTCGGGGCCGGCGACGTCATCACCTTGTCGGGCGATCTGGGTGCCGGCAAGACCGCGGCTGCCCGCGCCCTGATCCGCTATCTCGCCGATGATGCCGAGATCGAGGTACCAAGCCCGACCTTCACACTGGCACAAAGCTACGATCTTGCTGCGCTTCCGCTGATTCACGCCGACCTCTACCGCATCAACGATGCGAGCGAGCTGGAAGAGATCGGACTCTCGCCCTTGCCGGAAGGCGCGGTAGCGCTGATCGAATGGCCGGAGCGTGCACCTTCAGCGTTGCCGCCCGACCGGATCGATATTGCGCTCAGCCATCGCCCGGCGCTGGGATCGACGGCGCGCGCCGCCGAGATCACCGGCTATGGCAAGGCTGCCGCGCAGGTTGGGCGCCTTGAGGCGTTGCGGCAATTCCTCACCGGCGCGGGTTTCATCGATGCGAAACGCCAGCGCATGGCGGGCGACGCCTCGACGCGTTCTTATGCGCGGCTCTACCGGGACGGCCTTTCCGTCATTCTGATGAATTCGCCCAAGCGTCCTGACGGACCCGCGATCTACGACGGCAAGTCATATAGCGCCGCGGTGCATCTGGCCGAAGACGTCAAACCGTTCGTTGCCATCGACAATGGCCTGCGCGAACGCGGCCTCTCCGCGCCGGCGATTCACCACGCCGACCTCGAGGCGGGTTTTCTGATCACGGAGGATTTCGGCCGCGAAAGTTTTGTCGAGGGGGCGCCGCCGCGCCCGATTGCCGAACGCTATGAGGCAGCCACCGAAACACTCGCGCTCTTGCATCGCGATCCGCTTCCGAACGTGTTGCCGCTGGCGCCGCAGATCACCTATTCGATTCCCAACTTCGACATCGACGCGATGCTGGTCGAGATCTCCCTGATGCTCGAATGGTATCTGCCGGATCGCGGCGCAACACCGCCCGACGACGCCCGCAATGACCTGATCAGGCAATGGCGCGACCTTCTGGGCAAGACAGATTCACTGCCGAAGACCTGGGTGCTGCGGGATTTTCATTCCCCCAATTTGATCTGGCTGGCCGAACGATCGGGGACATCGAGAGTCGGCATCATCGATTTCCAGGATGCAGTGCTGGGGCCAGCCGCCTACGATCTCGTCTCGCTGTTGCAGGACGCGCGAATCGATGTCCCCGAACAGCTCGAACTGGCTTTGCTGACGCGCTACATCAAGGCGCGGCTTGCAAGCGACAACACCTTCGAGCCAGCCGCCTTCGCCGAGAGCTATGCGATCATGTCGGCGCAGCGGAACACCCGCCTGCTCGGCACCTTCGCCCGCCTCAACCGACGCGACGGCAAGCCGCAATATCTGCGCCATCAGCCCCGAATCTGGACCTATCTGAAGCGCTCGCTGGCACATCCGGTGTTGGGAGGCATCCGCGGCTGGTACGAAACCCACGTTCCGCCGCCCCAGTCCTGATTCCCGATTTACCGGATATTAGCCGTCTTTCGGCTAACCTGCAGGGTACCCCTGCTTTGCGAGGGCTAAATAAGGGCGGAGTACATGGCGGTGACCGAGCGACGCAGAGGTGAGCGTGTCACGTTCGAGCGTGGATTTGCTGCGCACATGATGGGCATCGACGGCACGTGGCGCCGCGACTGCATCATGGAAGACGTGTCCGAGACCGGCGCCAAACTGACCATCGAAGGCTCGGTCGAAGGCCTGCATCTGAAGGAATTCTTTTTGCTGCTGTCCTCGACGGGGCTTGCCTACCGCCGCTGCGAACTCGCCTGGGTGAATGGCGATCAGATCGGTGTCAATTTTCTCAAGACCGGTGACAAGCGAAAGAAGTCTCGGCGTCCCGCGGAAGCATGAAACTCGCCGCCTAGCCCGTCTTATCGCCGTCATATCGGGCGATTATGGCCCGCGGTTAGTCAGTGTGCCAGGTCGAAGCGGCGTGATATGATTCGCAAGCCGTCCCGGCTGCCCTCCTTTCCGATTCGGGAAGCAGGATCGATCCCCTCCCTCGTTTCGGGACCCAAGAATTCGAGAGCCGTCCGGAATGTCCGTCAAACCTGCGAAAGCCATGGTCCTCGCCGCCGGTCTCGGCGTACGGATGCGCCCTTTGACGGACCGGATGCCGAAGCCCCTGGTGTCCGTGGCAGGCCAGCCGCTCCTCGACCACGTGCTCGACAAGCTCGCCGACGCCGCCGTCAGCGAGGCCGTCGTCAATGTCCACTATCTGCCTGACCAGATCATCGAGCATGTGGCGACGCGCAAACGGCCGCGCGTGATCATATCAGACGAACGCGACCAGGTACTCGGCACCGGCGGCGGGGTCGTCAAGGCGCTGCCGCTGCTCGGAGATGCGCCGTTCTTTCACCTGAACGCCGACACGCTGTGGATCGACGGCGTGCGGCCGAACCTGGCTCGGCTTGCGGAGGCATTTGATCCCGCCCGCATGGACATCCTGCTTTTGATGGCGCCGACCGCGAGCAGCATCGGCTATGAGGGCAACGGCGACTACGCGATGCTGCCCGACGGCGCCTTGCGCAAGCGCAAAGAGCATCAAGTCGTTCCGTTCGTCTATGCGGGCGTTGCGATCATCTCGCCCGCCATTTTCGCCGGCGCGCCGACCGGCGAATTCTCGCTGACCAAAATGTTCGATGCTGCCAATGAGCAGGAGCGACTGTTCGGGCTCCGGCTCGACGGCACCTGGATGCATGTCGGAACGCCCGATGCGGTCGGCGCGGCCGAAGAAGCCTTTTTGGAAAGCGTGGCGTAACGACTGCCCTTGCTCCATGCTCCGCAAAAGCGGGCATCCGGTACGCCGCGCTTGTCGATAAGCTCCGTCGTATCCGGATTGCTCCATCACCCGCTTTCGCGGGTGATGACAAGGCCTATATTCCCGTGATCTCGAATCAGGCAGCTCATGCGCGTCCTCAGCGTTCCATCGTCCGTGCCGTTCCTGCGCAGCGTCGTCGCGAGCCTCGTCGACGGCCAGCTGGTCGAGGGATTTGAAGCGCGCGCACGGCCGGAAAGGCTGGCGGCGGCCACGCTCTATCTGCCCACCCGGCGCGCGGGCCGGCTGGTGCGGGAAGTCTTTCTGGAAGAACTCGGCACCGCGGCGGTGCTGCTGCCGCGCATCGTCGCGCTCGGCGATATCGACGAAGACGAACTGGCTTTTGCCGAGGAGGATGAAGCCTATGGCGGGATGACCGCGCTGGAGCTTCCGCCAAAGCTCAGCGAGCTGGAGCGGCGGCTGACGCTCGCCAGATTGGTCGCCGCCTGGGCGAAGAGTTCGGTCACGGCGCCGCTTGTGGTTGGGGGTGCGGCGTCGACGCTGGCGCTGGCCGGCGATCTCGCCCGGCTGATGGACGACATGGTCACCCGCGGCGTCGGCTGGACCGCACTCGACGGCCTCGTGCCGGACGGGCTCGATGAATACTGGCGATATTCGCTCGACTTCCTGCGGATCGCGCGCGATGCTTGGCCGGCTTATCTCCAGGAAATCGGCAAGATGGAGCCGGCCGAGCGGCGCGACCGCCTGATCGACGCCGAGGCCAAACGGCTTGCCACCCATCCTACCGGCCCCGTGATTGCGGCGGGCTCGACGGGCTCGATGCCGGCGACCGCGAAATTCCTGCACGTGGTTGCGCAGCTGCCGCACGGGGCGGTGATTCTCCCGGGGCTGGATACCGACCTCGACGAAGCGTCCTGGCAGAGCATCGGCGGCGAGCGGAACGATGAAGGCCATTTCACCGAACATCCGTCCTCGAGCCATCCGCAATATGCTATGCATGCGCTGCTGGAGCGCTTCGGTATCGGGCGCCGCGATGTCGCAATTCTGGGGAGCCCGGCGCCCGGCGGACGCGACCTTTTGTTGTCGGAAGCGATGCGCCCGTCCAATGCGACGGCGCAATGGCACGATCGGTTAGGCCGGCCGGAAATCGCCGAACATATTGCCCGTGGCATGGAGCGCCTCTCAGTGATCGAGGCACCCAACCCGGAAATGGAAGCGCTCTCGATTGCCATTGCGATGCGTGAAGCGCGGCACTTGCAGAAATCCGCAGCCTTGGTGACGCCGGACCGGGCGCTGGCGCGGCGGGTGATGGCGGCGCTGGCGCGCTGGAACCTGGACTTCGACGATTCCGGCGGCGAAGGGCTGATCGAAACGCCGGCCGGCATTTTCGCGCGCCTGGTTGCGGAAGCGGCTGCAAAGGGGCTGGAACCGCCGACGCTGCTGGGTCTGCTCAAACACCCGCTGTTCAGGCTTGGCGCGGCGGCAGGCGGCCACAAAGGCAGCATCGAAACGCTCGAACTCGCTTTGTTGCGCGGAACGCGCCCGCCATCGGGCGCCAAGGGCCTCGCTGACGATTTCGCACGCTTTCGCAGTGAACACGCCAGATTTCACCGCAAGGAAACCTCGGCGCTGCATGCCTCGGAAAAGCGCGCACGGCTGACGGATTCAGAGCTCGACCGGGCTCAGGCGCTGGTCGCGGCATTGCAGAAGGCGCTGGCGCCGATGGAAAATCTCTCATCCACCCGCCCCTATGACCTCGCGGAGATTGCCGCGCGACATCGCGAGGTGCTGATCGCGCTATCGGAGGATGACGTCGGAGTCGCGGTGGCCTTCGAGGAGCCGGAAGGCCTCGCACTCGCTTCCGCATTCGAGGACCTCCTCGCCGGGCAGACCAAAAGCGGCCTCCCGGTTGCGCTGCCCGACTACGCCGAAGTGTTTCAGAGCGCTTTCTCGGATCGCGCGGTCCGCCGGGCCGAGAAGCCCGGGGCCACGCTTCACATTTACGGTCCGCTGGAATCGCGGCTGATGCAGGCCGACCGCGTCATCGCCGGGGGACTGATCGAAGGCGTCTGGCCGCCGGCGCCGCGCACCGATCCATGGTTGAGCCGGCCGATGCGGCATCAGCTCGGCCTCGATTTGCCGGAGCGGCGCATTGGCCTGTCGGCCCACGACTTCGCCCAGTTGCTCGGCGCCGAGGAAGTGATCCTCAGCCATTCCGCCAAGGCCGGCGGTGCGCCCGCGGTCGCCTCACGTTTCCTGCATCGGCTGGAAGCCGTTGCCGGCGAAGCACGATGGCAAGCGGCAAAACAGGCGGGCAAGCAGTATGTCGATTTCGCGCTGGCGCTCGACGCGCCCGACGAGGTGAGGCCGGTCAAGCAACCCGCACCGACCCCACCTCGCGCAACGAGGCCGTTGAGGCTGTCCGTCACTGCCATCGAAGACTGGCTGCGCGACCCCTACACCATCTATGCCAAGCATATCCTCAAGCTTGAGGCGCTCGACCCTGTCGACATGCCGCCGTCAGCAGCCGACCGCGGATCCGCCATTCACAACGCGATCGGCGACTTCACGAAACGCTTCGCCAAGGAACTGCCGACAAACCCGATCGAAAGGTTGCGTGAAATCGGCCTTGTTCATTTCGCCCCGCTGATGGAGCGGCCGGAGGCGCGCGCGCTGTGGTGGCCACGCTTTCAGCGCATCATCCGATGGTTTTCGGAATGGGAAGCGGCTCGCCGCCCGGGAATCGCGGCGATCGAAGCCGAGATCAAGGGCGAAATCCCGATCCATCTCGAGCACGGCCGGACATTCCATCTCTCCGCGCGCGCCGACCGCATCGAGCGCCGCCCCGACGGCAGTTTCGCGATTCTCGACTACAAGACGGGGACGCCGCCGACCGGGAAGCAGGTACGGATGGGATTGTCGCCGCAGCTGACGCTGGAAGCGGCGATCCTGCGACAGGGCGGCTTTGAAGGCATCGATGCAGGTTCATCCGTCGGCGAACTCGCTTATGTCAGGATCACCGGCAACAATCCGCCGGGCGAATACAAACCGGTGGAATTGAAGATCAAGAACAATGAGACGCCGCAGCCGCCCGATGAGGCCGCCGATTACGCGCTGGCGCAGCTTGCGGCGCTGATCCGCAAATTCGAGGACGAGAAGGAGCCCTACCGTTCGCTGAACCTGCCGATGTGGACCAACCGCTACGGCGCATACGACGACTTGGCGCGGATCAAGGAGTGGTCGGCTGCCGGCGGTCTGGGCCTACCCGAATGGTGAAAGCGTCACGCGAGATCCCCGCGGCGGTCCGCAACAAGCAGGCCAGCGCCTCGAACCCGGCCTCGTCGTCGTTTGTCTCGGCGAATGCGGGCTCCGGCAAGACTCACGTGCTGGTACAACGCGTGATCCGGCTGCTGCTGTCCGGGGTGCCGCCGGAGAAGATCCTGTGCATCACCTTCACCAAGGCGGCCGCCGCCAACATGGCGGAACGCGTCTTCACCACGCTCGGCCATTGGGTCACGCTCGACAATGACGCGCTCGATGCGGCAATCAAGGATGCCGGCCTTCCGCATCCCACGGCCGCCTTGCGCAAGGTCGCGCGGGAACTGTTCGCGCGGGCGCTGGAAACACCGGGCGGGCTGAAGGTTCAGACCATCCACGCGCTTTGTACGCGGCTGTTGCAGCAATTTCCGTTTGAAGCCAACGTACCGGCGCGCTTTGCCGTGCTCGACGAGCGCGACCAGGCCGACATGATGGAGCGCGCCAACCTCAAGGTATTTCTCGAAGCGTCCCGCGCCCCCGACAGCGTGCTCGGCCGCGCACTCCAGACCGCGATGGCCAGCGCTGCCGACGTCACGTTCAAGGACGTCGTTCGCGAGGCCTGTCTCTCCAGGGATCGTTTCATGGCCTGGACCGATGCCGCCGGCAGCGCAGAGGCCGCGGTGGCGGAGATGTCGGCCGCGCTCGGCGTTTCATCGACCGACAGTCTCGAAGCGGTCGAGCGCGAGATCGTGGATGGCCCTTACGTGCCACGACGACGCTGGGCGGAAATCGCAGACGCACTGGATGCCGGCAGCAAGCAGGACCAGAAGCAAGGCCGCCAGCTGCGCGCGGCGCTCACCTTTACCGGAACTGCGCAGGTTGACGAATATCTCTGCGTTTTTCTTACCGACAACAAAGAGCCCCGCAAGAGCATCCTTACCCAGAGATTCTGTGACGACCATCCGTCATTGGCCCGCTTGTTCGACAACGAATTCGCCCGCCTCACGCCGCTGATCGAAAAGCGTCGCGCTGTCGTTGCCCGCGACCGCACCGAAGCGCTGCTGCACATCGCGATTTCGGCCGCGGCAAACTACCGTCGCGAGAAGGAGGAGCGCGGCCTGCTCGACTACGACGATCTGATCGACAAGACGCTTCTCATGCTCGACAAGGTTTCTGCCGGCTGGGTGCATTACAAACTCGATCGCGGCGTCGACCATGTCCTGATCGACGAAGCACAGGACACCAGCCCGCGGCAATGGGACATCGTCGAGCACATCGTTTCCGAATTTGCCGCTGGGCACGGTGCGCGCCACGGCATCATCCGCACCGTGTTTGCAGTCGGCGATGAGAAGCAGTCGATTTTCTCGTTCCAGGGCGCGGCACCGCGCGAATTCGCCGAGCGCCGCCATCGCTTCTCATCCCGCTTCAAGGCCGCCGGACTCGACTTCGAGTCGATTTCCTTCACCTATTCCTTCCGATCGGGAGCCGGCGTGCTGCGCGCGGTGGAGAGCGCATTTCAGTCGCCCGATGTCTATCGGAGCATCACCACCGACCGCGACGGGATGCCGCCGCACCTTGCGCTGGCCGACGCCGGGCCCGGCCTGGTCGAATTGTGGCCGTTGGCCAAGGCCGACGAGCGCAAGGAGGTCGAGGGGTGGCTCGCGCCCTTCGACGATCTGTCGGTGACGAGCCCCGAGGTCAAACTCTCCAAACGCATCCAGGCCGAAATCAAGCGGCTGATCGCAAGCGGCGCCATGACCGGACCTCAAGGTGCACGCCGGCCGCTGAGCTATGGCGACGTGCTGGTTCTGGTGCGCCGGCGCGGCAATATCTTCGACGCCGTGATCCAGGCCTTGAAGCACGCCAGCATCCCGGTCGCCGGCGCCGACCGCCTGAAACTGACCGAGCACATCGCGATCATCGACCTGATGAACCTGGCGGACGCGCTGCTGCTGCCGCAGGACGACCTTGCGCTGGCGGTTGCCCTGAAAAGCCCGCTGTTCGCGCTCGATGAGGACGACCTGTTTGCGCTCGCTTTCGACCGCAAGGCTTCGTTGCGCGAAGCGTTGGCGCAGCATGCCACGACCGACCCGAGGTTCCAGTCCGCGCTCAGGCGGCTTGAGGAATGTGAACGGCGTTTTACGCAGGAAACCCCGTTTGCGTTCTACGCCTGGCTGCTCGGCGGCGACGGCGGCAGGCAGCGCATTCTGTGCCGGCTCGGCCACGAGGCGAACGATGCGCTCGACGAGTTCCTCGAACTCGCCTTGAACTATGAGCTCAAGGCACCAGCCTCGCTGCAAGGCTTCATGGCCTGGCTGCGCTCGGCCGATACCGAGGTCAAGCGCGACATGGAAATCTCGCGCGACGAGGTGCGCGTGATGACGGTGCATGGCGCCAAGGGCCTGGAAGCTTCCGTCGTCATCATGG
>NZ_DAIDJE010000209.1 GCF_027451485.1 Bradyrhizobium sp.
CCTGGCTATGATCCTCGCTGGCGCGGCCCTGGTGCGAGAGCGTGAGCATGGAACAATGGACCATCTAATGGTCATGCCTCTCAGCCCCTTCGAAATCGCGATGTCTAAGATCTGGGCCAATGCCCTCGTGATTGCCGTAGCGTCAGGCCTGTCTCTCTATTTCGTCGTTCGTCTGCTGCTGGGTATTCCAATCCCGGGATCGATTCCGCTCTTCATGTTCGGCGCGGTCCTCTATCTTTTCTTTGCTACCGCTATCGGCCTCTTCCTCGGCACGATTGCCCGATCGATGCCCCAACTCGGCCTGCTCTACATGCTGGTTGCCGTTCCGATGAATGTCCTGTCAGGGAATGCCACGCCGCTTGAAAGCATGCCCCGGTGGCTCGCAATAGCCATGCAGGCCTCTCCTTCCACCCATTTTGTTTCATTTGCCCAGGCCATTTTGTATCGAGGTGCGGGCCTCGACGTGGTCTGGCCTGAATTTGTCGCCGTTGCCGCCATCGCTTCGCTGTTCCTCGGGCTATCGCTGCTTCGCTTCCGCTCGGCTCTTACCGCCGCGGCGGCTTAAACAAGAGCTGAGCAAGCGGAATTCATCAATCCTCTTGCAGAAGATCAAGCTGACACGCACCTCAGACATGATCGGTCTGCTCGCTTGGCGGTGACATTCTGATCAATCATCTCGATAGAGGAGCTGATCCGAGGGGCCGCGCGTTTGCGCCGCGGCCCTTTGTCCTTTCTACACCACAGGCATCGCAGGGAGGATTTATTCGTAACGACCTGACACAGGGCCGCGCATCATCAGCGCACCGCGGCGGTCCAGGCGATTAGGTTACGGCCGAGTTCAGCAAATGCCTGATCAAAGGCCGATACGGCTTTCGCCGGCGTCATCTCGTCAATCGGCGCCGAAGCCTCGAAGATGCGGGCGGCCTTGACCTCCCCTGCCTCGTTGATGACCTTTGCCGAAAGAGCAATGATTGCCTTGGCATGAGGCTCGGATGAGATATCGAATTGCCGTAGATCGGTGACAAGCCGGGTTCCGCCCGCCGGACTCGCAGGATCAGCTCGTACCGGTGCGTGCGCAATGTCATAGTTCTCGAAGCTTTGTAGGAGCTTTTCCTGGACCAGCGCCGGGATACTGTCGCTCCATTGCGCGTTATCGAATGCGTCATGTGCCTCCTCGTCCGAAGCAAACAGGAAGCGCTGTGTTTGAAGGCGAGCCGTCGCTGTGGGCTCGGCGATGACCAGTCCCGCCTCCAGGGGGACCTTCGGAGACTGAAACGTGTCGATGGCGCGCAGGTCGTAAGTGACCTTGCGCGGGGGCGCGGTGGCTCCTGTCATTCTTTCCAGGCCAGCGACGATACCGTCGAGTTTCGGGGTGTTGCGTGCAAGTCCCTGCGCGAAAGTGCTCAAATTCGTGATCGCGTCGTGAAGCGGGGTGGCGTTGTCCGACAAGACCTTGTCGACCTTGCGCAGCGCATCGCGCGCGGCCTGCGTCATGCTTTGGCCCGCGCCCTGTTCGGCAATGAGAGCGCCCTGCACCGGCGGTGCCGAGGCTTTTTCGCCTCCCTCTAGGGCGACGACCGGCACGCCGGTCAGTCCCTGAAAGTCGAGCCCAACCTTGGTGTCAGCGCGCACGGGCGTCTTTTCGGCTACTGCAATGCTCGCATGAACGTCATGGGGATGGTCCGCAACGATCTCCAACGAGGTCACTTCGCCGACGCGGATGCCGTTGAACAGAACCGCCGCGCCCACCAGCAGACCCGGAACCGGACCATTAAAGACGACCTGATAGGTGTCGCGCTTGCCGATGCCCCCGGTGTTGTTGAGCCAATAGACGAAGCCGAACACGGCCGCGATTGCGGACAGCACGAAGACTCCGATGATGACATAGGGAGCACGGGTTTCCATGATTCTCTCTCAGTTGGCTTCAAGGTGAAGCATTTGCGCTCGTGCGCCGTGAAAATAAGCCCTGACCCAGGGATGATCCGAGGCCAACACCGTCGACAGTGGTCCAAGCGCCACGATCCTGCCGTCGGCGAGCGCCGCCACACGATCGCAAACTGCAGCAAGCGAGTTCAGGTCGTGGGTGATCATGAAGACGGTGAAGCGCAATGTCCGCTGCAGCGTCTTGATCAACGCATCGAACTCTCCGGCAGCGATCGGATCGAGTCCTGATGTCGGTTCGTCGAGGAACAGTAGTGCAGGATCGAGCGCCAGCGCTCGGGCCAGCGCCACCCTCTTGGTCATTCCGCCTGACAGCTCCGCGGGAAACTTGTCGCCGTCTTCCGCACTTAAACCCACCATTTCGAGTTTGGCATTGGCAATCTCGTCAAGCAGAGCGGATGAAAGATGCGCCGATTCGCGCAACGGAAACTGGATGTTTTGCCGCGCATTCAGCGCGGAGAACAACGCCCCCTGCTGAAACAGCACGCCGCGGCGGGCAAGTTGGACACCCTCGGCGTTCTGGAACACGATGTCGCCCCCCCGCTTGGGCAGCAGACCGATCAGCGTTCGCATCAGGACGGATTTTCCGCCGCCGGAAGCACCTACCAGGCCAATGATTTCGCCCGCGCGCACGTCGAGAGAAAGATGGTCGATCACGGTATGCTCGCCGAACCCGACCACGAGATCGCGAACGCTGATGGCAATGGTCTCGTCGAACATGGCTACATCCCGATCGACGCGAAGAAGATCGCGAACAATCCGTCGAGCACGATGACGAGAAAGATCGATTTGACCACCGACGTTGTGGTTTGCTTGCCCAGCGACTCGGCGCTTCCTTGCACACGCAGCCCTTCACTGCAGGCTACTATTCCGATGACCAGCGCCATAAAAGGCGCTTTCAGCATGCCGACTTTGAAGGAAGTGACCGAGACGGCCTCATGCAAGCGCTCGATATAAATCGCCGGCGCCATGTCGCCGTAAAACTGCGCAACAAGCCCGCCACCATACAGTCCCGCCATAGACCCGATGAAGGTCAGGATCGGCAGCGCAATCACCAGCGCGGCAACCCGCGGCAGGATCAAAACCGCGACCGGATCGAG
>NZ_DAIDJE010000210.1 GCF_027451485.1 Bradyrhizobium sp.
GGTCTCGTTGCGCGCGAGAAGACCGGCCGCGTCGTGGCCTGCCGGCTCACCGCGAAACCGATGGAGCAGGCGATGGATTGGCTCAACCGCTACCAGCGCTTCTGGTCCGACAATTTCGACCGCCTTGCCGCCTTTGTGGAGGAAGACCCATGGCCCAATCGTCAGCCGCAGCCCACCTCGACCAGCGCCCCAGCCTCACCATCACGCGGCGCTTCCGCGCGAGCCAGCAAAAGGTCTACGCCGCGTGGACATCGGCGGAAAACCTGATCCAGTGGTTCGCTGCCGCGCAGGCAAAGCCCGGCTCGATCAAGGCGGATCTCGACGTTCGCGTCGGCGGACGCTACCGCATCAGCTTCATCGACGAAAACAGCGGTGAGTATCACGAGGTCGGCGGCCTCTATCGCGAGGTCGTGCCGAACGAGCGGCTGAAATTCACCTGGGCCTGGCACTCGACGCCGGAGCGGGAATCGCAGGTCACAATCGAGCTCAAGGGCGATGCATCCGGCACGCTGATGGTCTTCCGCCACGAGCAATTCGCCGATCAGGCCGCGCGCGACAATCACGAGCGCGGATGGAACAAGTTTCTCGACGTGCTGGAGCAGTACCTCGCTTGATCCCGGTTTCGCACGCGACGAAAGACGCTCGATTTTAAACGAAGGAGCATCGCATGATTCAGCACAGGATCGTCTCGCGGGAGGAATGGATCGCGGCGCGCAAGGCGCATATGGCGCATGAGAAGGAGCTGATGCGCGCGCGCGACCGCCTGAACGAGGAGCGCCGCGCCTTGCCCTGGGTCAAGGTCGACAAGGCATATGTATTCGACGGCCCCGCCGGCAAGCTGACGCTGGCCGATCTGTTCAAGGGCCGGCCGCAGCTCGTGGTCCAGCATGTGATGTTCGCCCCGGACTGGGAAGCCGCCTGCAAGAGCTGCTCGTTCTGGGCCGATGGCCTCGATCGCATGGCGCCGCATCTTGCCGCGCGCGACACCACGGTCGTCGCGGTTTCGCTGGCAGGTGTCGAAAAGCTCGAGGCGTTCAAGACACGGATGGGCTGGAGCTTCGATTGGGTCTCGTCCGGCGGCAACGACTTCAATGCCGATTACGGCGTCAGCTATACGCGCGAACAGATCGCGGGCGAAAAGCGGTACAATTTCGGCACCACGCCGTTCTACGGCGAGGAACTGCCCGGCATCAGCGTGTTCTACCGCGCCGCGGACGGCAGCATCTTCCACACCTACTCGTGCTATGCGCGCGGCCTCGACATGATGAACGCCGCCTACCACTATCTCGACCTGACGCCGCTCGGCCGGCACGAGGAGGGGCTGCCTTATCCGATGGACTGGGTGCGCCTGCGCGATCAATATGCGCCGGAAGCGGCGAAGGGCGCATGCTGCCGCGGGTGATGAATCAAACTGTTCGCGCAGCCCGGCCGCGATGGATTTGACGGCGGCTTGCGCGACCGCAGCCCGCCTTGCGGACGAAGGCTGTTGAGCCCATCGCAATCGCCGAATCGAAATTTCCGCGTGGTTAATGCGGAGAAAAAACGTCACACGCACAATCTCATCGCGTCTCATCAGGTCGCGGCCTGCGCCGCCGCAGCCGATCAACCCTTGCTAGAAATGGCCTGCGTCGGTACAGTCGCGGAACAATAATTTCTCGTGAATGGACCAGCTGGAATGACCGCAGTTCGGAGTGTGGTGCCGGAGGACAGTGGCGGGCAATTGCCGCCGGGTGTGATCGTCGGTGGTCCGGTGGTCGATGCCAAGCTGCGCGAATCCTATGTCATCCAGGGCATTCTGCTTGCCGGTTCGCTCGCCGCGTCGGTCTGGACGATCATGCAGGGCATCGGCTGGGTGGAGATTGCGGTGTTCGTCGGCATGTTCTGGCTGACCATGTTCGGCATGGGCGCAGGCATGCATCGCCTGTTCGTGCACCGCAGCTTTCGCTGCGGCCCGCTCATGCGGGCGTTGTTCGCCGCCATCGCCACCATGGCGGTGCAGGGCTCGGTGCTCAAATGGGTCGCCAATCATCGCCGGCACCATCTCTATTCCGACAAGCCCGGCGACGTGCACAGCCCGCATTATGACGGCGTCGGCAACCGCTATGCCAGCTTCGTCAAGGGCATGTATCATGCGCTTGGCGGCTGGGTGTTCGACCCTGTCGCGACCGACGGCGAATACTATGCCAGGGATATCCTGGCCGACCCGATCGCCATGTTCTTCGTCAGGACGCGCTGGTTCTGGTACGCGCTGTCGGCGATCTTCATTCCCGGTGCCATCGGCTATGCGGCCGGGGGCATCCACACCATGATCGGCTGCGTGCTGTTCTCCGGCCTGTTGCGCGCCTACCTCATGGTGCTCGCCACCTCGCTGGTCAACTCGGTCTGCCACAGCGACGGCCGGTACGGCTACCGCCGCTTCGAGCTCAATGACGGCACGACCAACGAGTTGATCACCACGTTCCTCACCCTCGGTGAAGGGCTTCACAACAATCATCACCGGTTTCCGCGCGACGCCTATATTTCGCACGCCTGGTACGAGATCGACATCAATGGCCTGATCATCCGCGGGCTTGGGAAACTCGGCCTCGTGCACGACGTCTTCGACCCCGACCGGCGCGCCGAGGCGGTCCCGGCCGGGGAGACGTCGCAAGCTGTTTGAATGCGGCGAATTCGCGGACCTCGTGCGCGGGGTTTTCTTTCGGCATGGATCAGCCGCTGCCCGACCTCTTTCCGGAGTGACTTGGGACCGTAAAGCCGGACGGCATCGACTTTCTGAATTTCGACGGTCCGGCCACACGCGAGCGCGCTTGGTGGGCCCGGCAGCCGCCATATGAGGCGTTTTTTCTTGAGTGATTTTTTGATCTTATCAAGACGTCGATTCAACAGGTACCAACAAAGATACCAACAAATTTGCTAAAGGAAGCAGATCAGTCCTGCGCTCCTAACCGCAGTCGCTGGTCCTGTTCTGGTCGTCCCATCGCGTCCGATCAAGCTACGAGGGTGCTCGATCGCTATCAGCCCGGAAAGTATTTTTGAAGTTGATCCGGCGCTAACCGGTCGATTGTCGGTGCCGCGACCGGTCTAGCAGGGCCGCCGATAAAAAGTGGCTGTCGATACGGTGAAAAGTTCGAATCGTTTCTATGTTGAATCGATCATGAAGCTCGCGTTAGCCAATCATCCGCTGCGGACTATGCGCAAGTAAGCAAGTGAAATTCTAGAATTGCTGCATGCGCCAACCAGACGGATCGCCACTTTGCTCGACGACGGCTTGATTGAGATTGGGTCAGCCCGTCACGACGCGATGTAGCGTTCTCAATCCGTTTCGCTCTGGTGCCGGAGCCGCGCCAGAAATGCGGCAAGGTCAGCAGCATAAAACAACGTCTTTTTGCCGAACTTAACGCGTTTGAGGTCGCCTCGTTTGACGGCTGCGTACAGCGCGGTGCGGCCGATACTCAGCAACTTGAGAGTCTCGTCGACCGCATACGCTACCTTCGTAAAACCGAGGGCCGAGGGATCGATCGGATCAACTCCAGCGCTCTTGTTGTTGTCCACACTCGACACTGCCTTGTTCGCCGAAATGTGGTCAAAGGATTTGCGCAAGTGAACCATGGCAAGCATTGTGTCACGCGTATTGGCGCAAATAAACAACCTAATTCTGCGCTGTGCTACGCCATGGCGCCTTCTCAGGCCTCAACAGACCTCATCCAATTCGCGTTTCGCCCGCCACCCGACTGGATCGTCGATCCAGAGGTTGATGTCGGATTCGCGCCAGCCGGCGCCATGGATGCTGATCCTGATCTGGGGTGGGAATGTGCCCTCGGTGATCTTGCGGTAGATGGTGGACCGGGACAGCCCGGTCCGGGAGAGGACGGTCTTGAGGCGGATGATCCGATCTGGCTCGGGCATGGTTGTGTTGGGTCCGGCTGGCTGCTTCTGACTGCTGCTGATCCAGACAGAACAGGTCGTGATGGCTGCGCAAGGGCATTTTTCGTTTCGTCGCAGCGTGGCGTTTGGACGGCGGCAAATAGGCGTGATCGGCGATCAATGCATGTGGCTCAAACGTGCGCGGCGCCTTTGGGACAGCGACATGCATCACGTCAGAGCCCGAGTCCCCGGCCTCGGCCGAGGTCAAGGCCGTGGCTGAAGGCGAGTTCCAGGCTGAGCCTGCGGCCTGTGTCGAAGGAGATGCCGAGTTCGATCTTGCGATTGGCAAGGATCGATTCCATTTGCGGATCGCGTTCGAGGCCTCGCGCCATGTCGCCCATCGCCGAGCGCGTGGACCTGTAGCCGGACATGTCACCGGTCTGATACTGGCGCTGGCTGGTCCGCTCGAGCCCCTGCCAGCGCTCGACAAAGCGGTCGGCTAGCTGGCCTGGATTGATGCGGATTTCGGTTTCGAACTGGAGCGCGCGGATGACGCGGCCGAGATTTTTGCCTGACGCAGCTTCCGTGGCAAGGTGCGGGTACTTCTTATAGGCGGCCTCGGCATCGTGTGAACCGTGGGGGCGCAGCTCCTCAAAAGCCTTGCGGGCCTGCTGCAATTCCTTCACCTGCTCGGGGGTGGCCTTGCCGCCGATGTCCTGAACCTCGAAGATCGCATCCACCGCGCGGGCATGACGGACCAGCGCCTTGGTGCGGGCCTTGCGCAACGCCGCTTCCGGATCCCCCACGACCTGCCTTTCCGGCGTCTCGGTTGCGCGCCGCGCGGCTTGCGTATCGCTCCTGTCCCGTTCCGGCGCGTCCCGGCCCAATCTCTGTCCGCCATCCGGGCCGGGCGCGTCTGAGGCAGAGCGCAAGCCGTCGAACATGCCGCGCACCTTCTCCGGCACGATTGTCCTGACGATTTCGGCGACGCGCTCGCGGAAGGTGATGCCGCGCCGCTCGGCATAGTCTCGCGTTGGATCAAGCTGCTGGTAATCGCTGGCCATGTTCTTGGCCCGGTCGCGCGACAGGGTACGGGTGAGTTGGTCCCGATTGGCAAAATCGTCGCGGCCGTAATGCAACTCCACGCGATCGCGGTGACGTGACAGCGCGACATAGCTCGCATGGGCATCCATCCCCGGCGCCGCCAGCACGTGGGTGCGATCGACCGTCATGCCCTGCGCCTTGTGGGTGGTCGCCGCATAGCCGTGGTCGATCCGGTTATAGTCCTTGAAGTCGAAGCGAATGGATCGATCATCGTCGGTCTGCACCGTCATGCTCTGCGCGCTGACCTCTTTGATGGTGCCGAGCGTGCCGTTCTTGACGCCAAGGTCGCGCTCGTTTTGCAGGAACATGACGCGGTCACCGCGGGCGAAGTTGCGTTCGCCCCGATCGACTGTCACATGCACCTCATGGCCGAGATCACCGGCCTGGCGCATCCGCTCCCGCGCCGCTTCATTCAGGGCCCGCACCT
>NZ_DAIDJE010000211.1 GCF_027451485.1 Bradyrhizobium sp.
CAGCTGTGCGAGGTCCGATCACAGAAAACGTCGCACAAGACTCGTTCTGTTCTCAACGGACACTTGGCGAAGCTATTGGAAACCAAGGATCTTCTTTGGTGGGCGCACCAGGGCTCGAACCTGGGACCCGCTGATTAAGAGATAGCGGCGAGTTGCGAGCGATCAATGACTTACCGGTCGCAACGCTGCGCTTAACCGACAGAAAATGGGCATTCGTCGCACGATCACAGTCGCTTCGATGCATTGCATGTTAATGGCACCTAAATAGTCCCGCCCAAGTAATGGACGCGCTCGCTTGGCTGCTTGGTCTGGGACCATGCGCCTCCAGAAATGATCTTTCGGGGCACCGGGCCGCAGCCGACCCGGGCTATCCCACCTTTCGCAAGTGGAAGCGTTGCCCCTAGACAAGATCAAGATCCGCAGAAGTTATCGCTGCGGATCGCCCAACCGGTGACCCGGCCTTCGATCAGCGAAAAGCCAGCGTAAAGCGCAACACCCAGGGCAGCGAGGATGAAGAGACCGGCAAAAACCAGCGGCACGTCGAAGCTCGCACTTGCGATCATCATCAAGTTGCCGATGCCGCGATTAGAAGCTACCGTCTCGGAAATCACGGCGCCAACGAAAGCCAGCGTGACCGCGACTTTGAGCGATGCGAAGAAATAAGGCATCGTGCGCGGCATGCCGATGTTCCAGAGGATTTCCCATTTCGTCGCCCGCAAGGTCCGCATCACATCCTGCAGTTCCGGTTCGGTTGTCGCCAGCCCCGTCGCTACATTGACGACGATCGGGAAGAGGCAGGTGATCATCGCCGTCAGGACCGCCGGTATCGTGCCGGCGCCGAACCACAAAACGAAGATTGGCACTACAGCGACTTTGGGGATCGAGGAAAAGCCGACCAGCAGCGGATAGCCGGCGTCGTAGGCAAGCCGCGAGGAGCCGATCAGAATGCCAAGCACGACGCCGATCAGGATTCCGAACGCGAAGCCGACCACCGTCGTATAGAGCGTCTGCACCGCGTGCGGCCAGATCGCCGGAAAGCGCATCCACAGCGTCATCATGATCTGGCTCGGGCGCGGCAGCACGATATCGGAGATGTGCAATGAGAGGCAGACGATTTCCCAGGCGACGAAGAAGCCAAGGATGCAGGCGACCGATAGAACGCGGCGGCGGACGTCGTCGCTCACGATATGGCCTCCGCGGTGCGGGCGGCGACGATGCGCTCGCGCAGCCGCTGGGTGAGCGAGACGAATTCGGGCGCAAAGGAAAGGTCGATGGTGCGCGGCCGCGCGAACGGCACGACGGAGTCGTCGACGATGCGTCCCGGTCGTGCCTGCATCACGCAGATTCGGGTTGCGAGATAGGCGGCTTCCTTGAGGTCGTGCGTGACCAGCAGCACCGTGGGTCGCTTGTCGATCCAGAGTTGCTGCATGATCTCCCACAATTCCTCGCGGGTGAACTGGTCGAGCGCGCCGAAGGGCTCATCGAGCAACAGGAGCGTCGGATCGTGGATCAGCGCACGGCAGAGCGAGGCGCGCTGCTGCATCCCGCCGGAGAGCTGCCAGGGAAACTTGTCACCAAAGCCGGCAAGGCCGACGCGCGCCAGCGACGCCTCGACGCGGTCGCGATATTCGCCGCGCCGCTTCCTGGCAAAATCCTTCTTGAACGGCGGCACGATCTTGAGCGGCATCATGATGTTGTCGCGGATGTTAAGCCACGGCAGCAATGTCGGGTTCTGGAACGCCATGCCGATCCGCGCGGTTTCGGCATCGACCTCGCGCCCCGCCACGAACACGTTGCCTTCGGTTGCAGAAAGCGTGCCGGCGACGAGCTTCAGGATCGTCGATTTGCCGCAGCCGGAGGGCCCGACGAGCGCGACGAATTCGCCATGCGTGATACGCAAGGACGTTTCCGCCAGCGCTGTCACCTGACTTTTGTTTTTGGCGCTGCCGAACGTTACCCGGACCTTTTCGAGGTCGATGACGTTCCCCACCGGCAGCGAGTCGGTATCGTCCATGGCTTAAACCCTTTTGCCGGTGACGGCCGCCATGGTGGCATCGGTGTTTCTCGGCGCAGGCTGCGGCATCCGCTGGATGGCATGGACCGAACGGCCGGTGCCGCGAGCGTCCTCGTTCAGCTTGCGGTTCTTCATCGCGAAGCGTCCGCGCACGATGGTATGGATCGGCAGCGCCGTGCACGACCAGCCGTGCCAGGGCGAGATTTTCGATTTCGACTGGATCTTCGCGTCGTCGATCGCCCAGTTGCGGTTCATGTCGACGATCGCAATGTCGGCGTCGGAGCCGACCGTCAGCGTGCCCTTGCGCGGAAAAAGTCCGAAACGCTTCGCTGGGCTTTCCGCGCTCCAGCGCACATAGTCGCGGATACTCGCGCGGCCGCGATTGATCTCGGTGAGCATCAGCGGCATCTGGGTTTCGACGCCGGGAAAGCCGCAATCGACGGTCCAGATGTCGTTGCGCGTCTTTTCTTCCCTAGCGTGCGGCGCGTGATCGGTTGCCACCATGTCGACGGTGCCGTCGATCAGCGCATTCCACAGCGGCTCGCGGTTCGGCGCCTCGCGCACCGGCGGATTGACGCGGACGATGCCGCCGGATTTTTCGTAGTCGTTTTCCGACAGCAAGAGGTAGTGAGGACAGGTCTCGCCGGTGATGTCGACGCCGCGCGCCTTGGCCTCGGCCAGCGGCCGCAACTCGGCGGCAGACGAAATGTGCAGCACATGGATGCGGGCGCCGGTCCATTCGGCAAGGATCGCCGCGCGTGAAACGGCTTCTATGGCGACGACGGCGGGACGTGAGGCGAGATGCGCGATCGGCTCGGTACGGCCGGCCGCACGCAAGCGAGATTCCCGCCGCTCCATGATGGAGTTGGTCTCCGCGTGCAGCGAAATGCGCTTTCCGGTCGGCGCGACCAGCTCGAACAGTTCGAGCATGGCGCCGGTCGAAGGCGAGGGAATGCGGCCGAAGGTGTTGCCCATGTAGCATTTGAAGCCGATGATGCCGCCCTCGACGAGCTCATCGATATGATTGAGGCTTTCCTCGCCGAGAACGGCGTAAAGGCCGTAATCGACGTAAGCCTTTTCGGAGGCGAGCTTGTGCTTGGCTGCGAGTACTTCGGCGTTGGCGACCGTCGGAATCGTGTTTGGCATGTCGAACACGGTGGTGACGCCGCCGAACGCCGCCGCCGCAGTGCCGCTGCCAAAGTCCTCCTTGTGCGAATAGCCGGGGTCGCGGAAATGTACGTGGACGTCGATGGCGCCGGGCAGCACATGCAGGCCGCTCGCATCGAGTGTCTCGCTGGCCTCAGGCATCGCCTCCGGCGCGCCGATCGCGCAGATCCTGCCGTCCCTGACGGCGATGCTGGCGCGATATTCCCCATCCGGCGACACCAAAATGCCGCCGTTGATGACGAGGTCGACCTTCTCGGGCGTTGTCATCGTGATGTCCTCCTCACAGCATCGCCCAGCCGCCGTCGACCGGCAGGTCGACGCCGGTGATCTGGCGCGACACGTCGCTTGCAAGAAACAGGCAGGCGTTGGCGACATCCTCGTCGACGGTGATGCGCTTGAGCGCATAGTCGGCAGCGTGGCGTTGCGCCGCTTCTTGCTCGGAAATGCCGAGCTTTTGCGCCATGTCGCGGCAGACTTTCTCGCGAAACCGCGGACCGTCGACCATGCCGGGCGCGACGCAGTTGACGTTGATGTTGTGCTGGCCGACTTCGAGCGCAAAGCTCTTGGTGATGCCGCGCAAGCCCCATTTGGAGGCCGAGTAGGCCACCCGCCCGGCGCGGCCGCGCATGCCGAAGGTGCCGCCGACATTGACGATCTTGCCGTAGCGCTGGTCGATCATCGCCGGCAGCACCGCGCGCATGGCGTGGAAGCAGCCGTTCATGTTGAGCGTGACGATGTCGTCGAATTCTTCCGGCGTGGTCTGCACGCCGGTCTTGCCGATCGGACCGGAGCCGCCGGCAATGTTGACCAGCACGTCGATCCGTCCGAAGGCGTCCATGGTCGCAGCCGCGGCGGCGTCGCATTGCTTTGCGTCGGTGAGGTCGCAAGCGATGATAATGGCGTGGCCGTTGTGCGATCTGACCTCCTTGGCAACAGGTTCGATCGCGGCGGTGTCGCGGCCGAGCAGCGCGAGCTTGCAGCCTTCGCGGGCGAAGGCGAGCGTGATGGCGGCGCCCATGCCTTTGGCTGGGCCGGTGATGACAACCACGCGGTCTTCAAGAGAGAGCTTCATCAGTCAGTCCGTTCAGTAAAAAAATGATATGTCGTTGCCCATGTCAGCTCGCGGGCCGCACCGAAGTCGGGCGCTCGCTCAACGGCGGCATGAAGCTGCGGTCGAAGATTTCGTTGACCTTGGGCGTCCGCGGCAGCTCCTTTGCCTTGACCAGGATGTCGATCGCCTTCGCCATATGGTCGTCGCTGATGTCGCCGATGCCGATCCTGGCAATCTCCGGATGGCTCATCTCGTCGGCCATGGTCGCATCGAGGCGAGCGCGTTCGATCGCCGGCTTGATCAGCGGCTCGCGTTTGGCGACCGCATCGATCGCGGCTTGCGGCTCGGCAATCGCATCCTTGATGCCGTGGTTCAACGCCTTCAGAAAGCCCTTGATGACTTCGGGATGCTCCTTCGCCAGCTTGCGCGAGACGATGATGGCGTTGGAATAGAGATCCATGCCGTAGTCCTCGAACTTCATGAAGCGCAGTTGCTTGTCGGGATCGATGCCGGTGAGTTTGGCGCTGAAGCGGATCGTGGTGACATAGCCGAACACGCCGTCGACCTGGCCCTGCATCAGCATCTGCTCGCGCAGGCTCGGCTGGATCGCGACGATCTCGATCTTGCCGCAGTCGATTTTTGTCGCCGAGCACAGCGCCGGCAGCAGTTTGAGCGCGGCGTCGTTGGCCGGTCCGCCCAGCTTGTGGCCGACCAGATCGGCCGGGGTCTTGAACGGACTGTCCGCCTTCACCGCAAGCGTGAAGGGCGGGCGGTTATAGAGCATGAACACGCCGATCGGCGCTTCGTCGGGCTTCTTTGCCGCAAGCTCGATCAGCGCATTGATGTCGCCGAAGCCCATGTCGTAGGCGCGATTGGCGACCTGCGGCACGGCGGCGCCGGAGCCGTTCCCCTGGTCGAAGGTGATGTCGAGGCCTTCCTGCTTGAAGTAGCCGCGGTCATCGGCGAGGAAGAACATCCCCTGCGGCCCCTCATATTTCCAGTTCAGCACCATCCGGATTTTGGTCTGCGCCTCTGCCACCGCAGCGAAGCCGATCGAGAGGGCGAGACCCAAACTCAAGCTCAGGGCAAGCGCCCGCATTCCACGAAACGCGTGGTTTCCAGTCATCGGATTTTTCCTGTGTTGGTTTCCGGCCCGCCATTTCCTGCCTGGAGGGCCGCCGTCGATCAAAAGCTACCGCTTTCCAGTGATCTTATCTGTTGCTATCTTTCGACTTGAGCGGTGCAAAAACGGCATCGGCAAGCGGGCCGCCGAAAACATGCGTCATTTGAGACTGCTAACCCACGTCGTCGAGGTCGCCCGGACCGGGTCGATCCGCAAAGCGGCCGAGCAACTGAACCTGACGCCGTCGGCAATGAACCGGCGCATCCAGGACCTGGAGGTCGAGGTTGGCACGCCCCTGTTCGAGCGGCGTCCACGCGGGGTGAAACTGACCACGGCCGGAGAGATGTTCGTGCGATATGCGCGAAGCCAGATCGCCGAGGCGGAACGGATGAAATCGCAAGTGGAAGATTTGCGAGGACTTCGACGCGGCCCGGTGCTGATCGCGTGCAGCCAAGCACTGGCGCTCGACTTTCTGGCCTCGCGTATCGCAGGTTTTCGAAAGCAGCATCCGCGCGTGACGTTCGACCTGAAGACCATGGATCACGAGCGGGCGCTGACCGCGCTTGCGGCCTATGAAGCCGACCTCGCACTGATCTTCCGCCCGGCAATGCGACCGGCGCTTAGAGTTATCGCCAGCATTCCGCAGCAGTTGGTTGCGGTCGTTCGCGCCGATCATCCGCTTGCGGGACGGAAGTCGCTGCGGCTGTCGGAATGCGCGGGGTACCCGGCTGCGCTCCCCGATCGTTCCCTGTCGGGCCGGCAGATTCTCGATGAGGTCGCGGCGCGGCGCGACTTGCGCTTCAACGTGGTCGCGGAATCAAATTCGTTCGAAATGCTGCGGGGCTTGGCGCTCCGCTGCAACGCGATTTCCTTTCAGATCGAGATCGGCGCGCCCGCGAGCGACCTCGGCATGAGCCTGGTCGGAATTCCAGTCGATACGCGGGATGTGCCGACCGCCGAACTCGTCTTATGCCAGTTGCGCGGTCGCGTACTGCCAATTGCGGCAGCTGCCTTCGCGGAAATACTCTCGAAGAGCCTGCGCGAGATGAAGGTATCGTGACGTCGACGTTTTATGCTCTCGATGGTTCGTGGGCCTTGTCGAGGGGACGACATTTCCCTTCGCGAACTTCGCGTTTGAGTGCCTGCAGACTGCTCAGCAGAACGAAAAGGTTGGCGCACGCAGAACAACCACAGGATGCCGGTCAAGCCTGAACCGATTATGACCGCACGGAGAACTCCGCCGCGAGCCGACCTTTATCCATTTGGTATCGTCGGGCGGGCCTTTTCAATCGACGCAACGACCGAGCTGTAAGTATGCGCCCAGCGCAACCTGAGCCGTTTCAAAGGGATCACACTAGATGGAAGCCGGACTCCTTCGCCCAACTCGCCTTCTCTGCGCGGTTGTCTAAGATTGCACCGAAAAGCCGCAGCGGTCGACTTGCGGAACGGCTTCAACGAGTTCGCGCGTATATTCGGTCTGTGGGTTATCGAATAGTGCCCGGCTCTCACCGGCCTCAACGATCTCGCCGCTGCGCAAGACGATGGTCCGATCGCACATCATGCGAACCACATTAAGATCATGGCTGACGAAAAGCAGCGCGAGACAATCTTCGCGCCGCAGCCGATCCAACAGTTGCAGCACTACCGCCTGCACCGAAACGTCAAGCGCTGCGGTCGGCTCATCTAGCACCAAGAGGCGGGGCCGGCAGGCAATGGCCCGTGCGATGCCGACCCGGGCCTTCTGCCCGCCGGAAAGCTGATGCGGAAAGCGCGACAACAGATCGATCGGCAAGCCGACGCGCGCGGCGCACTCCTCCACCCGTTGTCGCAGTGCATCGCCCGGACGCATCCGAGAAAGCCGCAGCAGCGGATGGGCAATGCAGTCGAAAGCCGTAAAGCGCGGGTTAAGGCTTTCGTTGGGGTCCTGAAAGACGATCTGGATGTCCTTTCGATGCGGTGAGCGGTGGAACTCCCGCGCCGGCAGGTGGGCGATCGATTCGCCGTCGAACAGGATTTCGCCTTCGCTGGCGTCGATCAGCCGGCAAATCATACGCGAGGTCGTGGTCTTGCCTGATCCGGATTCGCCGACCAGGCCCACGCTCTCGCCGGCCTTCATGGTCATGGAGAAATTCGAGACCGCCGGCGCTCCCTGGTCGTAACGCTTGGCGAGATTTCTGACATCCAGAAGCGGCGGCGTCCCGGCGGGCGGCTCTGGCTGCGGCTTGCAGGCGGCGAGAACGGCGAGATACTGACCACGCTCCTCATCGGTCACCAGATCCTCGATCCGGGACGATGCGGTGGGTGAGGCCGCCACCAGTCGTTTGGTATAGGCGTGTTGGGGATGATGAAACAGCCTCGCGGGCGGCGCTTCCTCGACCAGGCGCCCCTTCTCCATCACCACGACACGGGCGCAATATTGAGCGGCGAGACCCAGATCGTGCGTGATCAGGATGGTGGCCATGCCACGCGCGGCGGCGATGCCGGCCAAAAGGTCCATCACCACCTTTTGTGTGGTCACATCGAGGCCCGTGGTCGGCTCGTCGGCAATGAGCAACATCGGATTGCAGGAAATTGCGACCGCAATCATGACGCGCTGGCACATGCCGCCGGACAACTCATGCGGATAGGCGGACATCCGCTTCTCGGGATCGCGAATCTGAACCGCGCGCAACAATTTAAGCGCCTCGTCGGCAGCCGCCTGCTTCGACATCCGCTTGTGGCTGAGGATGGCATCGGCAATCTGAAGCCCGACCGAGCGGATCGGATTGAGCGCCGCGCGCGGGTTCTGGAAGATCATTGACATCGCCGCGCCATGCAGGGCACGAAAATCGCCGTCAGGGATTTTCGTAATGTCCTGACCGCGATAGAGAATCCTGCCGCTGCTCACCCGGCCGGCAGGATCCAGCAGTCTCGTGGTGGCAAAGCCCGTGACGGATTTCCCCGAGCCGCTTTCGCCGACGAGGCCGAGCATCTCACCCGGCGCAACCGAAAGCGTGACCCCGCGCACCGCTTCGACAGGGCCGCTCCGGGTCGAGAACGTGACGTGAAGGTCTTCGATGCGAAGCAGCGGCTCGGTCATGTCCGCATTCGGGGATCGAGAATGTCCCGCAATCCATCGCCGAGTAGGTTGAAGCACAACACCGCCAACATCAAGGCAAGGCCTGGAAAGGCGACCAGCCACCATTTTCCTGTCGAGATGAACCGCGCGCCTTCCGCCACCATGATACCCCATTCCGGCGTCGGCGGCCTGACGCCAAGGCCGATGAAAGAAAGACCGGCGGCATTGAGAATAGCCCAGCCCAGATTGAGCGACATCTGCACCGCCATCGCCGGCAGAACATTCGGCAACAGAAATCGCAGCACGACCGAGCTGTGGCTTTCGCCGCTGGCCCGCGCGGCCTCGACCCAGCCGAGGTTTCGGCGGACATTCACCTCAGCGCGGGCAAAGCGGGTGTAGAACGGTAGATTGATGATCGCGGTCGCGATGACGATGTTCTCTACGCGGTTCCCGAGCGCGGCGACCATCGCCATGGCGAGCACGAACAGCGGAAAGGCCATCATCACGTCGACGAAACGGCCGACGGAACGATCGAGGCGCCCGCCAGCATAGCCGCAGAAGGCGCCAATGATAGCGCCGAGCACAAACGAAATGCCGACCGCTGCCACCGCGATGACAAGATCGAGCCGGGCTGCAACCAGAAGCCGGCTGAACGTATCGCGGCCGAGCTGATCGGTGCCGGCGAGATGTAGAAGGCTTGGCGGCAGCAGCGCTTCGGATACGCTGGAAGCGATGGGGTCGTAAGGCGCGATCGACGGGCCGAGGATCGCGATCGCCACCAGTACGAAGACGCCGGATGTGGCGACCGCCGTCAGCCGGTTGCCGCGCAAGATCCACAATGCATGACGCAGCGTCGCGCTTGCCATCACGCCGTCTCTCTCTTCATATCGATACCCTTGGATCCGCGATGCCGTAGAGAACATCCACCATGAGGTTCACCACGACGAAGATGCTCGCCATCAACAGCACAAATCCCTGGACCGGCGCGTAGTCGGACGACAGCAGCGCATCGAGTGCGTATGATGCGACACCGGGCCACGAATAGACCTTTTCGACCAGCACGTTGGCTCCCAGCATGGTCGAAAATACGATACCGGCGATGGTGATGACTGGCAGGATGGCGTTGCGCAGCGCATAGGTGACGACGACGCGCCACCACGACAACCCGACCGACCGAGCGGTGCGCACGAAATCGCTGCCGAGCGAAACAAGCATCGAGGCCCGGGTGATCCGCGCCAACGGCGCGATCACGAACAGCGCCATGGTCAGTGCCGGCAGGATGAGTTGACGAACGGCGACCCACCAGCCATCGAGATCGCCGGCCAGCAGGAAGTCGATGGTAAGAAAGCCGGTGCGCGACGGTGGCAATGAGGTAAAGACATCGATGCGGCCGGTCGGATCTGGCGCCAGGCCAAGCAGATAGTAGAAGACGTAGATCAGCAGCAACCCTGACACGAAGGTCGGCACGCAAACCCCGAGTGCGCACAACAGCCGCACGCCGTGATCGACGATCGAGCCTGGCCGCAAGGCCGCAATGACCCCAAGTGGAATTGCCGACAGCATGGCGATGAACAGTGCAGTGAGTGTCAGCTCGAGCGAGGCCGGCAGACGCTCGCGCAGATCGGTGGTGACCGACTGCCCAGTCATCAACGACTTTCCGAGATTGCCGCGTCCGACGTCGTAGAGATAACGCAGCAACTGTTCGGGGATCGGCTTGTCAAGCCCCATTTGCTTGCGGATGACTTCAATCTCTTCCTTGCCGGCATTGGGTCCGGAAGCAAAGAACACGGCCGGGTCACCCGGTAGAACACGCATCAAAAGGAAGGTAAAGACCAGCACCCCGAACAGCGCGGGCAGCGAGGACATGAAACGCCTCGCGGCCCGCATCATCGTTGCGCCAAAGCTTTGCATCGCGGGAGAAACCTACTTGCGGCTGAGGTCTCGATAATCAACCTGGCGATGAAACTGATAGGTGTACCCCTCGATCGATTTGGCCATCACCGCATCCTGACTCGGCTGCCAGAGCATGATTTGCGGCATGGTCGCGACATGAATCGCGTTCAGCTTCAAGCTCTCTTCGTCGTATTTGGCCTTGTTCGGCTCGAAGCGGGCCTGTTGCGCGAGCGCGTTGAGTTCCGGGTTATCGATGCTGGCATAATTCCAGCGCTGATTTCCGGTATAGAAGTTGCGATAGAAATAATCGGTCGAAGGCAGCCAGGCGACTATGCCTTCGGTGAAGAAGGGCAGCTTCTTCTCGTTAATCTGAGTCGACATCTGCGCGTCCGGCAGTTTCTGGATTTCGACCTTGATACCGATCTTGGCCAGCGACTCCTTGACCAGCGCCGCCATCGGCTCGGCCGTCGAGGCCTGACCGACATTGAAGCTGAACGTCGTCGAAAAGCCGTCCGGCATGCCGGTGGCCTTTAGATATTCCCTTGCCTTGTCGAGATCGAGCCTGACGGGCTGTGGGAACGGAAACGCGCTGGTAGTCGGCTTGCCGTCCTTCCAATCGGCGTTGAACAATGGCGTGCCGCGACCGAACAGAGCGGCCTTGAACATGTCGTCATAAGGCAGCGCAAAGGCGATCGCGCGGCGCACGTTGACATTGTCGAAGGGCGGAATCGTGTTGTTCATCGAGATGAAGGTGACGGCGTTATATTGCGGCGTCGAGATCACCTTCAGCGTGCCCTTGCTCTCCAGCGACTGCACGTCACTGGCTTGCAGATCGATGGCGAGATCGGCGTCGCCGCGCTCGACCAGATTTGCGCGCGTCGCCGGCTCCGGCACGGTCTGCACGATCACCCGCTTGAAGAAGGCGGCCTTCTCCGGCGCGCCGCGATTCCACGCCTCGTTGCGTTTCATGATGACCTGTTCGCCCGGCTTGAAGCTCTCGATCACATAGGCGCCGCTGCCGGCCGTGTGCTCCTTGAGCCACCCGATCGCCCAAGGATCGTCGGCGGTCGCATGGGTTTTCGCAAGTTTGGAATTGATGATGATCGGATAGACGGTCGCGAGGTTAGGCAGTGCGAGCTTATCCGGTTCCGGCAGCGTGACTTCAAATGTCAGCGGATCGATCACCCTGAACTGGTTGGCGCTGGTCATCGAGCCGGTCAATAACTGCGCCTTGCCGAGCACCGGCGCGGTCACCGCACGATCGAGCGACCATTTGACGTCTTCGGCCGTCACGGGCGATCCGTCCTGGAACCTGGCATCCTTGCGCAGGTGGAAGGTCAGCTTCAGCCCGTCCGGACTGACGTTATAGGATTCGGCAAGTTCGCCGGTGATCTTGTCGAGATCGAACACCCATTTGCCGTTGAGCTGCTTGCGGCCGAACGAGACCAGCCGGTCATAGGTGCTCAAACTGACGGCAAATGCCTCGCGGGTCGAGCCCGGCACGTTCGGATCGAGCGTGTTGACGGAGGCTCCGGTGACGTAGCGCAACGTCTCGGCACGGGACTGTGCAGATGCAGGCAATGCGCGAAATGACAGCGCGAGCACCCCAAACCCGAGGAACGTAAGACCAGCAATCCGACTCCGCATTGTCCCAATCCTCTGAATTCAACAGAAACGAGCCAAAAAGCACCTGTGGCCCGTTCTCATTGTGCAATTAAGCAAATTGCGCGCCAAGCCGAATTTTTATTACCTCCCGGCGCGGGAGCCGTAGAAAATTTTCATGCCGCGCAAGGCGACTGCCATCATCTAGCTCTTCAGCCCGATTTTACCTCTGGATGATCGCCTGCGGCACATCATAGCCCCTGAACGAATTCCAGTGCCGCTCGATGTCGGCACAAAATAAACCTCGTGTGAGGCCATAAACCAGCTTGGGGACTGCCGTCGTCATGGCGTTGATCGACGAGCCGGAAGGGCCGAAGCTCATGGTGGAGGCGAACGCAAACAGGTGAATATCGGAGATCCACGGCGTCATCCCGGCGATGCGCTCGGTCAGCGCATAGTCGTCTGCGAGATAGGGATAGCGGGCGAGCCGCGGGCTTTGTTCGTCTTGCGGCGGCTGGTAGCGGTCGGACCAGGTAGCGATGTTGCCGGCAAAATTTCTCAATTCTGGACGCCCGGCAAAATTGATCTCGGTCCCGACGCCGCAGATCACCACATGCACGTGGAAGGCGCCGCTAGGCGTTCGCAGTTCGACGCCATCCCCTCTCTCATGCGCTGCCTCGATGGGCGAACTCTCATGGAGATGGAAATTGGCAAACCGCGCGCAGCGGTCGCAGGTCGCTTGCGGGAATCCTTCCCGCAATTCGAGGATGGCGCGCATGAAGCGCCAGCGCCATTCGTCGTCGAGATCACAGAAGTGCCGCAAGAAGCCGCGAAACGTCAGCCATCGATAGGGCTGGATCACCTGGATTTCAGCGCGGCGGCAGAACAGGTGCACGTCCGCCGCTCCCGCTTCCAGGGCCATCGCCGCATTATCAAAGGCAGTTGCGCCAGCGCCAATCACGGCCAGCGTTTTGCCGGCAAACGCTGCAAAATCGATATCGTCCGAGCATCGCGCCACTCGCTTCCCGGCCAAATGCTGCAACGGCTCGGGTATTGTCCAGTCGCCCATTGCTTCCTGGCCGGTCGCCAGAACGATCTTCCGCGCATGGAGCGTTTCGGTTGTCCCGCAAAATGCAACCCTCGCCGCGAGCAATCCATTTGTCGCGGGCGCAATCTCAAGAAGCTCGCAGTTATTGCGCACCGTCAGGCCAACCGCACGCCTGAACCAGATCAGGTATTCGGCCCAGAGCTCGCGCGGAATCAGTTCAAGTTCCTCCCAGCTCTCCCTGCCGAACCGCGCTTCATGCCATGACTGATAGGTGAGGCTTGGAATGTCGAGGTCAGGGCCGGTAAAATCCTTCGGGCTGCGCAGCGTGTGCATGCGCGCATAAGTGAGCCACGAGCCTTCCCTTCCCTCGTCCGCCTTGTCGATGATCAGGATGTTGGTGACCTGCGATCGCCTCAGGCCGAACGCTGTGGCCAACCCCGATTGCCCGCCGCCGACAATCAAAATGTCCAGCGCGGGCTTGCCATCCGGCCCCATCTTCGCTTCGAGCCAGGGCGCCGAGGGATGCGCCGTCCTGGCAAGATCGTCACGCAGCTGCATCTCGAGCGCGGTCAAGGCGCTGCTCATGGGCAAGCCCCTCGCGGAGGATCGGATCGCTCAGGCGGCAAGCCAGCCTCCGTCAACTGGCAAAACGATGCCGGTTGTAAAGGAGGACGCGTCGCTTGCGAGATGGAGCGCGGCCTCCGCCACTTCTTCAGCCGTGCCGAAGCGCTTCATCGCGTGGCGATTGCGCGAGGTTTCCCGCATGCCTTGCGAATCGACATGCCGGGCAAAGCTCCGCTGCAGCAGCGGGGTCTCGATCGCACCCGGCGCGATCGCATTGACGCGGATTCCGTCCGCCGCGAAATCGACTGCCATGGTTCGGGTCAGGCTGATGATGGCGCCCTTGGCGGCGATATAGGCGCTGTTGCTCCTGCCGCCGGCAATCGCCAGTTGCGAGCTGATCGTAACGATGGAGCCCTTGTTCTGTCGCTGCATCTGCGGGATCGCCGCCCGCGCCCAAAGCCAGGTGCCGCTGACATGAGTGCGGAACACCGCGTCCCAATCGGCCGGATCTGTGGTCACGACCGTGCCGCCACAAGACCAGCCGGCTGCGGTCATCAGCACGTCGAGCCGCCCGTGCCGAGATACGAGGCCATCAACGATCGTTTTGGCGAGATCGCCGTCGCCGACATCGCCCTGATGCACCGATCCCTGTCCGTTCGCGTCGCGGATGGCGTCGAGCGTCCGCAGTGCGCTCGCCTCATCGCAATCGACGAGCGCGACGAATGCGCCCTCGCGCGCGAATAGCAGAGCCGCGGCGCGACCGATGCCGGAAGCCGCGCCAGTCACAATCGCGACCCGCTCCTTCAATCGCATGTCACATCTCCTCCCCATGGCGGTTCCACCACGCGTTGAGATGGGCGGCAGAATCCGCACAACCAAAGCGCGCGCGCCAGCCGAATTCTTCCGCCATACGCACAATCGATAGTGGCGCGCGATCAGCATCGGTATGCAGATCGATGGTCGGCGTTTCGCCCGATTCAGCCAGCCTGCAAACGAACCCGGGGTTGAGTTCGGCGAGATGCTGCCCCCATTGCAGCGCCGTCCATTCGTGGCCCGTCGATATGTTGTAAAGCCCATGCTTTGGTTGTTCGGCTTCGACCAGCACCGCCACAGCATCGGCGACGTCGGGCGCGTAAATCCAGTCGCGAATGCCGGGGCGAGGCAAGATGACCTCCTTCTTCTGATGCAACGCCGCGATGATCTGCATCTGCGGGCTCAACGTGTCGCGAACGCCCGTGGCGCGCTCCCACGGTCCGAACACGCCGCTCAACCGCACGCTGATGAAGTCCGTCGCCCATAAAGCGGCGAGACGTGCCACGACCCGCTCAGAAGCATGCTTGGTGACGGCATACAGCGATACTGGTTCGCACGGCAGCCCTTCATCGAGCAGAGCGTGGCGGAAGGCGGCCGCGCCAAAGGCCGATCCTGACGATAGGTTGATGACCCGTCGCACGCGATAGCGATGCGCGGTCATCAAAATCGGCGCCTGCGCCATCAGGTTGACTTGCAGGATCGATTGCGGATCGGCTGCCTCGCGCGCAGGGCCTGCCGTGATCGCCGCTCCCAGTATGATCGCATCAAAGCCACGTGCGATGGTCGCCTCGACCGCGCTTGAATCCGCAACATCTGCTTCTACGACGCTCATGCTGTCGCCAAAACCGGCGAAGGCCTGTCTCGCGGCGCGTGGCAAGGCCCCGCGATCGAACAAGGTGACCGCATGGCCCCGCGCCAACAGCGCCGAGGCGATGTTGGTCCCGACGAAGCCCGTGCCGCCAAAGATCACGATGTTCAATGCTGCAAGCCCCTGCTTCAACGCCGAAAAACGATTACAACAATCTCGCGCCGAAATTTCGCTCCGGATCCATATCGGCCACCAACCGCCCGGCTGGCTTTGCCGCTTCGCCGCCGGAGCGCGCCAGAAATCGGCCTGATCCGGCATCGGCCATCCGCTTGCCGTCAGCCACGACGACACGTCCCCGCGACAGCACCGTCACCGGCCAACCAAGCAGCTTCCGACCGGCGTAGGGCGTGTAGCCGGTCAAGTCATGCATCATGGCGTCGGACAAGGTGACCTCGCGCGAGGGATCCCAGATCGCGATGTCGGCGTCGGCGCCGATCGCGATCGAACCCTTGCGCGGATACAGATTGTAGATCTTTGCCGGCGCGGTTGCGGTCAACTCCACGAACCTTTCCAGACCGAGACGTCCCCGCGACACCATGGCGTCAAACAACAGCGGCAGGCGCGCCTCGAGTCCCGGCAGCCCGTTTGCCACCTGCTTGAAATTGGGATTGGAGCCGGCGCGCAACTTGCCGCTATCATCAAAGCGATAGGGTGCATGGTCGGAGGAAATCGTCTGGAGATCGCCGAGCGCCAGCGCCTGCCATAACGCCTCCTGATCGGCTACCGTGCGCGGCGGCGGGCTACACATCCACTTCGCGCCTTCCGCGGAAGGCCTGTTCAGATCCTCCGCCGTGAGAAAGAGATATTGCGGGCATGTCTCGGCAAAAACCTTCAAGCCCTCCCCGCGCGCCTGACGGATCACTCTGGCGCCTTCGGCAGTGGAGACATGAAAGATCATGATCGGCTGGTCGACCAGCGCGGCCATGCCGATCAGACGGTTGAACGCATCGGCTTCCGAAAAGCGGGCATGGCTGATCGAATGATATTTGGGATGGGTGTAGCCGCGCGCGAGCAAGCGCTTCACCATCCAGGCAATGATGCCGTGGTTCTCGGCATGGGCGCACAGCATCGCGCCGGATTCGCGCGCCGCGACCAGGATATCGAGCAGCGGTTCGTCGTCGATCTTCAGCCGGTCGTAGGTCATGAAGATCTTGATCGAGGCATGGCCCTCCTTCACCAGCGAGGGTATATCACGGGCAAGCGTTTCGGCCGTCGGGTCGGCAATGATCATGTGAAAGGCATAGTCGATCACCGCGCCTTTTCGGGCGAGTGCGTGATAGTCGCTCACCACCTGTGGCAAATTCATCCCGACGTGCTGGGCGGCGAACGAAATCACGGTCGTGGTGCCGCCGAACGCCGCCGAGGTGGTCGCGCTTTCGAAAGTATCGGCATTCATGATGCCCGCCGCCGAAAGCTGTTCAATATGAGCATGGCTGTCGACACCGCCGGGCAGGACCAGCTTTCCCCGCGCATCGACCTCCCGCCGGCCGGCCGGCAGGTTGCGGCCGATGGCGGCGACTGTCTCGCCGACAATGCCGACATCGGCCTCGAAAACGTCTGAGGCGGTCGCCACGCGTCCGCCGCGGATCACGAGGTCATAAGCAGGTTCGGCCATGAAATTTCTCCGAGCATATGCGGCGATCGTGGCAGAAGCCGCCTCCGAAACTTTGCAAACTATGCTAATAGCTGCAAGCCATGGCTGAGTTGCAAGGAAAGAGACATGACCCGCCCGCGCATTCTGGTTGTCAATCCGAATTCCAACGTCGCCGTGACAAAGGGGTTGGAGGAAGCGCTCAAGCCGCTAAATTTCGCCGACGGGCCCGAAATCGTCTGCTCGACACTGGCCGAAGGGCCTTTTGGGATCGAAAGCCAGGCCGATGTCGAAAGCGTGGCAATGCCGCTGCGGCGGATGATCGAGAGCGACAATAGCGCTTCGGCTTTCGTCATCGCCTGCTATAGCGATCCCGGCTTGCACGTCTGCCGGGAAGGCACCGACCGGCCGGTGTTCGGGATCGCCGAATGCGGCGTCTTGACCGCGATGACACGCGCCGAAACTTTTGGCGTCATCGCCATCGCGCAACGCTCGATCCGCCGGCACATCCGCTATCTTCGACAGATGGGCTTGATGGACCGGCTCGCTGGCGAACGGCCGCTCAATATGAGCGTCGCAGAGACCGCCTCCGGCGAAGGCACGCTCGCCAGGATGATCGAGGTCGGCCGTGCCTTGAAGGAAGACGATGGCGCCGGCGCGATCGTGATGGGCTGCGCCGGCATGGCCCGCCTGCGCCGTGGCCTGGAAGACGCGCTCGGCATTCCGGTGATCGATCCGACCCAGGCCGCCACCGCGATGGCGCTCGGCGCGGTGCAGCTTTCGCGAAGCTAGCTTTCTTGTGCCGGTTCGCGGCCTTCGGCTTGCATGCGCATGACCCACTCCGCATGCGTCTCGCGCACCATCGTGAATGGCTCGCGCTGGTAGCTATAGAGATTGCCGAACAGGCGGCCGATCGGTCGGTAGGCGGCAAAATCGACATACATGCTCTCGGTATCGAGCAGGCCTTCGCGCGCATGGACGCGCAGCACTTCACCCACCAACAGTTCACGTCCGGGGCCGAACGCCAGCGACATGTTGCGCTTGCATTCCAGCGCGAACGGCGCGGCCGCAAGCCGCGGCACCCTGACATCGACCGACGGCAATGTCGCGAGCCCGAGGGCCGTTACCTCGCTTTCGCTGGAGGGGAAATCGATCGCACAATCGTTCATTGCCTTCGCAAGCGCCTCATCGACCATCTGGACCACGAACTCGCCGTCGCGCTGAATATTGCGAGTCGTATCCTTAAGCGTGCGATCGGATTTATGCTGCAAGCCGAGCACGATCAGCGGCGGGTCTTCCGAAAACACGTTGAAAAAACTGAAAGGCGCAGCATTCACGGCGCCGTTGACATCGAGCGTCGTTACCAGCGCGATCGGCCGCGGCACGACGACGGCGCACAGGAGCTTGTAGCGGTCCTGACGCGATAGGTCGCGGAGCAACAGGCCCGGCATTGCGTCGGCTCAGACTTCCGGCGGCGGCACGACGCCGGCGCGGCTCGTGATCAAACCATAGTGCTCGATGCGGCGATGGCGGACGAAATCGAAGATGGTCTTCTTGCCGAAGATCGTCGCATCGAGATCGCATGGATGAACCAGCAATTCATCGCCCTCGGTCTCGGCTTCCGCGACAATCTCTCCGTCGGGATCGACAATCAGGCTGCCGCCGATCAGTGGGAAACCGTCCTCGACGCCGGCTTTCGCGACGGCGACCACCCAGGTCGAGTTCTGATAGGCACCCGCCTGCACC
>NZ_DAIDJE010000212.1 GCF_027451485.1 Bradyrhizobium sp.
TATGGACTATGATCTCGGCTACTTTGACGATGAGACCTGCAGGTTAGAACCCCTCGCAAATCCCTTCGGACCAAAAGTGTTACCTATGTCCCCGGAATGAAACGTAACCCATGTGTCCGGAATGGACCAAGGTGGCCCTGGCGCGCTCGGAGAGATTCGAACTCCCGACCCTCGGAATCGAAATCCGATGCTCTATCCAGCTGAGCTACGAGCGCGTGCGACCCGAATATCAGACTTGCGCGGGTCACGCCAACAGGTCAGGACGCCTCACGACGCACTTAGAAGCAGGGATAGCGTCCGCCTTGGGCATTGTAGGTCGCCGATCCCTGGGCGCAGAAGTTATTCGAGGGGCCATCATAATAGGCGAAGGTGCCCGGCTCGGGGCCCGGTCCGTAATTATGCAGATAGCTGATCGGATAGGGCAGCCCGTAGGTGTAGCCCTGCCAATGATGGTGGTGGTGCCGGCGTGCCTGTGCCGGAACGGCGGCCATGGCCACCACCGCCAAAGCAGCTGCGGCGAGCGCGAATTCGGGAAGACGCATCACGGAAATCTCCGGGGGAACACAAGCTATCTTAAGCCAAAGATGGTTCGCATCCAGCGCAAAAAGCCGAAAAGCTCCTCAAAATGACCGAAAAATCGGAAATTTTGGCGTGCTCGGCATGCTTAACGAATTTCCAACACAGTCTCGCCAGAGTTCTGGCCTCTGATCCCTCGACCTCAGACGTTTTTTCCGGGTTTGCCGCCGCCAGACCGTCGTCCATGCGCATCACGCTTCTCGCATCGCTATTGCTCCTGTGCATGGGCATAAGCCCTGCGCGCGCCGTTCTGCACATCACGCGCGACCACGGCGGCTATGTCGAGGAGTACAAGGCGAAATACGAGCGGATCCGCGACAGCCACGATAGGGTGATCATCGATGGCATCTGCAACTCCGCTTGCACGCTCGTGCTCGGCATCGTCCCGCTGAACAAGATCTGCGTAACGCCGCGCGCGAGCCTCGGCTTCCACCAAGCCTATTACGACAAGGCATTCACCTTCGGCATCAAGGTTACGAGCACCGAGGGTACCTCCGAGCTGATGTCCTATTATCCCGATGCCGTGAAAGACTGGATTCGCCGTAACGGCGGGCTCACCACCGAAATGAAGAAGATCAAGAACGGCGCAGAACTCTGGAAGATCGTCGATCCCTGCCCGGAAGAATGGTGATCAGGTACCCCTTGCGTTTCGAGAGGCCGGCCCAACAGCAGCTCAGTTCTTTGCCACAAGGCCTGACCTGCTCAAGCCAGCTCAATCGTTCCCGACATTACGGGCACGCAGTGTCCACCGATATAGGTTGCGGTCACGACGCCGTCCCTTTTTTCCGCTTCGGCCTTCAGAACGCTCGGCCGCCCCATTTCGACGCCTTGGGCGACGGTCTTTGACAGCTGTAAGTCACGTTCGGTCCGCAGGTGGGCGAGCAGACCGATGAGAGCGACGTTGGCGCTGCCGGTAGCCGGGTCCTCAGGGATCCCGTGATGGGGCGCGAACATCCGCGCGCGGATGTCGAGCCCGTCTTCGGCGACTTGCGTGTAGATGAAAATGCTGGTTGCAGGTTGCTTGGCGACCTCGCGCATGAAGATGTCCGAGCGCGCGGCCGCTTCCGCGAGTTTCGCACGTCCTTTCAATTCGGCGAGAATAAACGGCGCGCCGCAGGAGGCGATGCAGGGCCGGTGATTCTTCGTTTCAATATCGCTGACCGATAGCGAACAGGCGGAGGCGATCAACTCGGCCGAAATTTCTTCGCCAACCGACAGACGCTGCGGGGAGGCGAGGCGGGCGCCAACCACGATCGGGCCTTCCTTCAGGATTGCAATCGGAACGAGGCCGGCCTTTTCCTCGAAGGTCACGCTGTTACCTTCAATCATGCGGCCGTAGCTCTTGCCCGCACGCGCGAGCGCAAATGCCGTGCCTACATTGGGATGACCGGCGAACGGCATCTCATAGCGTGGCGTGAAAATGCGGACTTCCGCCGTGTGAGCGGGGTCCTTCGGTGGCAGAACAAACGTCGTTTCCGCGAGATTGAACTCGGCGGCAATGGCCTGCATCTGGCCGCCCGATAAGCCCTCCGCGTTGAGAACAACGCCGAGCGGATTACCGGCAAACTGCGTGCCGGTGAAAACATCGACGGTGACGAAGTGCAGTTTCATCGGATGTTGCCTTCAAACTCACCCGGTTGCGAAGGGATCGCCCAAGACCCGCATTGTTATGCGATAGCCGGCGGGCCATCAGCCGCGTTCCTCGATTGCCCGATAGCATACGTTTGTGCAAACAGGGCGGCAAATCAGGATCGCGAATGAGCAAGAAATTCGATCAGTTGGCCGCGCGTGCGGCGCCGGCGGTTTTTGTCGTACTCTGGAGCACCGGCTTTGTCGCCACGAAATCCGTGCTGCGCAGCGCCGAGCCTTTGACTTATCTCGCCATCCGCATGGCGATCGTCGTGGTGATCATGGCGGCCATCGCGGCCGTGGTGCGGCCGCGATGGCCGGATCGCGCGGGGATCGCCCATAGCGCCGTCGCCGGTCTGCTCGTGCACGGATTTTATCTTGGGGGCACTGCGGTCGCGATCGCGCATTCGATTCCGGCCGGTCTCTCGGCCCTGATACCGGGCTTGCAGCCGATCCTCACCTCCACGCTGGCCAATCGCTTCCTGGGCGAACGCGTCACGGCGGTCCAGTGGGTCGGTCTCGGGCTCGGGCTCGGCGGTGTCGCGCTGATCCTTCACGAGCGTCCGATGAGCGGAGAGGCAGGGTTTGGTTGGCTGGCTTCCGGCGTGTCGCTGATCAGCATCACGCTCGGCACCCTCTATCAGCGCCGTTATTGCCGCGACATCGATTGGCGCGCCGGCAATCTCTTTCAATACATCGCGGTCGCGATCTTCTTTACGGTCGGCGCCTTCGCATTCGAGGACCGCGTCGTGCACTGGACCGGCGAGTTTATCCTCGGGCTGGCCTGGCTTGTGGTCGTGCTGTCGATCGGATCAATCGGGGTGCTGTACTGGCTGATCCGCCATTCGGCGGCAACTTCCGTGGCGAGCCTGTTTTATCTCGTTCCGGCCGTGACCGCATTGCTGGCCTATCTCTTGTTTGGCGAGCGTCTCGATGCAGTTGCTCTTGTCGGCATGATGGCCTGCGCGGCTGCGGTGTTCGTGGTGAACCGCTAGGCGCGTTTCAGCCGCCGCGCAGCTTCTCATAAGCCTTGAGCGCGCGCTCCCGGGCCTTTCGGTGGTCGATGATCGGCTGTGGATAGGTTTTTCCCAAGGTGACGCCCGCGCTTGCGAGTTCAAGCGGACTTGCTTGCCACGGCTGGTGAATGAACTTTCTCGGCAGTTGCGCCAGTTCGGGCAGCCAGCGGATGACATAAATCCCGTCGGGATCGAATTTCTCGCCCTGAAGCACAGGATTGAAGATGCGAAAATAGGGTGCGGCGTCGGCACCGCAGCCGGCCACCCATTGCCAGTTGGCGGGATTATTGCCGGCGTCGGCATCGACTAGCGTATCCCAAAACCACTGCTCCCCTGCGCGCCAGTCGATCAGCAGGTGTTTCACCAGGAACGAAGCCACCACCATCCGCACGCGGTTGTGCATGACGCCGGTATGCCAGAGCTGGCGCATGCCGGCATCGACGATAGGATAGCCGGTCTGGCCGCGCTGCCATGCCCTCAGCGCGTTCTCGTCACGGTGCCAGGGAAAGCCGTCGAAGGGCGATTGCAGGTTCCGCGTGGCAAGATCGGGGATGTCGAACAAAAGATGCCGGCAGAATTCGCGCCACCCGAGTTCGCTCAAGAATTTGTCGGCGTCGCTGGCAAGCGCAGGGCGTTCGGCGGCCGCAAAATGCGTGGCGTGCCAGACCTGTCGCGGGCTGATCTCCCCGAAGCGCAAGTGCGGCGACAGGCCGGAAGTGCCGTCGCGGTCGGGTCGGTCGCGGTCATGGGCGTAACCTGCGAGACGTGTTGCCAGAAAATCTTCCAGCCGTTTCTGCGCGGCGTTTTCGCCAGCCGTCCAGCTTTCGCGCAGTCCGCCGGCCCAGTCGGGCCGCACCGGCTCAAGACCAAAGGTTTCGATGGCGTCACTTGCGACGGTCGGACCGGCGCGCAAGCGGCTCGGCGCAGCCAGGGGCTCGGGCGTCGCGCCAAGCCCCTGAATGCGCCGCCAGAACGGCGTGAATACACGCAATCCCCGGCCTTCCTTGGTTCGTATCGTCTCGGGCGTCGCCAGAAGGTCGCCTGGAAAAGCCTGGGCGTTGATGCCAAATCCCCGCAGCGCCGTTGCAATGGCCTGCTCGGCATCCTGATGCGGCGCTTGCGCGATGCTGTTCCAGAAAACGTCGCGCGCGCCCACCTCGCACGCCAACTGCGGGATGATCGATGCCGCATGTCCCTTCCGCAGCACGAGCGGTACGCCTTCAGCGCCAAGGCGCTTATCGAGGGCCCGCAGTGACTGCGCGAGCCACCAACGCGCCGCGCCGCCGATCGGGCGGGACGCAGTCCGCGTCCTGGCCTCGTCGAGGACGTAAAGACAAATGATCGGCCGGCCGGTCGCTGCGGCCGCGTGCAAGGCGGGATGGTCGGAAAGGCGGAGGTCGTCACGAAACCAGACGATGCAGGGTGCGTCGGATCGATCAGCCATCAAACAGTCAACTCATCTGGAGTACGTCGGCTCCGGCCATTTTATAACCTCGTCCGCGCTCGGGTGTAGTACAGCACATAGAGCGAGAAAAGCGCGAGGGGTGCCTTTTCGCGGGACATCGCTCATCATCTGGCGAGATAGACGCTGGCCCGGGTCGATTTCGTACTTTGGGCATCATCGCGAAACGCGATGCGATCCCAAAAAGAAAATGCCCGGCGCTTAGCCGGGCATTCGTAGGGTTTGACCGCCGTCCTACTTCGGTGCCGGTACGATGCGGATGTAAGGCTTCGGCGCCTTCCAGCCCGCAGGCCAAGTCTTCTTGGCCTGTTCGTCGGACACCGAGCCGGAAATGATCACGTCTTCACCCGGTTTCCAGTCGGCCGGCGTGGACACGCTATGCTTGGCGCTCAGCTGGATGGAATCGATGGCGCGGAGAATTTCCTGGAAATTGCGTCCCGTCGACATCGGATAGACCAGCACCAGCTTGATCTTCTTGTCTGGGCCGATGACGAACACGTTTCGGACCGTCTGGTTATCGGCGGCCGTGCGCGTTGCAACGTCGCCCGAAGCTGAAGCCGGCAGCATGTCGTAGAGTTTCGAGACATGAAGATCGGTGTCGCCGATCATGGGGTAGTTCGGCGCGGCCCCCTGAGTTTCGCGGATGTCCTCCGCCCACTTGGCGTGCCGATCGACCGGATCGACGGAAAGACCGATCAGCTTGACGCCGCGCTTGTCGAATTCCGGTTTCAGTCTCGCGACCGCGCCGAGCTCGGTTGTGCAAACTGGCGTGAAATCCTTTGGATGCGAGAACAACAGTGCCCAGCTGTTGCCGATCCAGTCGTGGAACTTGATCTTGCCTTCAGTGGTTTCGGCCTCGAAATCCGGGGCCTCGGCGCCAATTGGGAGTGCCATTAGTCGACCTCATTCGTTCATCTTGGGGAGTGAATTTGTTCTCTGGGAGTATAGGGGGCAGGCCGTCCCAAGTGAACGGCTGTCTCAAAAAGGGTAGTTTCTTCTCTCGTCGAGGTCCAGCCTAGCATCTTCTTCCGGCTCAGGAGAGCGAAGCGGAAAAGTGAACCGGGCTGCCCTGATATTGCCGCTTATGGTTTCCACAAGCCCGCCGCCGCCTTCCGAACCCGCGACGACCGTCAGAGCGACAATTCGGCAACCCTTTAAGAATCTCAACGTTCCGATTTCGAATCGTTAACCAGTCGTTTACGCCCGACAGGTCTGTTGGCCCAGAACAAGAAACTGCGAGTAAGTGCAATGTCTACCCAGTTGGCTGCTTCGGCCGAAACTGCCGCGACCTTCGAGCCTGCCGAGATTTCTTGCCGCGAAACCGCCGCCCGCGCGCTGGCGATTGTTCGTGATGGCGTGATTACGGGAGAGGGGCCCACTACCAGGGGCCGAGTGCATTTTTCGCGAGAACTAGATAACGACGACGTCGCCTGGTGCGAGCGCATCCTCACGGCGGCGGCGGTCGTTCATCAGCCGGTCAGCCGGGCCGAAGCCGAGGCATTGTTCGAGATTGACGAGGCAGCGACGGAACGCAAGGATTCCGGGCGCTTCGACGACCTCATCGCCAAGGCAGTGGTGCATCACGCCGCTTCCGTCTCCGGTCTACCGGTGCCGCCGCGTTCCATTGCCCTTGCCCCGGAAACATCGATCGAGAGTTGGGCTCCGGCCAACGCCACCAAGGTCGATATCGAGGTTTTGAACTGGATCGCGAACCAGATGCGCTCCAACCGACACCGCAACCGTACGCTCGCAGCCCTTATCGCGACACTGGTCGGCGCGGCGATTCCGCTTACGCAATTGCCGAACGTCTTCGATATCGGGATGTGAGTCGAGGCGCCTATTGCTTCCGGACGGCGGGCGATTTTTCCGCCGTTTTTTCCTTTCGGCTCTCGACATCCAGCCCGACCGTCCGTCCCGGAAAGCCGGCAGCGTCGAAATAGCGTTGTGACAATACCTGCTGGTACTTAACTACCGTACGCAGGCCATTGGCAGCCGGTTTGGACGTAATCGTGCCCCCGGCCGATTTGGGAACGATTCCGTTCGCCAGCGCCTCCGACATCGTCCGGCCGGTCAAGCCGCCGTTGCTCGCAGCGCGCAAACCGAGCAGGCCAGCGATGGTCATTCCGACATCGGCGTTGTTCACCGGCAGTGGGTCGACATAGCCTGCTTTGAAATCCGGTCCGATCGCCGCCATGAAGTTCAGGATATCGCCGCGCCCAAAGCTGCCATGCATGCCCTGGCCCTGGCGAAGTATCGTATCAGCGACTTCCACCGAGCAGTTGGTGGGTTCGTCGCACCCTTCGGCGTAAGAGCGGAAGTTGACCACGATCGAGGGCGTAGGTGTCGCCGCCTTGCCCTTCAGGCCGATCTGCGACATTTCCAGCGTACCGCGGAAACGCCCGAGCTTATCGTCAACGAAAATGCCGCTGACATAGTCCTGCTCGAGCAGGGCCTCAATGGTCCGTGCCGCCAGCTTCTTGTCCCGCTTGGGCAGATAGATAAGGTCCGATCCCCCATTGGTCGCGACCACGAGATCGGGTTTTGCGGGATCTGCACCCAACAGAGCGTTGCCGGCCTTCGGATGAGCGCCGTCGGCCACCTTCGCATTATTGTTGTTCGGATCGAACAACGGCAGTTCGAGCGCCTTGGCCAGATCGAGCGCCACGAAGCCTAGCGGCAGAAAATCCCTCGGAGTGTCGTCGTACGATGCCTTCGCTGCAGGGCTCGTCTGGCTCTTTTTGGAGATCGTCGAGAAGCCGTGGTCGGAGGCGATGATGATGTTGGTGTCGGCGGCAAGGCCGAGGTCGTCCACTGCTTTGCGCAATGCCGCGAGGTTGTTGTCGGCGTTCCTGATACCGGCAAGCGAGGTCGGTCCGTTGATGCCCGGTGTCACCGCGTTGAGGCTGTCTCCGTTGTTGTGCTGGCTGCCGTCGGGGTCGCGCGACCAGAATACCAGCACGAATGGCTTGTTTCGCGCCTTGAACAGCGGCAGCACCACCTTGGTGGCAACATCGACAAAATAGGCCTGCTGGACCGTGTTCGGGACCAGGGTGCCAGGCGTTTTGGCATCGCCGGCCCTGCTGTTCTCGCCGCGCGCGGGGGTCGCGAGCGGCAGGCCGGCCGTGGTCAGCGCCGCCCTGATTTCGTCGGACAACGGCACGCCGTTCTTGCCTCCGGTGGCATCATCGAACACGATCGAATGGGAGCCCTCGCTACCGATCTTGTCGGTGTGATCGAAAATCAGGGTAGGGCCGAGCTTGCCGACGGCGGCGGTGCTGAAGCCGTTGGCGCGTGCCATTTTCAGGATGGTTTCTTCGTTCAGATAGTCGCCGCCGAAATGCTCGTCGGCATCACGGATGACAGGATCGGACTCCAAAAATGGAGTGACCGTGCCGCCCGCCGGACCGACCGGATAGCCGGCGTAGATGGTGTTCGAGAAGTCGCCGGTGTCGCCGAGATAATGGCCTGTCGCCATCGCCGATGCGTTCGCCGTCGTGAAGGTGGGAAACATCGAGTGCGAGTTCTTGAAATTGACTCCTCGCTCGCGCACCTCTGCCATTGCCGGTGCCGTTTCGGCGCTGACGATCCGCCCGCGCAACCCGTCGGGCACAAACAGAATGATATTGTGAGGCTGGCTTTCTTGCGGGAAGGCGGCGGTTGTCGGCAGCAAGAACAATCCAGTGGACAGAATCACCACGGCGCGGCGCATTGTTAAAAATCTCCGGTGAATCAAAATGGCAGGCCCGTCGGCCGGCTGTTCTGTCTAAGTTTGCCGGATGACAGAATTGTTACGGTTCGCAACGGTCTAAACTAGCTCCGCTGCCTCGAAAACGGGCGGCAATTATAGGCCTTGCGGAAGCCGGCCGCCCTCGCGTCGTCCTCGGAGCAGAACCACCGATCGGGATTGGTCATTGCCGGATAGCTGCGGCAAGCCTGCAGGTGATAAATGCCGATATTGCCGGTGACGTGGGCGCGGAGCGCATACTTGCCCTTGATGTTGCAGCCCGGCGGCGCGGTAGGATCCTGCGGAAACAGCACCTGGCGAATTTCGCGATCCTTGTCGGCGCGGCAGGCGGCCCCGAGCAGCACGCCGTCCTTTCGTCCAAAGCGGAAATCCTCCGGCGCGACAAAGCATCCTTTCCACATTCCCCGGCGATTGTTCTTGGCATCGGTTTGGTCATCGCCAAACCGGTCCTGTCCCGCGGTCGGGGAATCGATGGCGAGGCCGCGCCGCACCATCAGCCGGTTCAGGCTGGTGGCGTCGTCGCCTGCGGTGCAAATGCCGACGTGCCATTTGTTGTAAGTTGGGTCGCGCCCCAGGTCCTGGCACCGGACGTCGCGGTCGGCGATCAAGCGGATCAACTGGTCGCGGGCTTCGATGCCGCATGCCCAGCTATCGGCGTGGTCGTCGATACATAACTGGTCGGGAGCGGGCGCATCGATCCCTCCGAGCCTATAGGTCACTCCGTCGACCGTGATGGCACCCGCACCGCGAACGGCGGATTTGGCGGCGAAGCTTGGGGGGACGACGAACAACGCCAGGGTAAGGATAAACCAACGCATGATCGAACACTGCAATGAAAAGCGCGACGACGGTGGTCAACGCCTATCACATCTTACCGGTCAAAGCTCCTGCCGAACCGACGGCCGTCCGCTCCGATGACTAGCCGGAGCAGAATTTCCATATTTAGCGCTCGCGGCTCCTGGCTCGATAACGGCCTGTTATAGCGTGCGGAAAGGTCGATCTATACCTCAAGCCGGGGGCTCTCGGCAGCGCTGGTCAGTCCCCTAAGGCCCGCAGCAGAACTGAGAGCAGGGCGGTTATTTCGACATATAGACCGTTGCCTCGGCGCGGTTTTGCTGTACGACGGAATTGTTACGTCCTCCCGCGCATGGCAGTGTGGGAACGAAGTCCCGCCCCGAAAGGTTCGCAAGCAAGTCCGCCAATGTTCAAACGAATTTTGATCGCCAACCGCGGCGAGATCGCCTGCCGGATCATCAAGACTGCCCGCCGGATGGGAATTGAGACAGTCGCTGTTTATTCCGAGGCCGATCGCGACGCCCTTCATGTCGAAATGGCTGACGATGCCGTCTTTATCGGTCCGCCAGCGGCAGCCGAAAGCTATCTGATGATCGACAAGATCGTCGAAGCCTGCCGCAGCAGCGGAGCGGAAGCCGTCCATCCCGGCTACGGATTCCTGTCGGAACGCGAGGCTTTTCCGCGCGCGCTGGAGAAGGCGGGCATCGTCTTTATCGGTCCAAATCCGGGCGCGATTGCTGCCATGGGCGACAAGATCGAATCCAAGAAAGCGGCGGCAAACGCCGACGTCTCGACCGTTCCGGGCCACCTCGGGGTGATCGAGGATCCCAAACACGCGGTCAAGATCGCCGAGGCCATCGGTTACCCCGTCATGATCAAGGCTTCTGCCGGTGGTGGCGGCAAGGGGATGCGGATTGCTCATTCCAAGGCGGAGGTCGCCGAAGGCTTCGAGCTTGCGAAGGCGGAAGCCAAGTCCTCGTTCGGCGACGACCGCGTCTTCATCGAAAAGTTCATCGTCGATCCCCGGCATATCGAAATCCAGGTGCTCGGCGACAAACATGGCAACGTGATCTATCTTGGCGAGCGCGAATGTTCGATCCAGCGGCGTAACCAAAAGGTTATCGAGGAGGCGCCGTCGGCGCTGCTCGATGAGACCACGCGGCGCAAGATGGGCGAGCAGGCGGTCGCGCTTGCGAAAGCGGTGAAGTACGATTCCGCGGGCACTGTCGAATTCGTCGCCGGTCAGGACAAGAGCTTCTACTTCCTGGAAATGAACACGCGCTTGCAGGTCGAGCATCCCGTGACCGAACTGGTAACCGGAATCGATCTGGTTGAGCAGATGATCCGCGTGGCCGCCGGCGAAAAGCTCACGCTTTCGCAGAAGGATGTGACCTTGACCGGATGGGCGGTTGAATCGCGCCTTTATGCCGAGGATCCCTTCCGCAATTTCCTGCCATCGGTCGGACGGCTGGTGAAATATCGTCCCCCGGCCGAACGGAAGGCGGACGGCGTGACCGTGCGCAACGACACCGGCGTGCAGGAGGGAGGCGAAATCTCGATCTATTACGACCCGATGATTGCCAAACTCGTCACCCATGCCCCGTCGCGCGCGGCGGCGGTGGAAGCGCAGTCGATGGCGCTCGATGCATTTTACATCGACGGCATCCGCCACAACATTCCATTCCTGTCGGCGCTGATGAACCATCCGCGCTGGCGCGAGGGCAGGCTGTCCACCGGCTTCATCGCCGAAGAATTCCCGCGAGGTTTTACTGCGCGCGCGCCAGAGGGAGAGGTCGCACGGAGGATGGCCGCGGTCGCCGCCGCCATCGATCACGTGCTGGGCGAGCGCAAGCGGCAGATCTCGGGCCAGATGATCGGACGGCCCGTGTTCCGCGAACGGCGCCGGGCGGTGTGGCTCGATCGGGAAGAAATCGCGCTCGAAATCGGCCGCGAAGCCGATCATCTCGTGGTTCAATTCGTCGAGCCCGAGGGCGCGATGGGCCATCCGCATCTCCTCGCTTCGTCCTGGAAACCGGGCGACCCGGTCTGGCATGGCAAGATCGACGGGCTAGAAGTCGCGATGCAGGTGCGCCCGGTTCTCAACGGCTTCCGGCTTGCACATCAGGGCTTCGATGTCGCCATTCAGGTTTTCACTGAGCGAGAAGCCGCCGCGGCGAGGTTGATGCCGGTGGCTGCAGCTTCCGATTCCGGCAAGAAATTGCTGTGCCCGATGCCGGGCCTCGTAGTCTCCATCGCGGTCAGCGAAGGTCAGGAGGTCAAGGCAGGTGAGACTCTTGCGGTTATCGAAGCCATGAAGATGCAAAACGTGCTGCGCGCCGAGCAGGACGGCACCGTGAAGAAGGTTTACGCAGCCGCCGGCGCCACGCTGGCCGTGGACGCGTTGATCCTGGAGTTTGCCTGAAGCGTCGTCGCGAGCCAACGGGTTGCGCGAATGCGCGGCCGACGAGCGGTTCCTCAGAGCAATCCAGGCGGTCAATAAATTCTGGGGTGGCTTCGTCGCGCTGCGCCTTGCAATGACAACGAGGAAAGATCATGGCCTTTCGTCGACGCCGCGAAGCGTTTCGCTCCATTCTCACAGGGCCAGCATGTATCCGCCCGGGCTCGGTCTATGATGCAATCTCGATCCGGATCGCAGAAGATCTCGGCTTCGAGCTTGGCATGTTTGGAGGCTCGGTTGCATCGCTTGCGGTACTGGGCGACCCCGACGTAGCGCTGATCACATTGACAGAGCTTGCCGAGCAGATGCGGCGGATGTCGCGCGCAGCGGTCCTGCCGGTCCTGGTCGATGCCGATCACGGCTATGGCAACGCGTTGAATGTGCGCCGGACAATCGAGGAGTTGGAGGCTGCCGGGGCCGCGGGGCTGACAATCGAAGATACCTTGTTGCCTCAGGCTTACGGGCAGGCCAAGACCCAGCTGATTTCGCTGGAGGAGGGGGTCGGGAAGGTAAAAGGAGCGCTGGATGCGCGGCGGGATCCTGCGTTCGTCATTGTAGGACGGACCGGAGCCGTTTCCGTCACCTCGCTGGAGGACGCGATCCTGCGCGCCAAAGCGTATGAGGCCTGCGGCGTCGATGCGCTGTTTTTCACGGGCATCAAGACAACGGTGGAACTCGAGGCGATATCGGCTGCGACGCGCCTGCCGCTCATCCTGGGCGGAGCGCCGGAAGCGATGTCCGATCTTGGCTATCTCGGGGAACAGCGGGTTAGGGTAGCACTTCAGGGCCACGCGCCGATCGCGGCCGCGACGAAAGCTGTTTTTGAGACGCTTAAGGCGTTGCGCGAGGGAATGCCGCCGAAGGCCTTGACCGGCCTTGCCTCGGCCGAGTTGACTGCGCGGGTGACGCGCGAGGCAGACGTCAACGATCGAATGCGGGATTTGCTTGGAATAAAGCGATGAACGAGGTCATCCGTCGGGTCGTAATCCGCGGCCGGGTACAGGGTGTAGGCTATCGGGCCTGGGTTGACCATCATGCGCGCAGCCTCGGTCTGAAAGGCTGGGTTCGAAATCGGCGCGACGGCTCTGTCGAGGCGGTGTTCGAGGGAACCGAGGACGTCGTTGTCGACATGGTCATGGCTTGCCGCAGCGGGCCGCCATCGGCGCGGGTCGATGACGTTAAGGAAGAGGAAGCGCACGCGGACACGTCGGCACAGCGCCGCGAAGGCGAGGCGTTCTCGGTGCTGCCGACAATCTAAAAAAACGAGGTTCAAGGAGAGGTCAATGAAAAGGAAATTCGGCGGGCCATGGGGCAGCCGGCTAACGAGTCTGGGCATCGTCGTCGCCGTTGCTGCGCTGCTGGTGGGCCGCGGTGAAATGTCCGCCCAGACGCCGTCCGCTTTGCTGCCGGGCGTCGATCCGGCTTTGCTAGAGGAAATCGCTGTCGGCAGCCGTATCCTGGCTGATTTTGGCGTGCTCGACGGCTTTGGCCATGTCAGCGCGCGCAATCCTGCCAATCCAAACCACTTCCTGATGTCGCGCTCGCTCGCACCTGCGCTTGTGACTCCCGCCGACATCATGGAGTTCGACCTCGACGGCAATCCGGTGGATGCGCGGGGCCGAAAGGTGTTTCTGGAACGCTTCATCCATGCGGAAATCTACCGCGCGCGCCCGGACGTGATGTCGGTGGTTCACACCCATTCGGCCGGCGTCATTCCGTTCTCGGTAAGCCAGGTGCCGTTGCGCGCGATGTATCACAACCCGGCTTTCCTCGCGGGCGGCGTGCCGGTCTGGGATATCCGGAAGGACTTCGGCGACACCAATATGCTGGTCAGCAATGCCGCGATCGGCAAATCGCTGGCGACAGCGCTTGGGGACAAGCCGGTGGTGCTGATGCGCGGCCATGGCGACGTCGCAGTCGGGCCGTCGGTCAAGGCGGCCGTATTCCGCGCTTACTATACGGATGTCGATGCCAAGCTTCAGGCGCAGGCCATCGCGCTGGGCGGCGAGCCGAACTATCTGACACCGGGGGAAGGCGTGAAGGCTGATCAGACCAACCTGGTGGTGATCGACCGCATTTGGAACCTGTGGCGGATGAAAGTTCTGCCGACGCTCACCAAATAATCTTCATCTCGCCCAGCCACGCCGTGGCTGGGCAGCTCTCAAATCGCCTCTGGCAGGCGTTCTTTTTGGAACACCTCCTCGAACGATTGCCGGAGCGCAATATCGAGGTCGGCGGTGGTTGCCGTCAGACCGAGATCGGCAAGGCTGGTAACGCCGTAACGCGGATCGGTCACGCCGCAGGCGACGATGCCCTGGAAATGGTCGAGCTCCGGCTCGACGTTGATCGCGATCCCGTGGAACGACACCCATCGCCGCAAGCGCACGCCGATGGCGGCAATCTTGTCTTCATGACCCTTGCCCTTGTCGGGCCGGGCAACCCAGACGCCGACCCGGTCCTCGCGCCGCTCGCCCCGGACGTTGAAGGCCGCCAGCGTGCGGATGATCCATTCCTCGAGGCTTGCGACATAGGCCCGGACATCAGGCCGGCGCCGCTTCAGATCGAGCATGACATAGGCTACGCGCTGACCGGGGCCATGATAGGTGAGCTGGCCGCCACGGCCCGTTTGGAAAATCGGAAAACGGGCATCGAGGAGATCGGCCGCCTTGCCGCTGGTACCGGACGTATAGAGGGAAGGGTGCTCCAGCAGCCAGACCAGTTCGCCGGCGCGGCCTGCGGCGATTTCTGCCACACGGGCTTCCATTGCGGCCACCGCCTGGGGATAGGGAATCGCCTGGTCGGAGATCAGCCACTCCACCGCCGCCCCGCCGGGGGCAGCCGAGAAGGCTGTTAAATCGAGGTCCTGGCGGTCGTTAACCATCGGCTAACCATAACGTGGTGATCTCGGCGTACGCAATTTTGCGTTTGTCCGTGTGGTAGTCGGTCCAGTGCCAACCCTCGATAAAGTCAGCGTCGACCTCATGGTGGTTCTGGGAACCACGACAATGCCGATTCATCAGGTCATGCGGCTCAGCCGCGGCGCGATCATCGAACTCGACGCCACCGAGGCGGACGAGGTCAAAATCCTTGCCAACACGCTTCCTATCGCCTCCGGCGTCGTCTTGGTCGATCGCAACCGGATCGCGGTCGAAGTCAAGCAGATGCTCCCGAAAGCCGTCGGCAGCCGCTGATTCGTTAGCTCCGGCAGCTCGCAAAATCACGAAATCCATGCCTTCCCGGCCTTGTCGGCGTATGGCTGATTTGTTACATCGGCGCCGTCGCCGCAGGTTGCGGCAGACACCTAAGCGCTCGTGGCGGAATTGGTAGACGCGCTGCCTTGAGGTGGCAGTGAGTAACATCGTGGGGGTTCGAGTCCCTCCGAGCGCACCAAAAAACCGCCTAAGCCATCGCTCACAATCATCTGATATATAATAGGAACCGGCAAGACAGCTTTCGCCTGCTGCTTGCACCCGCTCAAATCTGTGATACAAAACGAGATACATTATGTGATACATGAGTTGGGGAAGAAGCGGTGGTACGGCAACGTAAGCAGGATCGCTTTCTGCTCCAGCGTGAAGGGCTCTATTACTATTGGAGACGCGTTCCCAAATCGGTTGAGCACCTGGACGATCGTGCTCCGCTCATCCGGCATTCGCTCAAAACAGACGATCTCGCCGAAGCGCGCGCGAAGCGTGATCTCCTTGAACAGGCGGATCGCATGTTTTGGGGGACGTTACTCACCGATGCCGACACTGCGAAGGCGCTAGCCGGTTATCAGATCGCAAGAGCTCGCGCAGAGGCTTTGGGATTCACTTACAAGCCGGCCGGTGAGGTTGCGAACCTTCCGCTCGACGAGATACTCCGAAGAGTTTCGTCCATCAGCGACCCTCGCACTCCGGTGGTGACCGAGACTGCCGCGCTCGGCGGCATTGAGCAGCCGAAGGTCAAGGTGTCGGAGGCGTTCGAGGTCTTCTGCAATGAAATTAGGGCGGCCGAACTCGCTGGAAAGAGCGACAAGCAAAAAGAACAATGGAAGAAGGTGAAGAAGCTCGCTGTGACTTCATTCGTCGCCGTCGTCGGCGATCTGGCGATGATCGACATCACACGGGATCACGGCCGGCAATTATATCAGCACTGGGTCAAGCGCCTTGCCCCGACAGACGGCAGTAAAAAGAAATCCGCCTCCTTGGGTAAACGCCGTATGGGTGACATGAGGATTCTCTATGAGGAATACTTCAAGCACATCGGAGATATCGACAGACAAAATCCGTTTGATGGCCTTACCTTTAGCGAAAAATTCAAGCGGTCGCGGCCGCCTTTCCCCATCGAGTGGGTACGTGACAAGATTTTCAAACCGGGCACGCTGGCGGGCATGAACGCTGAAGCGCGCGGCATCGTCTTGGTCCTCAGCGAAACCGGCGCGCGAGGCGGCGAGATTTGCAATCTGCATAAAGACGTCATTAAGCTCGGTGATGCAATTCCGCACATTCTTGTCGAACCGAGGCTTGACCCCGAAGATCCACGCGAGATCAAGACCGTGTCGTCGATCCGGCGCATTCCACTTGTCGGGGTCGCGCTCGAAGTCATGAAGAAGTTCCCAAACGGATTCCCGAGTTACAAAGAGAATGAGAATAATTTCTCGAGTGCGGCGGGAAAGTTCTTCCGTGAGAACAAGCTCTTCCCGACGAAGAAGCACGTCATCTATTCGCTCCGCCATACCTTCGAGGATCGTATGAAGGAGGCCAGAATCGACGACGAGCTTCGCAATATCCTGATGGGTCACACCGTCGATAGACCCAAGTACGGGTCCGGCGGTTCGCTGAAGCTCTATCAGGAAGAGATGATGAAAATCGTCTTTCCTTTCGACCCGGCAATCATTTGAGGCGTTGGCGCGCGCGCTTCATCCGCTCTTCCTTGGCCCTGAGTGTGTCCAGTTCATTTTCAATGCGCTCGTATATCGGCAGATAAACAGCGCCACGTTTGCCAGCGCGGTCGATCGCGAGAGCCACCCTGTCGAGGCACTTTTCCAAAACCTCGACACTCACCTCGACGTTAGGCTTCTTGTCGAAAGCTGCTCGATGGCGATGTCGCATGTGGCGCCGAATTGGGTGACTTATCGCCCATTCAACGCAGCCTTTGTGTCGGTAGAAAAGGGCGCGATCGATCCGATCGCGCAATCGGTCGCAATGGCGCGCAAATACTGATCTCTCAGATCGTCGCGATGTTAAGATAATCCATCGTGCACCGCGCTGACGCTTCTCTTGGCAGGCAGTGTCAGCATTTGCCAGCGGTCTGTCCGCCGGACCGGCACGTCGATGGCGACATGCTTGAAATCGATGGCATCCATGAATCCTCTTGTCGGCGAAACCAGACTCACAGTAGCCATTGCACTACAACGCAAAATTCTGGACTTCGGCATGGCTCCTCGTTCGAATGAACTTCCAAGGACTGGATTCGCCGTTGAGATCGACGGGCGAATCAAAGCCGAGTTCAATACCAGAGAGGGTGCTGAGAGCGGTGCCATCGAGTTGAAACGCCGTTTCCCTGCGCTCCGAATTCGCCTCTATGACGCGGAGACGCAATCGCGGCACGACGTCCAGGCCTGAGTGGCGTCAGAGGCCGTCATTTGCCGGCATTCCAGGCGACATTTGTATGCCGCATCTCGATCTACGCGCTGCGAGCGAATCGTCGCTTTGCTGATCTTATGATCAGCGATGTTTCGAGCGTAGACCGACATGTCATGATTGCTAGCAATTACCATTGCCGGCGCTCGCGAGCGTAAAGCCCGCGTACCCAAAAAGAATGCGATCGCCGATAATACGCTCGCGCCTGTTTTCGCGCGCTGATCCCGCCGAAACTACGATAGCTGAGCTCCGCACCTTGCGCGGATGACGCAACACGCTTTTCTATCGCCGTGAATAGAGTGGCGAAGGTCAGCGTCGAAAATGAAAATTCTCGAAATAGATTTGCATACGGCCGCGCGTCAGAGCGTGTCATGAAGCGGAAAATCTGCGTCTATGTCGGCGAGGATCTTGTTTCGCGATTGGCAGTCGCGGCCGAGCAGCGCGGTGCCACCAAGTCCGGGCTCGTCGGCGCCGCGCTCGAGCGTTTTCTTGATGTAGCAGGGGATCAGGACGACCGCCTCGGTATGCATGAACGTCTGACCCAGATGGGCCAGCAACTCGATCAGCTCACGCGCGAATTGAAATTCGTTGGTGAAACAGTTGCAATGCACGCGCGCTACCATCTCACTGTAACGCCAGCGTTGCCGGATGCCGCGCAATCGGCCGCCTGCAGAATAGGCGCAGCGCGTTTCAATGAATTCGTCGCGCAGGTCGCACGACGGGTCGATCAGGAGAAACCTGTCATCCGTGAAACGCTGGACCGACTTGCCACGACAAATGCACATCGGCGTTCGCCTGAGGATCAGGCTCCGCAAGGTGCTGCCGGCGGGCATCGAGACCATGCTGATCGCGCCCCTACGAAGGGCCGGTCGCTCGACGCGCACGTGGCCGCCGTGTCGATTTCGTCCGTGCCACCCACCGATC
>NZ_DAIDJE010000213.1 GCF_027451485.1 Bradyrhizobium sp.
CGATCGACTAAGCCTGCCTCCGGAAGTCATGGCCAAGGTCTACGAGGCGGTGACCACCGGCGGATCAATCATCGTCTCCGATCAGGGCATCTCGGCCGGCGAAACCGGCGAGGGAACGGATTTCATCGTCTCACTGCGCTAGTGTCGCGACTCACGCATTCGTATCCTGCCAAGGCGGGTTTTCTGGCGTTTACCGCTAGGGAAAACCGGCTCCTCCTTTGCCGCATCATGCGCTAAAAGCCGCCGGCATGGATCACTCCCCAACACTCAGTTCGTGGCCGCGGTCGCAGTCCACAGGACGCGATGCGCTGGCACCGCTGACCTTTCTCGGCTGGCGGCTGGGGCTCGCTACGATTATTGCGGGCCTTGCGACCTCGTTTTTTCTCTGCGGCTACGCGCTGGTCTATTGGCGCAATGCCGATATGGATCTGATGGTGGTCTACAACGCGCTTGTCCTAAACGACGGCCGGCCGCAGCAATTCTTCGACCATACCGGGTACCTCACCATCCTTTCCGTGAAGGCGTGGTTCGAGATGCTGCACGCGTTTGACCTGCTCAGCTCCTGGTCGCTTTCGACCATGCCTCCGGCTTCCAACCGCGCAGCGTTCGACGCTGCCATGACGGCCGACATTCGCGCCGGCCGACTGCTGGTCTGGCTGATCGCAACCAGCTGTGTGTTGATCTATGCAGGCCTGATCCGCGCCATCGTGCGCGACTGGCGTCTCGCCTTGATCGCGACCTTTGCATTTGCTTTTTCCGGCGGCCTTGCCGTGCATGAGCGCATCTTGCGCACCGAACTCTTAGCGGCGTGCCCGGTCATTTTCGCGTTGATGATTTTGATCGTGATCGGGCGGCGCGCCAGCGCCGCGCGTCCGCTGTGGATGGCGCTCTGCGCCGCACTTTGCATGCTGGGGCTCGAAAACAAAGTGCAGGCGGTCCTCCTGATAGCGGCCCTCCCCTTTCTCGCCTTGCCATTCGGAGGCGCACAGAGCGCCAGTGTGGCCTTCTGGCGCAACAGCCGATCTTCCCTTGTATCGGCGCTTGTCGCATTGATCGTGGCGATCATTGCGATCTGGGCAGCATGGCCGCTCGTTGCAACCGGTTTCGACCGTTCGTTGCTCGAACCTGCTGGGTTTCACCCGCTGCTGCTCGGCCGCTTTGGAGTTTACCAGGCGCTGCTGCTGGGCCTGATCGGCGCATGCATGCTGACCTACTCTGCACTCTGGAGGATCAGCGCGGCCGAAACCGCGGCGTCCATGGCTGCGGTTGCAGCTGGTGCAGCTCTGGCGCTGCTGGTGCTCAATATCGACTACAACGCCAATAACGTCATCGCGGTATTCAATCCATTGGAGAAGATGCTGAAGTTCGCCGACGCCGGGACGGCTGCGGCGGCGAACCAATCGAGCGTCAGCGACATCTTGCGCCTTTTGCTCGACGGCCTGGGCGGCGTAGCGGCCCGTTATTCCTTCGTCCTGCACTCCTCGCCGCGGCCTACCGTTTTTCTGACTTGGCTGATCGTACCCGGTATCGTCTACGCATGGATGCGGGGTGAAAAGCAGGTGGCGATTGAGGCCTTCCTGCTGCTGATGGCCGCAGTCGGCATCGACGTGCTCGGCGTGCGGCGAGCGTTGAAATCCGAATATTTCATCCTCACGGATCCCTTGATCATCCTTGCCGGCGCGATTCTGCTTGCGCGGATGCCCGACCTGCGCGTGCGCAAATGGGCCTATCCGATCGCGCTGGTTCTGTTCGTCCTGCAGATCGCGATCGGTCAGGCAGAGCCGGTCAAATATGCCTTGATGCGCCGCGGCCCGGAATCGGTGTGCGAATGGAACCAGTACTATTTGCCGCTGATGCCCCTACCCTGGTGTCCGGGCACGCCATCCTGATACGCCGCCAGCCTGAGGAACCAAAACACCGGATAATCCCGGAGTCTGCCAAAGCTGATATAGCCTTAAGGCGCAACTCGGATATGATGGATGAGGTGAGGAGTCGCGCGTCAGGCGCGGTCAGATCGCAAGGAAAACCACGATGCGGATGGCGGCAGGACTAATCGTTGCAGGCGTAATTTCCTTTTGCGCGAGCGGAGCAGCGTGGTCGCAAACCCCACCCGCCAAGACCGATGCCAAGCCCGCCGCTGCCCAAGCGGCCACCGCGACCCCCGCGGCAACCAAAATGCCGTGTTCCAATCCTGACGCATTGGGGATCAGCCGCGTTGTCGAAGTCGACACCACGGGCGGCCCGGGATTTGGCTTCGAGCACTTCAAGCAACTCGATTTCCTGCGTGACAAAGAAGTCGTGCTGACCTTTGACGATGGCCCCTGGCCGGAGAATACGCCCTCCGTTCTCAAGACGCTGGCCAATGAGTGCACGACCGGCATTTTCTTCCCCATTGGAAAGCACGCGACCTACTATCCCGAGATTCTCAAAGAGGTCGCCGCGGCTGGCCACACCATCGGGTCGCACACATGGTCTCACGCCACCCTCACCAACAAGAAGCTGACCGAGGATCAGCGCAAGGAGGAAATCGAGAAGGGCTTTAGCGCGATCAAATGGGCGCTGGGAGCTCCGCCCTCCCCGTTTTTCCGTTTCCCTGCCCTGCAACATCCGCCGGAGATGGTGACTTATCTCGGCACGCGGAACATTGCGATTTTCTCCTGCGATCTCGATTCCTTCGACTTCAAGGCGCGCAATGCCCAGCAGGTCATCGATGTGACGATGAAGAAGCTCGACAAGCTCGGCAAGGGCATCATCCTGATGCATGATTTCCACAAGCATACCGCCGAGGCGTTGCCCACCTTGCTGCGAAGATTGAAAGAGGGCGGCTACAAGGTCGTCTGGATGAAGGCAAAGGCGCCCGTTCAAACCCTTCCGCAATATGACGAAGAGCTTCAAAAAGACGTGAAGCTGCCGACCGTCAGTTCACGGCCGGTGTCGAGCGTGGTGCAAACGATTTCGGAATAGCTTCACGGCGGACGTAAACGTAGAAGGGCCATGCCGGCGCTCCGCATCGAGGGCTATGTCATCGTATCCGCCGACGGCATGTTGGCGGATGCAAACCATGTGATGCCGGAGGCGCTGAAATTCGAAGGCGACAAGCGCTTTTTTACAGCCGCACTCGATCGCGCCGACCTGATCGTACACGGCCGGCACTCGCACGAGGAGCAGCCGAACTCACCGCGACGAAAGCGGATTGTTCTGACGCGGAAGGTCGAATGCCTCGCCGACGATCCCGCCAATCCCAAGGCGACGTTATGGAATCCGGCTGCGGCACCTTTCGAGGCGGCCTGCGAGCACGCGGGCATTCACGCGGGCACCGTTGCCATCATCGGGGGGCCCAGCGTGTTCGATATGTTCATGGATCGCTATGACACCTTCTGGCTGTCACACGCGCCCGGCGTCCACCTGCCCGGTGGAGAGCCGGTCTTTTCAGGTGTGCCGCAGCAAACGCCCCAGGAAATTTTGAGGCGGCATGGCCTCACGGCCCGCGATAGCCAGATCCTGGACGAGGCCCACGGCGTCACGGTGACGCCATGGCGACGAACGCCCTAAACGTCGTACGCCGGCTCGGCGGCTTTGGCTGAGCGGCCTGTCCCGGCGATCATCAGCAAGGCGCCGATCAACGACAGATTCTTCAGCGCATGGATCGTATTGTTGGCGGCCTCGGCCCCCGCCTGATTCCAGAAATCGTGGAAATAGAACGTCGCTGCCGCCACGAACAGCGCCAGCA
>NZ_DAIDJE010000214.1 GCF_027451485.1 Bradyrhizobium sp.
CAGGTGATCGACGATGCGGCGCGCCAGCGCGGCAGCCTCGTCAGGCAACCTGATGTTCTGCTGGAATACGACGAATTCATCACCGCCAAACCGAGCCACGAAATCCTCAGGCCGCAACATCGCGCGCAGCCGATCGGCAACCGCGCACAACAATTGGTCGCCGCAGGGATGACCCAGCGTATCATTGACCTGCTTGAACTGGTCGAGGTCGATAAACAGGAGCGCCGACGTCTGATCGGTGCCGTGCGGGACGGCAAGCAGATGCTCGATCTCGTCGCGGAAATTGACCCGGTTCGGAAGCCCGGTCAGTTCGTCATAGCGCGCCAGATGCGCGATCCTGGCTTCGGCGTCGCGCCGCTCAGTGACGTCCTCGAGCAGGACCACAGCCCCACCATCTGCCATCGGCTGGAACGCCCAGGACAGCGAGCGGCCCCGCGCGACATTCGGGTCGGTGGTGATGATGCCCTTAGCTTGCGGATTTTCGATTTCGGTAAGGATCATGTCAGCGTTCGCCTGCGAGATCGACCCCGCATCGACGCAGGCCGCAAGGATATCAGAACCCCTCGGGCGCATATGCGCCAGATCGGCCGGCAGCCCCATCATCTCGCCAAAGCAACGGTTCATGACCGCCAGCCGCCCGTCGTTTGTAAACATGCACAGGCCGTGAGGCATGTTGTTAAGGGCGGTATCGAATTGAGTGGCGAGCGCCGCCTCGCGTTCACGGGCCACGACTGCCTGCATGAATATCCTATGCAGGTTGGCCGAAAGCTGCATGATCGCCAGCAGAAATGCAGCGCTTACGACTGACATCGCGACGTAATAGGGTGTGCCGTGCAACGCCAGCGCGATCACCGCCGGACCGAACTGAAGCACAGCTTGCAGATGGAATATCGATGGCCGTCCGTAGGCCCGGCCGGCGCCGCCCGCCACGATGCCGGTGGCCACGGACAGGCAAATCATGTGGGCGACTGCGTCGTCACTGAAGAACAGTGTGACGAAGGTCCACGCTCCAATCGCGCCGGCTTGGACTAGCGCGCCTATCCGATAACGTGTTTGCAGATGCGCTGCGTCATCGGAAATTAACATCGCTTTGCGCGACTGGTATCGCTGCAGGTCAAAAGCCCGCACAGCACCGGAGACGATGAGAAGCACGACGCATGCCCAGATGCGATCGTCGCCGGTCTTCAGCGCCGTCATCGCCGCCCCGATGGCCACGAAGATTATGCCCGTAAGCAGCGGTCCCGGGGCCTCGAACAGCGAATCGATTGACGCCGCCCGAACCGACGGTGACATCTTTCGGCCTGTTTCCATGGGACGCTTGGTCAACAGCATCTCGCGCATGCTTCCTTTGCGCGGAAAGTCTTACCCCCAGCCGGTGAAGTCTTTCTGAGGGAATATCGTTACCGGGATGTTGTCGTTCGTCCCAATCGCCCGGAATCTGCCCGCCAAATCAGCCGGCTAACCAGGCAAGCTTTGCCCGCTATCATCCCCGCGGCTTCGGCACCCTCAGGAGAGCAGCGGCGACCACGCCGGATCAGAGGCGTAGCCGGGAGTCGGCTGGCGCTGTTCGAAGCGGCCGGAAATATCCACGGTGAACAGGTTCGGGCCGGGGCCCAGATCGCGGAAGAACATCACGACCCGCCCGTTCGGCGCAAAGGTCGGCCCTTCATTGTGGAAGCCGGAGGTCAGGATCCGTTCGCCCGATCCGTCGGGCTTGATGATGCCGATCGAGAATTGCCCGCCGCCCTGCTTGGTAAACGCGATGTAGTCGCCGCGCGGCGACCACACCGGGGTCGAATAGGTGCCTTCGCCAAAGGAGATGCGCTGGGCCTGGCCGCCGGCCGCCGGCATCACATAGATCTGCGGCTTTCCGCCGCGGTCGGATTCGAACGTGATGTAGGAGCCATCAGGTGAATAGGAGGGCGAAGTGTCGATCGCCGGCGTGTCGGTCAGGCGCGTGGTCGATTTCGAGCGCAGATCCATCACAAACAGGTTCGAATTGCCGCCCTGTTGCAGACTCATGATCACACGCTGGCCGTCCGGCGAGAAACGCGGCGAAAAGGTCATGCCCGGGAAATTACCCACGATTTCGCGCTGCCCGGTTTCGACGTTGAGCAGATAGACGCGCGGCTCGCCCTGGCCGAACTCCATATAGGTGATTTCCTGGGTCGACGGCGAGAAGCGCGGCGTTATCACCAGATCGCTGCCGCGGGTCAGGTAGCGGACGTTGGCGCCGTCCTGATCCATCAGCGCCAACCTTTTGACGCGCCGCTCCTTGGAGCCGGTCTCGTCGACGAACACCACGCGGCTGTCGAAATAACCCTTCTCGCCGGTCAGACGCTCATAGATCTGGTCGGAGATGATATGGGCGATCCGGCGCCAGTTTTCGGGCTGGGTGAAATATTGCTGGCCGGCCAGCGGCTGGCCGGTCGCGACGTCCCAGAGGCGGAATTCGGCCTTCAGCCGTCCGTCGCCCTGCCTCGTCATCCGGCCGGTGACCAGAGCCTGCGCGTTAATGCTCTTCCAGTTATTGAACTGCGGTACGGCGTCGATGTTGACGACCTTGTCGATGTAGGCCGCCTGGTCGATCGGCGCGAACAATCCGCTGCGCTTGAGGTTGTTGGTGATGACCTGCGTCACACCGACCCCAACGTCTCCATCGGACGGCGCGCCACCAACAAAATTCGGGATCGCTATCGGTACTGGCTGGAATTCGTTCGGGTCGATGCGCAGACGCTGCGCCAGAGTTGCTCGCGACCCCAATATCGCAACGGCCGATCCTGTCGCCATCATGAAGCGGCGCCGGGTAAAGGACTTCATTTCGTTCATCGCACTGCTTTCAAGTTCGGGTCTCAGAGCATGTCTTTCAGGCTGAAAGTCATGCCAATATATTTCCAGGTCTCGTACTGCTCCTTCGGCAGGAAGGAATAGGCCTGGCATTGGACAACCGCACGCGCGGCGTTCTCGGCCATGGCTTTACCAATCGATTCCGAAGGCCCACGCACGGCGACGATGGTAGGCTGGGAAGCTAACGTGCCATCAGGCCGCAAATAGATATCGATGTCGGCCTCGAATTTGTCGGCATTCAAGCCGTTATACGGAAAATTGAAGCAGCGCCGGACGGCTGCCGCGAATGCGCCGCGCCAGGTGGCAACGATGGCCTCGGCCTTGCCCTTTGACGTCCCGAGCGCGGCATTGGAGTTCAGTGTATCACCCGTGACCGCCTGGTGCGCTGGATCGCGCTTGTCGAGGAGAGCAGCGATTTTGGCCTCGTCGAACACGCGTTCTTTCGGCTTCTGCGGTTTCGGCGGCGTCGCAGCTTGCGGCTTCGGCGGCGGCTTCTTCTCCTCTTTCTTCAGTGCCTCTGCGATCGGGTCGGTCATGTCGGGCTTTTTTTCGACCTGCTTCGGCTCGGGCTTCGGTTCACTCTTCGCGACCGGCTTCGGCGGATCAGGCTTTTTCTCAACCGGCTTTTCCACGGGCTTCGGCTGCGGCGGCGGCGCCGTTTCGGTCACAACCGGCGTCTTGTCGATCTTCCCCATGATATCGTCCTGGGGAGGCTTCGCTTCCGCGACCTTCTCCACCAACGGCTTGGGATTTTCCTTCTTGCCGGACCGCATACCGGCCGTGACCTTGGCGAGCTGGTCGGCGGAGATCACGTCGACAGGAACCGTATCCTCTTCCGGCATCACAAAGGCCTTGGTGGAAAACGTAAACAGTCCCCAGCCCAGCACGAGGACGTGCAGGACAATCGAGGCCACCACCGTCTTGTCGACTTTGACCTTCAAAGTCAGGCTTTCCGTTTCAATCCCAAAGGCGCTTCGCGCAGAACCATCATTCTCAGGAGCCCTGCTCGGGAATGATGACAATATTGGCCTTGTATCCGGCCGCCCGTATCTCGCCGAGCAGTTTCATCATCTCCGCATAGCAGACGTCCTTGTCGCCGCGCAGGTAAACCACGCTTTCGGATTCCGACCGCGTCTCGCGGATCGCCTTGATTTTAGGCAACAGGTCCGCGGGCGCTATCTGCGTATCGCCAAGGTAAAGGTCGACGTTCGAGTTGCAGCCGCCGCTCGTGCGCTTGACCGACAGCGTCAACGGAGGCTGGTTGGAGGAAGCCGATTTTCCGCCTGCGGCGACGGGCAGGTCGATGTCGATGTTCGACGTCATCAGCGGTGCGGCGACCATGAAGATGATCAGCAGCACCAGCATCACGTCCACCATCGGCGTGACGTTGATCTCCGCCATCACGGCGTTCCGCCGGCCGCGGCGCCGGCCGCCACCGCCCGGCGAACTCGCGATGTTCATCGCCATGATTCGGTGCTCACATCTCGCATCTCATGGGCGGGGCCCTTACGCACGCTCGTCGATCTGACGCGACAGGATGGCCGAGAACTCGTCCGCAAAGCCCTCCAGGCGCTGAGCCTGCCGATTCACCTCGGAAGTGAACTTGTTATAGAAAATGGTCGCCGGGATGGCGGCGATAAGGCCTATTGCCGTAGCAAAAAGCGCTTCCGCGATGCCCGGCGCAACCACCGACAGCGAGGTGTTTTTCGAGGCGGCGATCGACTGGAAGCTCGACATGATGCCCCAGACGGTTCCGAACAGGCCGACGAACGGACTCGCGGAGCCGACGGTTGCCAACACGAGAAGCCTTCGTTCAAGCCGTTCGATTTCACGCGCGATCGAGACATTCATTACCTTTTCGATTCGCATCTGAAGGCCTGCAAAGGACCTTGCGTGGCTTTCAAAAGAGCGTTTCCACTCGCGCATCGCCGCAACGAAACAGGCCGCCATCGACTGCGTCGGCTTGGCGGCAAGCGTGCGGTAAAGCTCCTCGATCGATTGACCGGACCAGAACGCCTGCTCGAACCGATCCATGGCGCGGCGGGTGCGTGAATAAAGGATCACCTTGTCAATGGCGATCGCCCAGACCCATACCGAGCAGGACAATAAGCCTAACATCACGCCTTTCACGATCCAGTGAGCGTGCCAGAACAGGGTGATCAGCGAGACGTCAGCGGATGGCAGCGGCAAGGCGGTTTGGGCCACGTCGGCCGGGTTCATAAGCGATGTCCTCTCAACGCTGGTGGAGCGGATCTGACATTGGCTGCCCCGACAGCCGCGGACTCATACATAGCGAACGTCAAATCCAGAACTCCACCAGAAATCTTTCTTTATATGCCAGCGCTCCCTTGGTTCTGACATTCGTAAGCGAACCCGCCGCGACTGGATATGGATGTCAAAACAGAGCACCAGTATCTCAATTCCCCGGTGGCCATGCGCGCGTGAATGCAAATGACCTCCGATCCTGCGGCTCCGCAAACACCGCGAGCGCGCACTCAACACCGGCACGCGAAAAGCCGTGACATATCGCAAGGGAGGCCGTCCAAAGCCGGCGCTGGCTTCCCCTGTCAACGTGTCAAAACGAGGGCTTTCCACGCGTCTTTTCGTCTCCCACCAGACGCCATTCGTGGTTAACAGCCGGTTACCATAGCGGATTTCGGCCGGCGGAAATACCGGCCGACTGAGGGCTTAAAAAGCGCCCGTAAGCGACCATTTTGCGGCTGAAATGAAAAACCGCCCGTCAGCTTTCGCAAACGGGCGGCTCAGTCGCCATCAGGTCGCAAGGGGCGTTACGCCTTCAGGCGGGCTCCAGATGTCAGCTTTGCGGGTGCTCGTCGGACGGCGAGGCCGGCCGCGAACGATGCTGCGCCATGAAGAGATCGAACTCCTCCTTGTCCTTGGCGTGACGCAAACGGTCGAGGAATTCGCGGAATTCCTTCTGCTCGTCCTCAAGCCGACGCAGCGTCTCCATGCGGTATTCGTCAAAAGCGCGGTTTCCGCTGGACGATGGGCCGAATGGGAAGCCATGCCGCTCCATGCGGCTGCGCATCCGCTCCATTTTGTATTGCATCCGCTCCATCTTGTTCGCCCAGCGATCCTGATGACTCCAGCAACCCATTTTTCTGCTCCCGAGTGTGAAAAAGAGAAGGGCAAGACCGATCGGCCACCAGATCAGGAAGCCGAGAATCGTCACGGCGATCCAGCCGGGATGCCAGGGCGAATGCAGCATGCGGGGGTGGTGATACTCGTCGGTCGGGCCGCGCCAACGATTGACATCTGCGGTGTAGGCCATCTGCCTCTCCATCGGCTTATGCCGTTGTGAATGTAAATAACATTTACATACTTAGATCGTTCGAACCTGTTGTCAAGCGCGGCCGGGCGAGCCCTGTTCACATTATCTTGGCCGGCCCCAGGGGCCGCCCGGTGGCGGACCGGCCGGGTTCTTCTCCGCTTCCTGAGCCGCCGGCCGCCGGTCGGTCAAAAAGCCGAGGCCGCGCAAGTAGATCAGCACCTCGGCTTCCAGAAGCTCTTCCGCAGACATTGGCAGCTTGCGCCGGGCCCCATCACCCCTCGCAAACAACGAGGCGATACCGTGCGACATCGACCAGATGTGCAGCGCCATCATCAGCGCCGGCGGCCGTGGCGTGCCCGAAGGCGCGAGCGCGGCGAGCCGCTCCGCCGCTGCGCGAATGACGGCAAAGGCGCGCTCGGCCGCGGCCTGCAAGCCCGCATTGACGTCGGTGGCAAGCCCGGATTCGAACATCGCGGAATAAAACGACGGCTGCTCGCGCGCAAAGGCGAGATACGCCTTTCCGACCCGCTCGAACGCCGTGACGGTGTCGGGACGTCCATCGTCCCAGGCCTGCGAGAGCGCCGATTCAAATTGCTCGAAACCACGCTGCGCGATGCTCGACAGAAGTTCGTCGCGGTCTCGGAAATGCCGGTAAGGCGCCGCTGGGCTGACACCGGCAATGCGCGCAGCGTCGGCAAAGGTGAAACCCGCCGCGCCCTTCTTCGCAATCAGGTCGAGCGCCGCCTGCAAAAGCGCCTCCTTGAGATTGCCGTGATGATAACCGCGTTCGCTGCGGCCCTGATCTTTCCAGCTCATGTAAGAGATATTTACATGAGCCCGGCAGCGATTTGAAGCCCACGAGCGGCGCTCGCGGTCTCCAAGCCAAACGCGGCTAGCGCTTCGCGTCGCCCGATACTTCCCTGGTGCCCACTTTCCGAAGTTCGTGTTACGCCTCAGCACCCACTTTCACGACCTTCGGAAAGTCATGGGCACTAGCTAACTTATTGATTCTAATACCGCCTCATCGACCTGAAGTCCCTGATCAAATTCGCCGCTTGTGCAGGGACTTCAGATCGGCGGTACTAGCCGCCGGGGATCGGCAGCACCGGCATCACCTCGACAGATTCGCCGGGGAAGATCGAGAAATGCGGATGGTCCTCGAACATTTTCGCGGCCGCCTCATGCGAGGCCGCACGAACCACCGTGAAGGCGCCCATTGCATTGGCGACATCGGCAATCCCCTGCGAATCGATCTTCTTTGTCTTGCCGAGCGGCCCGCCCATCTGGACGAGAGAGGCCTGGTGCTTCTCGACCCAGGCCTTCCATGCCGTTATCCCGCGCATCTCTCTTGCTTTGCGGTCCGTCTCCGACAGAGCGTTCCAGTCGGCCCACTTCGGACTGTTCTTGCTACCAAGGAAGACGGCGAGATAGGTGTCATTCGTGCTCATCCGATTTCTCCTGTTTTCAGTTTGCTTGGAAGCTCCGATCAGCGCACGGGCAGGCCGTGCTGCATTTCGGCGAAACCCGCCGCCGCTTTCTGAACGTCGGGTGGAAAGTCCGTCACTTCAAAGACCTGACGAATTTCGATGGTTTCGTTGTTGGCAGCAGGACAGCGCTTGGCCCAGGCGATCGCCTCCTCCCGGGAGGTCACGTCGATCATCCAGTAGCCGCCGATCACTTCTTTCGACTCGGTGAAAGGGCCATCGGTAACGACAGGCTTGCCGTTCTCGAACGAGACGCGAACGCCCATGGAGGGCGGATGCAAACCGTCCAGCGTGATCAGGACACCGGCTTCCTTGAGCGCCTCGTTATATTTCATCATCGCCGCGACGGCTTCGGGTGAGGGTGTCGCGCCCGGCGCCGCGGTCTCATACCCCCGCGGGATCATCAGCATCATAAATCGCATGGTCGTCTCCGTTCCTATTCCGTCTCGACAGATCCCGGACAAACCGGCGCTCTCAAGCAAGACGATTGGCCTGCCGCAGTCCCGACAGCGCCCGGAGAATTATTTTTAAGTCCCGTCAGCCGGCCGAGAGTTCGCCGAGCGTGGTCCAGAAATCGGTGAATATGGCTGGAGGCTTCGGCGAATCCATGACCCGCTGGGTGAGCAGGATGCCGGTGAGTTGCGCCTGCGGATCGGAATACCAGGACGTTCCATAGCCGCCATCCCAGCCGAACCGGCCTTGCGAGGCATTCGGATCATCCAGCGCGGCGAAAACCGACAGCCCAAATCCCCATCCGCGGGCGTTGCCGAGGAACAATTGGGACTCGCGCTTTTCGTCGGCTTTGATGTGGTTCGTTGTCATCAAGGCTACCGATTCCCGCGATAACACGCGGGCACTGCCGAGAGCGCCGCCTTCCAGCATCATCTGGGCGAAGGCGTTGAAATCGTCCGCCGTGGAAACAAGACCCGCAGCGCCATTCTCGAAAACGGGCGGATTTGAGAACCGGCCCGTCACCGGGGGATCGAAAACCTTCAGCTGCCTTGCCGCATTGTCCTGCATATAGGCGGTCGCGAACCGGTGCTGCTTCTCCTTAGGGCAATAGAACGCGGTATCCTTCATTCCGAGCGGCGCAAAAATGCGCTCGTTCAAGAACTCGCCGAGTGTGATGCCGGCAACCCGCGGGATCAGAACGCTGAGGATTTCGCTGCCGCCGTTGTAGAGCCAGCTTTCGCCCGGCTGATACGCCAGCGGCAGGCGGCTGTAGCGCTTGATCAATTCGTCGGGCGGATAGGAAGGAAACACCGGCCCCGGCGCGAGACCTGCTTCCGCATAGGCCCGCTGGATCGGAAAACGATCGGGAAATACTGGAATGATGCCGTAGCCGCAGCGGAAGGTCAGCAAATCACGCAAGGTGATGGAACGGCGCGCCGGCACTGTTTGATGGACCAGCGAATCCAGCCTGAGCAGCACCTTGCGGCCGGCCAGTTCGGGCAGCCATCGGTCGACGGCATCATCAAGGGCGATCTTGCCATCCTCGACCATGACCATCGCAGCAGCGGCCGTGATCGGCTTGGTCATCGAGGTGATCCGGAAAATCGAATCGCGCTTGATCGGCGAGCCTTCGAAGGCGAGCCGGCCAATCGCGTCGGCATGAACTCGCCCCCGATGGCTCACCAGCATCACGAGGCCCGGCAGATCGCCGCGCTCGACATAGCCGGCCATCACACCGTGCAGGCGATCCAGACCCGCCTTCGAGAACCCGCCGTCAATCGTCATCTTTATCGCTTTCCTTGTTTTGAGCTCGCCTGCTTACACCGGAACCCAGCGCCGCACCACGTCGGTCGCGCCTTTCGGCAAGCCTTCGAAAATTGGCGAGGCCAGCACTGCATGAAGGTGCAGCGTTACGGCGCCACGATTGCGGAATCCATGCAGCCGATGAGCCGGCACAATCAGCGACTGACCGGCCGTGACGATCATGTTCTCCCGATCGATCCACATTTCGGCCTCGCCGGCCTGCACCGTCAGTACCTCCTCGACTGGATGCGAATGGGTGGGCGCCCCGCAGCCCGGCGCGACCCATTGCTCGAATACACAAAGTTGCGTCGCGCCATTCAGAGCCGAGATTAGCATCCGGGTTTTGACGCCTGGGCGCCACTCTTCGAGCGGACGGTCATTTGGGTCATGGATCTTCATGGCAGTCGTTCTCCGCTCTTGCTCGTCCGAAACAAAGCAGAGGCCATGCTTCCGTGCTAGAGAAAGACATGCTCGTCGACGACAAGATGGATAAGGTATGACTGCTTCTTCGCAAAAAGTGGCTCTCGTGACCGGCGCTGCCCGCGGCATCGGACTTGCCGTGGCCAAACGTTTCCTTGCCGACGGCTTTGGCGTGGCCTTGCTCGATATCGAGGGCGACCTGCTCGAAAAGAGCGTGTCGGCACTGGACCGGCCCGAGGCTACGCTCGCGTTGAGTTGCGACGTTTCAAACGCCAGTTCCGTCGCTTCGGCCTTTGCCAGGATCGAGCGCCGCTTCGGAAGGCTCGACGCACTCGTCAACAATGCCGGGGTCGCAGTGTTCGCGCCGCTGATGGAAACATCCGATGCGGACTGGAGCCGCGTGCTCGCGGTCAACCTGACCGGGCCATTCCTCTGCACCAAAGCGGCGGTGCCATTGATGCGCCATCATGGCGGCGGGGCCATCGTCAACATCACCTCGATTTCAGGGCTGCGCGCCTCGACCCTGCGCTCGGCCTACGGCACCAGCAAGGCGGGACTGGCGCACCTGACCAAGCAACTCGCCGTCGAATTGTCCGAGTTCGGCATCCGCGTCAACGGCGTGGCCCCGGGACCGGTCGACACCGCGATGGCGAAAGCGGTTCACAGCCCGGCAATTCGCGCCGACTACCACGACGCCATCCCACTCAACCGTTACGGTCTCGAGGAAGAACTGGCCGAGGCGGTGTTCTTCCTGTGCAGCGACAGGGCGAGCTACATCACCGGTCAGGTTCTCGCCGTGGACGGCGGCTTCGATGCAGCCGGCATCGGACTGCCTACACTGCGCGGGGCGAGGCGCAACGGATAGCGTCCCTCCGACGAAGGTGCGAGGGAACCTTGCCGCAGGGCTTGCGATTGCTTGCATGCCCAAGAAGAAGGAAGCTCCCGACATGCGTACATTTCTCTCTGGAATTTGTGCCATCGCCGCGGTGCTGTGCACGCTTGCCGCTCCGCCGGCCCGGGCCGAGATCCGAATCCTGGAAAGCCCTGGCGGGCAGGTCGGCCCCTTTCTCGACCTGTTCGAACGCGTGCGCGACTCCGGTGAACGCGTCGTCATCGACGGCCCCTGCCTTTCCGCCTGTACGCTGGTGCTCAGCATGGTGCCGGCGAACCGCATCTGCGTGACGCGGCGCGCCGTGCTCGGCTTCCACGCCGCGCGCTCGATGGACAAGCGCGGCCGGATGTATGCCGAGCCGGAAGCCTCCGCCCTGGTGCTCCAGGCCTATCCGGCCGGCGTGCGCAATTGGATCGTTCGCCGCGGCGGATTGACTTCGCATCTTCTGTTATTGCGAGGACGCGAACTGGCGTCCCTCTACCCGAGGTGTCGCTGATCAACCCGACGGCCGCGCCCGTCTACATGCCTTCGAGCGGCGAGTTGACCATCCAAGGGATGCCGAACTTGTCGATGCACATGCCGAAGCCCTTGGAGAAAAACGTCCTGCCAAACGGCATGTTGAGACTGCCACCTTCGGCGAGCGCATTGAACTTGCGCTCGGCTTCGGTGGGATCATTGATCGTGATCGAAATCGCGAACCCTTGCGGCTTGTGAAAATGCTCGGGCGATGAATCCGACGCCATCAGCACCTGGCCGTCGATGGACATGCGCGCATGCATGATGAGTTTTTCCCGGCCGGGCCCCGGCTTCATATCCGCCGGCCCCTCGTCAGCGCGCAGCATCATCTCGATTTTGCCGCCCAGCACCTCTTCGTAGAACCTGAAGGCGGCCTCGCAATTGTCGTTGAAAAATAGATAGGGATTGATCTGCATCGCTTCCTCCTGGCTGGTAAATTTCGCCTATTCTCGGCGAGCTTCTTCAGATTGGCGAGGCCGGCTTCGAAGTCCCTGCCAATCATCGCGTCGAAATTCATGAACACCTGCATGACCTTCGACATGAACTGCGACGGGACCCGCACCGAGGCCCGTGATTGCGGAGACCGCCAGCCTGAGGCCGCGCACGGGGTTCTGGCGCGATCGATAGCCGATCCGGCCCAGCACCTCCATGACGACCCGCCACGGTGCGAGCTTGATGATGCCATCAAGCAGCAAGATCATGATCTGGATGGTCTGAATGTTCATCTTGCGTCCCCTGGAGAACAGGCGCTCTATCCTGTTGACGAACGGGGAGACTGCGGACCGACAGACTTGCCAATTATTTTTTGTTGACGGGGCTCAGGCCCTGCGGCTGGCAGTCGCGCATCAGCCGGTCGAGATGCATGCGGATGTGAGCGGCTTCCGCCGAGGTGTTGGCGAGCGCAATGGCACGGTCGAAGGCGACCCGAGCCTCATTGTTGCAGCCAAGTTGCATCAGGAAAGCGCCGCGGACGCCGAAATAGTGAAAGTAGTTGGAGAGCCGATCGCCCAGCGGCTCGATCATCGCCAGCGCAGCCTCAGGTCCGCGGACCTTCGATACGGCGACGGCACGGTTGAGTGTAACCACAGGCGACGGCTGCATCACCTCCAGCGCGCCGTAGAGCAGATCGATCTGCGCCCAGTCGGTATCTTCAGGCCGAGCCGCGCGCGAATGCAGCGCCGCAATCGCCGCCTGCACCTGGTAAGGCCCCGAGCGGCGATGCCGCATCGCCTTCTCGATCAACGCGACACCTTCCGTGATCAAGTTCTGATTCCATAGCGCCCGATCCTGATCTTCGAGCAGCACCACTTCTCCGTTTGCATCGAAGCGCGCGGGGGCGCGCGCGTGTTGCAACAACAACAGCGCGACCAGCCCCATGATCTCTGGTTCGCTTTGAAACAGCCGAAGCAACAAGCGGGCCAGGCGGATTGCCTCCTCGCAAAGCGGCATTCTGATCCCGGAGGTCTCGCCGCTCGCCGAATAGCCTTCGTTGAAGATCAGGTAGATCATCGCCGCCACCGCCGCGAGGCGTTCGCTGCGCTCCACCGCGCCCGGCGCCTCGAAGGGAACGCCGGCCTTGGCGACACGCGCCTTGGCTCGGGTAATGCGCTGCTCCATCGCAGGTTCGGAAACCAGAAAGGCGCGGGCGATCTGCTTCACCGAAAGGCCTGAGACGATGCGAAGCGCCAGCGCAATCTGCTGCGTCGCCGGCAGATCTGGATGGCAACAGATGAACAGAAGCCGCAGGATGTCGTCGCGATAGTGTGAGCCATCGAGCCGGTCGGCAATCTCCTCCTCGGCGTCATCGAGATCGGAAATTGCCGCCTCATCAGACAACGCCTCCTGCTTGTTCGAGCGGCGTACGTCGTCGATCGCCGCGTTGCGGCCGACCATGATCAGCCAGGCGGCCGCATCGCGCGGCGGGCCTTGTTGCGGCCAGCTTTTCAAGGCGCGCAGGCAGGCATTCTGGAAGGCTTCTTCGGCCGTATCGAGGTTGCGGAAATAGCGCAGCAGGGCGCCGACGGCCTGGGGTCGTGCCGAGGTCAGGGCAGCATCGATCCAGGCGACGTCCGTCACTTGGCGCGCGCTCCCGGTTCGAACATGCCGACAGGGCGAATTTCATAGGCACCACCGGGATTGGCCGCGCCGAGTTCGCGAGCGACGTCGACGGCGGCGTCGAGGTTCTCGCAGTCGATGATATAGAAGCCAAGAAGCTGCTCCTTGGTCTCGGCATAGGGACCATCCAGCACGACCGGCGGGTCGTCCTTGCGCAGCGTCGTGGCGGCGGTGGTCGGCAGCAGCCGGGCCACAGGGCCGAGCCGGCCCTCCTTCTTAAGTTTGTCCTGGACCACCGCAAGCTTCGACATGACGGCTGCGTCCTGCTCCTTGCTCCAGGAGCCGACGAAATCCTCGTCGTGATAGCAAAGTATGGCATAGAGCATGGGTAAGGACTCCTTTGTACCCAAGGACGTAGGGAAGGGTGACGATCCGACATTGCTTACGGAAAAATATTTGTGCTGAAAACATGTCCCGGTAAGGTCGGGGCCGAGTTCCGGAGAAAGACTGAATGACGACAAAAAGGGGCACGCTGGCCCTGCTGATCCATGGCGGCACCGAAAACTGGTCGCCGGCGCGCTGGAAGCAAAGATTCGATGAGGTGTGCGCCGACCGTCCGGTCTGGCTCGCGGCAGAAGGCGGCGGCGATCCGGCCAGCGTTCATTATGCCGCGGTATGGAAGCCTGTGCCCGGCGAATTGGCGGGATTCCCGAACCTCAAGGTCATTTTCAATCTGGGCGCCGGGGTGGACGCGCTGATGGCCGACAAGACCTTGCCGAAAGTGCCGCTGGTGCGCGTCTCGGTCGGCGATCTCACACATCGCATGAGCGAATATGTCGCGCTGCATGTCCTGATGCACCACCGGCAGGAGCTTTATTTGCGTGAGAGCCAGCGCGCGAAGCGGTGGGCGCCGAGATATCAATGGCCGGCCGGCGCGATCACGGTCGGAATCATGGGGCTCGGCACGCTAGGTGCCGATGCAGCGGAGGTTTTGGTCCGTCTCGGCTTTCGCGTCGTCGGCTGGAGCAACAGCCCCAAACGGATCGATCGCGTCGAATGCTTTCACGGCAAGGAGCAGCTCGATGTCTTCCTGCGCCGCACGGACATTCTGGTTTCGCTGCTGCCGCTGACGCCCGACACACGCCACATCCTCAACCGCGAGCTTTTCTTAAAGCTGAACCGGTCCGGGCCGATGGGTGCGCCGGTCGTGATCAATGCCGGCCGCGGCGGCTTGCAGAATGAGGTCGATATCCTGTCCTGTCTCGACGACGGAACGCTGGGCGCGGTTTCGCTCGACGTCTATGCAACCGAGCCGTTGCCGCCGGACAATCCGTTCTGGACCCACCCGAAGGTCGTGCTGACGCCGCATAACGCCGCCGACACCGATCCCGACGAAATCTCGAAATATGTCGCGCGCCAGATCGCGCGTTTCGAGGCCGGCCAGTCGCTGGAAAATCTCGTCGACCCGGCGCGGGGATATTAGCCTGCTATGCCGGGGCAGCGATAGCTCACGGCATTCCGCCCCCGCACATCACGGCAATGGCGCCGTTCGCGATGGCCTCGAGCTCGTTGCGGGGTACCCTTGCGCGTGAGCGGATCGCGAGAGTGTGAATGGTCGCGGACGCCAGTTGCGCCAGCACGCCCGGATCGGCCGACGGTGGTAATTCGCCTTTCTCCTTGGCGCGGCGGAAGCAGGACTCGAAGGCCTTGTCCAGTTCGGCAAACCCGTCCAGCACCATCGCGCGGATCTCCGGATCGGCCACCGCCTCCGAAGCCGCCGTCATCACGGTGAAGCAGCCTTGCGGCGCCGAGACGTCAGCCACGTAGATGTCGAGCGCCGCCGCATAGATACGCTTCAGCCTTTCGCGGATCGGCATGTCGCCCCGGAAAATCTCGATCATCGCCGCACGGGCATCAGCGCGGTAGCGGGTATAGCTCTTGATATAGAGCTCGCGCTTGTCGCCGAACGCGCCATAGAGGCTCGGCCGGTTCATGCCGGTCGCCGCGCTGAGATCGTCGAGCGAGGTCGCGGCGAAACCACCCTTTCGAAACAGATCGAGCGCCTTGCCGAGCGCAACGTCCGGCTCGTAGGCGCGCGGCCGTCCGCGGCGCCTGGGCCCTTGCTGCTTGATTTCCGGCAAATTCTTACCTTTTTGTACCATTTCGCAAAAAACTATTGACGCCGCTTATATTATGCGAAACAGTATGAAAATCAATCTTGCTCGAATTGCCCAGCGCGCCAAACCGCGAGGAACCCATGGATATCTATTTCTCACCGCTCGCTTGTTCGCTTGCCACCCGCATTGCGCTCTACGAAGCAGGTAAGGAGGCGACCTATTTCGAGGTCGATCCGAAGACCAAGGTGGTGCAGAGCGACGGATCGGATTTTCGCACAATCAATCCGCTTGGACTGGTGCCGACGCTGCGTACAGACGATGGACAGGTGCTGACCGAGAACGCCGCCATCCTGCAATATGTCGCCGACTGCTTCCCCGAAACGCGCCTCGGCACACCGTCAGGCCTGGAGCGAAGCCGGCTGCATCAATGGCTCTGCTTCATCGGCACCGAACTGCACAAGGGACTGTTTGTGCCGCTACTCGACAAGAAGGCTCCGCCGGAAGCCAAAGCCTATACGCTCGAAAAGGGCCTTTCCCGGCTCGATTATCTTGAAAACTATCTCAACGGGCGCGAATTCCTGCTCGATCATTTTACAGTCGCCGACGCCTACCTCGTCACCGTCATCAACTGGACGATGGCGACACCGCCGATTGAACTGGCGAAGTGGCCGGCGGTGAAGGCCTACTATGAACGGCTGCGCAATCGCCCCAGCATCGCCAAAGCGATCGCCGAGGAGTTCGAGATGTACAAGGCTGAAATCGCAAGGCACAAGGCCGCGGCGTAAGGGCGCGCATCTCGCGGTCGAGCTGCGGCACCTCAAAACGGATCGTCGCCTAACCCCGGTACATCAGCCGGCCGCGGTCCCGGCGCCAGCCAATGAAAGCGGCGGTGTTCTTCGGCGATCGTGATGTCGTTGATGCTGGCCTCGCGTCTGCGCATCAGGCCGTGCTCATCGAACTCCCATTGCTCGTTGCCATAGGAGCGGTACCACTGCCCGCTCGCATCGTGCCACTCATATTGAAAACGCACCGCGATGCGGTTGTTGTCGAACGCCCAGAGATTCTTGATCAGGCGATAATCGAGCTCTTTTTCCCATTTGCGCTTGAGAAAGGCGACGATCGCCGCGCGGCCCTGGAAGGTTTCCGAACGATTGCGCCAGCGGCTGTCCTCGGTATAGGCGAGCGCGACGCGTTCGGGATCGCGTGAATTCCAGGCATCTTCCGCCATGCGCGCCTTCTGCGCGGCGGTTTCGCGGGTGAACGGCGGCAATGGCGGACGCGACATGATGGCCTCCCGGCTCTTTGATGCAGCAAGACTATCGCTTCGATCGAGACAGTTCGATGGCCGAGTCCCTATCGGGTAATTGCAGGAACCAATCGATAAACTTCCGTAACGCCTATTCCAGATCGGCCTTCATCAGGGCGCGGATCGATTTCGGAATCGGCTGCGCCCTGCCCTCGCTGATGAAGGCGACGCGTACCTCGGCGGCGACCAGCACGTCCGCCCCGCGCCGCACCTCCTGCCCCAGCGTGATCGAGGCGCCCTTCACCGCGACCGGCCAGGTCACGATGTCCAGGACGTCGTCCATCCGCGCCGGCTTGAAGAAATCGAGCTTCATCGAACGCACCACAAAGGCAAAGCCGGGCGTCTCGCTCTGCGCCTCCGCAAACAGCGCGTGCTGCTCGGCGCCCATCAACCGCAGGTGATTGGTGCGGCCGCGCTCCATGAAACGCAGATAATTGGCGTGATAGACGATGCCGGAAAAATCCGTGTCCTCGTAATAGACGCGGATTTGCATATGATGGCGGCCGTCTCGGATTTCGCCGTCGAGATGCGCCGTCATTCGTCCTCACCATCGTTGCCGAACAATCCGAACTGGGCCGGATCACGCGTCGGTTCCGTCAGGCCGAGATGGCGGAAGGCGTGCGACGTCAACAGCCGCCCGCGCGGTGTGCGCTGCAGGTAGCCGCATTGGATCAGATAGGGCTCGATGATGTCTTCGATGGCGTCACGCGGCTCCGACAGAGCCGCAGCCATCGTCTCGACGCCCACCGGGCCGCCGCCATAGTTCATCGCGATCGTCGTGAGGTAACGCCGGTCCATCGCATCAAGTCCAGCGGCATCGACCTCCAGCGCGCTCAGCGCGGTGTCAGCGATTTTGCGATCGATGGAATCCGCATCCGCCGCCGAGGCAAAATCCCGCACCCGCCGCAACAGCCGACCGGCGATGCGCGGCGTGCCGCGGGCGCGACGGGCAATTTCGTTGGCGCCGTCGACGGTCATGCCGATCTGGAGCACGCGGGCGCCGCGCGTGACGATCTTTTCCAGCTCGTCCTCAGTATAGAAATTCAGCCGCACCGGGATGCCGAAGCGGTCGCGCAAGGGATTGGTCAGAAGCCCTGCGCGGGTCGTCGCACCGACCAGCGTGAACTTGGCAAGCTCGATCTTCACCGATCGCGCGGCCGGCCCTTCCCCGATGATCAGATCGAGCTGAAAATCCTCCATCGCCGGATAGAGCACCTCTTCGACCGCCGGGCTTAGGCGATGGATTTCGTCGATGAAGAGCACATCGCGCTCTTCGAGATTGCTCAGAAGGGCGGCGAGATCGCCGGCCTTGGCGATCACGGGACCTGAGGTAGCGCGAAAACCGACGCCGAGTTCGCGCGCGACGATCTGGGCGAGCGTGGTCTTGCCGAGGCCGGGCGGCCCCACGAACAGCACGTGGTCGAGCGCCTCGCCGCGCTTTCGCGCCGCTTCGATGAAGATCGAGAGGTTCTTGCGCGCTTGCGCCTGGCCAACGAATTCCGACAGAAGTTGCGGACGCATCGCGGTGTCACCAACGTCGTCGGCGCGACGCTCCGGCGTGACGATGCGCGAGGGCGGGTTCATTCGTTGCCCCGTCGATACTTGTTCGGCAACAACTCCCCGATCGTCACCACCTTGGGCGTGCGGCCGTTGTCGGGCACGATAACGCGCGCCTTGGCATCGTAGTCGTGGATCAGTTCACGGCAGATGCCGCAAGGCGACACCACCGCGATCTTGCCGGGTTCGTCCGGCTTCGGATGGCGCACGGCAACGATGGTCTCGATGCCGTGGTCGCCGCTTTCGGTGATGGCGCGGCCGATCGCAATCGCTTCGGCGCAGACCGCGATGCGGCCGATATAGGCATCGATGTTCACGCCGGTCACGATACGGCCATCGCGGGTGCGCAATGCCGAGCCGACTTCCTGCCAGTCGTTGCGGTACCGAGTGCTGATCGCTTTGGTGGCGGCGTCGATCAGTTCCTTGTCCTTCTTGGTCAGCATGGTCGACGACATATTCCTTCGATGCGGCCTGCGAGGTTAGCCTATTTCGCCAATTCCTTCAGGCCGAGCCGGATGAGCTGTGCGGTCTCGGCCTTTTCACCGGCGCTGCGCGCGGCCGCGGCGATTGCAGCCGCAGCCTGGGGCTGCCCGTAACCGAGATTGACCAGCGCGGAAATCGCATCCGTCACCGGGCGCGGTGCCCGGGAATCATCGATAGCGCCGGAAAGGCTGACGACCGCGGGATCGACGTTGGCGAACGCGGGCGCCTTGTCCTTCAGTTCGGTGACGATGCGCTCGGCAACCTTGGGACCAACGCCCGGCGTGCGCGTCACCGCTGCTTTGTCGCGCAGCGCAATCGCATTGGCAAGGTCCGACGGCGAGAGCGTCCCGAGCACGGCAAGCGCGACCTTCGCGCCGACGCCCTGTACGGTCTGCAACAGCCGAAACCACTCGCGTTCGACATCGCTCTTGAAGCCGAACAGCCTGATCTGGTCCTCGCGCACATGCGTCTCGATCGAGAGCACGGCGGCCTCTCCTGCGGCCGGCAAGGCCTGCAAAGTGCGCGAAGAACAATGCACCTGATAGCCGACACCGCCCACATCGAGGATGACAAAATCCTCGCCGAAGGAATCAATCAGGCCCTTGAGCTTGCCGATCATAGGCCGGCCACCTTCAGCCGCAGCGCGGCGCTGCCGCGGTGATGTGCATGCGTGACCGCAACCGCGAGCGCATCGGCCGCGTCAGCCGACTTCGGCTCGGCCTTCGGAAGAAGTATCTTCAGCATCACCATGATCTGGTTCTTGTCGGCATGGCCGGCGCCGACCACGGTCTTCTTCACCTGATTGGGCGCGTATTCGGCGACGGATATTCCAAACATCGCGGGCGCCAGCATTGCCACGCCGCGAGCCTGACCGAGCTTGAGGGTGGCAACGCCATCCTTGTTGACGAAGGTCTGCTCAACCGCGGCCTCGAGGGGACGAAAATCGCCGAGCACGGCGGCCAGCCCGTCATGGATGGCAAGCAGTCGGCTCGACAGCGGCAAATCATTGGGCGGCTCGACCGAACCGCAACCGACGTAAACTAGACGGTTGCCTTCGACTTCGATCACGCCCCAGCCGGTGCGGCGCAGGCCCGGGTCGATGCCGAGGATACGAACGGGTGAGCGAATCGGCTGGGAGGACATGGGCATTTATACCCAAGATTAGCGCCCGGTACCGCCAGTCTGAAGTCCCTGGGTGGTACTGGCGTTATGCGCCCATCTTGGCGACGAGGGCGTCGGAAACCTCGAAATTGGCATATACATTCTGAACGTCGTCGTGGTCATTGAGGACGTCCATCAGCTTCAACAGCTTCTCACCGGTTTCGTCGTCGACCGCCACCGTATTCTGCGGCTTCCAGATCACGGCCGCCTTGCGCGCCTCGCCGAACTTTGCCTCCAGCGCCTTGGCGACATCCCGGAAAGTCTCCTGCGAGGCGTAGATTTCGTGACCATTTTCGCTGGAGACCACGTCGTCGGCGCCGGCCTCGATGGCCGCTTCCAGCATGGCATCGTCGGAGGCCACCTTGGCGTCGTATTCGATGACGCCGGTGCGATCGAACATGAACGAAACGGAGCCGGTTTCACCGAGATTGCCGCCCGATTTGGTGAAATAGGAACGGATGTCAGAGGCGGCCCGGTTGCGGTTGTCAGTCAGCACCTCGACGATCACGGCGACGCCACCCGGACCGTACCCCTCATAACGGATCTCGTCGTAGTTCTCGCTTTCGCCGCCAATCGCCTTCTTGATCGCGCGCTCGATATTGTCCTTCGGCATGTTTTCCTGCCGCGCGGCGATCACCGCAGCGCGCAGCCGCGGGTTCATCGCGGGATCTGGCGTTCCTAATTTGGCCGCGACCGTAATTTCCCGCGCCAGCTTTCCGAACAACTTCGACTTCTGGGCGTCCTGACGGCCCTTGCGGTGCATGATGTTCTTGAACTGGGAATGTCCGGCCATGCCTGATCTCTGGAAGTCGAAAAAACGGGTGATTGGGTGAAAGGCGCGGCCTTATAGGCCCAAACTGGCCCAAATCAAAGATTCCGCACCCTTTGTACGAAGGTAGGATGTCTCTGCCCGAAAAACAGGCAATTGTTAACCATGATTTCATGGGGCCGTGAGAAGGTGTTCGTCATCCTGCCCGTCAGCCCGAGAGACATATGGCGATTGGACTGTTCCGGAAAGCGGCCCCGCCAACGACCCCGGCCGTCCTTGCGTCTCCGGCCGATCCGGCTTCCGTGGCCGAGGCAGTTGACCACCCGGAAACCGACTCGATCCGGCAAATCCTCGAACTGCTTGAGATCGAGCTTGGCGGCATGATTCGCCAGCTTGAACGCGCAGCCGGTTCCGTCTCAGGCGGCGCGGAAGCGACCGAGGCCACCCTTGCCGCCGTCCGCCAGCGCACCGATGCGCTGAGCCTGCATTCGAGCGAAGCCGAGAACACCGCCGCCATTTTCTCGCAAGCCGCTGGCAAGTTCGCCGAATCGGCCAAAGGCATCGGATCGCAGGTGCGCGACGCCGGCAAGCTCGCCGACGAGGCAGCCGCGGCCGCCCATGAAGCCAGCGCCAACGTCGACCGCCTGAAGGAATCCTCCGCCGCGATCGGCAATGTCGTCAACCTGATCGCACACATCGCCAGACAAACGACGCTGCTCGCGCTCAACTCGACCATCGAGGCGGCCCGGGCCGGCTCGGCCGGACGTGGCTTTGCCGTCGTCGCCTCCGAGGTCAAGGCGCTGGCGGTCCAGACCCAGGAGGCGACCGAGGAGATCAAGAAGAAGATCGACGCGCTGCAACGGGACGCCGCCGGATCGGTCGAGGCGGTGCACAGGATTTCCCAGGCGATCCAGGAGATCCGCCCTGTGTTCGAGAACGTCAACGGCGCGGTGGCCGAGCAGAACCAGATCACGCGGGAGATGACAGAGAACGTCGCAACCGCATCGAACTTCATCGCCTCGGTCGGATCCAGCGCCGCCGAAATTGATCATGCAGCGAAGCAGGCCGAGGCGCATCGCGAGCATGTCGCCAGTGCCGGCAAGGCCGTCACCATCTTTGCCCAGAAGCTGAAATCCCGTTGCGCGGTGCTGCTCGGCCAGGACATGCGGGCCGATCGCCGCAGGAGCGAGCGGCTGCCCTGCAATCTCCGAATCGAGATCAACACCGCGGAAGGCCGTATCGCGGCGCAGGTCTACGAGATTTCGCTCGAGAACATTCTGATCGGCGGAGGCGACGCCGCGAAGGTGCCGCTCAACCGGATGCTCAGCGCTACGCTTCAGGACATCGGCCCCTGCGAGATCCGCATCGGCGATCGCTCGAGCGCGGGCGTGCAGGCAAGCTTCGTGAGCAACGATGCGGCCTTCGCCGAGAAAATCGAGGACAAGCTCTGGTCGATCCATGACGAGAACACCGAGTTCGTCACCCGCGCCATGGAGGCAGGCAGCCAGCTCTGCCTGATGTTCGAGCAGGCCGTCGCCAGCGGCGCGGTTTCGATGGATGCCCTGTTCGACACCGACTATGTCGAGATTCCCGGCACCAATCCGGTCCAGCACCGCACCCGTATTCTCGACTGGGCCGATCGGGCGCTCCCCCCTTTCCAGGAAGCGTTGCTGACAAAAGACCCGCGCATGGTTTTCTGCGTCGCGATCGACCGCAACGGCTACCTGCCGGTGCACAACAAGATCTACTCCCACCCGCAGCGCGCAGGCGACATCGCCTGGAACACGGCCAACAGCCGCAATCGCCGCATCTTCAACGATACGGCGGGCCTTGCGGCGGGCCGCAACCAGCGGACCTACTTGATCCAGAGCTACGCCCGCGACATGGGCGGCGGCAATACGGTGATGATGCGCGAGATCGACGTGCCGATCCGGGTCAAAGGCAAGCATTGGGGCGGATTCCGCACCGCTTATAGACTTTAAGGCGCGTTGCCGGATTTGAGGGACGTTGCCTAAGATGAACGAGAGCCGAATCGTTGGAGCTTGACGATGTCCGCCGCAAAGCCTGCCGTGTCTGAAGGTCTCCCCGAGCGATCGGAGAGCGAACGTCTGGTCGATCAGCTCAGCAACCGCATCGGCGGGCTCGGAGTTGAGCTTGCCGACGTCGCCAGCAACGTCCAGGAGGTCGCCAACCGGGTTTCGGCCCAATCCGAACTCTTCATGCATCTGCAAGAGACCGCCGAGACGATGGTCTCGGCCAACCACAACATTGCCGATGCCTCGCGAGCGGTACAGTCGGCCTCGTCCGACGCGGTTGGAGACATCAACCAGTCCAGGGGCGCGGTCGAGGCCGCGATCAGGCACATTGCCGCGCTGGTCGAATCGGTCGACCGGATTGAGACCCGGCTCAGCGCCGTTTCTTCTGCGCTGGCGCAGGTAGCGAAAGTCTCGACCTCGATCGAGGCGATCGCCAAGCAGACCAATCTCCTGGCGCTGAATGCGACCATCGAAGCCGCGCGCGCCGGCTCGGCCGGCCGGGGCTTTGCCGTAGTCGCGAGCGAGGTGAAGAGTCTCGCCGAAGCGACCCGCCAGGCGACCCATCAGATCGGCGACACCATGCGCGACCTCGACGGTCAGCTCGGGAATTTGATCGGCGAAAGCGGCGAGGCGTCGTCGCGGGCCAAGACCGCGAGCGAAGGCGCAACCCAGATTCAAAACATCATTACGCGCGTCCAGGACGGCTTCACGAAGGTCGGCCAGGAGATCGATGGCGTCGCCAGGGCAGCGACGTCCAATCTCGGTCACTGCGACACCGTGATCGAGGAACTGCGCAACCTTGCCAAGGGCGTCGATCTCTCCTCCAGCGATCTCAAACATGCCGATGAGCGCGTCACCAAGCTGCTCGACCTCTCCGAAAGCCTGATCGCCGCGATAGCCGACAGCGGCGTGGAGACATCCGATGCGCCGTTGATCCGCGTCGTCATGGAGACCGCCAAGCGGATCTCGGAAATCTTCGAAGCGGCTGTCGCTCGCGGCGAGATCACCCTCGATCAGCTGATGGACGAGAACTACCGCGAGATACCGGGCACCGACCCCAGGCAGTACATGACCAACTATGTCGAGTTCACCGATCGCGTGCTGCCCGCCGTTCAGGACCCGATCCAGAAATCCGATCCACGCATCGTGTTCTGTGTAGCCTGGGCGAAAGGCGGCTATCTGCCGACCCATAATCCGAACTATCGCCTGCCGCAGGGAAAAGACCCGGTCTGGAACAATGCGAACTGCCGCAACCGGCGCCTGTTCAACGACCGCGCCGTGAAAAAGGTCGCGGCCAACACCAAGCCGTTCCTGTTGCAGACCTACCGCCGCGACATGGGCGGCGGCAATTTCGTGCTGATGAAGGATGCATCCGCGCCGATCTTCGTCCGCGGCCGCCACTGGGGCGCCTTCCGCCTGGGATTCCGGCAAGGTTGACGCGCTCCTCGACGGCCAAATCGCGATCGCCCCTTTTACCCATTTTCCCAGAATACCGGCAGCGCCGGCGAAAGCCGTCCGCCCAAGCGAACGGCTGCGACTTGCACCGCAAGTCCGGTGGCGTCGTCGGTTTCAACTGCAATCCCGCTCAAGGTCGCAACTCCCGTCGCCGGCTCGAAACGCGCCGCCGGGATGCCGGAGGTGAAACGCCGGATCGGCTCGTCCTTCTGCATGCCGATGATCGAATCGTAATCGCCGGTCATGCCGGCATCAGTCATGTAAGCGGTGCCGCCCCGCAGGATCTGATGATCGGCGGTGGGGACATGGGTGTGGGTGCCGACGACGAGACTGGCACGGCCGTCGCAGAAATGGCCGACCGCCTGTTTCTCGCTCGACGCCTCACCATGGAAATCGACGACGACGGCGTCGGCCGCCTCCCGCAACGGGCAGGCCGCGAGTTCGCGGGCCAAGCTCGCGAAGGGATCGTCGAACGGCGTCATGAAGACGCGTCCGATCACATTGACGACGAGCGCGCGTGCTCCGCTCTTGGTCTCGATCAAGGCCGCACCGCGCCCGGGCGTGCCGGGCAGGAAATTCGCCGGGCGAATGAGCCGCGGCGCGCGCTCGATGAAAACCAGCGCCTCGCGCTGATCCCAGGAGTGGTTGCCGAGCGTGATCGCATCCGCACCGGCATCAAGCAGTTCCTGGTAGATCGCCTCGGTGATACCAAAGCCGCCGGCCGCATTCTCGCCGTTGATGACGACAAGATCGAGCGACCAGTTGCGGATCATCCCGGGAAGATGCTCGGACACGGCAGCGCGTCCGGATCGGCCGACCACATCGCCGACGAAGAGGATTCTCAATTAGGCACTCCGAAAATCGAACGTTTTCTTTTCCGTTAGCACATAATCGAGCGCGACGTCGTGCGCGAGTGCGGGAACAGCCTTTATTTCCTGGGCGGCAAAGGCCAACCCAATGGCCGTGACCGGCTTCAGCTTCCGCAAATGGGCCAGCGTGAAATCGTAGTGACCGGCGCCGTAGCCGATGCGGTGGCCGAGGCGATCGAACGCGGCGAGCGGCACCAGCATGATGTCGGGAATGAGCTCGGCCATGGCCGGCGACGGCTCCATGATGCCGAGCGGCCCCATGGTGAGGCGATCGCCGACCGCCCAGGCGCGGAACACCAGCGACCTGCCGCGAGAAAGCACTGCGGGCAGCGCGAGCCTTGCGCCGTGCGCCGCAAGCTTCTGCATCAACGGCACCGGATCGAGTTCGCTTCGGATCGGCGAGTAGCCGGACACGATAACACCCGGCGCAATCTCGAACGGCAGCCCGCGCGCGGCGAGCTTTTCGCCGGCAGCCGCGCGTAACGCCGCTTCCATCGCGTCACGCGCATCGAGCGCAGCCTTGCGCAAGTCAGCCTTCGACGGAAGCGCGGTCATGCGCGGTCCCCATTCCGATTAAACGCAATCACGCCGGCGGGATAAAGGAGGAAGCGCGAAGCCGCGGTCGCCGTTGGAGCGCTCGATCCCGGAGTTCCCTACGAAAGTAGGTGGGCACCATATGTCCGGGTCCACGGACCCGGCCAGGGACAGTTCCCTAAAGGATCGATAAGGCCCCGGGGATATATGGCTCCTGACGCGCGACGCAGCCTCGCAAGACGCAATGTAACAACGATGCAGCGAAATCACCAGCGGCGTGAGTACCTGCACCACGCCGCCTGATGATTTAATTGTCAAGTCGCCTCCTCCGGTCGATCCGGAGGCGCAGGGCAGCAATCCATTTCCACCGCTCGCGTTTATCGATCAATGGATTGCGGCATCGCTCTCCGCGCGCGCCGGAAAGATCGGCAATTTCCGATTCAAATTACCAAACAACCAAACCGGCGAGCGCCCGCCTTCCCGCGGCTTGCACCGCCCGGGTTGTGCCAAACTTCGCGCCCGGAAATACGGAGGGCGCAGGGAATGCCGGATGCTGGCCGCACCCGCGGCCTTGCGTGCAGATAAAAAATCACGCAAGCAAGTCACCACAGGTCAGCCAAACGGTCCGGCATTCCCTGCGCAATGGTTTTAACGGCTGCTCCGCGCTCTTCCTGGTGATCGGGCGTTCTTGCCACCATCGCCAGTGCGATGCGCAAGCATCGTCACCGAGTTGATATCAGCGTCGAGATATCAGAACCACGCGGCTTCGCCGTCCGCGGCGATGTCACCCGTCTTGTGACGTCGCCTCGTCCATCGCATCCCGCGCTCCACGTTCGTGACGATGCGCAACGCCCCTCCTGATCCGAGCGCGAGACGCCCCAAGAGCTAGCGGTGATTTGCCCGACGGCACAAGGGGAATTCCAGACAATTTGTTCGCTAGCTGTGCCGCAACAAGCCAAACATAAAATCGGGGCATGACGTCTGCAATGGGCCAGACGCTGCTTATGGGGCGCAGCGATCGTCAGACGTGCTTTTTACAGCACACTGATCCTCTGATTGCTTGCTTAACTGCGAGTCAACGAACAGCGTATCGAAAGTGGGCAATTCACGTAGGTGGAGGCGGGATGCCCACCCGGTCGTTTCGCGGACTACGCGATTGCGGGGGTGCGGCCTTTATCCGCGTGCCCCCTTGCGCGGGTCATGCCCAAGAGCTCCGCGACGAGCGGGTTCGAAAAACGCCGATGCTGGGTGATTGCGAAGAACTGCTCGCGGATGTCTTTCAGCCGGTGTCTTTCAACGAGTGCACCGGATTTCAGCTCGTCGACGACCACGACCGCCGGCACCAGCGTCAACCCGTGGCTCTCGCGCGCCATCAAGCGCAGCATTGCCATGTCGTCGACCTCGGCCACGATGCTGGGCCGTACACCGGAGCGTCCGAGCAGCGCATCGAATGCCGAGCGCACGGCGCTGCCCCGGCCGGGCAACACGAGGGGCGCGCTTGCCAAATCGGCAGGAAATCGGAAGCGCCCTTTCAGCTTGGGCGGGCGAGCGACGAGGCTGACGGGCTGCTCGGCGACGAGCGTGCTGTCGAACGCCGTCTCGGCGTCGGGAGGAGCTGGATGATTGGCGAGGACGAGATCGAGCTTGTGCGCGTCGAGCTGCTCGAGGAGATCCGGGACAACTCCCGACCGCAAGACGAGCTCGATACCAGTGCGACCGACGAGTGGTCGCAGGAAGCCAATCTGGAAATTGCGCGACAGGGTGGCTGCCGCGCCGATCCTCAGCATCTGGCGTCCAGGTTGCAGACCCGACAGTGCCTCGATCAGCTCGTGACCCGATCGGAACACCGTACTCGCGTAATCGAGCGCGATGCGTCCGGCCTCGGTAAGCATCAGGCTCTTGCTGCGGCGCTCAAACAGCTGCTGACCGAGCTGCTCCTCGAGCGCCTTGAGCTGCACGGAGACCGACGACGGCGAGACGTTGAGGCGCTCGGCAGCCCGGCTCATGCTGCCTTCGCTGGCGATGACCCAGAAATAGCGCAGGTGATGGTAGTTGAGGTGAGGCATGTGCTTTATTCTATTTTATATAACCATATGCTTCAATAATTGAATTATTATAACGATACGGACTCCGATAGATCGTGCGGGCCATTTACCGCCATCGGAGACGACGATGATCATTGCGCTCGCCGGCTTGACGCCGCTGGTCCTCTGCCTCGCTGCTGCATCGGCCAGCCTTCTCGATCAGAGCGCCCGCTCCTTTGCGAAACGATCGATCGCGGCAGCGACCGCGAGCTTCACGTTGGCCGTTCTTGTTGCCGCAGGCGTCGCACTCGGGGGCCCGGCCCGCTCCCCTCTCGCGGGGTACGGCGGGATCGGTATGTCGATTCATGTCGATGCGCTGGCTGCCGTCATGCTGGCGCTGGTGAGCTTCGTCGGCATCGCAGTCGTCCGCTACAGCCGCAACTATCTCGACGGTGACCCGGCGCACCTGCGATTCACACAACTGCTGCTACTGACGCTGGCGTCGGTCGAGACGCTGATCATTGCCGGCAACCTGACGCTGCTGATCCTCGCCTTCGTCGCGACGAGCCTCGCACTCAACAAGCTCCTGTTGTTCTATGGTGATCGACCGGCGGCGCAGCGCGCGGCGGCGAAGAAGTTCGTGACGAGCCGAGTCGGCGATCTCTGCCTCGTCATCGCGTCGTGCCTTCTCTATGCGCGGTTCGGCACGCTCGAGATCGCCGACGTCCTGTCGGCCGCCAAGGCAAACGGGGGCGCATATGCATCATGGTCTCTCACGACCGCCGCTCTGTTGATCGTGACGACGGCGATTCTCAAGTCGGCACAGTTGCCGCTGCACGGCTGGCTTCTGGAGGTGATGGAGACACCGACACCGGTATCCGCCCTCCTTCACGCCGGCATCATCAACGCTGGTGGCTTTCTGGTGCTACGGCTCGCCGACGTGATGCTGCTGGCAAGGCCCGCGCTCGAAGTCCTGGCCGTCATCGGCGGCGCCACGGCGCTGATCGCCTCCCTGGTCATGCTGACGCAAACCGCAGTCAAGGTGCAGCTCGCCTGGTCGACCATCGCCCAGATGGGCTTCATGCTGCTGCAGTGCGGGCTTGGGGCCTTCTCGTCGGCGCTGCTGCACATCCTGGCGCACTCGCTCTACAAGGCGCACGCGTTCCTGTCGTCTGGCAGCATCATGGATCTTGCCCGTGCGTCGTGGACGCCGAGCCCGGGTGGACAGCCGCATCCGGCGCGCCTCGTGCTGTCGATCGCAGCCGTGATCGGCCTGACACTCACGGTGGCTTGGTTGTTCGGCGTCACGCCGCGCACCCATCCCGCCCGGATCGCGCTCGGCTGCGTGCTCCTGATGGGCCTTGTCCATCTCGTCGCCAACGCCATCGACGAGCGTCCGAACGCCTTCGTCATCTCGCGCGCGGCGCTGCTCGCCTGCGGCGTTGCAGCTGTCTACTTCGCCCTTCAGGCGGTCATGGAAGCGATCCTGGCGAAGAGCGTGCCTGTCGGAAGCATGGTCGATGGAACGGTGGAGATCGCGATCGCCGTGCTGGTCGTCATCTCGTTCGGCGCCGTGACGGTGTTCCAGAACCAGATAATGCGCAAGGCAGATACGCGATTCTGGGTAGCGGCCTACGTGCATCTCAAGAACGGCCTTTATCTCAACACGCTCTCGAACCGCCTCGTGCTCGCCCTGTGGCCCAAGCCCGCGTCGCACGCCACGACCGTTCATGCCTGAGCTTCAGACGAGAGATCGCCGCATGTCCTCAACCGCCCTTGCCTATGACCTGACGACGAAAGAGCCTGGATTGCTCGATACGGACGCAAAACTCCGAGAAGAAATCGCGGCTGCCTGCAAACGCATCGCGCCACTATGGCCGCTCAAGCATTTCGTAGCCGTCAATCCTTTTCTCGGTTTTACCGGCCAGACGTTCGCCGAGACCTGCGCCACGTTCAATCGCGTCGCGCGCACGCACATGCTGATGCCGCGCGGGTTTTATGCGAGGGCGATCGCCGAGGGTTTCATCGACGATGAGGATCTGGCTGCCGCTCTGCGGCTCCAGCCGTTCGCTGGGGGCGACCTCGCAGCCCTGAAAGAGGCTGCAAGATCAGCGCCTGGAGGCAGGGAGAAGCCGCCGGCCGTGGTTGCGACGGTCGCCGAAACGCTCGATCGCTGCGCTGGAGGCGATCGTTACGTCTCCCTGGTTTCGTTCATGATCGAGGAGATATCGAACTTCTGTGCGGTCTATTTCGACGAAGGGCAGGCGAGCTGGCCGCTGCCTGTTCGCAACTTGGCCCCGTACGCGGCCTGGCGGGCGTTGGCCGTCCATGATCGCAACGCGGAAGCGATGGGCATCGCAGGGTTCAGGGCCTGCGTTCGTAATCTGCCGGCGGAGCCGGTCGCCGCCATTGCCGCCATTCTGAAAGGCCTCGGGATTCCGCCGCGTGCCTACGAAGACTATCTGTTCCGGGCACTCTTCGACATCAACGGATGGGCGGCCTACGCGCGCTACATCGGCTGGAATGCCGAGCTCGACGACCGGACCGACGACACCCTTGTCGAGCTCCTCGCCATTCGCCTCGCCTGGGGCTGGGCGCTTTTCAATGCCCGTCGCGACGATGAGTTTCGTTCAGCCTGGTCCAAGGCAATGGCCGACGCGGCGCACGAACCAGAGGATCATCGCATCGACCACACACGCGAGCTTGCGATCGATCTTGTGCTGCAGGAGGCCTACGATATCGCCTATCGCAGGCGGCTTATCACGCGGCTCAAGGGGCATGCAGACCGAACGGCACGCAAGCGGCTTCCGGTCCGTCCTCTGGTGCAGGCCGCCTTCTGCATCGACGTGCGCTCGGAAATCTTCCGGCGTGCGCTTGAGACCGCTTATCCCGAGGCCGAAACCATCGGCTTCGCCGGCTTCTTCGGTTTTCCGATCGAATACGTGCCGATCGGGCACACGCATGGCGGCGCACAGTGCCCGGTCCTGCTCAAGCCGAGCTTCGTCGTGTGCGAGGCGGTCAAAGCCGCCGAGGAGACGGAAGAGGCGGAAGTGCTGGGCCTGCGCCTGCTGCGCCGCCGCGCGGCGAAGGCCTGGAAGTCATTCAAGGTGTCGGCCGTCTCCTCGTTCGCGTATGTCGAGACGGCCGGGCTCAGCTACGCCCCGAAGATCGTAACCGACAGCCTGGGCGCTACGCGGCCGGTGCCTCAGCCGAGCGTCGATGGCCTCGATGAGGACGTGGCGCGACGCGTCGGGCCGCGTCTCGAGGCGCGCGTGATTGCCGGCCGGTCAACCGGTTTCTCTCCAGATCAGAAGCTTGCGATGGCGGAAGCCGTTCTCAAGGCCATGTCCATGACGGAGCCGTTCGCGCGGCTGGTCCTGCTTGCCGGCCATGGCAGCACGACCGTCAACAACCCGCATGCCTCAGGGCTTGATTGCGGCGCTTGCGGCGGACACACCGGCGAGGCCAATGCGCGGGTGGCGGCAGCCATCCTCAACGACAAGCACATCCGCAGCGGGCTCGCTGGAAAGGGCATTGTGATTCCGGAGGATTGCTGGTTTGTCGGCGCGCTTCACGACACGACCACCGACGAGGTCAAGATCTTCGACGAGGAGATGGTGCCGCCCGATCTTTCCTCCGATCTCGCGCGTCTGAAGGAACGATTGACGAGAGCGGCATCGCTCGCACGCTTGGAACGCAGCGCGCTGCTTGGGCTCCAGGAGAGCGTGGATAAAAACGCGGATGTGGTCGCCCGCAGCCGCGACTGGTCGCAGGTCCGTCCCGAGTGGGGGCTTGCCGGCAACGCCGCCTTCATCGCAGCGCCGCGTTCATTGACGCGGGGCCTCGATCTCGGGGGGCGCGCGTTCCTTCACAGCTACGACCACAACAAGGATGAGAGCAAATCTGTACTCGAGCTCATCATGACCGCGCCGATGGTGGTGGCGAGCTGGATCAACCTGCAATACTACGGGTCGACCGTGAACAATGCCGCGTTCGGCAGCGGCAACAAACTCCTGCACAACGTCGTCGGACAGCTCGGTGTGCTCGAAGGCAACGCCGGCGACCTGCGTGTGGGACTGCCCTGGCAGTCGGTGCACGATGGAACACGCTTCGTGCACGAGCCGATTCGGCTCAACGTGTTCATCGCCGCGCCCGAGGCCGCCATCGACGCGGTGCTCGCCAAGCATGCGAGTGTTCGGGACCTCGTGACTAACGGCTGGGTGTTCCTGCACGCGATCGACGACGACGGGCGCAGCATCCGCCGCTGCCTTGGCCCGGGAGCCTGGCAGGCTTGCTGACATGCGTTCATCACGCCTCGCCGCTCATCCCCATCGTGGCCTGTGGGCAGCGATCGCCACCATGCACGGCAAGGAGAACGCCATTGCCCCGGCGCTCTGCGGCTGGTTCGAGATGACGGTGACGAGCGCGCCGGGCATCGACACGGACACGCTCGGGACCTTCACGGGCGAGATCGCGCGAGCGGGCACGATGGTTGATGCCGCACGTGCCAAGGCGAAGCTTGCGATCGAACGCACGGGAGCACATCTCGGCGTTGGCAGTGAGGGTGCATTCGGGCCGCACCCATATATTCCGTTTCTGGCCTCCGGCCAGGAAGTGCTGGTGCTGCTTGACGCGAAAACAGGGCACGAGATCATCGTGCATCGTCGAACCCCGACGAACTTCGATCACGAGGTGCTCTCGCCGGCGGAGGATCCGGCGCCCTTCTTGAACAGGGTTGGGTTCCCGGGGCACGCGGTCGTTGTCCGCCCGGAAGACACCGCTGATACGTCGTTGGTGGTGGCCAAGGGCATCACTGACCTCCAAACACTCCGCCGCGCCATCCGCGAGATCGGTGCCCGCTCGGCTTCGGGCCGCGTAATGATCCAGACCGACATGCGCGCCCATCTCAATCCGACCCGCATGGCCGGGATTGCCCGGACCGCGAAATGGCTGGCTGTCAGAGCTGCGCGATGCTGCCCACACTGCGGTCGGCCCGGGTTCGGAGCGTTGGAAGTCGAGCGTGGTCTTCCCTGCGGCGATTGCGGTGCGCCGACAAGGCTCGTCCGCGCCGAAATCCACGGCTGCAAGGCCTGCGATCACAGGATACGCCGGTTCGAGCGTTCCAAGCGGAGTCGGGCCGAGGCCAGGTGGTGCGAACTGTGCAATCCCTAATGGTGGCTGCCGCGCGTTCCAACGAGCATGAGGAAACCATGACAGCAAAAGTCGATCGGGCAGCTATCACGCGGCAAAGATCATGGATGGGACGCAACGGCTTGCCAGGATGGCCGCGACAAGAAGCGCGCGATGGAAAAAAGGTGGGCCATTCAAGACGGCTCGCGGCTGACCGTCGCCCGTAGCGAGGTTTACTGCGCCCGACTTCTGTTCCGAAGCTCATCGACAAGCCTTGATAGTTGCGGCTGATCGGGGACAAGTTGCACGAGGCGCTCGGCGTACTCCAGAGCCAACGCGGAATTTCCCTGCTGGCGGGCGAAGGCAATTGCCGCCGAAAGCGAGTCGCGATCGTTCGGATGCCTGCGCAAGGTGTCCTGGATAACCGCAAGCGCCTCCTTGACACGGCCTGCGGAATTCAGGCCGACGGCATAGACGTAGGCGTACCGTGCCTGCCCCGGCTCGAGCTCCGCCGCACGACGCAACTCGGCGAGCGCCATATCCGATTTCCTCTCGCGTACGAGTGCGAGCCCAAGGGCATGATGGAGAGAGGCATCGCGCTCGGAGATGGTCATTGCAGCGCGAAGAACCCGTACGCTGTCCTCATCGCGGCCAAGCTGACGATAAAGGTCTGACAGATTGACGGCGGCTGCCGAGAATGACGGATCGAGCTGGATCGCGGCCCGATATTCCATCTCCGCCGCCGTGGTATCGCCCTGACGGGCGTAGAAGCTGCCCAGCGCGGTGCGTGCCTCGGGTCTGTCTGCATTCAATCGCTGGGCGGCGACGAATTCGGCGGCAGCACGCGCGAAAATCTCCGCATCAGCTCCAGACCGCCGCTCCTTCGGTACCGACGCCAGCAATTCGGCCGCCCGGATGCGTACGCCTGCAACCGGATCGGACAGGCGCGAAGCCGCAAGCGGCCACAGCTGTTCAGCGGGTAACGCTTCCAGCATGTCCAGCGCGCCAATCCTGACCATCGGATCAGGATCAGCGAATGCCCGCCGGGCAAGATCGGCATCTGGCGCCGCAAGCTCGACAAGGGCGCTCGCGCGTGCTGGCGCAGGAGCGTTCGAGGCCAAAGCAAGGGTCCTCAGCAACGATTCGGCATCCGTCTGTTCTGTCCATGCCTCGTGAAATGTGCCTGCGTAGGTTGTTTGGTAGCCAGACCTGCTCGGTCCGAACCAGGTTTCGATTTGCTTGGCCGCCCATTGGCTGGATTTGTCGCGGTGACAGTCGTTGCACGCGTTCGGCGCTCCAATCTGGACCGAGAGGTCGGGCCTGGGAACGCGGAAGGCATGGTCATGTCGCCGGTCGACCACCATGTAGGTCCGCGCCGGCATGTGGCAGGCTGGACATCCAAGCACGGGCGTCGCGTCGAGATGGTGACTGTGTGTGTCTGCCGCGTATCTCTCCGCGGTGTGGCACTGGAGACAGACGCCGTCGCCCGGCATCCGCAGCTTTGCACTATGCGGCTCATGGCAGTCGCTACAGGTCACGCCAGCCGCGAACATCCTGCCGAGCTTGAAAGGCAAATAGTTGTAGGTCTCCTCCTCGTCGCGAATCTGGCCATCCGCCTCGAAAAAGCGCCGATCAAGCAAACTTACCGCGTGCGTATCGGACAGCGGGCTTCCGGGCACCCAGCCTTCGGAAAGTTCGGCGCGGCGGCTGTGACACAGGCCGCAGGTCTCGACCTCCTTGCGGAGCGCTGCAGGAGCGGCGCTGCGTTTCGGGGGAAGCGCCGCCGGATCGGCCGGCCAGGATACACCCGCTCGTTCGTCAAAAGAGACGACCAACCCTTTGCCGTATACGTTGTCCTTTCCTCCGCCTTTGGCCCATTCGACATGACGCGAGCCCGCGCCATGGCAGGCCTCGCAGCCGACGCTGATCTCCGCAAAGCTGGTCGCGAAACGATCCTGCGCGGCGTTGTAATTCTTTTTCACGCCGGTCGAGTGGCACTCGGCGCACATGTGATTCCAGTTTTGATTGAGCTTCGTCCAATGCAGGGGATCATCGTGCGTGATGGCGCTGTTGGGATAAAGATGGAACCAGCGTTGGCCGCCTTGGTTCTTTGGTCGCGTGTCCCACGCAATTGACAGCGCCTGTATGCGGCCGTTCGGAAACTCGATCAGATATTGCTGAAGCGGCTCGATGCCGAACGTGTATTTCGCCTCGAACGTCGCCAACTTGCCGTCGGGCCCATCCGTTTCGACGAAGAACTTGCCGTCCTTGCGAAAGAACCGCGAGCGCGTTCCTGCATAGTCGAAAACTGCATCATTGAAATCGCCACGCACCGACGCATCCGTCGCATGATCCATGGCATGCGCATGCTGCGAGGCTTGCCAAAGCTTTGCTTCGGCCTGATGGCAGCCGGCGCAGGTGTTGCTGCCGACAAAGCCGGCTGCCTCCGTTCGCTTGGCGTTGCCTGGCGGCGGGGTGCGCGAGGTGAGCCAGGACAGTGCAGCCAAAATCAAAACAACCGCGACGCCGGATCCGAGCGCCAGAATTGCGCCCCTGCTCCGATCAAACCCTGCTTGCGCTGTCTGCGGCGGAGCGGATTGGGGAAGCGCCGCGGCCGCTCCAGCGACCCTTCGATTGCGTCTCTTTCCGGACCCCTTTGCCACCGCTTACGACCAAAAGCTTCTGCCCGTCGGTTGCTTACACACGGAGATCGTTGTCGTGCAGCGAAATTCTCGCCTCGCGGGCGAGATCAACCAGAGAGGCGCAAAATGTCAGCAACGCAGCCATGAACAACATCGCGACACCATATTCATGCGCCATGTGCAGGAGAGCGCTCACAAAGGCGACGATGATGATGAGTGCCGTGAGGATCGCGGCGACAACAGCCCATAACAATGATCTGTTCAAGATCTTGGCGCGAAGTCGGAGACGAGGCAAGTCGGCCTTGAGGAATGATCTCCTGACATCGTCCTCGGGAATGCCGTGGATGAACTGCGATCGATCGATGACGCGATTGATTCTGGAGATCAACACGGAGATGAACGCAGCCACCGCGCCAAGCAGGAATGCCGGCGCAGCGACATCGGAGATGATGCGGCCGAGTTGATCGACCGAGGGGGCGAGCGCCAGAAGATCGTTGACGGTCTGCATGGTCTCAACCATCGCCCCGCGGCTTGCGCGCCAATATCACCGAAGCTGTTTTATCTGTGCCGCCATATCGGGTGCGCGGGTAAACCGGTACATCGCATTGCTGCATTTGAGAACCCAAACCGAACGGTCAGGCCTGGAGCGCTTCGAATCTCTGGTCGCCTTTAGCGCTTTGTCACAGGCAAAGCCCTGCAGCCGGATCTGCGCTGCGAGCACCTCCTGGATGGCTTCGCCGTTCGATTGTTGAGCCTTGAGCCCAGAAATGGACCACGCAAGGATAAAACCTGAAAACAGGATGACAAACAGTTTACGCATCCAAATAACCCGTTTGCTTCTGCGGTGTTCACCGCGATGAGGGACCCCCAACACGGAACCGCGTCCGACGTTGAGGCACGTTACACTTCTTTTGGCGCCTGCTCACTTCACGCACGCACGCACAAAGCTGATCCGTTCGACAAGACCAAGCTTCTTGGCGATCGCCTCCTTGCGGCAGGTTTCGAGCTTGTCCATGTGCAGTTCGACCTTTTGCTTGAGACCGATGCCAATGCCGCTGGACACCTCCGGCGGAGCCGCCTCCGCCACGGCCTGTCCTGCATCGCCCGACGGTCCGTCACCGGCGGCCCGCGCCGTTTCCTGAAGACGTTTGATGTCTTCGGGGCTCAATTTCGGCCGATCGATATCCAGCGTGATCTTGTTGAGCTTGCCGGTGAAGGGAAACGGTGTGCTGTAGTCGTCGTCATTGACGGGCGTACCGGTGTCCGACCCGATATCGAGCGACTCGTCCCATTGCAGGATGAGCGGAAGCGTACGCTCCATTTTTTCGGTTGCGACAGCAGCGCCGTCGACCTTCAGCACCCCGGTCCCGCTGGCGCCAATGCCGCTGAAGTTGCCGAAGGCAATGGTCGCCGGTCCCAGGCCGTCGTACTTGAAGTCGAATTCAAGCTGATGCCTGCCTGGTGCAAGTTCCGGCCCTTCCCAGCGGACGCGTTTCAGATCAACCAGGTTCCAGGTGAAGACGGGCTTGCTCTTGACCAGATAGAAACCGTATCCGCCGAAGCGTCCGCCTTGCGTGATCAGCATGCCTTCAGCCCCGCCTGGCGGAATCTCGACATCCACCTTGAAAGTATAGGATGTGTTGAGAAGGTTCGGCGCATCGCCGTTCGGTGTGCCGGTCATCGGCCGGGTCCAGGTGAAGGATGTTCGGCCGGCGCTCAGGCTTGGCCGCGGCGTAATGATCCGGGTCGCCACCGACGAATCGAGCGGGAGGACCTGGTACTTTTCCGCTTCCTTCATGAACAGCGCCTGCATCTCCTTGAGCTTGTCCGGATACTTCGCTGCAACGTCCTCCGACTGGGTCCAGTCATTGCGGAGATCGTAAAGCTCCCACGGGTAGTCAGCCGGACGGGGCAGCTTGGCAATCGTCACCCATGGCGGCCGCAAGACCTTGGTGCTGGCGATCCAGCCATCGTGATAGATGGCGCGATCGGCGAACATCTCGAAATACTGCGTCGTGTGGGTGGAGGGCGCATCGGCGTTCTTCGCATCGAAGGTATACATCATGCTGACGCCTTCGATCGGGCTTTGCGGAATGCCATCGACGATTTTTGGCTGCTGGATGCGGGCGGCTTCCAGGATCGTCGGCACGATATCGATCACATGATGGAACTGGCTGCGGATCCCGCCCTTGTCCTTGATGACGGCAGGCCAGGAGATCGCCATCCCCTGCCGCGTGCCGCCGAAATGCGAGACGATCTGCTTCGTCCAGGAGAACGGGGTGTCGAACGCCCACGCCCAGCCGATCGACATGTGGTTGTAGGTTTGGTCTGTGCCCCACACGTCGTAGAAATATTTGAGCTGCTCTTCGACGCTCGGATTGGCCTGATTGAACATCGCCACTTCGTTCGGCGTTCCGTTCGGCTGGCCCTCGGCACTCGTCCCGTTGTCGCCCTCGATGTAGAAGATCAGCGTGTTGTCGAGTTTACCCATATCGTCTATCGCCTGGATCACGCGACCGATCTCGTTGTCGGCATAGGCCGCAAAGGCCGCAAAGACTTCGGCCTGACGAATGAAGAGCTTCTTCTCGTCATCGCTCAGCTTGTCCCAGCTCTTGATCAGATCGTCCGGCCAGGGCGTCAGCTTTGCATTCTGAGGAATGACGCCAAGCCGCTTCTGGTTGGCGAAAATCTGGTCGCGGAGCTTATTCCAGCCCTGATCGAACAGATGCATGTCGCTGATCTTCTTGACCCATTCAGGCGTCGGATGATGCGGCGCATGCGTCGCTCCGGGAGCGAACTTGATCATGAACGGCGTATCGGGAGACAGGGCGTTGATGCGGTTCATGTAATCGATGGCTTCATCCGCCATCGCCGTCATGAGGTTCCAGCCGGGCTTGCCCAGATAGGGATAGATTGGCGTGGTGTTGCGGACGAGGTTGCCGGGCTCCCACTGGTTGGTATCCCCGCCCATGAACCCGTAGAAGTATTCGAAGCCCATACCGGTCGGCCATTGATCGAATGGACCCGCCTGACTCTCCTGGTATTCAGGCGTGTTGTGATTCTTGCCAAACCACGCCGTATGATAGCCATTGTCGGTCAGAATGCGTCCGATCGTGGCCTTATCCTTGGTGATGATGCTGTCGTAGCCGGGATAACCGGTGGCTTGCTCGGCAACGACGCCATAGCCGACCGAGTGATGATTTCGCCCCGTGATCAATGCCGCACGCGTCGGCGAGCAGAGCGCGGTGGAGTGAAAGTTGGTGTAGCGCAGGCCGTTCTGCGCAATGCGGTCGAGTGCAGGCGTCGGAATCACCCCGCCAAACGTACTCGCGACGCCATAACCGGCATCGTCGATGATGATCAGCAGCACGTTTGGCGCGCCCTTCGGCGGCACAACGCGGGCGGGCCAGTAAGGCTTGGAATCCGTCGCGTCGTTTTCGATCTTGCCGCCGAACTTCTGGGGCGGCGGCGGTAGCTGATCGCCGGGAATGGTGATCGTCGCCGCAGGTGATCCGGGCGGCGCGACTGTGGTTTGTGCCAGCGCAAGTGGCGAAGCGAAGGCGGCGGAGCCCAAAAGCAATGCTGCAATACCCGTGCGAATATTCATGTCTCAATCCTCTTGCGAGGTGCGCAAAACGCGCGAGATGGGCATTTGGCACGAAGTTCGCCAAGCGAGGTGTTGATTCAAATCAATCGCTTCGCACTTCGGTATCGGAAGAGGGGTGAGGTCTGTTCTGAGGCGCGAAAGGCGCCGGCGTCGTAATCCAATCGCCGACGCTCGATCTGGGACGAAGTAATTGGATCTGCGCGGGCCGCAGCCTATCCTGTACGGTTAGGCGTTCAGATCTCAGGGAGCGAGGGTTGCAATCAAGGTGCGGGGCGGCCGGTGCAGCTGCGATTTCCCGCGCCAGAAATCACGACAAACGTAATGGTTGCCGGCGCGAACTTGAGCGAACCGGCGTTCGCCGGCACGCCGGCGAGTTGCGGCAATCGATCCACGTCATTTGCCGCCAATACCGCCCCGTTCAGGCGCACGGCAGTGTCCTGCAAGCTTGCGGCATCAAGCGTGAACCGCACGGAAGCAACCGACAGAACCAGTTGGTGCTCGTTCTGCGGGTCGTTATTGATGACGAGCAGCACCACGCCGCCGGGCACGTGCCGCTGGCAATGCGCATAGACGTGCAGGCCTCGCCGGATTCGCACCCCCGCATCAAGCACCACGGGTCCCATCCATTGCCGCCACAACAGCGCTGCCCAGTAGTCTGGCCTTGGCCTGAACGTGCCCTCTTCGAGAAGGCCGTAGTCGCTTCCGACCAGCGTGTTGTGCATCACGATCTGCACGCCGGCTTTGGCCAGCCGCCCGAGCTGGTCAAGGTATCTGAAGGTGTCGAGAAACGTCGAACTCCATCGATCCCCGCCGCAGGCGGCTTCCGCCGTCTCGGTCAGCCAGATCGGCTTGCCCGGCGCGGCACGATCGCGAAGCGCGCGATAGAACGCGAATGTCCGGCCAGTGCGGGAAAGCCAGCCTTCCGACAAGGCGGCATCGGCCGTCTGCCCGCCCGCGCAGCGCTCGGAGAGCGCGCCGTAATAATGATATGACACGGCATCGATACGGGGAGCAGCAGCAAGAAACAGGCGGGCGTCCTCGGACGAGCGGCCTATGGTTCCGGGCCCGAGGATCACCACGTTCGGCGCCGCCTGTTTCATGAAAGCATGAAACACCGAAAAATCCGCCGCGAAAGCATCCACGCCATAGCCCGCCGGCGCTCCGCCGATTGCGGGCAGATCCGGCTCGTTCATGAATTCGACCGCTGCAATGTGGCCGACGGCCTCGCGGGTTGCGGAAATCATCTCCCGCGCTTGATCAGGCTTCCACAGTCCCGTCGCATCGCGTGTGCCGGGACTGATGGCAAAGGACGTCACGATCGGCGCATCGATCGCGTTCGAAAAGTCGATCACATCTCGCCAGCGGCGGCTCGTCAGCACGCCCTTGTATCCCGCCGGCACATGCGACGGTGCGCCGTTTGGCCCCGCGAAGAATATCGAATTGGCAAAGGTGCCGCTGACGCGCAAATATGCTGGCGCCAGCGCCGAGGCGAATTTTCGCAGCAGCGGGTTTTCGAGATCGATCGGAGATCGCGTCGAAACCAGATCGGCTTTCGTGTCGGTTTTCTCGTCGGCGCTTCCGGACGCGGGGGACTGCGCCGTTCCGGCGCGCGAGGCCACGCTATCTGCGGCGTAGGGTTTCCAGAACGGTCCGCCGGTAACCTCGACCATTTCAACGTTGAAGGACTGAAAGCGCTCGTCGATCCTGCCGACCGCCGGCAGATCGGCCGGGACGATCGTTGCCTCGCCTGCTGCAGCGCAATGACAGTGCAAGGCGAACATCGCGACGCCGAGCGCCCGACAGTGCGGGCGGATCCGCAACAAGAAGCGACGCATCAGCCAATTCCCCGCTGCTCGCCCGGCGGCGCCGCTGCCCGTTCCTGTAGCGTACGACGCCCACCAGGAACTGGCAGTGCGTGGCCCGACGCGGCCGGTGGGACGGTTGCCGAACAAAACAGCCTGCCGGCCTTCACCCTCATGTGTTCTCGCACCGCGTCCTTAGTTGGACCATGATCTCATCCAAGGTTATGGTTTTCATTCTGCCACAAGAAAACATCCCCGGGGAGAAACGAAAACCATGAAGACCATCCTGACTGCCGCAACGCTGTGCTCGCTTCTGACCGCCTCGACCCTTGCCTTTGCCCAGAAGGCCGATGCGCCGCCGCCGCCGAGCAGCGCCGACAACATGGACAAGCTCCAGGACTTCAAGTCCACCGGCAAGATGAACAGCATTCCGACCATTCCGCAGGATCCGCAGAAGGCGGCCGACATCGAAAAGACGCTGTCCCATATCAAACTGCCGGCAGGCTTTCACATCAGCCTCTATGCACAGGTGCCCGACGCCCGCATGATTGCCGTCGGCCCGCAGGGCGTGGTGACCTTCGTCTCAACGCGCAAGAACAAGGTCTACGCACTGACAGACCGCAGCCGGTCCGGACACGCGACGGAGGTGAAGGAATTCGCGCCGACCGTCGAATTCAAGAACCCGAACGGCATCTGCTTCTCGAAGGACGGCTTCCTTTATGTGGTCGAGCAGAACCGCGTGTTGCAGTTCGCGGCCGCGGAATTCTTCTACGAGAGCCCCGACGTCGCGGTGAACCCGATCGTCAAGCAGGGAGAACTCATTCCGCCCTCGGAGGAGAGCTTCAATCACTCAGCCCGCGCCTGCGCGATCGGCCCGGACAACAAGCTCTACATGACGATTGGCCAGCCCTATAACGTCTACCCGCCCTCCAAGTACGACATGTACTACAAGGATGGTCTCGGCAGCATTACCCGGATGAACCAGGACGGCTCGGACCGCGAGATCTATGCGCACGGCCTGCGCAATTCGGTCGGCCTCGACTTCGCCAAGGACAAGAGCCTGTGGTTCACCGACAACCAGGTGGACGGCATGGGCGACGATATTCCGCCCGGAGAACTCAACCACGCCACCAAGGCCGGCGAGAACTTCGGCTTCCCCTGGTATGGCGGCGGCCACGTTCGTACCAACGAATACAAATCGCAGACCCCGCCCGCCGATGTCGTGTTTCCCGTGGTCGAAGAAACGGCGCACGCTGCCGACCTCGGCGTGCACATCTACACCGGCAAGATGTTCCCGAAGGAATATCAGGGCGCGATCTTCTCGGCGCAGCATGGCTCCTGGAACCGCACGGTGCCGGTCGGCGCGCGCGTGATGGTCACCAAGGTCAAGGAGGACGGCACGGCGCCCGAAGGCTCAAAACCCTTTGCCGAAGGTTGGCTGAACAGCAACGGCGAATATGACGGCCGCCCGGTCGCAGTGGCCGAATTGCGCGACGGTTCGCTGCTCGTCTCCGATGACTTTACCGGCGCGGTCTATCGGATCACCTACAGCAAGTGATTTGCTTCTTGCGAATGCCAAAAACCCTTCGCGCCCGGCGTGAAGGGTTTTTCTCCAGGAGACGATTCATGCTTCGCCTGCTCTGTCTGGGCTTGTTCTGTTTGATTTGCGTGCTCGGCCTGTCGGGCGGGGCAGCCCGGGCCGACGGCGACGTCAAGGCCGGCGCCCAGAAGATCAGGACGCTGCAATGCCAGACCTGTCACGGCCAGAACGGGATTGCCAAACTGCCTGGCGCGCCCAATCTGGCCGGGCAGCCGCAGGATTACATGATCGCGGCGATCGGCGCCTATAAGAGCGGCGAGCGCAAGAACGACATCATGAATACGATCGCGCAGCCGCTGAAGGATGCCGACATCGCCGACGTCACCGCCTACTACGCCTCGATCGCCGTTACAGTGAAGGTGCCGACACCTTAAGCCTCCCGTCCCTCTCGGCCAAGGAGACGCGCGCGTGACCACGAAGTTTTCAATCTGTGTGATCGCCGTCATTGTCCTTTCCGCGGGCCCCGCCTGGGCCGGGAAGGACGAAGTCGACTTCGTGACGCGGGCTTCGATCGGCAATCTCTTTGCGATCACGGAATCGCAACTCGCGATCGAGCACGCCAGTGACCCGAAACTGAAGGCTTTCGCCAGACAGCTCGTCGCTGCTCACGAGAAGGCAGCGGCCGAGCTGCAATCGGCTGCCGAGGGCTCGGGCGCCACGGTCTCATCCTCGCTCGATGCCGATCACCAGAGGCGCGTCGCGGAGTTACAAGGCAAGTCCGGCGCGGATTTCGACAAGTCCTATGCCGCCGATCAGGGCGAGAACCACTCCAACCTGCTCACCCTCTATGCCGACTACATGCTGCTCGGCGACAACCCGAAGCTGAAGCCGCTGGCGATCCGGATGATCCCCCTCACCGAACAGGAGCTCAAGGGCGCGCAGGCGCTCTCGGGTAACTGAGGGGCGAGGACGCGCGAGGGCCGCTGCAACAGCCACGCAATGAAAATGTTGCGCTGCGCAGTCGAGGCACGAAGAAATCCGCTTGTGTGGAAAACGCTGCCGGGATTGCCTGCCGCCGATTTTCCCTGCATTCTTGCATGGAATTTTCTCGAAGCGAGCCTCTCGCTCAAGCACGAGTTCCCGCCCATGCGCAGCATCCGCTGGCTTGCCATCGTTCCGTTTCTGGCTCTCCTCGTCGGCCCATTCTTCGTCAACAAGGCGGAGCCGATGGTTCTCGGCCTGCCGTTCCTGCTGGCCTGGATCGTGGCATGGATCCTGCTCACTTCTCTCATCATGGCCGTGATCTACGCGGCCGATCCGGTCAACCGGGAGCACGAACCATGAGCGCCGCCCTTCCCTTCATTGCCGGCGCAGCGCTGCTGGCGCTGGTGCTGGGTTTCCTGGCCCGCCGCGGCAAGGACATGAATCTCGAGCAGTGGACGGTCGGCGGGCGCGGCTTCGGCGCAATCTTCGTTTTTCTCCTGCTCGCCGGGGAGATCTACACCACCTTTACTTTCCTGGGCGGCAGCGGCTTCGCCTACGGCAAGGGCGCGCCGGCCTATTACATCCTCTGCTACGGCACGCTCGCTTACGTGCTGTCCTATTTCATGCTGCCGCCGATCTGGCGCTACGCCAAGGAGAACCGGCTCTACTCCCAGTCGGACTTCTTCGTCCGCAAATACGACAGTTCCACGCTCGGCGTCATCGTCGCGCTCGTCGACATCGTGGCGCTAATTCCCTATCTCGTGCTCCAGTTCAAGGGGCTCGGCATCATCGTCGAAATCGCCGCCTATGGCGCGATCTCCTCGACGCTTGCGATCTGGATCGGCGCCGCCATTGTCGCCGCTTACGTCATGGTATCGGGCGTGCACGGCTCGGCCTGGACCTCGGTCGCCAAGGACATCATGATTCTGGCCGTGGTGATCTTCCTCGGCCTTTACCTGCCCGCCCATTATTACGGCGGGCTCGAGCCGATGTTCGCCGCGATCGAGAAGGCCAGGCCCGGCTTCACCGTGTTCGCTCCGCACGGCCAGAGCCTGTGGTGGTTCTCATCGACCGTGCTGCTCACTGCGCTCGGCTTCTTCATGTGGCCGCACACTTTCGCCTCGATCTATACCGCCAAGAGCGCCAGGGTGATCCGCAAGAACGCGATCTTTCTGCCGCTCTATCAGCTGATCCTGCTGTTCGTGTTTTTTGTCGGCTTCGCCGCAACCTTGCAGGTGCCCGGCCTTTCCGGCTCCGACATCGACCTTGCGCTGTTCAAGCTGTCGGCGAAAACCTTCGATCCCTGGTTCGTCGGCGTGATCGGCGCGACCGGCGTGCTGACTGCGCTGGTACCGGGCTCGATGATTCTGATGACGGCAGCGACCTTGATCGCCAACAACCTTTATCGTGCCGTCAACCCGTCGGCCGATGACGGTCAGGTATCTCAGCTCGCAAAGGTCCTGGTTCCGGTCGTGGCGCTGGTCGCCGTCATCTTCACCCTGAAAGGCGGGACGACCATCGTGGCCCTCCTGCTGATGGGCTACAGCTTCGTGACCCAGCTGTTTCCCTCGCTCGTGCTCAGTCTCGCAGCGCGCAATTTCGCCACGCGCGAGGGCGCCGGCGCGGGCATTATCGCCGGCGTCGCGACCGTTGCCGTCATCAGCCTGACGGGCGCGAACTTCCACACGCTGTCATGGCTGCCGCCCGAGATCCAGGACCTCAACATCGGCATCGTCGCACTGGCAGTGAACGTCGTGGTGCTGATCGTGGTTAGCCTGGCGACACGGAGCGCCGCGGCTCCGGCCCGTGCGGCCACTGAAAAGGTCTGAGCCAACCGGCTGGCGGAGCCGCGATGGTTCGATCCGTGTCGAACAGCCCGCATTTAGCCCGCAAGCAGCTGGGCTGCCACGCTGGGTGAGGCCAGGAACTGGCTTTCAAATTCCGGCACCGGTAGCGGACGGGCAAAGAAATAACCCTGGCCTTCTTCGCAGCCCATGAGCGCGAGAAGATCCGCGGTGGCTCGGTTCTCGATACCTTCGGCAATGACCGACAGTCCGAGCTCCTTGCTGAGCGCGACCGTCGAGTTCACGATCGCCGCGTCGTCGGGGTCGGTGAGCAGGTCCAATACGAAGGAGCGGTCGATCTTCAGGCCGTCGAGCGGGAATTTCTTCAGATAGCTGAGGCTCGCATAACCGGTTCCGAAATCGTCGAATACGATTCTTACCCCGAGCTTCTGGATTCGCTGGAACGTCGCGAGCACCCGCCCTTCGTCCACGAGCAGGATATCTTCGGTGACCTCGAGTTCGAGCAGCGAAGGTGACAGGCCGGTCGCTGCGAGCACATCGGCGACCGATCGCGCGAGGTCGCCGGAATGCAGTTGTGACGGCGACAGGTTGACCCCGACGCGCAGCGGACGGCCCGAAACTTCCCAGGCGCGTGCCTGTCGGCAGGCCGTCTCCAGCACCCAGGTCGCGATGCGCTCCGAAATCGGCGACGTGTTGACGACCGGCATGAATACGCCCGGCGATATCAAGCCGCGCTCCGGATGTCGCCAGCGAATAAGGGCTTCGGCACCGATCAATTCAAGGCTGCCGAGGCCGACTTGCGGCTGATAGAACAGCTCGAACTCGCCGCGCTCCGCGGCGCGCACGAGCTCCGTCTCAAGCATCAGGCGGCTTTCGATCTCCTCGCGAATCGAGGCCTCGAACAACACGCAGCCGCCGCGCCGCGCGACCTTGGCGCGACGAAGCGCCAGATGCGCATTGGACAAGAGCTCGCTCGCAGAACTGCCGCTGGCGGGAAAAACGGCGGCGCCGGTCGAGAGGCTGACGCGATGCGAGCGGCTGCCCGCCATCACCGGATTGCCGAAGGCCGCCGCAATGCGCCTTGCCAGATCTTCGATGCCTTCCGACGGACCGAGGCCTGATGCGGCGATGGCGAATTCATCGCCGCTCAATCGGGCGACCACGCCTGCACTGCCGACCTCGCCCACCAGGCGATCGGATACCGCGCGCAAGATAAGGTCGCCATTGGAATGGCCGAGCAGGTCATTGATCTGCTGAAAGCCGTCGAGGCCTATGATCAGCAGCGCCACTTCGCTGGTGGACGCTTCGGTAGCTGCGATCATCGAAGCAAGCCTTGCTTCGAGCGTATAACGGTTGGGAAGGCCCGTCAGCGTGTCGTATTCGGCAAGGTAACGGATCTTCTCGGCCTCGCGCTTGCGCACCGAGACGTCGCGCAGGATCGCGCCGTATTGGATGCCGTCCGCACCCTGCCAGCGCGAAAAGCTGGCTTCGACGGGCAACACGTTGCCGTTGCGATGCCGGGCATCGAATTCGATCACCGTGCCGGCAGGCTGCGCGTGCGCCTGATGGATCGAGAACGGGGCCTCTGCATTTCCCGCGCAAAGCGTATCGAACGGCCGGCCGATCATCTCGTCGGGACTGTAACCGAAAATGGCCGTCGCGCCCGGATTCCAGACCGTGATCAGATAGTTCGAATCTGTGCAGACCAGACCGTCGCCGAGCGACATCGCGATGCGCTGAAAACGATTCTCGGCGACACGGCCGAGCAGATCGCGGATGTCGATCTCATCGAGGCCAATGGCGGCGATATAGACCGCGATGGCGACGTGCAACAATGCCGTGTCGATGACCAGGGGAAACCACATCTGGATGAGATAGGCCGACACTTCGATGGCAACCGCCGCCAGCACCAGCACGCCAACCCGCCGTGCGGCGGATACGCGCCGCCACAGCAACATCATGAAGAGCACGAGCGTACCAAGTGCCAACACGGTCGTGGTTGCCGAGGTCCAATGCAGGATACGGCCGTGAATCATCGATTCCGCGGCCAGCGCCTGCAACGCAGGTCCGGAAACGATGCCGCCGTTGGGAATGCTGAAGCGGTCGCCAAGCTCGAGCGCGGTGCCGCCGATGATGACCTTCTTGCCCTTGATCCGCTCCAGCGCCGCCTTGTTGCCTTTCAGAACGTCGACAAAGGAAACCCTCGGAATGGTTTCATGCTGGAGTGCGAAATCGATCAGGAATGGCGCGCGGTGCTCGTCATAATGTCCGGCGAGGACCGCGGCCATCGAGGGCAGGAATTCGCCGTCGAGCTTTTGACCGAAACTATACCGACGCACCAGCCCGTCCGGCTCGATTGCGACATTGACAACCGCCGACCAGGAATGCGCGCCGAACGCAGCCAGTGGACGGTTGAAGAAGGTCGAGCCTTGGGCCCCGGGCTGCTTGAACGAGGGAAGCACCACCGATCCCCCGGCATGCTCCAGGGCTTCGAGGAACATCCGGTCGGACTCGGGGTCCGAGGGCGTGCTGAAGTCGACATCGAATGCGATGTCGCTGGCGCCGGCAAGATCAAGCTGCCGCAGCAACTGGGCGTGCAGCCGGCGCGGCCACGGCCAGACACCGATTTGTTCGATCGAAGGGGCATCGATGGCGACGATCACGATCTCGCCGCCGGCTGGCTTCGACAGCCAGGCAAAGCGCAGGTCGGCGAGCACGTTGCGCAGGCCGTTGTGCCAGCCCAGAACCGCCGCGATGATCACGATGGCCGCGACCAGAAGATGTGGCCGGATATGTTTCAATTCCCCCGTCCCCCGGCGGGCGTTCGAGCCCGCCCTCGCTTTCTAGTGCTTCAGGTTTCCCCTACCGTTGCCGTTTCCGACCCCGCCGTTGCCATTGCCGTTTCCGACCCCGCCGTTCCCGTTCCCGAGGCCGAATGCGTTGCCGTTTCCATTGGCGCCATTGCCGTTGCCATTGCCTCCGATGCTTCCGGCGTTGGCGGCGGCGGCCACCGCAGCTGCCACCGAGGAGGCGCCGTTAGCTGCGACAGAGGAGGCGCCGCTCGACGCCGGGCTGGCTCCGACCGCTGCGGCTGAGACCGCATTCGCGCCGCTGGTCGAGGATGCGTTCCAGACCGTATTGCTCTGGGTGTTTCGGTTCGCGGTGCTGATCGACGCCGAGGAGCCGCGCGCGAGGCCATGCGTCACCTTGTGAAAGTCGACCTTCACTTCGCCGAGCGCCGATGAAATCCTCACGCCGGTCTGCCCAGCGGTCGCATGGATCGCCCCTCGGTTAGCGGCGCTGCGCGGGGAGGCGAGCCCTCCTCTCGGCACCGGAATGCGATTGATCGATGAAGCACGCGGTTTGCCTCGCTCGATCGGATTGAACGGGCCTGAGCCGCTGAGCACCAGACCAGGCTTGCCATGCTCAAACGCGGTCGCCTTCTGACCCGGCATCACCTGGGCGATCTGGCCCGACTTGAAGTCGGTAACTTCCACCTGCCCGCGCAAGACATCGACGCTGGTGCTGGCGGCATTCACGGCGACGCGAAAATGCGTGCCCTTGACCACGGCGGCGAGATAGGGGGTCTCGACCTCGAAATGCTTGACGTTGCGCTTCTCCACCTCGAGCAGGATCGAGCCGGCCTGCTGGGTGATCGTCGTCGAAAGTCCGTCCTTCGCCGCAGCGGGCAGACCTATGACCGAATTCGGCGCGATCAGGATGCTTTCTTCGCCGCGCACCAGGAGCACACGGCCATTCCGCCCGGTGCGGATGGTATCGCCGGGCTTGAGTTGCTCGTCGGCCTTGAGTGACGCCTGCTGAACGTCGCCGCTTGAGATCCAGACCTCGCCCGAGGATTTGCGGACTGACCATATGCCGCCTTCGGCAGCGAACGCGTGAGATCCCGTCAAAAGTGCAAGTCCAGCCATCAACCCGGCCAGATAGTTGCGCGCCCGTTTCATAGCTTTGCCCTCAGCCTTCGATCGCCCGAGGCTAAGCCGAAAAACTCAATATTGAGTGTGCAGGCCGGCCGGTTTTGGCGGCGCCCGTTAACGATTCATTGACCATGAAATCTTATGAATTTTCATGCATCTAAGAGCAGTGCGGTGGAACCCGCAAACCAACGAAGGGGATGTCGTCAACGGGCCGGCCCACCGCCAGGCGGGACTCGCTGCGCTAGGGCTTGCAACCTTCTTCGTGCTCATGGCTTCGTTCCCTGCGCAGGCACAGCAGGCCGCGCCGCCGGCATACGATCCAAGGCAATTTGACCAGCGCTTCAATGGTTCACAGTCCGGATGGACCCCCTCCACGCGACCGCCCCGCCTGCGGATGCCAGCCCTGGCACAGCCGGCGACGCCGCCGGCAGATACAAGACCGTTGTTCGTGCTTCGCCACGTCTCGATCGCCGGCGCCACGGCGATTCCACCCGACCACCTGGCGAGCGTCTACCAACCTTACGTCGGCAAGAAGGTCTCGCAGGCCGACCTCGCCGCGATCGCGGCGGGCATCGGCGATATCTACCGCGCCGCAGGATTCAACCTGAGCCGGGCGATCATTCCCCCGCAGGACATCAAAAACGGATCAATCCGCGTTCAGGTGATCGAAGGCAGTATCACCGCTCTCGATGTCAGGGGCGAGGGCGCCGAGGAGTTCGGCGTGCGGCAGATGCTCGCGCCGGTGCTTGCCGAACACCCCTCGCGGCTCGGGACGCTGGAACGGAAACTACTCCTGATCAACAACCGTCCGGGCGTGCGCATCGCGGACACCACGCTTGAGGAGATCGGCACCGCCAGCGGTCATTTCCGCCTGACCGTTTTCGTCAAGACCTGGCATGTCTTTGCTTCGCTCGGCGTTGACAACCTTGGCGCCGCCGCCGTCGGCCCATGGGAAAGCTACGCGACGGCGGCATACAATTCCCTGCTCAGGCCCGGAGATACACTGGCGGTCAATCTTTCGACCACCCCCAACGACCCGCGTGAGCTCGGCTTCGGCCGATTGTCCTATGACACCCCGATCGGCGATGACGGCGTGCGCGTCGGCGTCTCCGGCATGTACAGCGACGTGTGGCCCGGCGACTACCGCCGCGCCCTCGGCGACAACACGACGATGGAAGGCTTCGAGCTTCGCGCCAGCGTGGTGCCGATACAGTCGCAGCGCTCGACGCTGACGATCACGAGCGCCTTCGACCTCAGCAACGTCTCCGAAAGCGACCTGTTCGGGACAATCTATGAAGATCGCATCCGCACCTTCGGTCTGACGGGAGACTACCGCCTCCAGGACAATTTCGGCGGCAGCAACTTTCTGACCCTGACGTGGCGGCAGGGTCTCAACGTGCTCGGCGCCTCACAAGCCGACGACGACTTCGTGTCGCACATCGGTGCTTCCCCGAGCTTCTCGGCGCTCGACGTCTGGTTCACCCGCTATCAGTCCTTGACGGATGCGTGGTCGCTCAAGATTGCGGCTGCCGCCCAGGCCGCATCCGGGCCGTTATACCTGTCGCAACAATTCTATCTTGGCGGCGCGGCGTTCGGCCGAGCATATGCCGCCGCCGAAACCAGCGGGGATAACGGCATGGCCGGCACGCTGGAGCTCCGTTTCGACCAGAAACTAAATTCCCAGTTTTTGACAGGCTATCAGCTCTACAGCTTCGTCGACAGCGGCGTCGCGTGGAACGCCGGCTACAACTATACCGACGGCATCTCGCTCACCTCGGTCGGCGGCGGCGTTCGCTTTTTCCTCGCCAACAATACGCAAGCCGATCTCGCGATCGCGGTCCCGTTGACCTACCGCTCCCCTGATAATCCCGGCCGCGACGTGCGCGTGCTGTTCTCGCTCACCAGCGCGCTCGAACTGTGCCCGTCGAGGGCGTCGAACCACTGCATGTAAATAAATTTCGGCGGCTCCGGCCGATCAGCCGATCGCAACCCCGCCACCGATCGTGCGGTTGAGAACTTGCGTGGTTTTCTCGATCCGGTCGGCGGCGGCGTTCAGCGCGTTGGCGACCGCGATCTGCGTTGCCCTGGCGCGATCGGCCGCAACCTCCCGGACGTCCGCAAGCGCGACCAGTTCCTGTTCGAGGCTGTGGATGCGATTGTCCGCATCCTGCAACTCGTCACAGACGGTCAGCGCCGCCATCACGGTGAGCCTTGCGTCGCCGATCTCGCCGAACTTGCCGCGCAGGCTCTGGATGCGAGACTCGAGGCTCTCGGCGAGCCGAAGCAGCCGCGTCTCCTGCCCCGCCTCGCAGGCCATGCGATATTGCCGCCCGTTGATGGTGACGTTGACATGGCTCATGGCATCTCTCCGGCTTCGAGCACCTCGCGGATCGCGCCGATCGCGGCATCGAGCCGTTCGGCAATCTCGCGATTGGAGCGCTCGAGCCGCTTGGTCTTGACCAGCGATCCGTCGAGTTCGTCGGCGAGACGGGCGCGATCGGCGCCGAGCGCCTGGATCCGGGCCGCAAGTTCGTCTTCGTCGCGATCAGCGTCACGCCGGCGCTCGACCGCCCGCTCAAGCCCATCCAGCGCCGCCATCAGACGCCGCGTGGCGGCCTCGATATCGGCGAACGACTGTTCGCTGTGGTGCGAACCGTTGGCGGTTTGGTCGTCCATGGATCGCTCAGCATACCCCCGGGGGCGCCGGGACGCCTCTTGCAAAATCAAGCGGTTGGAAATCAAGCATTTGGGGGAAGAAACTTACGTAACGAACAAGGCCAGCGCAACGCCGGTTCGGAACTATGCACCGCAAAGCAGGTTTTACCGTCGCAAATCGTGCCACTTCCTTTGACTTTGACAGGTGAGGTGCTATCCAGCCCTCGACTTCCGGTTCCACGCTGAGGTTTTTGGCCTCGGCGGCCCACCCAAGCACCTCATTATCTGGCGGAATTTCATCATGACGCAGGTCGATCACGTCCGTATGGCCAATGCGATCCGGGGCCTGGCGATGGACGCGGTCGAAAAAGCCAAGTCGGGCCATCCCGGCTTGCCGATGGGTGCCGCCGACATCGCCACCGTGCTGTTCACGCAATTCCTGAAATACGATGCCGCCAATCCGGCCTGGCCCGATCGCGACCGTTTCGTGCTCTCTGCCGGGCACGGGTCGATGCTGCTCTACGCGCTGCTTTATCTCACCGGCAACAAGGACATGACGCTGGACGAGATCAAGCGTTTTCGCCAGGTCGATTCGCTCACGCCCGGTCACCCGGAGAATTTCCGCACCCACGGCGTGGAGACCACCACCGGTCCGCTCGGCCAGGGCATCGCGACCTCGGTCGGCATGGCGCTCGCGGAAAAGATGCTCGCGGCCGAGTTTGGCAAGAAGATCGTCGACCATCACACCTACGTGCTCGCCTCCGACGGCGACCTGATGGAAGGCGTGTCACAGGAGGCGATCGGGCTCGCCGGCCACTGGCGGCTCAACAAGCTGATCGTGCTCTACGACGACAACGGCATCTCGATCGACGGGCCCACTTCCATCTCCGACTCCGTCGATCAGGTGAAGCGCTTCAAGTCCGCCGGCTGGGCCGCCGAATTGATCGACGGCCACGACCAGTCGGCCATCGCGGCCGCCATCGCCCGCGCGCAAAAGTCCAACAAGCCGTCGCTGATCGCCTGCAAGACCACCATCGGCTACGGCGCGCCGAACAAAGCCGGCACGGCCAAAGCCCATGGCGAGGCACTCGGCGCCGACGAACTGAAGGGCGCGAAGGAAAAGCTCGGCATTTCGCTCGAGCCGTTCTCGGTTCCTGACGACGTGCTGAAAGCCTGGCGCGAAGCGGGCAGCCGCGGCGCGGCCGCGCGGAGCGAATGGGAGGCGCGCTTTGGTGAATTGGGGCCGCGCAAGCGCGCCGAGTTCGAGCGCCGGCTGCGGCATGAGCGGCCGGCCTCGCTCGCAAAAGCCTTGCGCGATCACAAGAAGAAGCTGCTCGAGAGCCCGCTCAACATCGCCACGCGCAAGTCATCCGAAGCTGCGATCGATGCCATCGCCGCCGCCATGCCGATGGAATTTGTCGGCGGCTCGGCCGACCTCACCGGCTCCAACAACAACAAGCCGAAAGACGCGGTGGCCTTCTCCGCCAAGACGCCGAAAGGCCGCTTCATTCATTACGGCATCCGAGAGCACGGCATGGCGGCTGCCATGAACGGCATCTTCCTGCATGGCGGCTTTGCGCCCAATGGTGCGACCTTCCTCGTCTTCACCGACTATGCGCGCCCGGCCATGCGCCTCGCTGCGCTGATGGGCGCGGGCGTGGTCTATGTGATGACCCACGATTCGATCGGGCTTGGGGAAGACGGCCCGACGCACCAGCCGATCGAGCATCTCTCCAGCCTGCGCGCGATGCCCAACATGCGCGTGTTCCGGCCCTGCGACGCGATCGAGGTCGCCGAGTGCTGGGAGCTGGCGCTCAATCGCACCGACGGCCCGACCGTGCTCGCGCTCACACGCCAGAACGTGCCGCAACTTCGCAACAACGCGCCTTCGGACAATCCGTGCAGCCATGGCGGCTATGAACTGGTCCCCTCGCAAGGGGATGCGAAGGTGTCGCTCTTTGCCTCGGGCTCCGAAGTCGAGATCGCCGTTGCGGCCCAGAAGGAACTCGCCGGGCGCGGCATTGCGACGCGGGTGGTCTCGGTCCCCTCGCTCGAATTGCTGCTGTCCCAGCCGGAGGATCGGCAGAAGGCGATTGTCGGCAACGCGCCGGTGAAGGTAGCGATCGAGGCCGCGGTCCGCTGGGGCTGGGATGCCGTGATCGGGCACGACGGCGTTTTTATCGGCATGCACGGCTTCGGCGAGAGCGGCCCGGCCAAGGAGCTTTACAAGCACTTCGGAATTACCGCCGAGGCGACGGTTAACGCAGTCCTGAAGCGGGTCTAACGCCCGTTTCCGAAGTCCGTACGATATCGCGGCCCGCGGGTTACGAACTTCGGAAACAATAGGGCGCTAGCCAGATTAAGATTTGGGAGAACCCTTTTCGATTTTGAAACGCCTGTGAGAATTCGCGGCAATCATGCAGGAATTTCAAATCGGCGGTACTCCTGATGAGGTTGAGCTGGGCCCCGAAAAGGTCTACCTAACCTGTCATCTTTTCCGTTCCTCGCCCGGCCGAACCGGGCGAACTGCCGTCAACCTCCTTGCGGGACCCGCCCGTGAGGACGGCAAGGGCTATTAGAGGAGAAACACACCATGGCAATCCGGGTCGCTATCAACGGGTTTGGCCGCATCGGCCGCAACGTGCTACGTGCCATCGCCGAGTCCGGCCGCAAGGATATCGAGGTGGTCGGCATCAACGATCTCGGCCCGGTCGAGACCAACGCCCATCTGTTGCGCTACGACTCCGTCCACGGTCGCTTTCCCGGCACGGTGACGGTAGAGGGTGACTCGATCAGTCTCGGCGACGGCAAGATCAAGGTTTCGGCGGAACGCGACCCTTCGAAACTGCCCTGGAAGGCGCTCGGCGTCGACATCGCTCTGGAATGCACCGGCATTTTCACCGCCAGGGAGAAGGCGTCTGCGCACCTCGCCGCGGGCGCCAAGCGCGTGCTGGTCTCCGCGCCCGCCGAGAACGCCGATGCAACGGTCGTCTACGGCGTCAACCATGACAAGCTGACCAAGGACCATCTCGTCGTCTCCAACGGCTCCTGCACGACGAACTGCCTCGCGCCGGTCGCCAAGGTGCTCAACGACACCGTGGGCATCGAAACCGGCTTCATGACCACGATCCACGCCTATACCGGCGACCAGCCGACCCTCGACACCTTGCACAAGGATCTCTATCGCGGCCGCGCGGCGGCGATGTCGATGATCCCGACCTCGACCGGCGCGGCGAAAGCGATCGGCCTCGTGCTGCCGGAACTGAACGGCAAGCTCGATGGCGTCGCGATCCGCGTGCCGACGCCGAACGTCTCGGTGGTCGACTTGAAGATCGTGGCCTCCCGCAAGACGACGAAGGAAGAGATTAACGAGGCGATGAAGCGGGCCGCCGAGCAGCAGCTCAAGGGCATCCTCGGCTACACTACCCACCCGAACGTCTCGATCGACTTCAACCACGATCCGCATTCCTCGACCTTCCACATGGACCAGACCAAGGTGCAGAACGGCACGCTGGTGCGCGTGATGTCCTGGTATGACAACGAGTGGGGCTTCTCCAACCGCATGGCCGACACCGCCGTCGCGATGGGCAAGCTGCTTTAATAAGTCTCATGTCCCGGATGCGATGCCGCGCGCTCGCGGTGCATCGCTGATCCGGGACCCAAGTATCGGGACCACTCCAGTATAGGCCCCGGTTCTGCACGGCGGCACCTTGCGCCGCTAGTACCACCGATCTGAGTCCCTGCACGGCAAGCGGCGAGCCCGATCAGGGACTTCAGATCGATAGCGCGGTACTCAATCAATAAGTCTGCCAGGGCCCATGGCTTTCCGAAGTTCGCGAAGGTGGGCGCTGCGATGGAGCACGAACTTCGGAAGTGGGCACTCGGTGTACCCGGGACAAGGAAGCGCCTATGACAAAACCATTCCGCACCCTCGACGACGTCGATGTGAAGGGCAAACGTGTGCTGCTCCGCGTCGACCTCAACGTTCCCATGGAGCAGGGCCGCGTTACCGACGCTACCCGCCTCGAACGCGTGGCCCCGACCATCAGCGAAATCGCCAGCAAGGGCGGCAAGGTCATCCTGCTCGCGCATTTCGGCCGGCCCAAGGGACGCGACCCCAAGGAATCGCTGAAGCCCGTGGCCACGGCACTGTCGCATGTGATCGACAAGCCGGTCGCGTTTGCCGAGGACTGCATCGGCGAGACGGCCGCGAAAGCTGTCGCGGCCATGAAGGACGGCGACATCCTCTGTCTGGAAAACACCCGCTTCCATAAAGAGGAAGAAAAGAACGACGGCAGCTTCGTCGCGGAACTGGCCAAACTCGGCGACATCTGGGTGAACGACGCCTTCTCCGCCGCCCACCGCGCCCATGCCTCGACCGAAGGCCTCGGTCACAAGCTCCCCGCCTACGCCGGGCGCACCATGCAGGCCGAACTCGATGCGTTAAGCAAGGCGCTGGAAGCGCCGACGCGGCCGGTGATCGCGATCATCGGCGGCGCGAAAGTATCGACCAAGATCGACCTGTTGGAAAACCTTGTCAGCAAGGTCGATGCGCTCGTCATCGGCGGCGGCATGGCCAACACCTTCCTGCACGCGCAGGGCATCGGTGTCGGCAAGTCGCTCGCGGAGAAGGACCTCGCGGCCACCGCGCTGCGGATCATGGAGAAAGCAACCGCGGCCAATTGCGCGATCCTGTTGCCGGTCGACGCCGTGGTGGCGTTTCATTTTGCCGCCAATTCCCCGTCGCACGCCTATGGCCTCGACGCCATTCCCTCCGACGGCATGATCCTCGACGTCGGCCCGCAATCAGTGGCGCGCATTCACGCCGCCATCGATGATGCCAAGACGCTGGTCTGGAACGGGCCGCTCGGCGCCTTCGAGATGACGCCGTTCGATCGCGGCACGGTGGTTGCGGCGCGCCATGCCGCCGAGCGCACCAAGGCGAAAAAGCTGGTTTCCGTCGCGGGCGGCGGCGACACGGTCGCAGCGCTCAACCAGGCCGGCGTGGCCGGCGATTTCAGCTATGTGTCCACCGCGGGCGGGGCCTTCCTGGAATGGATGGAAGGGAAACCCCTGCCCGGCGTCGAGGTTTTGAAGAAGCAATAATTCATATCGGGCGCTCAGCCCCAACGGGAGAACAGGTTTCATGGCTCGGATCACCTTGCGCCAATTGCTCGATCACGCGGCGGAACACGACTACGGCGTCCCGGCCTTCAACATCAACAACATGGAGCAGGCGCTGTCGATCATGGCGGCCGCTTCCGAAGTCGATGCGCCCGTCATCATCCAGGCCTCGCGTGGCGCGCGTTCCTATGCCAATGACGTCATGCTCCGCCATATGATGGACGCCGTCACTGAAATCTATCCGCAGATTCCGGTCTGCGTGCACCTCGATCACGGCAATGAGCCCGCAACCTGCATGACCGCGATCCAGGCCGGCTTCACCTCCGTGATGATGGACGGCTCCCTGAAGGCCGACGGCAAGACGCCAGGCGACTGGGACTACAATGTCGGCGTGACCAAGACCGTCACCAACATGGCCCATCTCGGCGGCATTTCGGTCGAAGGCGAGCTCGGCGTGCTCGGCTCGCTCGAGACCGGCATGGGCGACAAGGAAGACGGCCACGGCGCCGAAGGCAAGCTGTCACACGACCAGCTTCTGACCAATCCCGACGAGGCCGTAAAATTCGTCAAGGAGACCAAGGTCGACGCACTTGCGATCGCGATGGGCACCTCGCACGGCGCCTACAAGTTCACCCGCAAGCCCGACGGCGACATACTCGCCATGAACGTGATCGAGGAAATACACGGCAAGCTGCCGAACATGCATCTCGTGATGCACGGCTCGTCCTCGGTGCCGCAGGATTTGCAGGATATCATCAACGCCAACGGCGGCAAGATGAAGCCGACCTGGGGTGTGCCGGTCGCCGAAATCCAGCGCGGTATCAAGAACGGCGTGCGCAAGATCAACATCGACACCGATAACCGGATGGCAATGACAGGCCAGATCCGCAAGGTGCTGAAGGAAAATCCGGAAGAGTTCGACCCGCGCAAGTATCTCAAGCCCGCCATGGAAGCGATGACCAGGCTGTGCAAGCAGCGGCTTGAGGAGTTCAACACTGCGGGACAAGCGACCAAGATCAAGCGCGTGCTCACGCCCGCCGAAATGGCCAAGCGCTACGCCAAGGGCGAGCTCGACCCCCGCGTCGCTTAGCAATCCCGAAGCTGGCGTCGCCGGATATTGCTAAGGGCTGTCATCGTCCTGCGCGACCGGACGATCCGGTATTCCGGAGACGGTCGCGTGAGCCGAGAAGCCGCGGCGTATTGGATAGCGCCCGAGGGAGCCTGTCCTCGGGCGGCGCCTGGGCCGAGCCGTTGGCGGCCGATGCCCCTGAGACAAGAGCCGAAATCAGGGCCCGGGACCAGCCCTGCGACCAACATCAACCTCCTCTTTTGCCCGAGAACGGTCTATTTTGGCCGCCAAAAGCGGGCAGCTTCCGGAGGACGTTTGCGATGAATCTCGCCGATCTCAACAAAGTCGCCCTTGCCATGGTCACACCGGGCAAAGGCATTCTCGCCGCCGATGAATCGACCGGCACCATCAAGAAGCGCTTCGACGCCATCAAGGTGGAATCGACCGAGGACAACCGCCGCGACTATCGCGAGATGTTGTTCCGCTCGCAGGAGGCGATGAGCAAATATATCTCCGGCGTCATCCTCTACGACGAAACCATCTGGCAGAACGCGAAAGACGGAACCCCGCTGGTCAAGCTGATCGAGCAGGCCGGCTCCATCCCCGGCATCAAGGTGGACGAGGGCACGCAGGCCTTGCCGAATTGTCCGGGTGAACTCGTTACCGTCGGTCTCGACAAGCTTGCCGAGCGGCTGAAGAAATATTACGAGCGCGGCGCGCGCTTTGCGAAATGGCGCGCCGTGATCGATATCGGCAGCGGCATCCCCTCGATGACGGCGATCCACGTCAATGCCCATGCCTTGGCGCGTTACGCCGCGCTGTGCCAGGCGGCGCAGATCGTGCCGATCGTCGAGCCGGAAGTGCTGATGGACGGCGATCACGATATCGACCGCTGCTATGAGGTGACGGGCCGCGTGCTCAACAAGACATTCCAGGAGCTGCGCGTGCAGCGCGTCGCATTGGAAGGCATGATCCTCAAGCCCAACATGGTCATCGCGGGCAAGAAATCCGGCAAGCAGGCCGGCGTGCAGGACGTCGCCGAAAAGACTGTCCGTCTTCTCAAGGCATGCGTGCCGGCGGCCGTACCCGGCATCGCGTTTCTGTCCGGCGGACAATCCGACGAAGAAGCTACCGCGCATCTCAACGCCATCAACGCGATCGGTAACCTGCCATGGAAGATTACCTTCTCCTATGGTCGCGCGTTGCAGGCTGCGCCGCAAAAGGCATGGTCCGGCAAATCCGAGAACGTTCCGGCTGGCCAGCGCGCCTTTATCCATCGCGCGCATATGAACGGCCTTGCGAGCACTGGTAAATGGGCGGCCGACCTCGAAAAGAAGGCCGCTTGAAATTGACGTCCAAGACTATTCCGCCGCGGCCGCTCCCGCGCCTCTATCTGGCAACGCCGGTGATCGAGGACCCGCAACCGCTGGCGGAATTGCTGCCGTCCCTGCTCGAGGCAGCCGATGTGGCCGCCGTGCTGCTGCGGTTGAAAACTTCCGACCCACGCACGCTGATCTCGCGCATCAAGGCGCTCGCACCCATCGTTCAGAACAAGGGCGCGGCGCTGCTGCTTGAGGGAAATGCCGAGCTCGTGGCGCGCGCGGGCGCGGATGGCGCGCATTTGCCCGACCTCACCACCTTTGAAGAAGCGCTGCCGACCCTCAAGCCTGACCGTATCGCCGGCGTCGGCGGCCTTGCGACGCGGCACGATGCGATGACGGCTGGCGAACTCGGCGCCGACTACGTGCTGTTCGGCGAACCCGACGAAAACGGATCACGCCCGTCTGCGACGGCGATCGCCGAGCGCCTCGCTTGGTGGGACGAATTGTTTGAAGTGCCGTCGGTCGGCTTTGCCGCCACGCTGGAGGAGGCCGGCCGCTTCGCCGGCGCCGGCGCCGATTTCATTCTCGCAGGCGACTTTATCTGGAACGCGGCGGAAGGACCGGCAGCTTCGCTCCGCACGACCGAGGCTGCCATCCACAAAGCGCAAGCCGGAGTGCCGGCCAAGGCCGAAGCGCCGCAGGGGTAAGGCCGGAAATGAGAATCGCGCGTTCTAGTCTGCTCGGCGCCGCCCTGATGCTGGCGAGCCACGCATCGGCGCAGGTTTCGCTGTCGCCGCCCGGCGCCGCGCCGGAAAAACCTGCGGCAGCGCCGGCGAAGCCAGCGCCCGAAAAGCCGAAGGCACGACCGAGCGCCGCCAAAAAGCCGGCGCCGGAGCCCTCCCCGCAGCCGGCGGCCGCCGCCACGCCGGAGCCGGACAATCCCAATGTCGATCTGGTCTATGGCGCTTTCCAGCGCGGGCTCTACAAGACCGCTTATGACCTGGCGATGAAACGCGTGCAGGAAAACGGCGACCCCAAGGCCATGACCATGCTCGGCGAGCTCTACAAGAACGGGCTCGGCGTCGGTCGCGACGATGCCAAAGCCGCCGAATGGTACAAGCGCGGCGCCGATGCCGGCGACCGCGAGGCGATGTTCGAACTGGGGATGATACGGCTGGAAGGCCGCGGCAGCCTGGTCAATCGTCCGGAAGCTGCGAAGCTGTTCGCCTCTTCCGCCAAACTGGGCAATCCGAAGGCGGCTTATAATCTCGCTTTGCTGTATCTCGGCGGCGAAGTGCTGCCCCAGGACGTCAGGCGCGCGGCGGAATTGATGCGGGTCGCGGCAGACGCCGGCAATCCGGAGGCCGAATATGCGCTCGCGACCTTCTACAAGGAGGGCACCGGCGTGCCGAAGGACCTGGAAAAGGCAGGACGCCTGCTCCAGGCGGCCACCATCGCCGGCAACATCGACGCCGAGGTCGAATACGCAATTGCGCTGTTCAACGGCAGCGGGATGCCGAAAAACGAGGCCGCGGCGGTCGAGCTGTTGCGCAAGGCGGCGAGGCAAAACAACCCGATCGCACAGAACCGCCTGGCGCGGGTGCTGGCGAGCGGCAATGGCGCGCCGGTCGACAAGGTCGAGGCGCTGAAATGGCACACCATTGCCAAGACAGCCGGCAAGGGCGATCCGGAGCTCGACGAGATGCTCTCCACGATGAGCCCGCAGGATAAGGCCAAGGCGGCGGCCGCGGTCCACAAGTGGTTCGGCACCAAATGAGCTTGACGGCGTCACCGGCAACGGGCACGCACATCTGTCTTCGCTGAGCCAACCTGCCCCTGGAACTAACCAGCCTGAGATCATGCTGCAATCAGCCCTCCTCAATGTCATGGTCAAGGCCGCTCGCCGCGCCGGCCGCAGCCTCAAGCGCGACCTCGGCGAAATCGAAAATCTGCAAGTATCGATGAAGGGACCGGCCAATTTCGTCAGCCTGGCTGACAAGCGCGCCGAAGAGATGCTTTACGAGGATCTCGCCAAGGCGCGTCCCGGCTACGGGTTCATCGGCGAGGAAGGCGGCACGCGCGAGGGCGCCGACAAAAGCCACACCTGGATCGTCGATCCGCTCGACGGCACCACGAATTTCCTGCATGGCATCCCGCAATTTGCAATCTCGATCGCGCTCCAGCGCGAGGGCACGGTGATTGCGGGGCTGATCTACAATCCGGCCAACGACGAGCTCTATACTGCCGAACGCGGCAAAGGCGCCTTCCTCAACGATCAGCGCCTGCGCGTTGCGGGCAGACGCAAGCTGAACGAATGCGTGATCGCCTGCGGCTTGCCGCATATCGGACGCGGCGATCATGAGCTGTCGCGCCGGGAAATGGCCGAACTGCAAAATCGCGTCGCCGGCCTGCGTCGCTTCGGCGCGGCCTCGCTCGATATGGCTTTTGTCGCGGCCGGCCGCCTCGACGGCTATTGGGAGCGCAACCTGCAACCGTGGGACATGGCGGCCGGTCAGATCCTCGTGCGTGAAGCCGGCGGCGTGGTCTCCGGAATAGCCGGCAACGACGATCCGCTTCAAACCGGCAGCGTGATCTGCGGCAACGAATTCGTCCACGGCGAGCTGGTGAAGATCTTAAAGCCGCTCGGGCAGTGAGATAGACGTTCAATTCTAACATTCGCATCCCTTCCCGGCAGGCAGTTTTGCGGATGTTGGAATCAAAGGGCCACCAGGCAAACATATGTTTCTAGTGGAGATTAGGATTTGACATTCGCTTCGAATGTCAAATCCACTTCGCTAGCTGACGCAAGACCCTTCCTGATCGGATCAGAATCAATTACTCATTGGCCCGTCATTCACGTTGATGATGCCGGATGAATCGTCGCGAGCGCAGGTCGGCGTCCAAGGCTGCACGGCACACCCCCTCGCCGGCTACGCCGGCAGCGCTTTATGAAGCTGGTTTGCAGCATTTTATCGCTGGTCGGCATCTAGACGCCCAGGTCTGTTGCCAGAAAGCGCTTGCAATCGACGCAGCACACGCGGAAACGTTGCACCTGGCCGGTCAGCTCTGCCTCGAGGCCGGACAATTTGATCACGCAGTCGAGTGGATATCGCGCGCGCTCAGGCAGCAGCCGAAGACCGACTATCTGACCAATCTCGGCATCGCGCTTCTGAAGCAGGGACGTCGCGAAGACGCCCTCGCGACTTTCGACAAGGCGGTGCAACTCGAGCCCGATAATCCAGGCCTATGGAAAAATCTCGGCGACCTGCTGCTTGATATGGAGCGCCTCGAGGAAGCAGCGCTGACTTATCAGCACGCGCTGAAGCTCAATCCCTGTCTTTGGGAGGCCGCACACAGAGCGGGCTTTCTCCTTCATCGACTGGGTCGCACCGAAGAAGCTTTTGCCTGCTTCAATCTGCACGAAAAAATGCCGGCTGATAGCAGCCTCAAGCTGCAGATGCGCGCGCTTGCGATGTATATCCTGGACAGGTTCGAGGAAGGCTTGCAGGACATCAAGCGAGCCTATGCACTCGATCCCACCAACGCCGGAACCTGCAGTTACGCCGGCGCGCTGCTCCGCCAGCTCAAGCGAGATGCAGAGGCGCTACCATGGTTCGACCGCGCGATCAGCCTCCAGCCGAACTTTCTTGCCGCGTTTCACAACAAGGCATTGGCGCTTGCGCAGCTTCATCGATTTGATGAAGCCATTGCGATTTACGATCAGATAAAGGCGATCAGCTCCACCGATGGGACAGCGGATTTTGACGCCTCACTCATCCGGCTGTTGACCGGGAATTTCGAAGCCGGCTGGGCCGGGCGGGAAGCCAGGTCAAGGGTTCCGGGTTTGGCTGTTGCCAGTTTCGAATTTTCCCAGCCAAGGTGGCTCGGCAAGGAACCTCTCGACGGCAAAACGATTCTGGTTCCCGAAGACGAGGGAATGGGCGACACCATCCAATTTGCGCGTTACGTGCCGATGCTGGCCGCGCGCGGCGCTCGCGTCATTCTATGCGTCAACGACCCGATATATCCGTTGCTGGCGGGAATGTCCGGCGTCTCGCAGTGTCTTCCGAAATCCGCACCTGCGCTGCCGACCTTCGATATGTATTGTCCAGTCGGTTCTCTGCCGTTGGCCTTCGAAACCCGCCTGGAGACGATCCCGCCAGGCGTCGGCTACCTGCCCCAGCCCTCGAAAGCGCGCGTGCAAATCTGGGAGGACCGGCTTTCTGGATCCGGCGCAGCCAATAAGCTACGCGTGGGCCTCGTCTGGTCCGGCAACCCAAAGCATCCGAACGACCGTAATCGATCGATCCCGATCGAGATGTATCGGGCTCTGCTCGATCTCGACGCCACCTTCATCAGCCTTCAGAAGGAGCCGAGGCCGGATGACAAGTCCGTGCTCGAGCAAGCGGACATTATCGACATAGGCGCGCATCTGACCGACTTCACCGAGACCGCCGCGCTCATCACCTGTCTTGACCTCGTGATCACGGTCGACACGAGCGTCGCGCATCTCTCTGGTGCGCTAGGCCGTCCGACCTGGATCCTGCTGCCCTATCTGCCGGATTGGCGCTGGCTTCTCAATCGCACCGACAGCCCCTGGTATCCGACCGTCCGCCTGTTCCGGCAGGATGAAACACGCGACTATGGCCGCGTTGTCGACAGGGTACGGAGCGAGCTGGCCGGAATGATTGCGGCAAGCAAATCTGGTTGACATTCTACCCGCAAGCGACTGCCCGGCGCCGTTTTGAACACAGCCAAGGAACCTCGGGCCGCGGGCGACGGTTGCCCCGCGACAAAAGGGGAGTTGAAGGCGTTGACGCGTATCTCTAACCTGAAAACAGAGTTGATCGACTCCAACATCAGGTAAATGGGCCATGCGCGCCGCGATCCTCGTGCTGTTGATCCTGGGAATCGTCGCCAGCGCACCGGCCGCCAACGCCGGCTTGAGCACGGCACCTCGCGACACGACCGCGTCTGTCCAGCCAGCGAACCTGACCGACGAAGCCACCCAAGAAACCGAGGATCAGCTCGGCCTGACCAGAGCCAAACGCCGCGACGTGCAGCGCCGGCTGACCAGCCTTGGGTTCGACACCAGGGCAAGCGGAAAGTTCGACGAGGCGACCCGCGACGCCATCTCGCGCTGGCAGGAGCAGCACGGCTATCCGAAGACCGGCTTTCTCAACACCGCTGAGCATCAGGCGCTGCTCAGCGAAAGCGCCGCAGCAATGGAAGCCAGCAGATCCGAGCATCGCGGCAGGGGCCGGGCACGCCGGTCGCACGGGATTGGCGGTCCGATCGGGGTGATCGGCCACGTGGTGGGCGGGATCCTCGGCCGGTGAGCAGCCGTGGTCGCCGGCACGGCACGATGTATAAAATCGCGCCTGGCGCTTCACCCCTTGCGTCGTTAACCGCTTGAGCTGCCGAAGCTTTGCCAAAAGTGCGTGCGAGTTGGGGGAGGTTCGCGCGGAAGTTCCCGCCTCCCAGGATCGCCAAGCGATGCAACCGGCTTTCATCTCCGCCTCGCTGTGCCATAGTGGGGTATCTCGCAACGGATGACCTTAGGCATGGCCACCTCTTCCCGCTCCACGATGGAGCTCGAATTCACCAAGCTTGCTCCGCCGCGGATTTTCCTGGTCCGGATGCTGGTCTTTCTGGTGCTGTGCGGGCTGATTGCGGTCGTGCTCTACAAGCAGATCGTCACCGCATTTTTCGCCAATCCTGGCCTGAACGCGCTGATCGGCCTGGTGCTCCTGGTCGGCATCATCCTGGCCTTCCGCCAGGTGATCCGGCTTTATCCGGAGGTCGCCTGGGTCAACAATTTCCGCATCGCCGATCCGGGCCTCGCGCTCACCCGGCATCCGACACTGCTGGCGCCGATGGCAGCAATCCTGGGCGGCGAGCGCTCGGGGCGCATCACCATCTCGCAGCAGACCATGCGGCACCTGCTCGATTCGATCGCCACCCGCCTTGATGAGGCGCGCGACATTTCCCGCTACATGACCGGCCTTTTGGTCTTTCTCGGCCTGCTCGGCACTTTCTGGGGCCTGATCGAGACGGTCGGCTCGGTCGGCAAGATAATCGATGGGCTGAAGGTCGGCGGCGATGCCGGCGCGCTGTTCGATACGCTGAAAGAGGGCCTGGCCGCCCCGCTCGGCGGCATGGGCATTTCGTTTTCCTCGTCACTGTTCGGCCTCGCCGGCTCGCTGATCCTGGGCTTTCTCGACCTGCAATCGAGCCAGGCGCAAAACCGCTTCTATACTGATCTGGAGGACTGGCTGGCGACGACCGTGCGCGGCTATGCCAGCGAGGGTGGCGGAGGAGCTAGCGGCGACCTGCAGGCGGCGGTCGACCGGCTGCGCACGGCGCTGGAAGAAGGCGGCGGCAACCGCTCCACGAGCACGGCCATGACCAGTCTGGCCGAAGCCATCCAGGGCCTCGTCACCCATATGCGCACCGAGCAGCAGATGATCCGCGAATGGGCGGATGGCCAGGGCGAGCAGAACCGCGAGATCAAGCGGCTGCTCGAGCGGCTGTCGCGCGAGCCGGAGAAGAGTTGATGGCCCTCGCCCGAGCACGGCGCAGCGAAAGCGCCTTCAATTACTGGCCCGGCTTCGTCGACGCGCTGTCGACGCTGGTGCTGTCGATCGTGTTCCTGCTGTCTGTGTTTCTGGTGGTGCAGTTCTTCCTGTCGCAGGAGGTCACCGGCAAGGACAAGGCGCTGGAGCAGCTCAATGCCAAGATCGCCGAACTCAATGACATGCTGTCGATGGAAAAACTCGGCAAGGTCAATCTCGAGGACCAGCTTGCGCAGGTGCGTGCCGGGCTTGCTTCCGCCGAAGCCGAACGCGACCGCGTCAAGAGCCTCTATAACGGGCTTGCCGGCGCGGGTAACGACGCCACCAGCCGCGCCAACGAGCTCAACAAGGCGCTCGATTCGGAAAAGCAGGTCTCGGCGCGAGCCCTGGCCCAGATCGAGGTATTGAACCAGCAGATCAGCGCGCTACGCCGCCAGCTCGCCGCACTCGAAGAGGCCCTGCAAGCCTCCGAGAACCGCGACAAGGAATCGCAAAGCCGCATCGCCGATCTCGGCCAGCGGCTCAACGTTGCGCTGGCCCAGCGCGTTCAGGAACTGTCCCGCTACCGCTCCGAGTTCTTCGGTCGGCTGCGCGCCATTCTCGGCAACCGCCCGGATATCCGGATTGTCGGCGACCGATTCGTGTTCCAGTCTGAAGTGTTCTTCGACACCGGGCAGGCGACGCTGCTGCCTGAAGGGAAATCCGAACTCGACAAGGTCGCCAGCGCCCTGATCGACCTCGACAAGCAGATCCCGAGCGAAATCGCCTGGGTGCTGCGGGTCGACGGCCACACTGACGTGCGGCCGATCACGAGCCCCCAGTTCAAATCGAACTGGGAACTGTCGTCGGCGCGCGCCATCTCCGTGGTGCAATATCTGATTTCGCTCGGCGTCCCCGCACAGCGGCTGGTCGCAGCCGGCTTTGCCGAATTCCAGCCGCTTGACCCCGGCAACACCGAAGAGGCCTATCGCCGCAACCGCCGCATCGAATTGAAGCTGACGGAGAAGTGACGGTGCTCCCAAGCGCCGCCATTCCGGGGCGCGAAGCGAACGCCGGATCTCGAGACTCCGGGTCTGCCGCTTGCGCGCCATCCCGGAACGAAGCGGGCCGCCGATGACCACGTCCCTCGTCCTCCGCCCCTACCGCTCTGAGGACGAAGACGCCGCAATTGCGCTGTGGCTGGAAACCTGGCGGCAGGCTTATCCCTCGATCGATTTTGCAGCGCGCGTGCCGTGGTGGCGGGACCGCTGGCGCAACGAGTTGGTGCCGAATGCGGAGATCATCGTTGCGGAAGAATCCGGTACGCTGGCCGGATTTGTGACCATCGACGCGCAAGCCTATCTCGACCAGCTCGTCGTCGCACCCGACCGTTGGGGCACGAAGCTGGCTGATACATTGGTGAATGAGGCCAAGCGGCTGTCGCCCAATTCCATCACGCTCTTGGTCAACCAGGACAATGCCCGCGCGATCCGGTTCTACCGCCGCAACGGCTTTGTTCACGCGGGCACAGACGTCAATCCAACCTCCGGCCGGCCCGTCCTGAAAATGGAATGGAAGGCCACCCCTTAAATAAATCCGAACGCGGAAACACGCTGATGACACAAACCGAGTTTGCGACCGGCTCAGCGATCTTCCTCGTCGTCATCGTTGCCGGGCTTTTCGCGTCCGTCAGAGTCGAACGCAACAAATGGAACCACCGCCGCACAGGCGCCGGCCGGCTCATCCGCCTGCGTCACCGAAGATGGCTCCTGGAAGAACTGGCTTTGGCCGAACGTGCCGATGCTTTTGCCGAAATGTGAATAGCCCCTCATCCCCGCCGCCGCGGCACGAACTTGCTCGGGATGGAGCGAGCCCCGCCGTTACGCGCCCTCGAACTGAAGCCGTGCCAGCCGCGCATAAAGCCCGTTGGCCGCAACCAGCGAGGCGTGGGTGCCCTCCTCGACGATCCTGCCCTGATCCATCACCAGGATGCGGTCACAGGACAGCACGGTGGCGAGCCGATGCGCGATCACGAGCGTCGTGCGCCGGCTCATCAATTCTTCCAGCGCGGTCTGCACCAGGGTTTCGGATTCGGCGTCGAGAGCGGATGTCGCCTCGTCGAGCAGGAGGAGCGGCGCATCGCGCAGAATAGCGCGCGCGATGGCGATGCGCTGACGCTGGCCGCCCGAGAGCGTCACGCCGCGCTCGCCGAGCGAGGTATCGAAGTCGCCGGGCAGGCGGCGAAGGAATTCGGAAGCATGCGCCAGATCGGCGGCGCGCTCGACCTCGGCATCGCTGGCCTCCGGCCTGCCGAAGCGGATGTTATCGCGGGCACTCGCCGCAAACACGGCGGGATCTTGCGGCACCAGGGCGATGCGTCTGCGCACGTCGGTGGGATTGGCGTCCCGGATGGGCACGCCGTCGACCGAGATCACGCCGGAGGCCGGATCGTAGAAGCGCAACAACAGATGAAACAGCGTGCTCTTGCCGGCGCCCGAGGGGCCGACGATCGCAACCTTCTCGCCGGCGCGTACCGAGAATGAAACGCTGTCGACAGCCGACACTCCGGGCCGCATCGGATAGGCGAAGCTGACGTTCTCGAAGCTGACATCGCCGCGCGCCGGCTCCGGCAGCGGCCGCGGCGAAGCCGGCGGCGTGATCTCCGATTTCACGCGCAGGATTTCGAACAACCGTTCGGCGGCTCCCGATGCGGCGGAGATTTCGCCCCAGACTTCGCTGAGTTGTCCAAGGCCGGTAGCGGCAAAGGCCGTGTAGAGCACGAACTGACCGAGCCGGCCCGGGCTGATCAGCCCGGCCTCGACATCGTTCGAACCGATCCAGAGGATGATCACCACGCTGGTGAAGACGATGAAGATCACGATTGCGGTCAGCACCGCGCGCGCCCGCGTCGAGTTGCGCGCGGCCGAGTAGGCCTGCTCGACCTCGCCGGCAAAGCGGGTGTTGGCGAGCCGCTCGCCGGTATAGGCCTGCACGGTGCGGATCGCGCCGACCAGTTCGGACGCATAGGCGCTGGCATCGGCGAGCGTATCCTGGGCGTTGCGCGACAATCGCCGCACCCAGCGGCCGAAAGCCATCAGCGGCAGCACGATCAGGGGAATGGCGAGCAGCACGAAACCGGACAATCTGGGGCTCGTCACCACCATCATCGCGGTCGCGCCGATGAACAGCATCATGTTTCGCAGCGCGATCGAGACCGAGGCACCGACGGCGGATTTGATCTGCGTGGTGTCGGCGGTCAGCCGGGAGATCAATTCGCCGCTGCGCGAGGAATCGAAGAAGGCCGGCGACAGCCGCATCAGATGTGCAAACACGTCGCGCCGGAGGTCGGCGACGATCCGCTCGCCGATCGTCATGACGAGGTAGTAGCGCGATGCGCTGGCCAGCGCCAACACGCCGACCACCACGATCATGACGCCGAAATAGCTATTGATACGGGCGATGCCTTCCGGCGTGAAGCCGAAGTCGATCATCCGCCGCACGGCGACCGGCACGATCAGCGTGGTGATCGCCGCGACCGTCAACGCGACGAAGGCAAGGCTCACGCGGCCGCGATAACGCGCCACATAAGGCGACAGGGCGAGCAGCGGACGCAGCCGCGCAGGTCTCGCCGGCGGCGATGTCAGGCCAGCCTCGATCGACGCCGCCGGTTCGAGCATGGTGCCCGTTGCAGCCTCACGTTCAGCGGCCGTTGGCCCGCCGCGGTCTTCAAGCCGTTCTACTGCGCTCATGAATCCAACCACCCGTTTTCCCACCCCGAGATAGGCCCCATCACGGCACGTGGCAAATCCGGAGATATCTTTAGAGGAGTTGCTGATCAGAGGTTCCGATTCCACGCCTGGCGCGCTTGTTTTGGGGTGCGGCTTGCGTTATAGAGCCCGCCAAATCCGACAGCTCAACAACCGAATACGGGCGCCGGCGCGCCGAAGGACCTGCTATGAAAGCGGAAATTCACCCGAATTATCATACAATTACGGTCGTGATGACCGACGGCACCGAGTACCAGACCCGTTCCACCTGGGGCAAGGAAGGCGACAAGCTGAACCTTGATATCGACCCCAAGTCCCATCCGGCCTGGATCGGCGGCGCCCAGCAGATCCTCGACCGCGGCGGCCGCGTGTCACGGTTCCAGAAGAAGTTTTCCGGCTTCCTCAAGAAGGATTGAAGCCCCTACTCTGTGTCCGAATGCAAAACGCCCCCGCGGGGGCGTTTTTTGCTTGGCTGTAACTCCGGGATGGTCCCAAGGGTCCCGCCTGCTGGCGGGCTTAATGACCGGCTGCCGGGATTTCGACTTTCCAGGTCCACCTCTCCGAGTCGCCCCGCAATGGGGGTCAACTGAACTACTGTTCGAACGCCTCCTTCAGACGATTGAGCTGCGGCACCAGCGGATTGCCGATCGGCGCGCGCTCGGCGGGAGTCGCGTGGATCGTCGCGTCAAGACGCCGGACCTTGCCCTGCAGCGCCATCGAGCGGGCGATCAGGTCCTGCAAATGCGGCGGCAGCTTTTCGACCATCTCGTTCGGGCCGGGATCGGCCGCCGAAAGCTTGACCTTGGTCTTTTCGCGGTTGGCCTGGGTAAGCGTCATTTCGCCCTCTTTGACCGCGCGGTGCAGCAACAGCCACGAGGCGAGTTGCATCAAGCGGGTGGTCAGTCGCATGCTTTCGGTGGCGTAAGTGAGACTGACCGAACGCTCGAGCGCCTTGGCTTCCGTGCGCCCGGCGCCATCCAGATAGGCGGCGGTCTCCTCGACCAGATCCATGCCTTCTCGAAAGAGGGTGCCGAATGCCGCCGAATTGGTCAGCCGCTCGCTGAACTGGACAAGCGGGGTTTCGCTTTGCGACCGTTCCGACATCTCTTACGCCTCACGCCACTGTTCACCGGCATCGAGACCGGCAAATTATGATGAACAAATCATTGCGCGCGCCGGGCTGAGAGTCCAGCCGCAAGCATATTTATGGTTTCCAGCGCCCTCCGCGAAGCCATCGCGAATGTTGCAGGAACTCTTTCAAAGTAGCCGACTGTATGGCGGAAGACGCGCAAAAAAGAGCCGCCGTTTCCGGCGGCTTTTGAAGTTGATAACAGGGAGGCGTCAAACAGAGTGGACAGGAGCCACTCGGTGTCCAAAGAGGACGCTGCAAGTCATACCCGGGAAAGCTTAATCGACCGTAAACGAGTGAATTTTTTTAGGCTTTGTTTGCCATATCGGCCATTGGCCGAGTGTGCTTCGACTTTGCCCTCGCCGAGGACTTCCAGTGAGGTCGTCCCCCGCGCACGCCGCGACCCATAATGCCTGATGAACACGATCGATCGCTTCCAGCATTCTTCCTGAATTGAAGCCGCGACATATGGGTCGCTGCTTTCGCAGGGGCGAACGTCGGTACTCACGACTTGAAGAAAATGTTCGCCGCCTCTTTGGACGCACGCTTCTTGGTCGCCGCCTCCTGCAAACGATCGATTTCGGACTTCAGGAGCGTGATCCGCTCGGTAAGTTCTTCGACCGACAGCAGCGAAAGGTCCTGGCCGATCTCATGGCTGATTTTCTTCCTCGGCCGGTCGTCATCTTCGACAGGCATGCGTTGCTCCACGTTGAGGTGACCGGTTGCAAGGCCGGACGCCGCTAGCGGTCCGATTCCAACATTCACATCCCGTCGAAGCAAGCAGTTTTGCGAATGTTGGAATCAAAGAACCATTGCAGGTATACATTCGTGGTGGAGTTTGGCATTTGACATTCGCTTGCGCGGCCGCGATCAGTAGCGCGCGAATGTCAAATCCAACCACTACGCTAATCAGAAGCCTTATTCGCAATTCTAGCGTTTGGCCGAGGACAAATCATGGAAAACGTCCCTTCGCAAATGACCGCCGTCGCGATCAGCAAGCCCGGCGGCCCGGATGTGCTTGTACCAGAGACCCGGCCGGTGCCGGCGCCGGGACCAAACGAAATCCTGATCAAGGTCGAAGCCGCCGGTGTCAACCGGCCCGACGTGGCGCAGCGCGCCGGTTCCTATCCGCCGCCGCCCGGCGCGAGCGATCTGCCGGGGCTTGAAGTCGCGGGCGAAGTGGTGGCGCTGGGCGCCGGCAGCCACCGGCACAAGCTCGGCGACAAGGTGATGTCGCTGGTCGCTGGCGGCGGCTACGCCCAATATTGCATTGCGCAGGACGCCCAGGCGATGGCGGTCCCCGCCTCGCTGTCGATGCTGGAAGCCGGCGCGACGCCCGAGACGCTGATGACGGTGTGGCACAACGTGTTCGAGCGCGGCGGCCTTCAGGCCGGCGAAACCATCCTGATCCATGGCGGCTCGTCCGGCATCGGCACCATGGCGATCCAGCTTGCAAAAGCCTTTGGCACTAAGGTGATCGTCACCGTTGGATCGAAAGACAAGGCCAATGCCTGTCTCAAGCTCGGTGCCGATCATGCCATCAACTACAAGACGGAGGACTTCGTCGCGGCCTGCAAATCAATGACGTCGGGCACCGGCCCCAACCTCATCCTCGATATGGTCGGCGGCGATTACGTCGAGCGCAATTACGAAGCGGCCGCTGTTGACGGGCGCATCGTTCAGATCGCGACCCTTGGCGGCGCCAAGTTCACCGCCAACATCGCAAGGCTGATGGTCAAGCGACTGCACCATACCGGTTCGACATTGCGGCCCCGTACTAACGCGGATAAGGCGGCCATGGTCGCCGCCATCGAGGCCAAGGTGATGCCGCTGCTGCGCGAGGGCCGCATTAAACCTTTGATGGACAGTACGTTCCCGCTGGAAAAAGCCGCGGATGCGCATCGCCGCATGGAGACCAGCGAACATATTGGCAAAATTGTGTTGGCGGTTTAACGCTCGCGGGCGATCATGCGGCGGAAACCCTTTGTTTTCCTTCGCATTCGTGTCATCTACTGTCGCGACACGCCGGGCGGTGACCGATGCCCGCGCACGCTGTTGACCGCGGAGAACCGACATTGCGTCTGATCAGGTGCCTGGCAGCGTGCGCGCTGGGCCTCATCATGATTGCGGCCACGCCGGCGCGGGCTGTCGACGCGGTCAGCGTTCGCGGCGATGTGTCCGCGATCGATCTGACGGCGGTGCTGGAGCATCAGCACAGCGACACCGATCGCATCCAGGTTTCCACGGCGCCGGGCCCTGACGGCATCGTCCGCCGCATCGAGGTTCGCGCCCGTGAAGGCGGCCAGAACTGGGTGGTTTTCGCGCTCGCCAACAACACCGACGACCAACTCGATCGCTTGATCGTGGCTCCCCATTATCGCATCGTGTCGTCAGGATTGTTGTGGCCCGATCTCGGCCTCTCACGCATCGCCACCATCACGCCTTCGGCCGGCGACCGTCCGGAGCGGCAGGAGAGCGCGACCGCCGACATCTTCCGCATCACGCTCGATCCAGGCGCCGTCGTTACCTATGTCGCGGAGCTGCGGACCGACAAGCTGCCACAGCTCTATCTGTGGGAGCCCGACGCCTACAAGGACAAGGTCAACTCGTTCACGCTCTACCAGGGCATCGTGATCGGCATCTCTGGCCTGCTGGCGCTGGTGCTGACCATTCTGTTTGTGGTCAAGGGCAGCATCATGTTTCCGGCGGCCGCCGCGCTCGCGTGGGCGGTGCTGGTCTATATCGGCGTCGACTTCGGCTTCTGGGGCAAGGTGCTCGACATGTCGAACAACGCCGAGCGGGTATGGCGCGCCGGCGGCGAGGCGATCCTGGCGGCGACGCTTCTGGTGTTCCTGTTCGCCTATCTCAACCTTTCGCGCTGGCACGTGCGTTACTCCCACATTACCATCGGCTGGCTGGCGTTTCTCGGCTCGCTGGTCGCGCTGGCGCTGTTCGATCCTGCGGTCGCCTCGGGCATTGCGCGCATGTCGCTGGTGATGATCGCGTTCGCCGGTTTTGCGCTGATCGTCTATCTCTCGACGCACGGGTTCGATCGCGCCGTGCTGCTGATCCCGACCTGGTTCCTGCTGGTGGTCTGGGTGATCGCCGCGGGTATGACGGTCGCCGGAAGCGTCACCAACGATATCGTCGGCCCGGCACTGCTTGGCGGCCTCGTCCTGATCGTGATGCTGATTGGCTTTACGGTGATGCAGCACGCCTTCGCCGGAGGCGGCGCAACCACGGGGATCGTCTCCGACGTCGAACGCCGCGCGCTGGCGCTCGCGGGCTCCGGCGACCTGATCTGGGACTGGGACGTCTCCTCCGACAAGGTCTTTACAAGTCCTGAAACCGAAGCCCTGCTCGGCCTCAAGCGCGGCACGCTGGAAGGCCCGGCCGCCAAATGGCTGGAGGTGCTGCACCCGCTCGATCAGGATCGTTTCCGTGCCGCCCTCGACAGCGTGCTCGACCAGCGCCGCGGGCGCCTGGTGCAGGATTTCCGCCTGCGTACGCCAGATGGTCACTTTATGTGGTTCGCGCTGAAGGCCCGACCTGTGGTTGGCTCGGATGGCGAGGTTTCCCGCGTGGTCGGCACGCTTACCGACGTCACCGAGAGCAAGAACGCCGAAGAGCGCATGCTCCATGATTCGGTTCATGACAATCTGACGGGCCTGCCGAATCGCAAACTGTTCATGGACCGCCTGAACGCGGTCGCCAACTTCGCCAAGAGCGTGCCGAACCTGCGGCCGACAGTGATGGTGATCGACCTCGATCGCTTCAAGCAGGTGAACGATTCAGTCGGCATTGCGGTCGGCGATTCCATCCTGTTGACGCTGGCGCGCCGGCTGACCCGCATCCTAAAACCCCAGGATACCCTGGCGCGGCTGGCGGGCGACCAGTTCGGCCTGATCCTGATGTCGGAGCAGGACCCAGCGCGCATCACCGCCTTTGCCGAAACCATCCGCAAGACCATCCGCGCGCCGATCGCGTTCAACGAGCGAGAGATTTTCCTGACCGCCTCTATCGGCCTTGCGCTATCCGATCCGCAGGTTCAGCTCACCGATGAGATCATCAAGGACGCCGAGCTGGCGATGTACCACTCCAAGCGGATCGGCGGCGACCGCATCGATGTGTATAAACCTGCCATGCGTGCGCGAAAGACCGACCGGCTGACGCTGGAGAGCGAATTGCGCCGCGCGATCGAGCGCGAGGAAATCGCGATCCTCTATCAGCCGATCGTTCGGCTGGAAGACCGCTCGATTGCCGGTTTCGAGGCACTGGCGCGCTGGGACCATCCAAAGCTCGGGCGAATGTCGCCGATCGAATTCATCACCATTGCCGAGGAAATCGGCCTGATCGTCGACCTGGGCACTTTCGTGCTGGACCGGACGGCGAGGCAACTTTCGGTCTGGCAGCGCGCGATGCGCTCGCGCGACCCGATCTTCGCCAGCGTCAATGTTTCCTCGCGCCAATTGCTGCGGCACGACCTGATCCATGACATCCGCACCGTGCTGTCGCGGTCGTCGGTCGCCCGCGGCACGCTGAAGCTTGAATTGACGGAATCGCTGGTGATGGAAAATCCGGAGCACGCAGCGCAAATGCTGGCCCGCATCCGCGAACTCGGCACCGGCCTGTCGCTCGACGATTTCGGCACCGGCTATTCGTCCCTGTCCTACCTGCAGCGCTTTCCGTTCGACACCATCAAGATCGATCAATCCTTTGTGCGCACCACGAGCCGCGGTACCCGCCCGGTAATCCTGAAATCGATCATCGCGCTCGCGCACGATCTCGGCATGGACGTGGTCGCGGAGGGCGCCGAGACCGATTCCGACGCGGTCGAGCTCTACCAACTCGGCTGCGAATATGCGCAGGGCTTTGCCTTCGGCGAGCCGATGGACGCCGATGCCGCGATGCGGCTGCTGACCGAAGTCCGCCTGGAACCGGCGAACTGATCACGGTTCTTCGTTTTCGCGCGGAAGACGCTTGTCGCGCGGCATCTTCTTGAACCGCACACTTTTGCCGTCCGGCAGCCTTGTCGCAACGAAACCAGCCTCGAGACACGCCTCCCGCTGCGGCATCTTTTCCTGCGGGCTGCGCAACGTCTCCCACCAGGAGGCGCGTTGCGCAGCGCGCGGCAACGCCGCGTCGATGATCGTTTCGATCTCATCGAAGCTCAGCACGAACTCCGCCTGTTTTCGTTGCTTCAGATAGTCGCGCAGCGCGTCATATTGAGTCATAGGGGTCACGAGGGCTTGGGAAGACGAAAACCGGAGGCTGCTGTTGTAGCCGATTACGGAAACGGAACGTTAACGCATTAGCGCTCAGGCGAAACCCGTTTTAAGCCGCTGGCAACCATTACGGGCGCATCCCGTTCCTTAGGGAGCGAAGGAATGGGATTTGGACGGCGGAAGGATACGGCCAGCCGGCCTTGGAGGCTGTCGGCGAAGCTGCTGATCGTCTCCTCTATTGTCACCATTCTCGGCTTTTCGGCGATCTGCGCGAATGTCATGCTCGACATGCGCCGCAGCGAAGAAGAACTCGCCCGTCAGACGCTGGAAAATCTCGCCTCCGGTATCGACTCCGACATTGCCCGCAATGTCGAACTATACGATCTTTCCCTGCGCTCGGTCGTATCCAACATGGAGGCGCCCGAGATCGATCAGGTCAGCAAGGCGCTGCGGCAGCTGATTCTGTTCGACCATGCCGTGACCGACCGTCATTTTGGCGCGATCCAGGTGTTCGATTCCGCGGGGAAGCTCGTCGTCGATGCTTCGACCCTCGATCCGCCGCCGGAAAACCGCAGTGATGAGGAATATTTCCGGGTTCACCGCGATCGGGACGTGGGGCTGTTCATCAGCCGGCCGATGCTGCATCACGGCACCTTTGCCATCGTGCTCAGCCGCCGTATCACCGGCGAAGACGGCCGCTTCCTCGGCGTGGTCGCAGGCTCGATCCGCTTTTCCTATTTCCACGACCTGTTCGGCCGGCTGCATCTTGGCCAGAACGATGTCATCAGCGTGCTTCGCCGCGACGGCACCGTGATCATGCGAACGCCCTTCGACCTCGATGTCATTGGAAAGAACCTCGGCGACGTGCCGGGGGTGAAGCGGGCGCTTTCCGAACCGAGCGGCTCCTATACCGGAGCCGGATCCCCGAACCACCCCTCGCGGCTCTATGTCTGGCGTGACGGCACACGACCGCTCGTCGTCCTGGTCGCCAAGCCGTGGGACGACATCTTCAGACTGTGGCGCATCGAAGCGACGCGGATCGGGGCAATCATCGGAGCGCTCGCCCTTTTCGTGCTGGGCGGTGCGTTGTTTCTGGCGCGCGAAATCAGCCGCCGCGCCGAGGCGGAAGAAAAACTCGAGGAACTCGCCACCACCGATGCCCTCACCGGCTTGCGCAACCGCCGCAAGTTCGACGCAGCAATCGAGAGCGAATGGCGGCGCGCGGCGCGGCAGAAGCGCCCGCTGGCCCTCTTGATGATCGACGCCGACCATTTCAAGACGTTCAACGACACCTTCGGGCATCAGGCCGGCGACGAGGTTCTGATCGGGATTGCGATCTGCATTTCGGATTCGGTGCGGCGCGCCGGCGACTGCGCCGCACGCTATGGCGGCGAGGAATTTGCGGTGCTGTTGCCGGGGCTGTCGCCCTCGCAGGCGTTCGCGTCGGCTGAAACGATCCGCCTGAAGGTCGAGCAATGGTGCGGAGAGACAGCGATCACCACGGTCAGCATCGGCGTTGCAAGCATGGTGCCGGACGCCAATTCCCAATGGACCGCCATGGTCAGAGCGGCTGACGAAGCGCTCTATGCGGCCAAGGCAAGTGGCCGCAACTGCACCGTCCTTGCGAGCGGACCGAAACTGTCGCTGGTCGCCTGATCGATCGCCATCAGGTGAGCGAAGGCGCTCCCCGTCTCAGTGCGCGGAATATTTCTTCATCTCCGCGCGCAGCCCCTCGCGCAACTCGGGCCGCACCATGCCGAAGGCGATATTTGCGCGCAGGAATCCTGCCTTGGAGCCGCAGTCGTGCCGCTCGCCTTCGAATTCGACGCCGTAGAATTTCTGCGTCTTCGAAAGCCCGATCATCGCATCGGTGAGCTGGATTTCACCGCCTGCGCCGCGCTCCTGGGTTTCGAGAATCCGGAAGATCTCCGGTTGGAGGATATAGCGGCCGGTGATCGAGAGGTTCGATGGCGCTGTGCCCTTTGCGGGCTTTTCGACCATTCCGTCCACTTCGAACACTCTGCCGTTGCGCTTGCCGACGCCGCAAATGCCGTATTGATGAGTGAGTTCGTCAGGCACGGCTTCCACCGCAATCAGGTTTGACTTTGCGGCAAGTTTGCTTGCGGCCTCGATCATCTGTGCCAGGCACCCGGGCGTGTGCAGAACGAGTTCGTCGGGCAACACCACCGCGAACGGCTCATCTCCGACGATATCGCGCGCGCACCACACCGCATGACCCAGGCCGAGCGGCGCCTGCTGGCGCGTAAAACTGATGGCACCAGCCTCCGGCTGGTCGCGCGCCAAAATCTCCATCTCCGCCTTCTTGCCGCGGGCAGACAGCGTCGCATCCAGTTCGTACATGCGGTCGAAGTGGTCCTCGATCACGCCCTTGTTGCGGCCGGTGACGAAGACGAAGTGCTCGATGCCCGCTTCCTTGGCTTCGTCGACCACATACTGGATCAGCGGCTTGTCGACGATGGTCAGCATCTCCTTCGGCATCGCCTTGGTGGCAGGCAGCACGCGAGTGCCGAGGCCGGCGACGGGGAATACGGCTTTGCGGATTTTCATTGGTATGGCACTGCCTTGCGAAACCAGAAGGGAATGACGGTTGGTAGCCGGTTTGGAGCCGAGAACAAAGACCGATATGGGCCTTTCGGTTCCTTGAGGCGCCGCTCTTTTGCGGACGGGCCAGACCCCTAACGCAAAAAAAGGCCCTTTTGTTAAGCTATTGGAAACCGCGCCCGGGCCCTGCTGAGACCCAGGTTAGACGACCCTGCGGATTCGGATATGACACAATCGGTGAAAAGGCCGGTGAGGCGAACCGGCGCTGTGATTCTGGCGGCGGCACTCCTGTGGCCGGTATCGACGTCTGCCCAGTCGGCCGGCGGCCCACTCGACTTTCTCAGCAATATCTTCAAATCCTCAAGAGCCGATCTGACCGGCTCGACCTCTCCGGCTCAGTCGTCTTCAACCGGCGGCGCACAGGCATGGAGCGGTGAGGACGGGGCCTCCGGCCATCCGCTGATGACCGCGAGCGCGATCCGCCAAGCGGCCGCGAATTTCGACAACTGCATCGCGTCAATGTGGCCGGACGCCGCGCGGCGCAATATCTCCGAGGAGAGTTTTCAGCGCTTCACGGCCGGGCTCACCCCCGATCTGCGCATCATGGATCTGCTCGACTCGCAGCCGGAATTCACCAAATCGGTCTGGGATTATCTCGACATCCTGGTCAATGACAACCGCCTGGCCAAGGGCCGTGAGATCCTTGCCCGGTACAAGCCGCAGTTCGATGAGACTGAACGGGCTTACGGGGTCGACCGCTATATCATCGCCGCGATCTGGGGCATCGAATCGAATTATTCGACCCAGATGGGCGACCGCAGCGTGCTGCAATCGACCGCAACGCTGGCCTGCATCGGTCGCCGCCAGGACTATTTCCGCAACGAGTTTCTCTCGGCACTGGAAATCCTTCACCGCGGTGATCTCAGCCCCGAGCAGATGCGCGGCTCGTGGGCCGGGGCGTTCGGACCGACGCAATTTATGCCGACCGCGTTCAAGCGATATGCGGTTGATGCCGACGGCGACGGCCGCCGCAACGTGGTCGATGATCCCGCCGATCTGATCGCATCGACCGCCAACAACCTGAAAAAGGACGGATGGCAGACAGGTCAGCCCTGGGGCTATGAGGTCGTGGTGCCGAAGGGCTTCAACTACATGCTTGCCGACCGGGCCAGAATGATGACGCTCGCCCAATGGGAGCACCTCGGCCTCAAGCGCGCCACCGGCCAGACCTTCCCTCTCTCGAGCGAAAAGGCCTATCTGCTGGCCCCGGCGGGCGCCGAGGGTCCCGGATTTCTGATGTTGCAGAACTTTCGCGTGATCATGAAGTACAACCCGGCGGAAGCCTATGCGCTGGCGATCGGCCACTTCGCCGATCGGCTTCGCGGCGGACAGCCGTTCGTGCAGGCTTGGCCGCGGCAGGAACGTGAATTGTCACGCGCCGAGCGGCTGGAACTGCAGCAGCTGCTGGCGCGGCGTGGATTTTATCGCGGTACACCCGATGGCCAGTTCGGCGGCGAGACCCGCCAGGCGCTGCGCGGCTTCCAGGCGTCGATCGGCGCGCCCGCCGACGGATTTGCGTCCTCGGAGATGCTTGACCGGCTCCGCAGCAACTGATCCCGGCAACAAAGTCTCTTGGGCTCTTCGTGGGCCCGCGGCAGGAAAACCGGTTCCCCAAGGAACTGGATCGTGCTCTATGATCTTGCCTTCGAAACTTGATGGTAGCAGAGGGTGATCCGTGAGATCGGAAATCCGCCCGCTTGCGGCCGGATTTTGCTACTATATTCACTGATTGAAACACCCGTTGCGACCGAGCCGAATGCGCGAGAAACGACATTTGTTGCGGCTGCTCACCGAAGCCGGCCCGCTGACTGCGCTGGCGGTGATGCTGGCATTTCTCGCCGCCGTCACCACGCCCGCATCAGCGCAATTTTTCTTCAATTTCGGCGGGCCGCCGCGGCAAGCCCAGCCGGCACCGCGCGGACCCGGCGGCTGGTTCGGCGGCGACTTCTTCGCCCCCTTCCAGCACGAGGCGCCCAAGCGCGTCGAGAACTATTCCAGGGCGCCGCCGCCGGAAAAGCGCGACAGCGTGCCTGAGCACAACGTGCTCGTGCTGGGCGATGCCATGGCCGACTGGCTCGCCTATGGCCTTGAGGATGCCTACAACGAGCAGCCGGACATGGGCGTGATCCGCCGGCACAAGACTGTCTCCGGCCTGATCCACTACCAGCCCAAGGGCGAGCCGGCCGACTGGGCGGCGGCGGCGAAAACCATCCTCTCCACCGAGAAGCCCGATGTCATCGTCGTGATGCTCGGCCTCAATGACCGCGTTCCGATGCGCGAGCCGGCGACGGACAAACCGGACGCAAAAGGCGGCGACAAGAAGAGCGACAAGAAGGACGCCCACAGGCCGGGCGAGGCCGGCGCCGCCGCCAAGGGCGAAGAGAAATTATCTGCCCCCGAATTGCCGCAGGACGATGCCGCGGAGAACGGAGAGGCTCCGCAGGTTGCCGCGCCGGAAAGAGGCGGGCGCTCGGCGAATGGGCTGGTCGAATTCCGCAACGATCGCTGGACCGAACTCTACAACAAGAAGATCGACGAGATGATCGCGGTCCTGAAGAGCAAGGGTGTGCCGGTGATCTGGGTTGGACTGCCTGCCGTGCGCGGTGCGAAAGCGACTTCGGACGCCTTGTTTCTGGATTCGCTCTACCGGGAGGCCGCGGCCAAGGCCGGCATTACCTATGTCGACGTCTGGGACGGCTTCGTCGACGAGGCGGGCCGTTTCCTGCAACAGGGGCCCGATTTCGAAGGCCAGATCCGCCGGCTGCGTTCCTATGACGGCGTCTATTTCACCAAGGCGGGCGCGCGGAAGCTTGCGCATTATGTCGAGCGCGAAATCACGCGCCTCCTGGCATCCCGCTCAGCGCCGATTAACTTGCCGAGCGAACCCGCAACCCCCGATACCAACGCGCAGCCGGGCGAGCCGTCGCCGCGTCCTCTGGCTGGCCCCATCGTGCCCTTGGTTGCCTCCTCCGTCGGCACCGATCAGTTACTGGGAGGCCCGGGATCTCGCCCTGCAGCAGTCGATGCACTCGTGGCGCGCACCCTCGTGAAGGGCGAACCGCTCACGCCGCCCGCCGGACGCGCCGACGACTTCACCTGGCCACGCCGGGAAATCGCCCGTGAACCGGCCAAAGGGGACACGCCGGTGGCGGCCACCTCTCCGGAAGGCGCACCGGCCACTGCCACGCAGGCTGCGCCACCACCAAAGCAAAAGCGGCCGGCGAGCGCTCAATCGAGCCCGCAAGCCGCGCCGTCGTTCCGCAATTTCTTCGGCTTTGGCGGTCAGCCGCGGCAAGTCCAACCGGCGCCGCGCCAGAACACGCCGCGGCCGCCGGCGAATGTTGGGCGGTCTGCGTCGGTGCCGCCGCGCAACGTCGCGCAATAGAAGCTGCCCTCGCGAGACAAGCCGATCCCATGATCGGCGCGCATGGCGCTTGCGTTGACTTCGCTCCGGCTGCGAGTAGCCTTGATCTGAAAGACCGCGGAGAAGCGGCCTTGCCAATCAGGGAGGCACGTTCATGACCGTGACAATCCGCCAGCTTCATCCGCATTTCTTCGGCGAGGTTTCCGGCGTCGACCTGCGAAAGCCGCTCACGGCCGACGAAGCCCGCGACATCGAAGCCGGCATGGACAAATACGCCGTGCTCCTGTTTCGCGACCAGGAGATCACCGACGAACAGCAACTGGCCTTCGCCCGGAACTTTGGCGAGCGCGAAAACGCCCGCGGCGGCACCGTAACCAAGCGGGAAGATTACCGCCTCACCTCCGGCCTCAATGACGTCTCCAACCTCGGCAAGGACGGCAGGCCGCTGCCGCGTGATCACCGCACCCATCTCTTTAATCTCGGCAACTGTCTCTGGCATTCCGACAGTTCGTTCCGGCCGATTCCCGCGAAGTACTCGCTGCTCTCTGCGCGCGTCGTCAATCCCAGGGGTGGCAACACCGAATTCGCCGACATGCGCGCGGCTTATGACGCGCTGGACGACGAAACCAAGGCGGAGATCGAGGATTTGGTCTGCGAGCACTCACTGATGTATTCGCGCGGCTCGCTGGGCTTCCTCGATTACAGCGAGGAAGAAAGGCAGATGTTCAAGCCGGTGTTGCAGCGGCTGGTCCGCACTCATCCGGTGCATCGCCGCAAATCGCTCTATCTGTCCTCACATGCGGGCGCGATCGTCGGCATGAGCGTTCCGGAAGCGCGCGTGTTGCTGCGCGATCTCACCGAGCACGCCACCCAGAGCGAATTCGTCTACGTCCACAAATGGACCTTGCATGATCTCGTGATGTGGGACAACCGTCAAACGATGCATCGCGTGCGCCGCTACGACCAGTCGCAACCGCGCGACATGCGCCGCGCCACGGTGGCCGGCACCGAGTCCACCGTCGCGCAACAGGCGGCGGAATGAGCGCATACGCGCGGCTGAATGCGAATCCGTCGACCGTCATGAAAGTGCCTCTTCGCGAGAAGTGGATTGCCGGGCCATAGGCGCGCGACAGCGACACCGTTCTTGGAACGGTAAGCCCGGGGCAACGACCTACGCGTGCCCGGCTTCGTTGGACAACATGCCGGGATCGATGCCGATCTTGCGCAACGCGCGGGCATACTTTTCCTCCACGTCGCTGCCGAAGATCAAATCCGCGTCGGCGTCGCAGTGTAGCCAGCCATTTTCCTGAATTTCGCTTTCAAGCTGACCTGCGGCCCAGCCGGCATAACCTAAGGCAAGGATCGCATGCCGGGGGCCGGAACCCTTGGCGATCGCCTTGAGAATATCGACCGTTGCGGTGAGACAAATATCGTCATCGATCCGCAGCGTTGCATCCTGGATGAAGAAATCGGCGGAGTGCAGCACGAAGCCGCGGCCGGTCTCGACCGGCCCTCCTCTCAGCACCTTGAGGCTCTCGGCGTTTTCAGGCAGCTTGATCTGATCGGCTTTCTTGATGATGTCGAGTTGCACCAGAAGACCCGGAAAATCGATGCTGCCCGCCGGACGGTTGACCATGATGCCCATAGCACCTTCAGCCGAATGGGCGCAGAGATAGATCACCGAACGTTCGAAACGCGGGTCCCCCATGACCGGCATGGCAATCAACAATTGACCATCAAGATAACGCCGGCCTCCGCCCTCGCCGCCAGAAATCTCGCTGCGATCCATTCCCGGTCGTTTGCCTTCAGCACTCATCCGCAAAGACTCGCCTTTACTGTCCATCCTGATATTGGGGCTTGGCGCTGTCAATCAAGGCTGGCATCACCGATCTGAAATCCCTGCCGTCCCAGCGGCAAGTTCTTCGCAGTGACCTCAGATCGGTAATCGGTACGACACTGCTCGATTTGACGGTGCCCTTGGCTTTCCAAAGTTCGAAAAAGTGTGCCTGAGACGCTGCGGACTTCGGAAAAGCCGGCACCGAGCCCGCATTTCGGCCCGCTTCACAAGCAATTCAATGGCTTGCAATCACGCTTGAGGTTAAGGACCCTTTATGAACGCGATGGTTCCCTTCCGCACCGGGCGCGCGGCCGCGCGCCGAAGTTCACGGTCGGCGGCTCTGTTTGCCACCCTGGCCGCACTGAGTTCGCTGTCATCGATTGAAGCACGGGCCCAGGACGCTTCGCCCTGGCAGAAGGGACCGCACGCCGCGGTGCGTCTGCTTGCGGGATCGCGCAGCGGACCGGTGTTGCTCGGCGGCATCGCGGTTCAACTCGATCCGGGCTGGAAGACTTACTGGCGTACCTCAGGCGATTCCGGCGTTCCGCCGCGCTTCGATTTTTCCAAATCGGAAAACATCGAGGCCGTCACCGTGCTCTGGCCAGCGCCTGCAAAATTTGACGACGGCGCCGGCGGCTTTTCGCTCGGCTATCACGACCACGTGGTGCTGCCGCTGCGCATCGTGCCGAAAAGCAATGACAAGCCGGTAACGCTTCGCGCCAACATCAACTATGCGGTGTGCGAGAGGATTTGCATTCCGGTCGAGGCGAGCGCGGAGCTGACATTCGCAAGCGTCGCCTCCACCGAAGACAGCGTTCTCTTCGCGGCACTCGATACGGTTCCGAAGCCGGCGTCGGTCGGCGACCCCAACCCCCTAACCATCCGTGACGTCAAGCGCGAAGGCAAGTCGAAGGTTCTGGTCGACGTGATCTCTCCCGATCATAAGGCAGTCAATCTGTTCGTCGAAGGTCCGACGCCCGACTGGGCGCTGCCGGTGCCAAAACTTCTCGAACACGGACCAGCGGGCGTCAAACGCTTCGCGTTCGACCTCGACGGCGTGCCGCCGGGAACGAGTCCGGAAGGCGCGGCGCTCAAATTGACACTTGTCGGCAGCGACCACTCCTACGAGTTCAACATCAACTTGGAGTAGGCGTCCAACCGAATCTTAACGAAATGTTGATAGGGGGGAGCGTTGCCGCCCGAGCGCGGCGTTTACTGCCGGATCACCCGTGGCGGCCATCGATACGCAACCCGCTTTATCAAACGGCCTGCTAGCGCGACTGAAGGCGAAGCTCGCCGGCGGCAGCCATGAAGCATCGGTGACGCAGCGTCTCGCCGGCACGATCTTCATCATCCGCGTGCTCAGCGCAGCGCTCGCCTATTTCTCGCAAGTGCTGCTCGCCCGCTGGATGGGCGGCTCCGACTATGGCGTCTATGTCTACGTCTGGACCTGGGTGCTGCTGCTCGGCAGCATGATGGATTTCGGCATTTCCTCTTCGGCCCAGAAGATCATTCCGGAGTACCGCACGCGCGGCGAGCATGCGCTGCTCCGCGGCTTCCTTTCCGGAAGCCGCTGGATGACATTTGCCGTCTCCTCGACCGTCTCCGTGCTGCTGGCCGGGCTCGTCAAACTGCTCTCGCCACGGCTTGGAGCGGGCGAAATCGTTCCGCTCTACATCGGGTGCGCCACTCTGCCTGCCTTCGTCGTCGCCAACACACAGGACGGCATCGCGCGCTCGCACGACTGGATGCGGCTGGGATTGATGCCGCAGTTCCTCGTCCGCCAGGCGCTGATCATCGGCCTTACCGCCGGCATGTTTGCGCTCGGCTTTCATCTTGGGGCGACGGCGGCGATGCTGGCGAGCGCAGCCGCGGTCTGGATTGCCATGATCGGCCAGTTGCTGATGCTCAACCGCCGCCTCGCCGGCCACATTCAACCAGGCCCCAAAGCCTATGACGTCGGCGTCTGGCTGTCGATTTCGCTGCCGATCCTGATGGTCGAAGGCTTTTATCTGCTGCTGTCCTACACTGACGTTTTGGTATTGCAGCAATTCCGATCTTCGGAGGAAGTCGGCATCTACTTTGCGGTGGTCAAGACCCTGGCGCTGGTTTCCTTCATCCACTACGCGATGTCTGCGACGACAGCGCACCGCTTTGCCGAATATAACGCGCTCGGCGACCGAGAGCGGCTCTCGGCCTATGTCGCGCACGCGATCAAGTGGACGTTCTGGCCTTCGCTCGCCGCGACGATCCTGCTGCTCGCACTCGGCAAGCCGCTGCTCTGGCTGTTTGGACCGAAATTCGTCGTCGGCTACGACATCATGTTTGTGGCGGCGATCGGCCTTGTGGTGCGCGCGGCGGTTGGCCCGGTGGAACGGCTGCTCAATATGCTGGGTCACCAATATGTCTGCGCGTTGGCCTACGGGCTGTCGTTTGTGCTGAACGTTCTGCTCTGCGTAGCGCTGGTGCCGCGCTTCGGCGGCCACGGCGCCGCCGCCGCGACCTCGATCTCGCTTGCCTTCGAGACGGTGCTTTTGTTCGCAATCGTGCGCCAGCGGCTTGGACTGCACGTGCTGGCGTTTGGGAAACGCGGCTAAACTCCCGCCGCCATTGCCGAGCCTAGCCATTCGAAGAACGGCGTCGCTTCCGCTCGCCTATGCCCAGCCATCCACGACTTACCTGACGCAAGGACATGATGCCGGGCAGCGCAGGCAAGTTTACGTAGTCTGCGCAAGGCAGACTACTGTGGCCGGGCATGCGATCTTTTTCAAACAGGATCGCCGAGTATCACTCCGCGGTCCAGCCGCCGTCGATCGAAAGGTTGGCGCCGGTGATCTGCGCGGCATCGTCGCCGCACAAGAACAGCGCGAGTGCGGCGACCTGCTCGGAAGTGACGAACTGTTTTGTCGGCTGCGCGTCCAGCAGGACGTCGTTGATGACCTGTTCCTTGGTCATGTTGCGCGCCTTCATCGTGTCCGGAATCTGGCGCTCGACCAGCGGCGTCCAGACATAGCCGGGGCTGATGCAGTTGCAGGTGATCTTGAAGGTCGCGACCTCGAGCGCCACCGTCTTGGTGAGGCCCGCGATACCGTGCTTGGCGGAGACATAAGCCGATTTGAAGGGCGAGGCCACCAGCGAATGGGCGGAAGCCGTGTTGATGATGCGGCCCCATCCGCGCTTCTTCATGCCGGGCACTGCGGCGCGTATACCGTGAAACGCCGACGACAGGTTGATCGCGATGATCGCATCCCATTTCTCGATCGGAAACTCCTCGATCGGAGAGACGAACTGAATGCCGGCATTGTTGACCAGGATGTCGACCGATCCAAATGTCCTTTCGCCGAGCGCGACCATGTCAGCGATCTCGCCCGGCTTGGTCATGTCGGCCGCCGAATAGACTGCTTTGACCTTGTAGTCGGTCTCGATGGCTGAGCGTTCCTTTTCGATATCGGCCGGCGTGCCGAAGCCGTTGATCACGACATTGGCCCCGGCGCTGGCAAATGCGCGGGCATAAGCCAGCCCGATGCCGGAGGTCGACCCCGTGACTACCGCAGTCTTGCCTTTCAGATTGGTCATTTACGCTTACTCCTTTTTGGAGGGATTTTCTGCATCGGAGAGATCGTAGGTCACCATGGTTTCACCGGATTGCGGACGCTCCAGCCAATCCTTGTGCCGCATCGAGCGGTGAACGTCGCGCACGCCTGCTTCCCAATGCTCGACCATGGCGACGTGCGAAAAATCGTAATCCTTCGAGTTGGTTTCGTAGTGCTTGCTCTTGTAGATCAGATGTACGACCGTCACGGTGTTCTCACGCGTCGCCTCGCGCAGATACACCGCTGAAGGATCATCCCTGAGATGGTCAGGTAATTTGTCGATCAGGTCGAGAACCGCCTTGCGCGTGTTGTGCAGTTGCCGGTTCTTGTCGGTGGTCATGCGGGTTCGGCTCGAGAAGCGTATGTCCTTCTCGCGTTCGGCCGCGTCCAGCATGGTCTTGGGCAATGGACCGCGGGCACTGAACAGATCGACCTGGAAAATCAAGAGGTCGTTTCTGGTTTCGGCGTCCAGCACATAGTCGAGCGGTGTGTTGGAAGCGATGCCGCCGTCCCAGTAGTGCTCGCCGTCGATGACAACGGACGGAAAACCCGGCGGGAGCGCGCCGGAGGCCATGATGTGCTCCGGGCCCAACCGCTTGCCGAGCCGGTTGAGTTCGACATTATCGAAGTACCGGAAATTGCCTGAGGTCACGCCGACCGCGCCAACGCTGAGGCGACACTTCAGGTCGTTGATGCGATCGAAGTCGACGAGCCTCTCCAGCGTCCTGCGCAGCGGGGAGGTGTCGTAATAACTCTGCGACTCCGGACTTCCCTTCGGCCATAGCGGCGCCGGCGGCACGCGTGGTGCAAAAAAGCCGGGAGCGCCGAAGGTCGCGACGAAGACGGCGTTGGTCTCGTTGAACAGTTCGCGCTGGCGACCATCCTTAGGGACGGCGACCGGGACCGGCACCCACGGAACGGGCGACGATACCATCTGCCAGAATTCCTTTAGCTTATTGACGCGCTGTGAGGGCTCGTTGCCGGCAATAATCGCGGCATTGACGGAACCGATCGATATGCCGGCAATCCAGTCCGGCTCGAAACCGGAGTGGCTGAGCGCCTGATACGCTCCCGCCTGATAAGAGCCAAGCGCCCCGCCGCCTTGCAGGACGAGCACGCGCTGGGCCTGCGCGGGCGTCGTTGTCGACGCGGTATCAGAAGTGAGTGTCAAATCCACTCCACTAGAACTCCGATTCCGAAGCTCGCCAAACGATCGCGGCAACCGCTGCCGCGACCCCCGGAATCAAAAGCCGCATTAGAACAAAATTCGCCAGTCCTTCGATTCCGAAGCGTAGGGCCGCTGGATGATACGGCCTTCGGAATCGGCCTCCAGGGTCGTCCAAACACGAGCGGCGTAGCGTCAGTTCGCTTTCCCGTCAATCGGCCATAAGGGCGGAGGGCAGCCGGACGCCGACGGCATCGCGCGGTTCGGTCGAGGCGAGAATGAGCGTCCAGAACACTTTGTATTTGGTGTTTGGAGCATAGCTGGCGGCGATGCCCATTTTTGTGACCCCGTTTTGCAGCATATTGGCCCGATGCGGCGGCGAATCCCGCCAGCCGGAAAACGCTTCAGCCAGAGTGTGGTAACCGGCTGACACGTTTTCGACCGCAAGCGTGGATGGATATCCGGCCGCCTGCAGGCGTTTCGGCAATGGTGCCTTGACGTCATGGTCGAGCTTGTTACGGCTGGCCATGGCGTCGGACTGCGCTTCCGCGATCTTCATCAATTCAGGATCGATGACGACGGCGCCGACGCCGTTATTCTTGCGGTAAAGCGAAATCATCGTCGCCGCAGCCTGGGCATCGAGCTTCGCGCCGGGGTCCGTCATGTTGAGATACATGCTCGGCTGCTCCACCGGGGCCTCCGATGCGCAGCCGCCCAGCACGAGTAATCCGATAGCCGCGGCCCAGGCGCGCATGACTTCAATTCCCCAACATTCGGGGCGTTTGTTGCATGCCAACCGTGGCTGAAAGGTGAACGCAGGGGATTTTTCGGCATCAGTCGGTGCGCGCGAGCGAGCTCTGATGCACAATTGTGCATCAGATAATCTCAAGATTCCCATATGCGCACTGCATCCGAGGTCGGGTGCCGACGCACCATCCCGGAATGGCTGTTATGCGGGCGTGACGGTGTGAATCCCGCATTCGGTCTTGGACCGGCCACGCCAGCGGCCGCCGCGGGCGTCCTCGCCCGGCAGCGTCCTGCTTGTGCAAGGCATGCAGCCGACCGATCGGAAGCCCGATGCCACCAACGGATGCCACGGCAGCTCCGCTGCGGCGTAGATCGCCTCGATCTCGGCGGGCGAGATGGTGGCAAACGGATTGAATTTCAGCCTGTCGCCATCGGCCTCGACGACCGGCATGGCGGCGCGCAGGCCTCCCTGAAAACGCTTGCGGCCGCTGATCCAGGCATCGAACGGTGCCAGCGCGCGCTTCAGCGGTTCGACCTTGCGAATGCGACAGCACGCATCGGGATCGGAAAACCACAGTTCCTTGTCCGCATCCTGGCGCTGTAAAGTTTCTTCCAGCGGCTTCACCGAACGAACGTCGCGCAGGCCCAGCCTTTCAATCAGCGTATTCCGATAAGACAGCGTCTCCTCGAACAGCCACCCGGTGTCGAGAAAGATAACGGGGATTGTGGGATCGACATCGGCCATGACCTTGAGCAGCGCCGCCGATTCCGTGCCGAAAGACGATACCAGCGCCAGGCGATCGCGTCCGACGACACGCAGTGCGCTCTCGACCACCTCCGGCGGGGTCGCCTGATGCAGCACCTCATCGAGCACCGCGGCCTTTTTCGCCGTCGCGGTCTCGTCCGTCACGAACTCCGAAAGGCCGCTTCCAATCACGGCCATTAGCCGGCGCTTTCAGATTGGCGCTGCTGCATCCGCCGGTGCAGGGCGGTGAGCCTGCCGTCGCCGGTCGGCTGGTAGAATACCGAATAGCGCCTTGACGTGAGCGCGAACGCCTCGACGTCGCTCTGCTTCTTGGCTTCGAGCGCGTCGAAGCCCGCGCGCAGCATGAACATGAACTGGTCGCGCAGCACCTGACCGGTAGCGCGCAGTTCGCCTTCATATCCGTAGCGCTCGCGCAGGAGCCGAGCCTGACTATAGGCGCGGCCGTCGCGGAAGGTCGGAAACACCAGCGCGACCACGGCAAGCCGTTCGAGATACGGCACAAGATCGTCGAGGTCGCGATTGTTCGGCCAGATCACGCCCAGCTTGCCGGCGCGTTTCACCAGCGCCTCAGTATCCGCAAGAAACCGCGCGGCCGAAACCAGGACCGCGCCGTCCCCCGGCAATTCGGCTCCGTCAGCGACATGGACGAAGATGTCGGTTGCGGTATTTCCGTTCTTAACGAGTGGCATAAACCCGCTCCTTGAAAGGCTGGACGCCCAGCCGCTTCACCGTATCGACGAAAAGTTCGTCGGGACGCTCGCGCAGCGCGAGGTAGGCCTCGACAACGTCCTCGATCACGTCGGCGACTTCGCCAAACGGCACCGCGGGACCGATCAGCATGCCGAGTTCGGCGTTCTCGTCGGCGCGGCCGCCGATCGTGATCTGGTAAAACTCCTCGCCGTTCTTCTCGACGCCCAGAATGCCGATATGGCCGACGTGGTGATGGCCGCAGGCGTTGATGCAGCCCGAGATGTTGATGTGCAGGCGGCCGATCAGTTCCGCCGTATCAGGATTGGCGAAGCGGCGGGTCAGCTCCTGCGCGATCGGAATCGACCGCGCGTTTGCCAGCGAACAATAATCCAGCCCCGGGCAGGCAATGATGTCGGATACGAGATTGACGTTCGGCGTTGCCAACCCAATTTCGTCCAGCGCCTTCCACAAAGCCGGCAGGTCACGCTTGGGGACATGCGGCAGCGCCAGGTTCTGCTCGTGGCCGACCCGGATCTCACCGAATGAATATTTATCGGCCAGATCGGCCAGCGCATCCATCTGCTCGGCCGTAGCATCACCCGGCGGGGCGCCGACCGGTTTGAGCGATACCGTCACGATCGCATAGCCCTGCACCTTGTGCGTGAACACGGAGTTGCGGCGCCAGCGTTCGAACAGCGGATCGGCCGCCGCCTTCTTCAATTCTTCCGGCATGTGCGGCAATTTTTCATAGGCCGGATAGGTGAAGCGCGAACGGATCTCCTCGATGACGCCATCGTCCAGCGTCAGCGCGGTCTCGCCCATCGCGCGCCATTCCTTGTCGACTTCTGCGGCGAATTTCTCGCTACCGAGCTCGTGCACCAGGATCTTGATGCGTGCCTTGTAGATGTTGTCGCGTCGGCCGTACCGATTGTAGACACGCAGGATCGCCTCGACGTAGCTGAGGAGATCGCGGCCGTGCACAAACGGGTTGATGGTCTTGGCGATAAATGGCGTGCGGCCCAAGCCGCCGCCGACCAGAACCTCGAATCCGACTTCGCCTTGCGCATTGCGGTGGAGGCGCAGCCCGATGTCGTGAATCTTGATGGCGGCGCGGTCGTGCGCGGAGGCCGTGATCGCGAACTTGAATTTGCGTGGCAAGAAGGAGAATTCCGGATGCAGCGTCGTATATTGCCGCAATATTTCCGACCAGATGCGCGGATCCTCGACCTCGCCCGGGACGACCCCTGCCCACTGATCGGACGTGACGTTGCGCGTGTTGTTGCCCGAAGTCTGCATGGAATGGATGCCGACCTCGGCAAGATCGGCCAGCGCATCCGGCAGTTCAGCGAGCTTGATCCAGTTGTACTGGATGTTCTGCCGCGTGGTGAAATGTCCGTAACCGCGGTCGTATTTCCGCGCGATATGCGCCAGGCGCCGCAACTGCTTGGACGACAGCGTGCCATAGGGAATCGCAACGCGGAACATATAGGCATGCAGTTGCAGATAAACGCCGTTCTGCAAGCGCAGCATCTTGAATTCGTCTTCGGTCAGTTCTCCGGAAAGACGGCGCTTCACCTGATCGCGAAATTCCGCAACGCGCTCATTCAGGAGTGTTCGGTCGAGTTCGTCGTAAGCGTACATGACAGGCCGCCCCTACGCCGAAACCGGAAGGAGATCGATCGTGACGCCGCGCTGGCGGATATGTTCGCGCAGGTTGCCCGGCTTGATCGTCTCGCCATCCTTGACGCTGACCGGCGCAATATAGGCGCCCACGGCACCAACATCGTCGGCTGCCGCTTCGGCCAACAGCGCCCTCGCGTCGTCGGCGTTACGCACGACGGCGGCGTGCGACAGATCCGTCGACCAACCGTTGGTTCGGTTGCGGTAGATCACCGCGCCGTCGGCGGTGCGGTTAGCGGTCACGATGGAGGGTCCGGTGATCCGGATTTTTTGTTCAAGCGGAGATGTCATTCGGCGGCAACCTGAAAAAGAGAGGCAAGTTGAGTGAGCTGTTGGCGACGTGCGGGCATGGCATGAGCGACCACGTCGCCGATGATGAGAATGGCGGGACCGCCGGCAACTTTTTCGACGAGCTCCGGCAGTTCATCGAGGGTCCCGGTCGCGGCCGCGGCATCGCTCCGCGTCGCCCGCGCAAAAACGCCGACCGGAGTTTTTGGCGAGCGTCCGGCGGCAAGCAGGCCCTTGCGCACCGAAGGCGCCGCCATCATGCCCATATAGACGACGATCGTCATGGCGACGTCGGTCAGCGTCGACCAGTCGACCATCTCGGCGTCGCTGGCCTTGTGCGCGGTGAGGAAGGTGACGCGCAGCGCCTGGTGGCGGAAGGTGAGCGGCACTTCGAATTGCGCGGCAGCGCCGATGCCGGCCGTGATTCCGGGGATAACCGAATAGGCGACCTTCGCCTGGCGGAGCGCCTCGACCTCCTCGCCACCCCGGCCGAAGATGAAGGGATCGCCGCCCTTCAGCCGCACAGCGCGCTTGCCAGCTCGCGCTGCTTCGATCAGAAGCCGGTTGACGGCGTCCTGACCCATTCCTGGTTTGCCGACGCGCCGGCCAACGGCAACGCGCTCCGCGTCGCGGCGCGCGCGGCCAAGAATGTCCGGGTTGACCAGTTCGTCATAGAAAACAACGTCGGCATCCTGCAACGCGCGCAGCGCCTTGACGGTCAGCAGATCCGGATCGCCCGGACCCGCGCCCACCAGCGTCACGCTTCCTGCGGCCTCGCCCGACTGCAGCCGACCTATGAAGGCGGACGCATCACCGACGTTCTTCAGCGCGCTTTCCGCCTCGTCGGCGCGTCCAGCCAGCACAAGTGCGCCGACCGGACCATCGACCACGCGCTCCCAGAAGCGGCGACGCAGCGCAAAGTCAGGGATCAGGTCGTGGATCGTCTTGCGCCAGCGACCGATGAACGAAGCAAGTTCGCCGATGCGCTCCGGCAGCAGCGCTTCGATACGTTCGCGAACGCGCCGCGCCACGACCGGTGAGGCGCCACCGGTACCGACCGCAACCACGACATCGCCGCGATCAACGACAGCCGGAAAAATGAACGTGGAATGATCGAGATCGTCCATCACGTTGATGGGCAGACCTGCTGCATTGGCCCGCGCCGACATCGCAGGCCCGATATCGCCAGCGCCCGCGCATACGATCGCGACCACACCGCTTAATTCGGCGATCAGCGGATCGCCCGCCGCAAGCTCGACCCGCGAGGCCTCGTCCGCGCATAGCCCGCTGAGATCATGCTTTCCGCCGACCGCATACCAGCGAACCCGCGCGCCGGCAGATACCAGCAGACGCAGCTTGGCGCGGGCTGGATCGCCTGCACCTGCGAGCAACACGACCCCGCGTTGCACATCGAGAAAGATCGGCAGAAATCGCATGCTGTGCCCGCTTCCGGAACTTCCCGGTTGACTGGAATTATTTTCTATATATGTGTCTTATACAGCGCGCAAAGAGAAGATTTTTTCATCTCTTGAGCAATGCCACTATAGAATTTTCAAGTCGCAAGGCCAAGGGTTCGTAGATGCATCTTCTCGAAGACAGTTACGTGCAAGACAGGGTGCATCGCGAGCTCCCCGCCGGCCCCCTCCCCGTCACGCAAAATTCGAGCCATAGACCGGCTTCCTACTCCTCGATGGATCACCTCGACGCGCTCGAGGCCCAGAGCATCTACATCCTCCGTGAGGCGTTCGCGCGTCTGAAGAAACTCGCGCTATTGTGGTCGCTCGGCAAAGATTCAAACGTGATGATCTGGCTTGCCCGCAAGGCATTCTTCGGCCGCGTGCCGTTTCCGGCGCTCCACGTCGATACCGGCAAGAAGTTTCCGGAGATGTACGCTTTCCGCGACACCTACGGCAGGGAATGGAAGCTTGACCTTAAAATAGAGCCGTGCCCGCCGATCGACGCCGTCGATCCGACGCTGCCGCCGGCGGCGCGGTCGGCCGCGCGCAAGACCGAAGGCCTCAAGCTCGCGCTCGCAAAGTATGGTTTCGATGGATTGATCGCCGGCATTCGCCGCGACGAGGAAGCGACCCGCGCCAAGGAGCGGGTGTTTTCGCCGCGCGGCGCCGAGGGCGGGTGGGACGTGCGCGACCAACCGCCGGAATTCTGGGATCAGTTTAACGCCTCGCCGCCGCCGGGCGCACACTTGCGGATTCATCCCATCCTGCATTGGACCGAGGCCGACATCTGGGCCTACACGAAGCGCGAAAACATTCCGATCATTCCGCTTTATCTCGCCAACGGCGGCAAGAGATATCGTTCGCTGGGCGATGCCGATATCACCTTTCCGGTGGCTTCGACCGCGGCCAGCATCGAGGAAATCCTGGCCGAACTCGAACGCACCAAGGTGCCCGAGCGTGCGGGCCGATCGCTCGACCACGAGACTGAGGACGCGTTCGAGCGGCTGCGCGTCGCCGGCTACCTGTAGAAAACAGCCATATGTTGGATTTGCCATGAACATGAGCGTGCCCGCCGAGCTGCCGCTGCTTCCGAACAGCGCTATCCGTGCGCAGCTGCGCATTGTCATCGTCGGCCATGTCGATCATGGCAAGTCCACGCTGGTCGGGCGGCTGCTGCATGAAACCGGCAGCCTGCCGGATGGCAAGCTCGAGATGTTGAAGCAGGTGAGCGCACGGCGCGGCATGCCGTTTGAATGGTCGTTCCTGCTCGATGCGTTGCAAACCGAGCGCGACCAGGGCATCACCATCGACACCACGCAGATTCGCTTTCGCACGCGATCACGCGATGTGGTGCTGATCGACGCTCCCGGTCACGCCGAATTCCTCCGCAACATGATCACCGGCGCGTCGCAGGCCGACGCTGCACTCCTGATCATCGATGCGCTGGAAGGCGTGCGCGATCAGACGAGGCGCCACGGCTACCTCCTGCATCTATTGGGCGTCAAACAGGTCACTGTGGTCGTCAACAAGATGGATCGCGTTGCCTTTAGCGAGGCGCGATTTGCCGAGATTCGCGACGAGATTTCAGCACATCTGGCCGGCCTTGGCGTCGCCCCGCTTGCGGTCATCCCGATCTCTGCACGGGACGGCGACGGCGTCGCCAAGCTGTCGCAGCGAATCAGCTGGTACGCCGGGGCGACCGTGGTCGAAGCGCTCGATGCGCTTCAGCCCGCGCAACCACCCGAGCAGCTTGCGCTACGGCTGCCGGTCCAGGCGATCTACAAATTCGACGACCGCCGCATCATCGCCGGCCGGATCGAATCCGGCCGCCTTTCGAGCGGCGACGAAATCGTCATCATGCCGGCGGGGAAGATCGCCAAGATCAGGAGCGTCGAAAGCTGGCCGATTACGCCGCTCAAAGGCGTGCAGACCGCGGGTCGATCGGTCGGCATTACGCTCGATCGCGAGCTGTTTCTCGAGCGCGGCGATATCATCGCGCACACGGAATCCGCTCCGCGCGATACACGGCGAATTCATGCCCGCATCTTCTGGCTCCATGACAGGCCGCTCGACAAGGGCGACCAGATCCTCGTGCGGCTGGGCACGCGCGAGAGCCGCGCCAGCGTCGTGACAATCGACAAGGCGGTCGATCCCGGCGCGTTATCGAGCGTCGAGAATACGTCCATTGCACGTAACCACGTCGGCGAGATCGACATCGCGCTGGCCCAACCGATCGCCGCCGATGCCTATGCCGACAATCCGAGGACCGGGCGGCTTGTAATCGAGGTCAACGGCCGCATCGCCGGCGGCGGATTGGTGCTGTCGGTGGATTCCGGACGGCGCGCCCTGCCGGTTGATATCGTGCCGGTGGAATCGGCTCTCCGGCCAGACGAGCGCTCGGGCCGCTATCGCCACCGCGGCGCGGTGGTCTGGCTGACGGGATTGCCCGCTTCCGGAAAATCGACGCTGGCGTGCGCGCTGGAGCGGCGGCTGTTTGACCGTGGCGGCTCGCCGGTTCTTCTGGATGGCGACACCCTGCGCGCCGGACTCAACCGCGATCTCGGCTTCTCCGCGCAGGACCGCAGCGAAAACATCCGGCGCCTCGCTGAAGTTGCGACGCATCTCGCCCGCAATGGTCACGTCGCGATCGTCGCCGCCGTCTCCCCCTCGCGCGAGGACCGCGCTGCTGCGCGTCAGATCGCCGACACCGTGTTTCGCGAAATTCACGTCGCGACGCCCGCTGAAATCTGCGAAAGCCGCGATCCAAAGGGTCATTACGCCAAGGCGCGCGCAGGCGGTCTGCCGGCATTCACCGGCATAACCCGCGACTACGAACCGCCGGTAAATTGCGAGCTCGTCATCGATACCTCGCAACTTCCGGTGAGCGAAGCCGCCGAGGCCGCAGAACGCATGCTGCTGGCCACCGGCATCCTTTTCGACGAAGTCATTGATCTGGCTGCCAATATTTGAGCCCGCCCGGAGCTGCCCAGGAAGCCTCCGAAAAGCTTTTCCTTAGGCCGGCTTTAGCGCTAAAAGGCGTCGAACTTCGCGCCTTTTGGCGCGTTTTTTGCTCCGAAAATTCACAAAAATGACGGCGCTTCCCGGCGCGGTCTCTCGCGGGAAAAATTCGACCATGACTCGTATCGACGCCCACGGCCTGAAGATTGCGCCTGTTCTGTTCGATTTCATCGCCAAAGAGGCCGCCCCGAAAACAGGAATCTCAGCCGATGCGTTTTGGGCGGGCCTCGCCGCGATCGTGCGGGATCTGGCGCCCAAAAATCGCGATCTTCTCGCATTTCGCGATCAGCTGCAGGCAAAGATTGACGACTGGCACCGCGCTCACAAGGGCAAGCCGCTCGACCTCGACGCCTACACGGCTTTCCTGAAGGAGATCGGTTACCTGCTGCCGGAGCCGGCGACTCACAAGGTCGAGACTGCCAATGTCGATGAGGAAATCGGCAAGATCTGCGGACCGCAGCTCGTCGTGCCGCTCACCAATGCGCGCTATGCGCTGAATGCCGCCAACGCCCGCTGGGGCAGCCTGTACGACGCGTTTTACGGCACCGATGCGATCCCGCACGGCGCAAGCGAAACCGGCCGCGGCTTCAACAAGGCGCGCGGCGACAAGGTGGTGGCGAAGGCCAAGAGCTTCCTCGACCAGGCCGTGCCGCTTGCGACCGGCAGCCACGCCGATGTCGTGGCCTACACAGTCGTCGGCGGCAAGCTCGCCGTCAAGCTGAAGAACGGCAGCACCACCGCGTTGAAGTCCGATGCGCAGTTCGCGGGTTACCGCGGCGACGCCGCCTCTCCTTCGGCCATTCTGCTGGTCAACAACGGCCTGCACATCGAGCTCCAGATCGATCGAAGCCACATGATCGGCAAGGACGATCCCGCAGGCGTTGCCGACTTGATCATGGAAGCCGCGGTCAGCACCATTCTCGACATGGAAGACAGCGTTGCGACTGTGGATGCCGATGACAAGGTGCTTGTCTACCGCAACACGCTCGGCCTGATGAACGGCACGCTGTCGGCCGAATTCGAAAAGGGCGGCAAGACGCTGACGCGCGCGCTCAATCCCGACCGCGTCTACACGACGGGTGACGGCAAGGAGCTCAAGCTCCACGGTCGTAGCCTGCTGCTGATGCGCAATGTCGGCCACCACATGTTTACCGATGCGGTCCTCGATGCTGCGGGCAAGGAAATTCCCGAAGGCATGCTGGATGCCGCGGTCTCGGGGTTGCTCGCGATCCACGATCTCAAGGGTCTTTCCAGGCTGCGCAACAGCCGGACCGGCTCGGTCTATATCGTCAAGCCGAAGATGCACGGTCCGGACGAGGTCGCATTTACCTGCGAGCTTTTCGCGCGCGTCGAGAAGATGCTGTCCTTGCCGGAAAATACTCTGAAGGTCGGCATCATGGACGAGGAGCGCCGCACCACGGTGAACCTGAAGAGCTGCATCCAGCAGGCGACCAAACGCATCGTCTTCATCAACACCGGCTTCCTCGACCGTACCGGCGACGAGATTCATACCTCGATGGAAGCCGGCCCCATGATCCGCAAGAACGAAATGAAAGCGCAGCCCTGGATCAAGGCCTATGAAGACTGGAACGTCGACATTGGGTTGATCGACGGCCTGCCCGGCCATGCCCAGATCGGCAAGGGCATGTGGGCCGCGCCCGACAAGATGGCGGACATGCTGACGCAGAAGATCGGACATCCGCAGGCCGGCGCGACCACGGCTTGGGTGCCCTCGCCGACGGCCGCAACGCTGCATGCACTGCACTATCATCAGGTCAACGTGCTGGCGCGTCAGCAGGAGCTCTCCAAGGGCGGGCCGCGCGCCAAGCTGTCCGACATCCTGACCATCCCGGTTTCAAAATCGAACTGGGCACCTGATGACGTGCGGCAGGAGATCGACAACAACTGCCAAGGCATCCTCGGATACGTCGTGCGCTGGATCGATCAGGGCGTCGGCTGCTCGAAGGTACCTGACATTCACGACGTCGGCCTGATGGAAGATCGCGCAACCTTGCGCATCTCGAGCCAGCATCTGGCCAACTGGCTGCGTCACGGCGTCGTCACCAACGAGCAGGTGATGGATTCCCTGAAGCGGATGGCGGCGGTAGTCGACGGCCAGAACAAGGACGATGCGCTCTACAAGCCAATGGCCCCGGGCTTCGACGGCGTCGCCTTCAAGGCAGCATGCGATCTCGTCTTCAAGGGACGCGAGCAGCCGAACGGCTACACCGAATACATTCTCACCGCGCGGCGCCGCGAAGCCAAGGCGGGCTAGTGGAATCGATCTGACATTCGCTGGCCACCGGTTGGTCGAGCGAATGTCAAATCCCGAAGTCGATTCCAACCTCTTGGTACTCAAACCTTGAAGTAGCCCGGCTGGCTGATGTCGGCGATCAAGCCAGTGCCGGTGGGCGTCCAGCCCAACCGCTGCTGGGTCAAAGTGCTGGAAGCCGGCATGTCCAAGCCGGCGAACATCGCCAGTGGTCCGTAATAATCGCGGGCCTGCTCTTTCCTGATCGAAACAACCGGCACATTCAGCGCGCGGCCGATCAATTCGACGATCTGACGCATGGGTACGCCTTCCTCGCCAACGGCGTGGTAGATGCCGTTTACCGTGCCCCTTTCCAAGGCAAGTCGGTACAAGCGGGCGACATCCAGCCTGTGGGCCGCAGCCCATCGTTCGGCGCCGTCCCCGACATAGGCGGCGGCGCCCTTTTGGCGCGCGAGTTCGACCAGGTAACTGATCAACCCGGCCTTTCCGGCGGCGCCATGCACTTGCGGCAGGCGTATCGCCATCGCACGCACGCCACGCGACGCATAGGCCAAACCGGCCTGCTCAGAGACGCGCGGAACATGCGTGCTGGACTCGCGCCGCATATCTTCGGTGACCACCACACCTGGTGCGATAAGGCCCGTTCCAGAGGTGACGATGAAAGGCTTGTTCGTCCCCACCAGCACATCGCCCATTGCATCGATTGCCGTCTTGTCGATGGCGCCATTCTCCGCGAATTTCGTGAAATCATGAATGAAGGCCAGATGGATCACGCCATCTGAGTCCTTTGCACCGCGCTTCAGGCTTTCGACGTCCTGCAGCGAGCCGCGATGGACCTGGGCTCCCAGGTTCTCCAGCGTCCTCACGTTCTCTTCGGAGCGCGCGAGGCCCACGACCTGATGCCCGTTTGCGATGAGTTCTTTTGTGGTCTCAGTGCCGATAAACCCTGCGGCGCCGGTGACGAATAAGCGCATGAGAAACATTCCCTGTTCAGAACACCCGGATATTGTTAGGTTGTTCATTCAGGTAAAGTAGTGAGATCATACCGGTATAATCGCTAACAGGATGACGAACGCGACCTCGCTTGGGACTTATCTGAAGGATCGTCGCGCCAAGCTTGATCCTGCCGCGTTCGGCTTTTCGCTGAAGCGGCGGCGAACACCGGGACTCCGGCGCGAAGAAGTGGCGCATCGCGCGAATGTGAGCGCCACCTGGTACACGTGGCTGGAGCAGGGGCGCGGCGGAGCGCCCTCCGCCGATGTGCTGGATCGGATCGCCCGCGCCATGATGCTGACCGACGTAGAGCGCGAACATCTGTTTCTGCTCGGTCTCGGTCGGCCGCCAGAAGCCCGCTACAACGCGCCCGAAAGTATCTCACCCCGTCTGCAACGCGTGCTCGACACGCTGGAATTCAGTCCCGCCTTTGTTCGCACTGCGACATGGGATGTGATCGCGTGGAACAGGGCCGCCGCCGCTGTCCTGACCGACTACAGCACGTTGCCGGAGGGGCAGCGCAATGTTCTGCGCATGATGTTCCGCGACAGCCGCGTACGCGCGGCTCAGCCTAACTGGCAAAGTGTTGCGCGCTATGTCGTGGCGTCATTCCGCGCGGATGTGACCCGCGTCGGCGCCGCGCGCAATGTGCAGTCTCTGGTCGATGAACTCTGCGCGACAAGCCCTGAATTCGCGGCGATGTGGCGTGACAACGATGTGCAAGGCCATGGCGATGGCCTGAAAGTTTTGCAGCATCCCGTCGCCGGACCGCTCTCAATGGAGTTTTCGGCTTTCGCCGTCGACGGCCGGCCGGACCTCAACATGGTGATCTTCAATCCTGCGACCCGCGCGGATGCGAACAATATCGGTGACCTGCTGAAGTCTCTGCCGAAGTAGGCGTGCCCTATCGCTAACTTCGCTCCGAATACGATCTGGGTACAATTGCTTCATTCGCACGCCGACGAAACAGCCGCTCTCGCCGCGGCTCGCTCCGGAACAACTGGCGACCGCAATCGTTGAAGCATCTTCTTGCCACAGGGAGATGATGATGGATTGGAACCAGGTCCAGGGCAACTGGAAGCAGATCAGAGGGAAGGCGAAAGAGAAGTGGGGTAAACTCACCGATGACGATCTCAACGTCATCGAAGGCCGCCGCGAACAACTCGAGGGCAAGTTGCAGCAGCGCTACGGATTCGCCAAAGAACAGATCCATAAGGACGTCGACGACTGGTTCAGTACTCTAAAGTAAACCCCGGATCCGAATTCGACGCGCAGAGGAACGCGAAAAAGCCCCGGCACTTACCGGGGCTTTTTTTGCAGCATAGCCAGCAATGCGAAGGCGCTAAAACACGGCGATATATTTGAGCAGCGAGAGGATGCCCAAAATCACGACGATGACGCGCACGATCTGCTTGGCGCGGCCATCGAGCGGCAAGAGATTGACGAGATACAGGATCAGGATAACGACCACAAAGGTCACAAGCGCACTGATCAGCAACGACATGTCAGTTCCCCCAAAATATCTGTGAAGCGAATTGATACCGGGTCTAACGCCTGAGTGTTTGGCCGGTTCCGCTCCCGGAACAGCTCTGAATGTACCAACAAGATCAATTGTTTCGCATTGGAAGCGTCAGCAGCGCTGTCTAAAAATTTACCTTTTTTGGCTATCTGGGCGGGCTAGATTTGGGGGAACCGATGCTCGATCGTTTTACCGTGTCGTCGCTAATCAAGTCGGTGATCGCCCTGACGGCCATCTGCACCACGGCCCTGCTGGGGGTCAGCGCCTGGAGCTCGTGGGGACGGCTCGCTACGACGAGCCGGATCCTGGTCGTTACCGATGCCTCGTCCAACCTCTTCAAGGCGATGCATAACCTGCGCAGCGGCCGGTCGACTACGCTTCGCAACCTGAGCGAGGACGCGCCGCTTTCGGCCGACATGCAGGTCTATCTAAGCGCCACCCGAGAAGCCCAGCTTCCGGCAATGCGCGCGGCAGCCATGAGGCTCGAAGGTTTCGAATTTCCGGACCGCCGGACGCTGATGCCGGAACTGAACCGGCTAATCGAGGCATTTGCCGCCCTCGACGCGGAATCCTGGGACGCTCTCAATAAGCCGAAATCGCAGCGGCGGCCCGCACTCGCCAAGGAATTCAACGACAATACCAATGCGCTGCTCGGAGTACTGGACAAGGTTTCGAACAAGATTGCAGAAGCGGTCGATCACGACGATCCGCTCGTTCATCAGATGCTGACAATCAAGCAGCTTGCCTGGCTGATGCGCAATACCGCTGGCGAGGCATCGCTGATGATCTCGAACGGACTGACCTTCGGCAAGATAGCTCCGGACTTCCGTCAAAAATTCACGAAGCTCGCCGGCGGCATCGAAACCGCGTGGGCAGCGCTAAAGATCGTTGCTTCGGGCAGCGGATTGCCCGCCGATCTCAGCGCAGCAATGAACGAGGCACAGACAGCCTACTTCGACAAGGAATTTACCGGCGCGCGGGACGGCCTGGTGAACGCGCTCGCCAGGGGCGAGACGCCTAAAATGAAGGGGAACGAATGGAGCCCATTCTCGGTGAAGCACATGACGAGCGCAGTTGTGGTCGCCGAACGGGCGCTCGATGCGGCAAAGACGTACGCGGCGGCTCAGCATAGCGCAGCCTGGCGTTCGCTAATCCTGCAATTGGCGCTGCTCTCTTCGGCTCTCGCGCTGACTTTTGTGGCCATGATGGCCGTGACGCGGCGCGTCATCGGGCCCTTGCACGCCATGCGCGATGCCATGCTGAAAGTCGCGTCCGGCAATCTGACGGTCGAGACCGGCTACGCGCAGCGAGGCGACGAGATCGGCGCGCTGGCGAATGCGCTGGAAATCTTTAAGCAGCAGGCCGTGGACAAGCGCCGCATTGAGGAACAGGAACGCGAGCGCAACGTCGGTGCGGCCTCGCGCCAGAAAGCCATCGAAGCCTACGTCGCCGAGTTCGAGAGTCAGGTCCGGCGGACACTCGACCAGTTGAACGCGGCTTCCAACGGGATGCGGGGGACTTCCGCCGATTTGTCGGAAGTCTCAAGCCAGACCAATTCGCGGGTGAAAGTCGCCGAAAAGGCCTCCGGCGAGGCGTCGGTCAGCGTGGAAAGCGTCGCTTCGGCCTCGCAGGAGCTGAGCGCCTCGATCGACGACATCAGCCGCCAGGCTTCCCATGCCGCCGGCATCGCCAGCCGCGCCGTTGTGCGGGCGCGGGAAACCGACCATACGGTGCAGGGGCTGGCCAAGACTGCGGCGGGAATTGGCGAGGTGGTCGGCCTGATCAATTCCATTGCCGCGCAGACCAACCTGCTGGCGCTGAATGCGACCATCGAGGCCGCGCGGGCCGGCGAGGCGGGGCGCGGCTTTGCCGTTGTGGCGTCCGAGGTCAAATCGCTGGCGAGCCAGACCGCCAAGGCAACCGATGAAATCTCGGAGCAGATTGCCGACATTCAGAAGGTCGCCGGTGAAGCCATCGAAGCCATCAAGGGCATCGGCGGCATCATCGGCGAGGTCAACGAGGTTGCAACCGCGATTGCGGCCGCGGTCGAGGAGCAGGGGGCGGCCACACAAGAGATCTCCCGCAACACCCGACACGCCGCGCAGGGCACCCGGAACGTCGCCGAGAACATCGGCGGCGTCAAAAACGACGCCGACGCGGCGTCAACGGCAGCTCAGAAAGTCAAGCACGCCTCTGAAATGCTGGAGACGCAGAGCCTCCAGCTCGGCAACCAGGTCACCGAATTCCTGGCGAAAATCCGCGCGGCTTGAAAGGTCTTCCCGACCTGTCTTGCGGCCCGGGGTCGTCCGCTACTGCTTCGCGACGACGGGCAGTCGCTGATAATGCGATCTGATCGACTGCGGCGCAGGCGAGAAGCTGAGCGTATCGCCGCGGCGAGCGGCACTACGCCCGGCCACCATCAGCCCGTCGGATGCGGCAACGATATCCCCCTTCCGCAGGGTCGGATCGTCCTCGATTTTCACCTTGGCGAGGCCGACCGTATCCTTGCCATTGCAGGTGCAGCCAGCGACGAGCTCTTCGCGATAACGAAATGCGTTAGGCAATTCGGCATAGGGCTTGCCGTCTTCGGTCAGCGCATTGTCGATATCGCGGCCATACACCACCTTGGTCTCGCTTGCCGGGCAAAAGCTGTTGCATGAGGCCGCGCGGCTTTGATGGACCGTGCTTGAGATCGGAAAATAACGCCCGTCGCATGTCCGCACGCAATAGGCCTGCGAGCCGCCAGCGTAGGCCATGGCCGTCATCACCGGGGGCCGCCGGTGAACACCGAACGCGCCGAACAAGGCCGACAGGAAATCCTCCGCCAGCGCGGCTTGCGCGACCATCATGGCGATGCAGGCGGTCGCACTGCCCAATGCCAGCTTGCCTTTGCTTACGCCCATGCTGCCCTTCAGTACTCGGCGGATGTTGAAAAGTTCAGCGCCTGGCGCCCCGAGGATAGCGTCGTCACCTCAGCGTGAGGCTGTGCCGTCAAAGCTGCCACATCGCGTCCGGTGATCGGCCTGGATACGAGATGGACGGCGTTTTTCGGCATCACCACCACCCTGGTGCCGAGGCTGACGCGATTGAAGAGGTCGATGACATCTTCATTGGTCAGACGAATGCAGCCGCTGGACACGAACTTCCCGATTGTTGTGGGATCGTTGGTGCCGTGGATGCGGTATTCACTGGCGCCGAGATACATGGCGCGGGCGCCGAGCGGATTGCCGGGGCCGCCGGCCATAAAGCGCGGCAGATAGGGTTGGCGCGCGATCATCTGCGCCGGCGGATGCCAGTCCGGCCATTCCCGCTTGCTGGATATCCTCTGCACGCCAGACCAAGTGAATCCCGCGCGGCCGACGCCAACCCCATAGCGGATCGCGCGACCGTTCCCGAGTACGTAATAAAGCACGGTGTTGCCTGTATCGATGATGATCGTGCCCGGCGCCTCCTTGGTGTCGAGAGCGACGGCCGTTCGCCGCAGCCGCGCCGGAAGCAGCGATGGGCTTGCTTCCGCAGAGCCGCCCGGAGCGGTCATGCCGTCGTCGGAGGGAAAGGCAGATAACGGCGTCGGAGCATAGCTCAGCGCCTGGGCATCAGCCCCGGTGGCGAGAAGCGATGGCGCCAATGCGAGCGCGCCCGTCAGCAGAAGCCAACGGGAGATACGAAGCCGCAGCTTGCGCAGCGGCCAAGGGAACTCGGAAATCCGTGTCATGATCTGCCCCGCTTTTGGCGCGCATCGCGCGAGTTCTTCTTTCGCTGCAAGAAACGCCGAAGCATCAAATCTGGTTCCGAACCCGTGACCGGGTCGCCGCTGTCAACAACGAGAAGACTCACATCTGCGCGATGGAACTTTCGGCTTGCGCAGGCTTTGTTTCGACTCATCGCCGCGGGCGGAATTCGGAGCTGTCGTTGCGTGTGCTGTCTGACGAACGTGCGCCGGCCACTGACACCACGCTCCTATCAGTGCCGGATAGTGATGCCGAGCCGTCGTCGATCGCCCGACGCACCGACGTCATTGCGCTCGTCCTGGTGTCATTGCTGGTAATCAGTGTCGTAGCGGTCCTTTATATTGCCAAAGCGTTTTTCCTGCCTGTGGTGGCAGCGTTCGTGGTCGGCACCATGTTGTCGCCGGCGGCGAGCTTCCTGGAAAACCGTCGAATGCCTCGAGCCTTGTCAGCCGTTCTGATTGTGGGTGCGGTCGGGGCCGGCGTCTCATTCATTATCGGGCTGATTTCCTCCCCGGTCATGCAATGGACCGGCCGGCTGCCCGAAGTCGCCAACCTGCTCAGGGACAAGCTGCACGTCTTAGATCGCCCGCTCGCGCTCTGGCACGAGTTTCAGAACATGCTCGGCGTTTCCAATACCTTCCCCGCGCCGACTCTCCCGATGCCGAAACTTGAATGGATGCAATCGGCACTGGAATTCCTGCCGCCGACCTTCACCGAGTTCCTGCTGTTCATCGCAACTCTCATTCTCTTCATTGCAAGCTGGCGCGACCTGCGGCGGGCTCTGATCATGACCTTCACCAGCCACGAGTCGCGGCTGCGCGCGCTTCGCGTTCTCAACGCCATTGAAGAGCATCTCGGGGCTTATCTTCTGACGGTGACGCTGATTAATATGGGCGTAGGCGCGATGGTCGGATTGATTTGCTGGGCAACGGGCATGCCGAACCCGGCCGGACTCGGCGCCCTCGCAGCGACACTGAATTATCTTCCAATCATCGGGCCGGTCGCGATGTTTATGGTCCTGGCGCTGGTTGGTCTGCTGGCCATGCCGACGATCGGCGCGGGCCTGATTGCGCCGCTCGCTTTTGTCGCAGTCACGTTTCTCGAAGGCCATTTCGTCACGCCGACGATTATCGGCCGCCGGTTGGAGCTGAACGCGCTCGCCGTCTTCATCTCGCTGGCGTTCTGGACCTGGTTGTGGGGACCGATGGGCGCCTTTCTATCGTCGCCGCTTTTGATCGTGTCGCTGATACTGCGCGATCATTTGTCGGCACCGGACTCGCCGCAATTGCCATAAGCTATCAGGAACGCACGCGAAGTTTCGTTTTGGGAACTTCGGCAAGCGAGCGGCGTTTCTATCTGCGGATAGCGGAACATGATGCCGAGCATCGACGGAATGGGTCGACGGAGAATGGGAATGCAGGACATGATGGATAAAGCGAGCTACGACCGCCTCGAGAAAGACGTGGCCAGGGTAAAGGACGATATCAGCGACCTTGCTGAACAAATCACGGATGCGCTCAACACCATCGCAGGCTCGGCGCGCAAACAGGCGCGGAGCGGCTATAAGCAGGCCCGCGCCAATGTCGATCAGGTGGTGGGCGATCTTTCTGACCGCGGCAGTGCGATCCTGGACGCCGCAATGTCGGCCGAGGAAACGCTAGAGGACGTCGTTGCAGAGCGCCCGCTGGTGACCATCGGGCTGGCCCTCGGGCTTGGCTTTCTGATTGGCGCGACGTGGCGCCGCTGACAGGACCGAAGAAGAGCGGCAAGAAAAGTGTAATCGGTAGGGTCACTCGATGCTGCTGCGCATGATCGACGACTTGAAGGAATCTACAGGCGTGGCCATCAGAATGACCTCACTTGCCGCGGCAATTGCCCTTGCCGTATTCATAACGATTTCATTTCTCTGCGCAGCCGCTTTCATCTACGTACTGCAAACCTATGGGCTAATCGAAGCCTGCCTCACCGGCGCTGCCATCTTCTTCGTGGTCGCCATCATCGGAATCGTGATTTACGCGGTACGAAAGAGTAAGAACCGGCGCCATGCCGAAGAGATGACGAAATCGGGATTGCAGTCGGCGCTGGCCGACCCGATGGTTCTCACCGCCGGCATACAGGCCGCCCGCGCCATCGGAATGAAACGGCTGGTCCCGCTCCTGGCGGTCGGCGGGCTGGCTTTGGGGTTGCTTGCCAGCCGGTCATCCTCGCACCAGGCGCCGGCCGAGTAATCGTATCATTCTTTCGTCAGGCAACGCAGCGGCCGGGCTCAAGGCGCTTGGCGACTTCCGTGAGGATGCTCACGACGGGCTCGCAGGCAAGCTTGGATTTATGGGCCGTGGCGGGCTTGGCCGGCACAGGCACCGGCGGGGGATTGGCCGTGACCACGGGAATACGGACGAGAAAGGTCGTGTCCGCGAAGCCGTCGAGTCTCAGCGAAACGGTTCGCGTCGACGCCGCCGCGGCCGGGACTGCCGAGCGGTCCGCCTTCGCGGCTCGATTCACCGAACTCATGCCTCCCTGCGACACGCTGGAAAGCAACGACAATCCTTGGGTAACAGGTGCTGAATTACCAGAAATCAGACTGCCCGCCGTCGGGACCAAGTCCCGGCCCCGTGCGAATTCTGCCGCGCCTGAAATCAGCGAGAGTGCGAGAA
>NZ_DAIDJE010000215.1 GCF_027451485.1 Bradyrhizobium sp.
ATTTATCTTCAATCTATCAAAGGCTTAGTGATGTCCTCTACATTCGATCAGGTGGCAACGATTATCGCTGAAACCTGCGACATACCGCGTGACACGATCACGCCGGAGAGCCACGCGATCGACGATCTGGGAATCGACAGCCTCGATTTCCTCGACATCGCCTTTGCCATCGACAAGGCGTTCGGAATCAAGCTGCCGCTGGAGAAGTGGACCCAGGAAGTCAACGACGGCAAGGCGACCACTGAACAATACTTCGTCCTGAAAAACTTGAGCGCTCGGATCGACGAACTGGTCGCTGCCAAGAGCGCCAGCGCCTAGTCGCGCGCCGATGCAGCTGGAATATTTTCATCTCATCGATCGCATCGTCGACCTCAATCTCGACGAGAAGCGAATTGTCGTCGAAGCGCAGGTTCCAAAACAGAGCACAATCTTCGAGGGACACTTTCCCGGCTATCCGCTGATGCCGGGCGTGCTCTTGATCGAATCGATGGCGCAGGCCTCCGGCTGGCTGCTGCTCGGCCTGCTCAAACTCGAGCGCATGCCGATTCTCGCCGCCGTGAAAGACGCCAAGGTGCGCGGTTCGGTGTTCCCGGGTGAACTCATCACCATTGAAGCCGGCCTCGTTCACGAAGGCTCGGGTTATGCATTGACCGAGGCGAAGATCCGTGTCGGCGGCAAGCTGCGTGCGAACGCGACCCTGACCTTTACACTGATCCCCTTCCCCAATTCGGACATGCGCGGTTTCATGAATTCGGTCGCCGAGCGCATCGGATTCCCGCAGCAGGCGATAGCCCATGACTGAGACGAAATCTGCAACAGAAGTCTGGATCACCGGCATCGGCCTTGCGACCTCACTTGGCGAGGGCCTCGAGGCGCATTGGGACGCCCTCAATCAGCATCGCGTCAATGTCGACGAAAAAGGCTTTGCCCCCTGCATCGTGCATCCGCTCGCCCCTCTCAGCTTCGACGCCCAGATTCCGAAGAAGGGCGACCAGCGCCAGATGGAAGCCTGGCAGCGGATCGGCACCTATGCCGCGGGGCTCGCGCTCGAATCGGCAGGCGTGAAGGGCAATGCCGAAATTCTCTCGCGCATGGACATGGTGGTCGCGGCCGGCGGCGGCGAACGCGACCTTGCGGTCGATTCGAATATCCTGAGCCTGGAAGCAAAGGGCAATTCGGCGCCCGGCTTTCTCAACGAGCGGCTGATGAGCGATCTGCGGCCGACCCTGTTTCTGGCCCAGCTCTCCAATCTACTGGCCGGCAATATCGCCATCGTGCACGGCGTCACCGGCTCATCTCGCACCTTCATGGGCGAGGAAGCGGCCGGCGTGGACGCGACGCGGATCGCGCTCGCCCGCATCGCAGCCGGCCAGAGCGACATCGCGCTGATCGGCGGCTCACAAAACGGCGAACGCAAGGATCTGCTCGTTCTTTACGAATTCGGCGGCTTCAATCTCAAGGAAAAGTTCGCACCAGTATGGGGACGCAGCGAACACGGCGGCTTCGCGCTGGGCTCCGGAGGTGCATTCCTGGTGATTGAATCGCGGGCCCACGCCGAAGCACGCGGCGCCAGGCCGTTTGCCCGCCTCGTCAACGTCGTCGCCGACATGGCGCGCCGCAAGCAGGCCGGCGATGTAAAATCCACGCTCGAGAAGCTGTGGACGCAGCTTGGCAAGATCGGCGACAAGGCTGCCATCATCACCGGCGCGACCGGTGCGGAGCCCGCAACATCGGAAGAGATCGCGTTCCTCAAGGCTCATGCAGAGCTCCCGGTGCGCGCAACCGGAACGATGTTCGGCCACACCATGGAAGCGCAATTCCCGCTCGGATTGGCGCTGGCGGCCATGTCGCTCTCGCGCGGCAGGTTGTTTCCGCCGGACGGCCAGTCCGCGATCGAGGTTGAAATGTCGCAAAGCCCGTCCCAGATTGTTGTGATCGGGACGGGACATTGGCGCGGCGAAGGCATGGCGCTGGTCGAAGCAGTCAAGTGAGCTTTGGGGAAAATCATGACAGCGACGCGCGATAAATTCGGCAGGCCGATTGTCGTCGTAACCGGCATGGGCGTCGTCACCTCGCTTGGCGCCGGCAAATCCGACAACTGGAAGAAGCTGACGGCGGGCGAATCCGGCATTCGCACCATTACCCGCTTCCCAACCGAAGGATTGAAGACGACCATGGCCGGCACCGTGGATTTCATTCCGGTCGAGCCGTTTTCATCCACTGACCTTTCCGAG
>NZ_DAIDJE010000216.1 GCF_027451485.1 Bradyrhizobium sp.
AGGGGGGTTAGGCCCGTCCGCTAACCCGAAGCTATGTTGATGGTTCCTATTTCGGAACCTGAGGCCGCCTTTGGGTTTGCCCGACCGTGCCCATCCTCGCTGGCGGAAAGTCCGGGCGAATATCCGAGCCAAGCCTGCCGCACGTCTTGCAGACAAATCGCGGCTCCAAATCGGACAGCCTGACGCTGTCGGACCAGCGGCCGACACCAGCCGACCCAAGCTTGACCAGATGGCTGCAACGGTAGCCCGAGCAGTACACCAGCAGGCCGCGCGGGTCGGAAGCGCGCATTTCGCCGAAGGCGATCTTTTGTTGGTGGGTCATGCCGATGCGACGCCGATTGTATCGTTGGCAACATCGTAATCAATTCGAACTAACGCACTGCCCTGCACGATCCTCACGAAATCATCCGGCGTTCCGTCATGCTCAAGAAACGGATATCGCTTCGAAGCCCGGTGTGGGATCGATGCGAGCGCCGTTGCTACGCTCGACTACGGAATGAGGATTGAACTGGACAAAGGGAAGCGGAAAATACGGGGTCGTCGTGTAATCGAACACAAGCCAGCCGTGGACAACCTTCCAGCTGGGATTGTCTCTCGCGCAGAGACCGGCGTTCCAGTGACAGTTGCCCTCGACGTGATTTGGATCGAGTTGCTGGTAGGAAATGACGAGACCGGTCGAGCGGCGCGCGTACAGTTGTCGGGCGAGTACACGCCCTTCAGCATATGCAGCTTCACCGTTGGCTGTCATGCCAAGTGTCACCGTCCACTTGACTGTGCCCCCCGTTGTGCCCCGACTTTCCGGACCACAGATAGCGGGAGACGTTCTCACAACTGATTGGTATTGTTGAATTTATGGTGGGCGCACAAGGGATCGAACCTTGGACCTCTCCCGTGTGAAGGGAACGCTCTCCCGCTGAGCTATGCGCCCGGCCGCCGCCGCGTATGTAGGCCAGAGGGGCGATTTACGAAGCGGGGAGGCGGGGTGTCAAGCGGGGATTGCTTTTCATTCCCGGGCGCGCGTGCAACGAGCGAACCCGGAGATCCATTGCTTCCCCCTGTTTTCTTTCGCGCGCGATGGCTTCTCAGGGGCGCCCTTGCGCCCCATAGCTCGACGCCTTGCGGCCCCGCCCCGGAATGACAATCCAGGCAATTGCCTGCCACTTGACACGTTTTTTCCCGCCGGCCCTGATTTGCCCGTCGCGTTGAAGTGTCGCAGGCATTTCGCTTGTGACGTCGGGCAAATCACGGGCACCTTTCCGCGCGTCTTCCGCCCGATCAGGAGGGGCGTTTCGCGATCGTCACTAAACGTAGGCGGAAGATGCGGTGGACGCGTTGTGCGCAACAGACGAATGCGCCCGGCGCGGACGGCGAAGTCGTGTGGTCCTGTTGCCTCGACGCTGGCATCAACTTGGTGAGGATGCTCCGCATCGCACCGGGGACGGAGACAAGAAAGCCCGATCTCCGGGGAGAGCCCGAAGGAAACCGTTAAAACCATCCGCGCAGGGAATGCCGGGACGTATCCGGCGAACCTGTAGCAAACCCTTGCGTGTTTTCTTTTCACGCAAGTCTATGGGGGCGCTGGCGCGCCCGGCATTCCCTGTGCCCTCTGATTCCTGAGGGACGTGCTGGATCACAGCCCGGACGCAGATGCGCCGCGGGGCTTTCAAGCGTGCCTGGATTCAGACGCCGTCATTCCCGGGCGCATCGAAGATGCGAACCCGGAATCTATTGTGCCGCAGAAATGCCGGGTGAAATGGATTCCGGGTTCGACGCTCACGCGTCGCCCCGGAATGACGGAAGAGAATAGATCGCGCTAAGAGTGTGATCAGAAACTCACGCGCCCTGGCGGGCGCGGGACGCGTGGGCCTGCAGCGCGCGGATGCGCTCGGCGAGCGTGCCGCCGCCTTCGCCCGCGGTGCCGTGGCCGGCTGCACCGTTCGCGGCGCCATTCGCCGGCTTGGCCGGCTCGGCGGCGAGCAGCGCCTCGATCGGCGAGTTCGGTCCCTCGAGCTGCATCGCGAGTTTTGCCACCTCGGCGGCGATGTCGTTGATGCGCTCGCGCAACAGCGCATTCTCCATCCGCTCGGTCTGCCAGGAGCTTTCCGCCTGCTGCTGGATGGCGTTGATGTCGCGCTGCAGCCTGGAGCGCTCGTCGCGCGCGACGCGAAGCTGTTCCTCGGCGGCTGCCTTCTCCGCCTTCAGCTTCTCGAGCGCCGGCCAGGAGCCCGAATTGGTCAGTGCGATCTCGTCGCGCAATTCGTTGATCGTGCGGTCGGCGGTTTCCTTGGCCTGGCGAAGCTGGTTGACCTCGTAGTCGCGCTCGGCGAGCAGTTTGCCTTGCTGGGCGAGCCGGGCCTCCAGATCGTTGACTCTGGTGCCGAGCAATTCTGCCTCCTTGACCTGGACGATCAGCTGGCGATCGAGATCGGTGACACGCTGGCTCAGATTCTCGACGCGGCCGCGCGCCTCGGCAAGCTCGCGGCCGACGGCCTCCGACGCATTGCGCTCCTGTTCGAGCCGCGTCTGCGTCGTCGCGAATTCCTTCTCGGCCTCGCCGACGCGTGCCTTGAGCGCGTCGATCTGGGTATGCACGGCGACGAGTTCGACCTTGCGGCTCTCAGCCGTCACGGTGCGGTCGTTCAATTCGCCGTTGATCCGCGAAAGTTCGGCCTGCTTGTCGGTCAGCGCCTTCTCGGCCAGCCGCAGCGCCTCGGTCCTGGCCGCAAATTCCTCTTCGGTGGCGCGAAGCTGTTCCTTCACCGCCTTCTCGCGCGCTTCCAGCGCGAAGATCGTCGCGTTCTTCTCGCCGAGCTCGAGCTTCATGCGGTTGATCGCATCGGTCTTCTTGCCGAGTTCGGCGAGCTGGCTCGTGGTCTTGTGCTTGAGCTGGTCGACGCTCATCTCCAGCCGGCGCGCCGACATGGCAAATTCCGCGCGCAACTGATCCTTGTCGGCCTGGATCTCCGCCATCGACAGCGGGGTCGCCGCTTCGAGCCGCCGCGTGGTCAAGCGCACCGCGCGGTTATGCACCAGCGGCAGGATCGTCAGACCGAGCAGCATCGCGACGAGAAAGCCGATCGCCAGATACATGGCCGACTCGACCATGGGACCTCCACTCAACCAAGCACTTCAACTAATGCCACGATGCGCAGGCGGAAAGCCAGCGGCTATTGTCCCGATTCCAAAATTCGTAGCATTTTTCGCAGCCGCGCTTCGAACCTGGGAATCGACGACGATATTAGCGGACCCGTTATCCCCGGTGTGGCCTTGGTTCGGAAGTGCGCATGACGAACCTGCGGCGCAACGTTGCGGACTTCCGAACGCCACCCTGGCGTGATCAATTCGAATTGGCCGGCGCGAAGTGTTCCGATTCCGAAACCGCCGCCATTGGATTGGGCCGTGGGCTCAGAACGGATTCCAGGTCGCGCGCGGCGTGTATTTGAGATAACCGATATTGGCGCCGAGCCTTAGGCCGATGCCGGAGCGGATCGGCACCAGCACGATGCCGTTGGCGGTCAGTGCCGTCATGCCGAAGCCGCCGATGATGTAGGCGGAACCGTCGATCCCGGCGAAGCGCTGATAGATCGCGGCCGTCGCCGGCAGATTGTAGACCAGCGTCATGGTGCGCGCGCCGTCGCCGCCCCAGTCGAAGCCGACCGAGGGACCTTGCCAGTAAACCTTCAGGTCGCCGGCATTCTTGGTGTAGAGCGTGCCCTCGCCGTAGCGCAGGCCGGCGACAAAAGCGCCCGATCCTTCCTCACCCAGCACGTAACCGTTCGGCAGGCCCCACTGGCTGACCGCCCGCTCGATCACCGAGGCAAGCCCCCGCGAAACGTTGCCGAAAAACTTCTGGCCGGCGCCCACCAGCTCCTCAGGTCCGTAATAATTTGGGCCCGGCTGGCGCTGCGGCGGCGGCAAATCCGGCGGCGGGGCCGCCTGCTGCGCGGAAACCGGCACGACCCAGCACATCAGCGCGGCGAGCGTCGCTGCGGCAAGGCGAACGGCGAAAGTCATCGAAATTACCCCTAGGTAGTGAAATCCGGGCGATGGCTTTAACTCAATGCTGACCAGCATGAATTAAGGCTGAACCCGGTATGTCCCCCCGACTCGGATCTTATCAGGTTCAACTATGACGCCAGAACGGCAGGAAGCAAACGGGATCGCGGCGCGATCGCATTTTCGGCCTCAAATCGCCTTGATCGGCTTCGCGCTTATGGCTGTCCTGTGTCCGCCGGTGGCGCCGCCAGGTCTCGCCCCGGTCTTCGCCGCGACCACCGAGCGTGTGGTCACCAACCGCTACAGCGGATTGGCCATCGAGGGGTTCGACCCCTTGGCCTATTTCGTCGACCACCGGCCCGAATTGGGCTTGCCGGAATTCGAGGCCGCGCAGGGCGGCGCCGTCTGGCGGTTCCGCAACGAGGGCAACCGCGCGTCCTTTGTCGCACATCCCGACGTCTACGGCCCGCAGTTCGGCGGCTACGATCCGGTCGATCTGGCGCGCGGCGTTACGGTGGCCGGAAGCCCGATGTTCTGGCTCATCGCCGGCGACCGCCTCTATTTGTTCGGGCGCGAGGAGACGCGCGATGCCTTCGCGGCCAATCCCGCTCCCTACGCCAAGGAGGCGAAGGCGCGCTGGCCCTCGCTCGAGGATCAGTTGGCGCAATAGGCGTGCCTGGCGATCGACCTCGCCCTGCAGGCGGGGAGAGGTTAAGGAGGGCACGCCGCCGTCGGATCGCCCCAGGCAATAAAGGCCGGGATGATGAAACCGGGCCGTCCCCCGCCAAAGCGAATTTCGCCGCCGGCCGGGTCTGTCACCCGGCCGCCGGCAGCCGTCACCAGCGCATGTCCGGCGGCGACGTCCCACTCGCTGGTCGGCCCAAGCCGCGGATAGATATCGGCCGCGCCCTCGGCGATCCTGGCAAATTTGACGGCCGAGCCGAGCATTTGCCTGACCGCGCCGGGTCTGTTGTCGATAAAGGCGTTGGTCGCGGCATCGCCGTGCGACCGGCTCACCGCCGCGACCCAAGGCTGCCCGGCGCGCGGAAAGGAGCGGGTGCGGATCGGCTCTGCGGCGCCGATCCCATCTCTGGTCGACAGCCGCTCGGCGCGCCTGTCGGTTCCCTGGCCGACCAGGCCGCGCCAGATCAGGCCCAGCGCCGGCGCACCGACGATGCCGAGCAGCGGCGTGCCGTTCGCGACCAGAGCGATGTTGACCGTGAACTCGTCGCGGCCGGCGACGAACTCCTTGGTGCCATCGAGCGGGTCGATCAGGAAAAAGACCGGTGGCGAGCCTGCCGGCGCGGCGGCAACCCGCTCTTCGGACAACGTCGGAATCTCCGGCGCGAGGCGGGCGAGGCCGTCGGCAATGATGCGGTCGGCCGCCAGGTCCGCTTCGGTCACGGGGGAGCCGTCGGCCTTGCCTTCGACGCGCATCCGCGTCCGGTCGACGGCAAGGATCGCCGACCCGGCGCGCGCGACGAGCTCGGTCAATGGCGCCATCAGGCGCGCCGCGGCGGCCGGATCGATCGCGGACGGTGAATCTGTCCGGTTGGTCGGCGTGCCCATCAAAAGCCCGAAACTCCTGTGTAACAGATCGAGGCATCGGGTAGCCGCGGCTTGCAGCGATTGCAAGGAAAGAGCGGAGGATCGCGGTCCGGTGCGTGTTGGCAGTACGCGGTTTCGCAGTGTATCAAGCCTGATCCTTTCATGATTCGCTCGGCCGCCGCTGACATCGATTTTCAGCCTCGATCTTCAGGAACACTCAATGTCTGGTGCCCCCGGTCCCGCCCCCGATAGCCTCGAACTCGCCGCGCTGTTGTGCTCGCGGGTGTGTCACGATCTGATCAGCCCGGTGGGTGCGATCGTCAACGGGCTCGAGGTCCTCGATGACAATCCCAAGCCCGAGGACAAGGAATTTGCGCTCGATCTGATCCGCAAGAGCGCGAAGACTGCCTCCGCCCGCCTGCAGTTCTGCCGCCTCGCGTTTGGCGCGGCGGGATCGGCCGGCGCCCAGATCGATCTCGGCGATGCGCAGGCGATGGCGCGCGGCCATATCGAGGACGGCAAGACCACGATCAGCTGGAACCTGCCGCGCCTGCTGCTGCCGAAGAACCGGGTCAAGCTTCTGCTCAACATGCTGGTGATCGCCCAACAGACCATTCCGCGAGGCGGCGTGCTGACGGTCGAGCCGCTCGGCGAAGGCGAGACGATGAGTTTTCGCGTCAGCGCGAGCGGGCTCAACGCGCGGCTGCCGCAGAATATCGCCGATATTCTGAGCTCGGCGGAGCTCGCGGCGACCGACGCTCATTCGGTTCAGCCTTATTATACGCGTCTGTTGGCGCAGGCCTGCGGATTGAGCGTCAGCCTTGCCGCCGAAGGCGAGGCCATGGTGGTGAAGGCCGCCTGAAGCGCAGCCGGGCACGTCCTCGGCCAGGCAGAGACCGTTAACAAAGCGTATACAGCCGGCCCCGTTATTCTACGGGGTCGGCTTATCCATTTGTTGATGCCGTTCTTTTCCATTTGCTCAACCAAACTTAAACGCTTTGCAGAGAAGCTGGCCCCACTCGAAAAGTGCGTCATCGCACGCCTAGGGGTGAAGGCCGGATTTCATGGACGATCTTTTAAGAGAATTTTTGACGGAAACGAGCGAGAGCCTGGACACCGTCGACAATCAGTTGGTGAAGTTCGAGCAAGAGCCGAACAACGCCAAAATCCTCGATAACATCTTTCGTCTTGTTCACACCATCAAGGGCACCTGCGGCTTTCTCGGCCTGCCGCGGCTGGAAGCGCTGGCTCATGCCGGCGAGACCCTGATGGGCAAATTCCGCGATGGCATGCCTGTCACCGCCGATGCGGTGACGCTGATCCTGAGCAGTATCGACCGCATCAAGGAAATACTGGGCGGGCTCGAAGCGACCGAAGCCGAGCCGGAGGGCAACGACCAGGATCTGATCGTACAGCTTCATCAAATGGTCGAGCGCGGCATGGCGGCGATGGAAGCGGCTCCGCAGGCTGCCGCTCCTGCGCCTGCTGCACCGGTTCGGGAAAAGCCTTCTGCCGAAGGCACGTTGACATATCAGGTTCTGGAGCGCGAGCTGCGGCCGGGCGAGGTATCGCTGGACGAGCTTGAGCGCGCTTTCCGCGAGACGGCGACCGAGGTCGTCGCGGCCGCGACGACGGCTGCGCCGGCGAAAGCCGAAGTCAGCGCCCCGCCGCCTGCGAAAGCCGAGCCGTCCGGCGGAGCCGAGAAAGCATCAAAGTCGGCCGCCAAGAAAGCCAAGACGGTGGTTGACGCGGACGCGAGCGAAGCCGACCGCGTCGCCAACCAGTCGATCCGCGTCAACGTCGATACGCTCGAGCACCTGATGACGATGGTGTCCGAACTCGTCCTGACGCGCAACCAGCTCCTGGAAATCTCACGGCGCAACGAGGACACCGAATTCAAGGTGCCCTTGCAACGG